>NZ_JBPVIS010000001.1:0-1057703 GCF_051660965.1 Vibrio glycogenivorans | reverse complement strand
TTGTTCGAGACTAGAACGTTGATAGGCAGGGTGTGTAAGCGTTGTGAGGCGTTGAGCTAACCTGTACTAATTGCCCGTGAGGCTTAACCATACAACACCCAAAGGGTTTTGATGGACTCAAAGCAAGAACTTTGAATGTGTATAAAGACTTTTACAGCTTTCTGAATTAAACAAATTTGCTTGGCGACCATAGCGTTGTGGACCCACCTGATTCCATGCCGAACTCAGAAGTGAAACACAATAGCGCCGATGGTAGTGTGGGGCTTCCCCATGTGAGAGTAGGACATCGCCAGGCTTTGAACATTATCTGTTTAAAGCACTCTAGAGATAAGACTTTAAAGAGACCACTGCGGAGTGGTAGTTCAGTTGGTTAGAATACCGGCCTGTCACGCCGGGGGTCGCGGGTTCGAGTCCCGTCCACTCCGCCACTTATATTAAGCCCAAGTCGAAAGACTTGGGCTTTTTTCGTTCTCCAGAGACGAGATTACTTCGTTGCGAGAGACGAGAATCGAGGGTGCGAGGTTCGAGTACGCTAACGCTCCGAGGTGCGAGGAGTTTCGTTAACTCTGAACGTTTACGCGCACCACTCGAACCTCGGAGGGCGAGAGCCCGAAACCCGATCCCCGCCCCTATATTTTGGGGTTTTCATGTCTCGGTTCGGTATTGGTTAGCTCCTGCGCCTCTTCAATTAGCTCAATTCGCGCCTCGTCGTTGTTATCCGTCCATAGAACGCCCAAGAAGGTAAAGAGCTCTCCCTCATCGCGTTGGTAGACAACCTCAGCATTGAATAGGTGGCCCGTTGAGGTTTCTATTAGAATATTTTTTGGCACTTCAACTCGGTTTGATACCAGGATTCCTGCCCCGCCCAAACTGATATCTTTAATAACAGCTCGGCCTAGTAATTTGTTACTAAACCAGCCTGGTTGTTTTAGTTGTACTGCTACGCCACTGGCTTGTGACTTAATTGGTTCATCCGGCATCCAAAAGTACCAGCGAACATACTTCCTATTTGTTTTGTTGCCCATTTTATACGTGACTCACAGATTGTTTGATAAACCTCTCCATAGGTAAAACGACCAAATTAGATGAAATCAAAAATTAATCTATCCGGTTTATTTAGACGTCTAGATATCTGTAGCTTGTGTGGTAGGATGTAGGAAATGAACACGGAATGAGGCTGTAAAGTGGGAACGAACGTAAGACAGCAGATTGAGGCTCAACTCAAGCAAAAGATACTGTTGATCGACGGTGGTATGGGCACCATGATCCAGGGACATAAGCTCGAGGAAAGTGATTATCGAGGAGCACGTTTTGCTGATTGGCATTGTGACCTAAAGGGAAACAATGATTTATTGGTTCTAACGCAACCAGAGCTGATTAAGGCTATTCACGGCGAATACCTAGAAGCTGGTGCGGATATTCTTGAGACCAATACCTTTAATGCAACCACCATCGCGATGGCCGACTATGATATGCAGAGCCTAAGCGAGGAGATCAACTATGAGGCTGCGAGGCTAGCTCGTACTGCTGCGGATGAATGGACGCAAAAGACACCAGAGAAACCTCGCTATGTCGCGGGTGTGTTAGGTCCGACCAACCGCACGTGCTCTATCTCTCCAGACGTAAACGACCCCGGCTACCGTAATGTCAGCTTTGATGAGTTAGTTGCGGCGTACTCTGAATCAACCCGTGCGCTGATCAAAGGCGGCTGTGACCTGCTCTTGATTGAAACCATCTTCGACACTCTAAACGCTAAAGCCTGTGCTTTTGCCGTCGACACTGTCTTTGATCAAATGGGTATCACCTTGCCTGTGATGATCTCCGGGACCATTACCGACGCATCTGGACGTACCCTGTCAGGGCAAACTACCGAGGCATTTTATAATGCGCTGCGTCATGTTAACCCAATCACTTTTGGTCTCAACTGTGCACTTGGCCCTGATGAGCTAAGACCCTATGTTGAAGAGCTTTCTCGCATCTCTGAAACCTATGTTTCCGCTCACCCGAATGCCGGCTTACCAAATGCGTTTGGTGAATATGATTTGTCTCCAGAAGAGATGGCCAGTCATGTTAAAGAATGGGCACAAAGTGGCTTCCTTAATATGATTGGTGGCTGTTGCGGCACAACACCAGAACATATCCGTCAAATGGCTGCGGCCGTTGCTGACCTTAAGCCACGATCTTTACCCGAGCTTTCGGTTGCTTGTCGTCTATCAGGACTTGAGCCACTCGCGATTGAGAAAGACAGCTTGTTTATCAATGTTGGTGAGCGTACCAACGTCACTGGCTCAGCTCGATTTAAGCGTCTAATCAAAGAAGAACTCTACGATGAGGCTTTAGAGGTCGCACGACAGCAAGTTGAGAATGGCGCTCAGATCATTGATATCAATATGGATGAAGGGATGCTGGATGCCGAGGCCTGCATGGTTCGCTTCCTTAATCTATGTGCGTCAGAGCCTGAGATCTCACGAGTACCGATTATGGTCGACTCCTCGAAGTGGGAGGTGATTGAGGCTGGGCTGAAATGTATCCAGGGCAAAGGGATCGTTAATTCCATCTCACTCAAAGAAGGCAAACAGAAGTTCGTTGAGCAAGCTAAGCTGATCCGCCGTTATGGCGCTGCCGTAATCGTTATGGCGTTTGATGAGCAGGGGCAGGCTGAGACCCGTGAGCGTAAGCTTGAGATTTGTACCAATGCCTATCGTATCCTAGTCGATGAAGTTGGTTTCCCTGCCGAAGATATCATCTTTGACCCGAATATTTTTGCGGTTGCTACCGGTATTGAAGAGCATAATAACTACGCAGTTGATTTTATTGAAGCTGTGGCAGATATCAAACGTGACCTCCCACATGCGATGATTTCAGGTGGGGTGTCGAACGTTTCCTTCTCATTCCGCGGCAACAATTACGTTCGTGAAGCGATTCATGCAGTGTTCCTTTACCACTGTTTTAAAAACGGTATGGATATGGGCATCGTTAACGCAGGTCAGCTCGAGATCTATGACAACGTGCCTGAGAAACTCCGTGAAGCTGTTGAGGATGTGGTGCTTAACCGCCGTGATGATGGTACTGAGCGATTGCTAGAGATTGCGGAAGAGTACCGTACCAATGCCGTGGGCAAAGAAGATGATGCTTCTGCGCTTGAGTGGCGCACCTGGCCTGTTGCCAAGCGTCTAGAGCATGCTCTGGTCAAAGGGATTACTGAGTTCATTATCGAGGATACCGAGGAAGCGCGTCAGAATGCCACCAAGCCTTTGGAGGTGATTGAAGGGCCTCTCATGGATGGGATGAACGTGGTCGGCGACCTATTCGGTGAGGGTAAGATGTTTCTGCCGCAAGTGGTTAAGTCGGCGCGCGTGATGAAACAAGCCGTGGGGCACTTGGAACCCTTTATCAATGCTGAGAAGCAGCAGGGGAGCTCAAACGGTAAGATCCTGCTCGCGACAGTAAAGGGCGATGTTCATGATATTGGTAAGAATATCGTTGGTGTGGTCTTGCAGTGTAATAACTACGAGATCATCGACCTTGGTGTTATGGTGCCGTGTGAAAAGATCCTCAAGGTAGCCAAAGAAGAGAACGTTGACATCATTGGCCTGTCGGGTCTGATCACCCCATCGCTTGATGAGATGGTGCATGTGGCCAAAGAGATGGAGCGACTGGACTTTGATTTGCCACTCTTGATTGGCGGCGCCACCACTTCTAAGGCGCATACTGCGGTTAAAATTGAACAAAACTACTCGCACCCAGTGATTTATGTCAACAATGCCTCACGCGCAGTGGGCGTTTGTACCTCACTCCTATCTGATGAACTCAGACCTGACTTTGTGACCAAATTAGATGCTGATTATGAGCGAGTGCGCGATCAGCACAATCGTAAGCAGCCGCGAACCAAACCGGTGACACTCGAGCAGGCGCGAGAGAACAAAGTCGCGATTGATTGGAGTTCGTACACTCCGCCAGTACCGGTGAAATCAGGTATTCACATCTTTGATGATGTCGATGTGGCGACATTAAGAGACTATATCGACTGGACCCCGTTCTTTATGACTTGGTCTTTGGTCGGTAAGTATCCGAAGATCTTTGAACATGAAGAGGTCGGTGAAGAGGCGCAGCGCCTCTTCCAAGATGCAAATGAGTGGCTAGATCGAGTCCAAGCTGAGGGGTTACTCAAGGTCCGCGGTATATGTGGTCTATTCCCGGCATCTAGTGTGGGCGATGATATTGAGGTGTACACCGACGAGTCTCGCACGCAAGTCGCGCAAGTCCTGTGTAACCTGCGTCAGCAGACCGAGAAGCCAAAAGGCTATAACTACTGCCTTTCAGACTACATCGCGCCAAAAGAGAGCGGTAAGCCTGACTGGATTGGTGGTTTTGCTGTGACGGGTGGGATAGGTGAGCGTGAGCTTGCTGATCAGTTTAAGGCCGAGGGCGATGATTACAACGCTATCATGATCCAAGCGGTTGCCGATCGCCTTGCGGAGGCATTTGCTGAGTATCTGCATGAACGAGTACGCAAGGAGATTTGGGGTTATGCTGCGGATGAAGCCCTCTCCAATGAAGAGCTGATCCGTGAAAACTACCAAGGGATCCGCCCGGCACCGGGCTACCCTGCATGTCCTGAGCATACCGAGAAGGGCTGTATTTGGTCGCTGCTTGATGTTGAGCAAAACATTGGCATGTCACTTACCTCAAGTTACGCAATGTGGCCAGGGGCCTCAGTATCAGGTTGGTATTTCTCGCACCCTGAATCACGCTATTTTGCTATTGCTCAAATCCAGCCAGATCAGGTTGCAAGCTACGCCGATCGCAAGGGTTGGGAGCTCGAGGAAGCAGAAAAGTGGTTAGGACCTAACATCAATGGGTAACCACTGATCGAAATGTATAGCCCCTCACGATGAGGGGCTTTTTTATTGGTATGAGTATCAACTATAAGCGCCAAACACCCCATTCTCCGGTCGTACCGGGCTCATCACCTTGTGTCCACCAGTACGCGGTCCATAGTTGACCATTGTGAGTCACCTGATCGCCCTCGTTATATGTCGCCGAAGCGCTCCATGCATTGGGATCGATTGGCTCAACTGGATCAACAGGCTCTTCAGGGCTATCCCCACCGCTTGGAAGAACCGAGAAACTATACACAGTGCTGTCAGATCCTTGCTCACTGGAAATCGTCAACTCAAACGAGAGCTCACTTTGAGTATCTGCCAGTAGCGAGGTATCTAGGATCAGCTCACCACCAATACCATACTCAGGCGTGAGGCTCGGACCACTGAGTTGTTGCCAATCTATGGATACAATCTCTCCTTCACTTTGGTATGGGTTGAGCACCACCGTTGTACCATGAGTGACTTCCGCCACGGTGATGACTTGCAAGGTGGTTGGTGTGATCACAGCTCTAAGGTCGGAGTCGCCTTGTTCCGGCTCTATCGTCAGTAACCCAGATGCAAGTGGATCGAGTGAATTGAAGTAGTTGTTATATAAGTCTCCTTGGAAGTACATATAGTGTTCCATCTCTTCATGCCAGCGACCAATAAAGACCTCACCACTGTAGTTTGACTCGTAGTAACCATTGATATCAGCAGCCAGTAGGCGATCCCAGTCAGCTTGGTTTTGCTCTGTGATGGTGACAGAAAAGCTCGAATGGACAGTGCCGTTGCTGTTTAAGACATCGTATTTAACGACCTCTCCGAGCTGTGGAGTATCAAGGCTGATGTCGTTAGGCACAAACTGCGCCCCTTGATTTAGATAAGGTTCACTAGGATCTATGGGGGGAGGGGTATCGCTGCCGATGGTAATGTCACTGCAGTTATAAAAACCTTCCCCTGCGGCATCTATGCGCTGCCAGCGAGTGAAAAGAACAGCACGCCCAGAGCGGTCATCGGGAATGGTGACATTCATACGGTATTTACCGGATTGGGCTGTAATGTTGCCGACCTCTTCGATCAATTCTAGGTCGTCCCACTTGAGTGGCTGAGAGGTATCGACACCTTGTTTAGTGAGATAAATCTCCCAGTATGAGGGGTTGTGTGGTGCTGTTGCATTGAACACAAGTTCGAATGTACCTGAACTCATCAGAGTGCGCGTCCACTCGCTATGTGCAGCGCCCATCCCCGCTTTTTGTGAATCATTGGCATAACATAACGTACCATCAGGGACCGCGGTGCGAACGACCTCCATGTTGGTGTAGTCTTCGACAAGGTTGGCGTATTCATTACGCTGAACAAATGGGTAACTGCCTGATATTGCTAGGGCTTGAGCACATGCGGGGTTAGGTGGACTGCCACTCCATATACCGCCTTGCTCGTAACAGATGGATTGACGCGCTTCAGGGTATTCGACCCAGCCGTGGGCGTGTACGTTAGGCGCAGTGAGGTACAGCACTGCACACAATGCACCCATTTTTAGGGGGATTTTATTATTCATTCTCAATTCCTTTGATGAGCTGTTTATTCAGCTAGTTTCATTACAGAGAATGGATCCACTTGGGGCTAGGTTAAGATCGTGAAGTGACTCGCAAAGTTGGTATAATGCATTTTTGTGCATATCAGGCTGCTGCAGCGTAGCAGTCATCTGACATTGCTTGAGTTATGAGGCTTGGCTGGTGGTTCTCAGCGAAGAGGCGCTGCAGTCAACGCCTCTTCATAGCTTTAAGTGGCTGTTATTACTTTTCAAACAGCTCTTGGTGAAGTTTTTGCACCGCTTGCTTAGCTACTGACTCATGGAGTAAGAAGCACAGGTTGTGTTGGCTAGCACCGTAGCAGATCATGCGTAGGTTAAAGTCTTCCAGTGTGCCAAAGACCTGCTTTGCACAGCCTTTTGAAGCGCTCATGTTGTTGCCGATAAGCGCAACTACGCTTAGGTTGTGCTCCACCTCTACATGACACATCTCTTCTAGCTCTTCACGCGCAGCGACAGGCAGTTGTGGTGCACCACCTGAGGTGTCGGTTTGATCAAGGGTCAACGACACACTGATCTCCGAGGTGGTGATAAGATCGACCGAGATCTTATGCTTGGCTAGGATCTCAAACACCTTGGCGAGGAAGCCATAGGCGTGGAACATTTTAGCACTGCGTAAGGTCACCATGGTCTGATTACTGCGCAGGGCGAGTGCACGATACAGCGGCGAGGTTTCAGCGTAGTGGCGGATCCAAGTTCCACCTTTCTCTGGCTCGCGTGATGAGCCAACAAACACGGGAATATCATGGCGCAGAGCTGGAACCAGCGTTGATGGGTGAAGGATCTTCGCGCCAAAGTTGGCCATTTCCGAGGCCTCACTGAAGCTGATCTCAGCGATAGGGGCGGCATTGGGTGCGATACGAGGGTCGGTGGTGTAGATGCCTGGAACATCGGTCCAGATTTCCAGTCCTGATGCCTCAACGGCCTCTGCGATGAGGGCGGCACTATAATCACTGCCTCCACGGCCTAGCGTCGTGGTATCCCCTTCATCATTTGAGCCAATAAAGCCCTGGGTCACTACCACCTGCTCACGACACAAGGGGACCAACTTCTCCTTGGCAAGCGTGGCGGTTTGTTCAAGACTTGGCTCTGCACGACCAAAGTTGCTGTCGGTTTTGAGCACTTCGCGGATATCAAAGCGAACCGCATTGATGCCTTGCTCGCGCATCAGTTGGGCGAGGATGTGGGTTGACATCAGCTCACCACACGCAACCAAATGATCGGTTAGTTTAGTGCTAGATTGGATAGAGGCAGCCTCAGCAAGGCTAGTAATGGTATCCAGAATAGCATACACCTCAGCGGCAGCCTCATCTGCCTGATTGAGTTTTGCCAGGATAGCTTCATGAATATCGGCGATTTGCTGCAGGATCTCGCTGCGCTGTTGTTGCTCAGGAACACCATTGGCAAGTGCCACCAACAAGTTGGTTACGCCAGAGCAGGCACTACTCACGACAAGTCGCGTTGATGGGTGGCTCTCGATAATCGCTGCACAACGACTCATGGCGTCAAAATTGGCTACGCTTGTTCCGCCGAATTTGGCGACATTAAATGTGCTCACAGTTGGTCTCCCTATACTTCAAAAAGATTAAACTTCCAGTGTGTTTGAAGAGGGAATGGGTGAGCAGAGGGTGAGAAAAGTGTCGTCACGACCTCAGAAGCTCATCACCAGACTGAGCTGATGACAGTTGAAGGGATTCAGCCCATTCAACCGACAGGAGAATCTCGCAAAAAATTCCTATCTCGGCGCTACTCCCCCTCGGTAAATAGTATCGGAATTGCGATTCCACTATATACCTGCCTGGGCAGCGCTCCTCTTCTGTTCTATGTCGATCATTGAACGGCTTTGGTGCAAAAATGTCAATCAATATTTGAAGTTGTCAGCAGTTTTGCTATTTGCTCCCAATAGCTTGGCTAGGAGCTCTATACTTAACTGTCCAATTTTCTTCCTACCTGGTCGATGCCTTAGCGGCGTGGCTGGTTTTACAACAATAAATTTCAATGGAGTGATGTATGTCTATCCAAAGCTTTATTCCCCCTCGTCGCGTCTTGATGGGACCTGGCCCATCAGACATCTCACCACAGGTCCTTCAGGCAATGAGTCGACCAACGATTGGTCACCTCGACCCACTCTTTATCCAGATGATGGATGAGCTTAAGAGCCTACTTAAATACGCTTTTCAAACCCAAAATGCGTTTACCATTGCGGTATCGGCTCCCGGTAGTGCCGGTATGGAGGCTTGTTTTGTCAACTTAGTCGAGCCAGGCGATAAAGTCATTGTTTGTCGCAATGGGGTATTTGGTGAGCGGATGCGAGAGAATGTTGTCCGTGCTGGTGGTGAGGCGGTAGTGATAGACGATGACTGGGGAGCGCCCGTCTCTGTGAGTAAGGTAGAGCAGGCACTGTTAGAGCATTCAGATGCTAAAATCTTGGCTTTTGTGCATGCAGAGACATCGACCGGCGCCGTCAGCGATGCACAAGCCTTGGGTGCACTGGCTAAACGTCATAGTATGTTAACCATAGTCGATACCGTCACCTCGCTTGGCGGTGTGCCACTCAAGGTGGATGAATGGCAATTGGACGCGGTTTATTCTGGAAGTCAGAAGTGTCTATCCTGTGTGCCCGGCCTCTCTCCACTAACCTTCTCACCGGCAGCTATCGAGAAGATTCAATCACGTACTCATGCTATTCAAAGCTGGTTTCTCGACCAAAGCCTAGTGCTGGGTTACTGGAGTGGAGAGGGTAAGCGTAGCTATCACCATACTGCACCGGTGAATAGTCTTTATGCACTGCACGAGTCACTAGTCATGCTCAAAAATGAGGGCCTAGAGCAAGCCTGGGCGCGTCACCAAGCAATGCACGAAAAGCTAAAGCAGGGGCTTGAGAGCCTTGGTTTTACATTTGTGGTTGATGAGGGGCACCGCCTGCCACAGCTTAATGCCGTTTACGTACCAGAGGGCATCGATGAAGCGCAGGTGCGCTCAGAGCTACTTAATGAGTTCAATCTTGAGATTGGGGCTGGTTTGGGCGCGCTTGCTGGCAAAGCATGGCGGATTGGCTTGATGGGCTACGGTGCCTCAGAGCAAAACGTCGCGCTATGTCTAAAGGCCCTTGAGGAGAAACTACGCTAGGTTTCTTGCTGGCGCCTCCTGCGGGCGCCTCCTGCGGGCGCCGCTAAACATTGAATTTGGTGGCGCTTGGCGATTTTTCTTATGCCGTCACGGTTGCAACTCTGGATCAATAACAGAAGCGCGGATAGGAGCGGTGCGACTTTGGGCTGGAAAAGCCAGCCTTGGATACAAGAGTTCGGCTTCAGTGCGTACCTGCTTAGCTTTGCGCTCATCCCCCATTGCGGAATACGCCAATATCAAGTTCTTATACAGCTCAGGCCTTGGTTTGCGTTTGATCATATCAAGTGACCAGTTTACGTAGACTTGGGTGTAGCCATGGTCACCCGTCTGCAGGCCAATATCAAAATAGGTGCTGTAGATGGCCCATTGATAACGCTCTGTCCATGCATACGGATTAGAGATTCGCTCTAGGATCTTAGGGTCTTTAGGCGAAGACTGCTCAAACTGAGTCAGGACATGGTTGGTATGCATAGCACTGACCATGTAGGTCACTGTGGTAAGAGGAACAACTAAGCAGCTTACGCGTAACCCAGCTTTGATCAAGGGTGAAAAGTGGGCGTGTCTTAGCTTGCTTGTGCGCTGGTCAACCCAGTACAGCAAGATGATCAGAACGAGCCAATGGATCGCTGAGTGGTAAAATGGATATTCAAGCTGGGAGTGGAGCAATATCGGCACAAAAAGCGCCAGTAGGGCAAGACGAGTCCCCGGTTTTGCCTGTCTGATCCGCGCTACGGTCAGTAGGGCAACCAGTAAGAGCCCAAGTAACGGGACAATCCCACCTTCAATCCCCCACAACAAGATCTCGTTGTGAGGATGGTCCATCGCCGGTAAGCCAGGTTGATACTTATGGTTGATTTGATGCTGGCGCGCTGTATACAGGGTGTATTGCGATTCAAATCGCCCATAGCCCCAGCCTGTAAACGGCTTCTCAATCATCATATCCATGGCTTGAGAGTAGATATCTTGTCGGACATCTGTCAGGGTCACTTTTTGCGCAATAAACTCAGTCTTGTGTTGATGCTGGCTCGCGACAAAGCCGAGTCCGGTGCCAATCACGACCATCGCCAGCCAAGTTAAGGCGCGGCGTTTGGTGGAAAAGCGCCACAGATAGGGCATGATCATCATGACCGCAACAAGTGAACTAATCCAGCCTGTCCGTGAGGCTAGAACCACCAACAGAGGGGTAAGAAGTAGCGGAGCGATATAATGCAAACCAGTATCGAGCAACGTACTGTAGCGGTTGTTTTTGCGTGCCAATAGATAGCCTGACAGGACCAGTCCTGTCGCAAGGAAACTCGCCATCACATTCGCTTGTTGGAAAATGCCATAGGGACGATTATCGACAGCGTTATAGCCAAATTGATTGCCCGGCTCTAACCAGAAATACTGCCCATAACCAATCAGTGCCTCGATCACGCTGGCGATGACGATAAGCTCTAGAATCCGCTGCTTGTGTTTATTACCCAAACGAAACTGCTGTAAGGCGACAAAAAACACCCAGCCAGACCACAAGGCGAGTATGCGTGGTGCGACCGTTGATATGTCGGCAGCCGAGTACAGCATGGGTAGGGTCATTAAGCCGCAGGCAATCAACAGACCTATGGTGAACTTGTTGTAACGCAGGTAGTGGTTGATGCTGATTTGATATAAACCAACGCCAATAGCGAGGCTTAGGCCAGCCCAGGTAGTATTGTTGAAGATCAGAGCTAAGCCTGAGCCACCGGGGTTAGGCATAAAAACATGCATAAATAGCAGGAACATCGCGCTGAGCGCCATGATGAATGGACGATTTAAAGGGATAACCGGTTTTGCCGGTTGAAGTTGTGTCCCGCTAACATGGATAGTGGCCATAATTTGCTCTGAGTGATGGTTGCCCAAAAAAAGAAACCAGCGCAAGGCTGGTTTCCTATCTTACCTATTTTGCTCACTTTAACATAGGTTTCAAGAAGCGAGCTGTGTGCGAGCCTTCGACCAGACTCACGTCTTCAGGTGTGCCCTGTGCAATGATTTCACCACCACCTTGTCCACCCTCTGGGCCAAGGTCAACAATCCAATCAGCGGTTTTGATCACATCGAGGTTATGCTCAATCACTACCACGGTGTTGCCATGATCCCGCAAGCGATGTAGCACAGTGAGCAGTTGCTGAATATCATGGAAATGCAGACCTGTGGTCGGCTCATCAAGAATATACAATGTCTTGCCAGTATCTCTTTTTGATAGCTCACGGGCCAATTTAACTCGCTGAGCTTCACCGCCTGATAGTGTGGTTGCCGCCTGTCCAAGGCGAATATAGGAGAGACCGACATCCACCAAGGTTTGCAGTTTTCTCGCGATCACTGGCACGGGGTCAAAGAAATTGCGTGCATCTTCGACCGTCATTTCCAGTACCTCATCGATACTCTTGCCCTTGTAGCGCACTTCGAGTGTTTCACGGTTGTAGCGCTTGCCCTGACACGCATCACATGGCACGTACACGTCAGGCAAAAAGTGCATCTCAACCTTAATCACACCATCCCCTTGACATGCCTCGCATCGCCCTCCACGGACGTTAAAGCTAAAGCGTCCAGGTTTGTAGCCGCGTGAACGAGCCTCTTGGGTACCGGCGAACAGCTCTCGAATTGGCGTAAAGATACCGGTGTAGGTGGCCGGATTAGAGCGTGGAGTTCGTCCTATCGGGCTTTGGTCGATATCGATGACTTTATCAAAGTGCTCTAAACCTTCAATTTTATTGTATGGCGCCGGTACCTGTGTCGTTGCGCCATTCAGTTCAGTGTGGGCAATTTTGAAAAAGGTATCATTGATTAGGGTGGATTTCCCTGAGCCAGAGACACCGGTGATGCAGCTAAACAGTCCAACTGGAAGCGTAAGGGTGACATTTTTTAGGTTATTGCCCTTAGCTCCAGTGAGTTTCACCACCTTCTTTTTGTCAATTGGCGTACGATCCGTCGGGATCATAATCGCCTTTTCGCCACTCAAATACTGCCCAGTCAGAGAGTTTGAGTTAGCAATGATCTCATCCACCTTACCCTCGGCGACGACTTGACCGCCGTGCACGCCGGCACCAGGGCCAATATCGATGACATGATCCGCCATGCGAATGGCATCCTCATCGTGCTCGACCACAAGCACGGTGTTACCCAGATCGCGTAGGTGAGTCAGGGTCTTGAGGAGGCGCTCGTTGTCGCGCTGGTGGAGGCCAATGGAGGGCTCATCCAACACATACATCACCCCGACAAGACCTGCGCCAATTTGGCTGGCAAGTCGAATACGTTGCGCCTCTCCACCTGAGAGGGTTTCGGCACTGCGCGATAGGTTGAGGTAGTTCAGGCCGACGTTGACTAAAAAGTGCAAGCGGTCATTGATCTCTTTCATGACCTTATCGGCAATCTGTGCTTTCTGTCCTTCAAGTTGCAGTGATTGGAAGAAGCCCAGAGCATCGGCAATACTCAGCTCAACGATCTCGGGCAGAGTTGTTTCACCAATGAAGACATTGCGCGCCTCGATTCTCAGACGTGTACCATCACAGCTTGAACAGGATTTGGTCGAGATGTACTTAGCCAGATCTTCACGTACCGAGTTCGACTCAGTATCACGATAACGACGCTCAAGCGTGTTTAAGATCCCTTCAAACGGATGGCGCTTAACTCGAATATCACCGCGATCATTGACGTAATGGAACTCAATTTGAGTTCGGCCGGAGCCCTTCAGAATTACATCCCGGATTGGTTTTGATAGTGACTTAAACGGGGTGTTGAGGTCAAAGTCGTAGTGATTAGCCAGTGAGGTGAGCATCTGAAAGTAGTAATAGTTCTTCTGATCCCAGCCACGAATCGCACCCTCAGCAAGACTCAGGGAGTCATCCACGATCACGCGAGCAGGGTCAAAGTACTGCTGCACTCCCAATCCATCACAAGTGCCGCAGGCACCCGCCGGGTTATTGAACGAGAACAGGCGAGGCTCCAGCTCTTGCATGCTGTAACCGCAGTAAGGACAAGCAAAGTTCGCAGAGAACACCACTTCTTCCCCGTCTCCATCCATTGGTGCGACGACGGCAATACCACCAGAGAGCTCGATAGCGGTCTCGAACGATTCTGCCAAGCGTTGCTGGAGATCATCCCGCACCTTAAAGCGATCAACGACCACCTCGATGGTGTGCTTTTTATGCAGCTCTAGTGGCGGTGGATCAGACAGATCGCAGATATCCCCATCGATACGCGCACGAATAAAGCCTTGAGCTGCAAGGTTTTCCAGTGTTTTAACGTGCTCACCCTTACGCTCTTTGATGATAGGTGCAAGCAACATCATCTTGCTGCCTTCAGGCATCTCGAGCACTTTATCCACCATTTGGCTGATGGTTTGTGCCGCTAAGGCAACTTTGTGGGTCGGGCAACGTGGTTCACCAACGCGAGCGTACAGTAGGCGCAGATAATCGTAAACTTCAGTGATCGTACCGACCGTTGAACGTGGGTTATGCGAGGTGGATTTCTGCTCGATTGAGATCGCAGGAGAAAGCCCCTCTATGTGGTCGACGTCAGGCTTTTCCATCAAAGATAAAAATTGACGCGCATAAGCCGAAAGCGACTCAACGTAGCGGCGCTGGCCTTCTGCATAAAGCGTATCAAACGCAAGAGATGATTTGCCGGAACCAGAGAGGCCGGTAATGACAATCAGTTTGTCGCGTGGGATGGTGAGATGTATGTCTTTTAGGTTGTGGGTTCTCGCCCCACGCACTTCTATATTGTCCATATTCGCTGCGCTGTAAAACTCGAAGATGTTTAAGTATTACATAGTGTGCGCATTGTTCAAAGAAGATACTGGTTATAAAAACAGTAAAGCCACCAGGGGGATGGTGGCTTTACTTTTTAAATCAGTTGGCTAGAAAAAACGTCTAAGCGGTTTTTTCTGTTGAGTGTTTGCCCAACTCTGTGGTTTTTTCATCTTTTAGATAAAGGTGTTCGAAGCAGTAGTTTGTTGCTTCAATGTAGCCCTCAACACTGCCACAATCGAATCGCTTGCCCTTAAATTTGTACGCCAGCACACAGCCTGCTTGCGCTTGTTTAAGGAGCGCATCAGTGATCTGAATTTCGCCACCTTTGCCCGGCTCAGTCTGCTCAATAAGATCAAAAATATCTGGAGTCAAGATGTAGCGACCAATAATGGCCAAGTTGCTAGGCGCGGTGCCTGGCTCAGGCTTCTCAACCATATCATCGACGCGGAAGATATCGTCTTTGATCATTTCACCGGAAATCACCCCGTACTTATGCGTCTCATCATCAGGAACTTCCTGAACGGCGACGATTGAGCAGCGGAACTGTTTAAAGAGTGCTACCATTTGTGCAAGTACACCGTCTTGCTCATTAACACATAAGTCATCGGCCAGAACCACAGCGAATGGTTCATCACCCACTAATTCACGCCCGGTTAAGATTGCGTGACCAAGGCCTTTCATTTCACGCTGGCGAATGTAGGTAAAGTGAGCACTATCGATGATCTCGCGGATATCGACCAACAGCTCTTCTTTGTTGGTACCGCTGATCTGGTGCTCCAGCTCGTAGTTTTTGTCGAAGTGGTCCATGATCGAGTGCTTGCCACGACCGGTAACAATGCACATACCGTTCATACCAGCTTGAATTGCTTCTTCAACGCCATACTCAATCAGTGGCTTATTAACAACTGGCATCATCTCTTTTGGCATTGATTTCGTCGCTGGCAGAAAGCGCGTGCCATAGCCTGCAGCTGGAAATAGACACTTTTTAATCATTTTACCTAACCTTATCTATGTATTTGGTTTTACATTTCGTTACTTCCCGCCACATAGGGTATCACCTTTTATATGACTTAATCATTATTCCTTGTGATCAATCAGCCTAAATCGAAGCAATAATTACGAGATTAGGTGTAAATCGGCCCAAGCCACAGCCTGAACGCGATTTTTGACATTGAGCTTGCGAAAAATCTGGTAGAGGTGAGACTTCACCGTGAACTCGCTGATAAACATGCTTTCGGCCATCTGAACATTCGATGAGCCACCCTGTAAGTAGCGCAGGATTTGTAACTCGCGAGCGGTCAGATCCACCACAGCTGGCGAGGTTTTATGTTTGAAGGTATGTCGATAATAGTGCAGCAGTTGACTGGTGACTTTGCGAGGTAGCCAGTTTTGGCCATTGATCACCTGCTGGCAGCCTTCGACTATCTCCTTGGTGCTCTGACCCCGCTCAAACAAGCCTTTTAGATTACCGTAGCGTACCAGCTCATCTGTGGTCATGCGTTGCAGGACGTTAATCAGTATCGTGTCAAACTCGAGAATGTCGATGGGTAAGCTGCACACCTGTTGAGTGAAAAGGGTGCGAGTGGGGTAGTCAATCAACAAGATTTTGTGTCTGTATTTTTGGTGCTTATCGAGTAAGTCATGCGGCGTAATGCGCAAAATGGGCTGGTCGAGATTCTGCTCAAGTCGGTTGATATGAAGGTGGTTCTCTTTAGTGTCAGCGCAGAGGAAGAATAGGGTTCGCGTGTAGTCGGCTCTTGGTGACATCGCTCTTTGCGGCGACAAGGCTTTTTGTGGCGGCATAGTACCTTGAGATGACATAGTGTTTTGAGGTGACATGGGGCTTTGAGATGGCATAGTGCCTCCTACCGTTTGGACTCCTATCAGGAAACCATGGATAAGCACGATTTGCCGCGTAAGCGCGATTAAAGTGCGTCTGACTTGGAAAAATCATCCTCAATTATTGAAAACAGGTGTGGGATAGGATGATGTCACTCGAAATTTTCTCAGCCAGCGGATTATGCACTTGTTAATCTCTGAATCATACTTAGGGCAGAACCAGTGACAGGATTTGCCCACAGCTCTGGCTAGGCGATTTGTCACTAAGCGTGTTATCCTACCCGCTGTCTTTTGAAATAAACAAGAATACGGAGCAAATCATGGCTAGCCGTGGAGTAAACAAAGTTATCTTGGTGGGTAACCTAGGTAACGATCCGGAAATTCGCTACATGCCGAGCGGCGGCGCAGTAGCAAACATCACGATCGCCACTTCAGAAAGTTGGCGTGATAAAGCCACTGGCGAACAGCGTGAGAAAACTGAGTGGCACCGTGTCGCCCTATTCGGTAAGTTGGCTGAAGTGGCCGGTGAGTACCTGCGTAAAGGCTCACAGGTGTACATTGAAGGTCAACTGCAAACGCGTAAGTGGCAAGATCAGAGCGGTCAAGATCGCTATACCACAGAAGTGGTTGTTCAAGGCTTTAATGGCGTAATGCAGATGCTTGGCGGCCGTGCGCAGCAAGGCGGCGGTATGGGCGCACCAGCCGGTGGCCAGATGCAAGGTGGTCAGCAGCAATCTTGGGGTCAGCCTCAACAGCCTGCAGCACAAGCTCCTCGCCAGCAGGCAGCTCCGCAAAATGCCCCACAGCAGCAGCCACAATACAACGAGCCACCAATGGACTTTGACGACGATATTCCGTTCTAAGCCGACTGCTCACCCTGTTGTGATATTAATAACCCCAGCCTCAGTGCTGGGGTTATTGTTAATGGCATACAGGATAGTGAATTGATATGGTTAGCGAGAGCACAAGGTTAGTCAGGCACTTGAGTATAATTGAGAGCCCTTCTACTATTTTTAATTATTTCACACCGATATCTCGACTCGTACTGACACCGTCTTTTATACTGCGGTCTGAGGCAGGCTAAGGAAGCAACGCAACGGATGGCAAGGTATACACCAACCCTAAAACTCAGCACTCGGCTGGTGGCATTTGTCACTATGATAGTGATCAGCGCGACCTTTATCCTTTTTGTCGGTGGTGCTCTCTCTTTCAAACGTATTGGTCAAGACTATATCCATCAGTCACTCGCAGGGATTGCCGAGGTGGTTGATAAGGAGATGGAAGACCCTGATGCGGCTTATTCGATGCAGAGCTGGATCCCGAAAATGCTTCAAGCAAACAATATTGTGGAGATGCGTTTGCTCTCTCAAGTCGGGGTTGTCTATCGCTACAAGAACACCGCCTCGCGTCATGATAGTGCTCTTCTGGTTGAGCAGAGTTTTGAGTTAGAGCGCAATCCCGGTTATTCGATCATTTTTACTGTCATGCCCCCTTACCTCGGCTTCGGCTATTCGATAGGAGCACTGTCCTCTATCTCCTTAGCCTTTGCTCTGATCGCATTTTGCCTAGTGCGTGGGGTAGGGTGGTTGCGCCAGCAGTTACATGGATCCGAGCTCTTGGAGGAGCGCGGGCGGATGATCTTAGCTGGCCGAGTCGAACAGTATGCCAAAGGTGATGAGCAAGAGTGGCCATTCACAGCAAGTGAAGCCCTTGATAAGCTGATTGAAGAGCTCAAAGATGCCCGCCAAGAGCGCAGTCGCTTTGATACCTTTATCCGCAGCCAAACTTTTCTCGATAAACTGACTGGCAATGCCAACCGCATTCTGTTTGATAGTAAGCTCGACTCAACCCTGAATGAAAGTGGCTCTGCAGGCGGGGTGTTGCTGGTTCGTATTGATGACTGGGAGGCGCTTAAAGAGGCGCACCCTCGCAAGGATATCGATGGCTTTGTCGTCCAAGTGGCTGAGAGTCTCGCTCATATCGTGCAGCGTTACCCCGATGCCATGCTGTCTCGTTACTACGCCAGTGATTTTGCTCTGTTGCTGCCGCATCAAGGGGCTAAAGAGATCGCGACTATTGCCGTCAACTGCCTTAAGCAGGTGGAGAAAATAGCACCATTAGCGCCATTAGAGCGGGACAATTGGTGTCACATTGGTGCGACCCTGTATCAAGAGGGAGAGCTCCCAAGTCGAATTATCAGTGAGGTAGAGACAGCGGTAAAAACAGCTCAACTGCAGCGTGTCACAGGCTGGAGCAAGTTCGAAAAACAGACCTTGGATAATCAAGAGCGTGGAAGCGTGCGTTGGCGCTCCTTGTTTGATGAAGTCCTTCAGCCTGAGCGCTTGATCCTTTACACCCAACCCTGCTTTAAACTCCTGACAGACAACCAAACTTCTCTGATCCACCAACACGTCTCAATCCGGCTCCAAGACCCAGAAAAAGGCGAGCTCAAAAGCAGTCGCTTTGGCTTAGCGATCGAGTCAGTCGGGTATGAGGCCCGGTTTGATAAGGCGGTGATGACACGTATTATCAAAGAGCTCAATCAGGATACTTTGTCGGGTGATATCTCTATCAGCTTGTACGTCAGTCCTTTTTCAGACCGCAACTACCTACGCTGGTTTAGTTTCGAGCTGCTTCAATTGACCTCGCAAATGCGACGTCGACTGGCGTTTGAGTTCGTTGAGGGGCAGTTGGTGGAGCACCTTGATTATATGCGCCCGGTGATCCGTAGGCTCACAGGAATGGGGTGCCAAGTGGTGGTTGCTCAAGCCGGACGTACTATCGTAAGTACCTATTACCTCAAAGACCTCAACATCAGTTATCTCAAATTGCATCGCAGTCTGATCAAGCGTATTGATCAGCGCCAAGAGAACCAGTTGTTTATCCTGAGTATGATTGGGGCTTGTGAGAGCAATGAGGCGAGCGTGGTTGGGGTCGGTGTCGAGAACAAGGCAGAGATGAAGATGCTATGTGAACTTGGGGTGACGGGGGTTCAAGGGCGAATGTACCAAGCTGAGCAGCCATTACTAGAGCCAGTAAAGTCGCTTGAGCATTCGGTTTCTCGGGCTGAGCCGGTTTCTTCTCGGGTAAAACCTGGTCGCCGTAACCGATGGAAGCGAAGTCGCTGAGCACAACCTGGTGAGTGCTTTAAGTCATTGCGATAGGTCATAAATGAGTCGAGAACTTCGCCTAATTATGGCTACACTTTAACCGGCGTATCAGTTCACATCAATGCACCGGCATTAAATCGAATTTTCGCAGTTGAGGTATTGATCGCAATAATTTCTGCTTTCAAGGGGGTTTTACCGAACAGTAAAGGCAACAAATTTTTAACTCGGTAAAGAATCTGTCAGAAATTGTGCTTTTTACTCCATCTTTACTCAGCAATGCCTTGCTGTAAAAGCAAGGCATTGGTACATTTAGAGCAATTTTCTATCTTCTAATTCTTGCAGGACGAGCAAAGAATATGTTCAAAAAACTTCGTGGCATGTTTTCGAACGACCTATCTATCGATTTAGGTACTGCCAACACTTTGATTTATGTAAAAGGCCAAGGCATCGTCCTAGATGAGCCTTCAGTAGTTGCTATTCGTCAGGACAAAGGTCGTGGCGGAAAAAGCGTTGCAGCGGTGGGTCATGCTGCGAAACAGATGCTCGGTCGTACACCTGGCAATATTTCTGCAATTCGTCCAATGAAAGACGGCGTGATTGCCGACTTCTACGTAACGGAGAAAATGCTGCAGCACTTCATCAAGCAAGTGCACGAGAACAGCTTCCTAAAACCAAGCCCTCGCGTGTTGGTGTGTGTACCATGTGGTTCAACCCAGGTTGAGCGTCGTGCGATCCGTGAATCAGCGCTGGGCGCGGGTGCGCGTGATGTGTACCTGATTGATGAGCCTATGGCCGCGGCTATTGGTGCCGGCCTGCGCGTGTCAGAGCCGACGGGCTCGATGGTGGTTGATATCGGTGGTGGTACCACAGAGGTTGCCGTGATCTCACTCAACGGTGTGGTTTACTCTTCATCAGTGCGCATCGGTGGTGACCGTTTTGATGAGGCGATCATTAACTACGTTCGTCGTAACTACGGCAGCTTGATCGGTGAAGCAACAGCTGAGAAGATCAAGCATGACATCGGCTCGGCTTATCCGGGCGACGAAGTGCGTGAAATCGAGGTTCGTGGTCGTAACTTGGCCGAGGGTGTGCCGCGCAGCTTCAGCCTCAACTCGAATGAGATCCTTGAAGCCCTGCAAGAGCCGTTGACAGGTATTGTTTCTGCAGTCATGGTTGCGCTAGAGCAATGTCCACCTGAGCTGGCGTCGGATATCTCTGAAAACGGTATGGTCCTCACTGGTGGTGGCGCGTTGCTGCGTGACCTTGACCGTTTGATTGCTGAAGAGACAGGTATCCCAGTGGTGATCGCAGAAGATCCTCTGACCTGTGTTGCCCTTGGTGGCGGTAAGGCTCTAGACATGATGGATATGCATGGCGGCGATCTATTCAGTGAAGAGTAATGACACCAGCACTCAGTTGTTGTAAGGGGGGGCGTTGACTCCCCGTTTAATGATCGAGGAACTCTCATAATATGAAGCCGATTTTTGGCAGAGGACCTTCGCTTCAACTACGTCTCTTTATTGCCGTTGTACTATCAGCCAGCCTTATGCTGGCTGATAGTCGTTTAGATGCGTTTTCAAGTGTCCGTTATTTTCTTAATACTCTAGTGTCCCCTTTGCATTACGTGGCGGACACGCCTCGTCGTATGTTTGATGACTTCTATGATCGCTTTCATACTCGGGGTCAGTTGCGTCGCGATAATATGGCGATGCGTCAAGAAGCGCAGATCCTGCAAAGTGAGTTGCTCTTGTTGCAGCACTACAGAGAAGAAAACCAACGCCTGCGCAAACTGCTTGATTCACCATTCATTCGCGATGAACGCAAGGTCGTGACCGAGGTTATGGCGGTGGATACCACGCCATACAGTCGCCAAGTAGTGATTGATAAAGGCTCTTTAGATGGTGTGTTTGAAGGGCAGCCGGTGATCAATGAAAGTGGTGTTGTAGGGCAGGTAACCTTTGTTGGCTCGCACAACAGCCGTGTTTTATTGCTTGGTGACAATCATAGCGCGATACCGGTCCAGGTGCTGCGCAACGATATCCGCGTGATCGCCTCCGGCTCTGGCTCGATTGATTCCATCGAGCTTGACCATATTCCAACCAGTACAGATATCCAAGAAGGGGATATGCTGGTCAGCTCTGGATTGGGTGGCGTCTACCCAGAGGGCTATCCAGTTGCCGTCGTTAGCTCTGTCAATAAAGATACACGCCGTGAATTTGCTTCAATCCAAGCCGAGCCAACCGTCGATTTTGAACGCCTGCGTTACTTGCTGCTGGTGTGGCCAAGTGATGAGCGAGGTGAAAGAGTCAATCATACCGTAGAGGAAGAGAGTAATGAGGACTAGCTCGCTCGGTGGGCGTCTGATTATATACGCAACGTTCTTTATCGCCTTAGTGCTGCAGATGTTGCCTTGGCCTGGTACCTTCGATGTTTTTCGTCCAGCATGGTTGTTACTTGTGGTCTGTTACTGGGTGATGGCGTTGCCGCATCGAGTTAACGTTGGCACTGCACTGATCCTTGGTTTGTTGTGGGATATACTGCTCGGATCTACCCTAGGCATTCGCGGTATGATGTTCTCTATTATCGTGTATTTAGTTGCGCTCAATTTTCTTGTTCTGCGTAACATGGCGCTTTGGCAGCAGGCATTATTGGTTGCGATATTGGCTATGCTATTGGAGATACTGGTCTTTTGGGGCGAGTATCTGATTCAAGATATCGTGTTTAACCCGTCCTCATTATGGAGCGGATTGGTGACGTTTGTCCTCTGGCCATGGATGTTTTTACTCCTTCGCCGCGTGCGACGTCACTGGCACATAAAATAACCATCCAAGAGAGGTTAGCAGGTGACTGAAAAACGGTTGATATTAGCCTCTGGCTCGCCGAGACGAGCCGAACTGCTCGAGCAACTAGGCTATCGTTTCGAGATTATTAAACCCGAGGTTGAAGAACGTCAACTGGCGGGAGAAAAGCCGTATGACTATGTCGTGCGGCTATCACAAGATAAAGCTCAGGCAGGTTTGGGCCTGATCAGTGATGATCAGGCGGTAGTGATTGGCTCTGATACGATAGTGGTCAGTGGCGACACCGTGCTTGAGAAGCCTTGTGATCTGCAGAACTCAAAACAGATGTTGATGCAACTGTCAGACAGCCAGCATCAAGTCATGACAGCGGTGACCGTCGTGTCTCGGAAACAAATTTATACCAGTGTCGTGACGACCAAGGTGTGGTTTAAGCCATTAAGCGAACAAGAAATCGAACAATACTGGCTATCGGGAGAACCTCACGATAAAGCAGGCAGTTATGGCATCCAGGGGCTCGGTGGGCGCTTCGTGACTCGCATTGAAGGAAGTTACCACGCGGTGGTTGGTCTGCCCTTATACGAGACCGACCAGTTGCTGCACAAGTTTTTATAAATAGGATTGGGGTGCACATGAGTGCGGAGCTATTGATTAACGTGACACCGAGCGAGACTCGGGTTGCGATGATTGAAGGAGGAGTCCTTCAAGAAGTCCATGTGGAGCGAGAAGCGAAACGTGGCATCGTCGGAAATATTTATAAGGGCAAGGTCAGCCGAGTGCTGCCAGGGATGCAAGCGGCCTTCGTTGATATTGGCCTAGAGAAGGCGGCATTTTTGCATGCGTCTGATATTGTGCCACACACAGAATGCGTGGCCGAAAATGAGAAGAAGCAATTTCAGGTACGAGACATCTCTGAGCTGGTGCGCCAAGGGCAAGATATTGTGGTCCAGGTGGTGAAAGATCCGCTCGGCACCAAGGGTGCTCGCTTGACTACCGATATCACATTGCCATCGCGTTACTTAGTCTTTATGCCAGGTGCGAGCCATGTTGGCGTGTCACAGCGTATCGATAGCGAAGAAGAGCGTCATCGCCTAAAGAAGGTCGTATCACAATACTGCGATGAAAACGGCGGGTTTATTATCCGCACGGCAGCTGAGGGCGCTGAGTGTAAAGAACTGGCTCAAGATGCTAAGTTCCTTAAACGCTTGTGGACTAAGGTGCAAGAGCGCCGCAGTAAGTATATCACTCGATCGACCTTGTATGGTGAGCTTGGTTTATCTCACCGAGTATTACGTGACTTCGTGGGTACTGAGCTGACCAAAATCTTGGTGGACTCACGCCTAGAGTACGAAAACTTGTTGGAGTTCTGCAGTGAATATGTCCCTGAGCTTGCCGAGAAGCTGGAGCTTTACGAGGGCGATAAACCTATCTTTGATATGTACGACACCGAGAATGAGATTCAGCGCTCTCTCGAGCGCAAGGTGGAGTTGAAGTCTGGCGGCTACCTGATCATTGATCAAACCGAGGCGATGACCACGGTAGATATCAACACTGGAGCCTTTGTCGGTCGACGTAATCTTGAAGAAACCATCTTCAATACCAATGTTGAGGCCACGCAAGCGATCGCACGTCAATTACGACTGCGTAATCTTGGCGGTATTATCATCATAGACTTTATTGATATGGCTTCTGAAGAACACCGTAAGCGAGTACTTACATCGCTTGAGTCTGCTCTCAGTGCAGACCGAGTTAAAACCAATATCAATGGCTTTACTCAGTTGGGGCTGGTTGAGATGACTCGCAAACGCACGCGTGAGAGTATCGAGCACGTACTTTGCACGGGATGCCCAACTTGTGAAGGGCGCGGTAGCGTCAAAACAGTCGAGACGGTCTGTTATGAGATCTTGCGTGAGATCACGCGAGTGAACCGTGCCTATGATGCGGATAATTTCGTGGTTTATGCCTCGCCTGCGGTTGCAGATACGCTTGAGGGTGAAGAATCGCATGCTTTAGCTGAGCTGGAAATCTTTATCGGTAAACAGGTACAGGTACAGGCGGAGCCACTCTACATTCAAGAACAGTTTGACGTTGTGATGATGTAGGGGCTCTCGTGAGTAAAGCAATGACGCGCTTATGGCACTGTATTTTGTGGCTGTTGGTTTCGGTGATGGTGATGTTGGCCATTGCCGTCACCGCCTTGCGCGTGACGTTACCTAAACTGAATCAATTTCAGGATGAAATCCACCTTTTCGTCAATCAGTACACTGGACTCGATCTTGAGATCCAGGATGTGCGTGGTTATTGGCGTAACACCCACCCTTCAATTTCACTGCAAAGCATTCATGTCGACTTGCCAGCTGACACAGAAATTCAGCTGGTTGCTGAGCGTCTGGATATTGAGTTTGATATCATCCAGTCCTTGTTCAGGCTCAAGCCTGTCGTGGCTGAGCTCAATGTGCATGGACTCGATCTCAACCTGCAGTCGGTTGATTTGTTCAACCCTGTCAATGAGGCTGGCGAAGTGGGACAGCCTCGCGATACCAAAGCGCAACTAAAGCAGATTGAACAACTGTTTTTGCGTCAGCTCGATGACTTTTCTCTTTATGACTCACGGATTGCGTATCTTGGCATCGACGGTGAGTTGCGCGCCCTAGACATCGATAAACTACGTTGGCGAAATATTGGCAAACGCCACCTAGCAGAGGGCGTGGTGAGTATCGCCGATGCCAATATCAGTGCCCTCAAGGTGAGTGCTGACTTTCGTGACCATGGCTCATTAGCGGATATTTCTGGGGAATTCTATCTTGAGGCAGAATCTCTGTTTGTGACCCCATGGCTCAACAGTTACCTGCAAAGTGAGACGGGTATCCAGAGCGGTCACTTGAGCTTTGCAACTTGGATATCCCTAGCCAATAGCCGACCGGTTGATGCTTATCTTGAGTTCAACCCATCTGAGTTGATTTGGCAAGAAGGTGCTCAACATGAGCTGATGCTTGAATCTGGTGTATTTAAGCTTTTTCCAACTGAAAATGGCTTGCAGGTGAGTGGGCACTCACTCGAGCTACGAACCGACGATATTCAGTGGCCGGAGCTGGACTTGGCGTTTGATCTGTCTAGTACCGGTTGGCGCTTGAATGTCTCCGAACTGGACATTCAAGCGGTGACACCACTGGTGAAGTTGTTACCAGACTCTGAGCAAGCCTCACAAACCATTGAACAACTGGCCCCTTATGGTCGGGTGGAAGATTTGCGCATCTCGATGAGTGAGGGGATTGACTCTCTCACCTATTCTGTCGACGTGCACAATTTAGGTATCGCCCAGTGGGGCCTATTGCCAGAGGTGCACAAGGCGAACCTATCGCTATTTGGCAATGCCTATCAAGCGCGAGCGACGCTGTCGTTATTCGATGATGTGCTGCCTTATGGCGATGTTTTCCAAGCCCCCCTGAATATGCGCCAAGCCCATACCGATATCGTTTGGCAGCGCGATGAGAGCGGCTGGTCACTGTGGGCTGACAAAGTCACAGCAGCGACCCCTGATATTCAGGTATTGGGTGCGTTTCGCTTAGACTTTCCTAAACAAAAAAGCCCGTTCCTTTCTTTCTATGCTGAGGCAGATCTGTTTGATGCTGGTCAAGTGTGGCGTTACCTGCCTACGCGTGCTTTGGGGTTGGGACTCACGGATTATCTGTCAACCGCTATTCAGGGTGGTCGAGTCGAGACCGCCAAACTGCTTTGGTATGGCGAATTAGGCGACTTCCCCTACCGTGATAACGAAGGAGTGTTTCAGGCATGGGTGGGGCTGCGTGAAGCAAAATACAGCTTCGAAACCTCATGGCCTGCTTTGACGGATATGCAGCTTGATTTGTTATTCGAAAATGAGTCGATGTACCTTGATTCAAGATCGGCCAAATTAATGGACATTGAGGCCTCTCGCGTAGTGGGGCGCATACCTGCATTACACAGTGATGGGCATATTGAGATTGAGGCGCGGGCAATCGGTCCCGGCCCAGCGGTGCGTGATTACATGACGGCCTCACCTTTGGTTGATTCTGTCGGGGCCGCACTAACTGCGATTGATGTTCAAGGTGAAGTCGAGGCGAGTTTTCAACTCAATATACCCTTTGAAGGCAGCGAAGAAGCACGCGCATGGGGCCGCGCAGAGCTAAGCGATAATCTTGTTACGATAGATACCCCGCCGATGGTACTCGAGTCGGTCAGCGGCACGATTGAATTCGATAATGACGTCGTGCGCTCGACAGGGCTGGATGCGCAGCTGCTCAGCCAACCTGTTTCAGTCGACTTTAGTGGTGAAAATGCCGGCCGTGGCTATGCGGTTAATGTTGATGTGCTAGGGGATTGGCAGATTAAGCCTCTTTATCCCTATGTCGGCCAGCAATGGCTTGAGCCTGTCACTGGGCATGCGCCATGGAATGTTGGCATAGATATCCAGCTCAATGATGTTGGATTCACCTATCAAATTGACGGTGAGGCGCAGTTGAGTCAGTTAGCAAGTGCTCACCCATACCCACTTAATAAGCCTTTGGGTAAAGCCGGCAAGCTGCGACTGGAAGCCTCGGGTAATCAGGAAATGATTTCTGCGCGCTTGCAACTGCCACAGGCCAAGTACCAAGCAGAAATTGATATCCGCCCACAAACGCCAGTTCTAGCAGCAACCCATTTAGTCGTCGGCAGTGGTAGCTTTAAAATGAGCCCGATTGTGGGTCACACTGCGCAGATCCGAGCGAATCGATTTAACCTCGATCACTGGATGAGTGCGGCAGAGCCGAGTCAAGGTAAGCCAAAGGCTGCGCTTGATGAGCTCAACACGCCGGAGATCCCACTTCCTCAGCGAATCGATTTGGATGTTAAACGGCTCTCTTTTGCCACCATGGATTGGCATGATGTGAGCTTTAACGCACGCAAACGTGGCCAAAATTGGCGTTTTAATCTTGATAGCCAACAAGCCAAAGGGCACGCCAGTTTTGAAGGCGGAGATCAACTCAATATCGCTCTTGAGCAACTGAATATCTTTGTGCCGGCCCTTGAAGACAATGCCGATCAAGAGCCTAAGTTGGTAGAAAGTTTGGAGTCCGATCAACCTTTGATCTCTGAGCATGATCGCCATCTGCACGCCAGTTTGCCCAACATTGATCTGCAGATTGATGATTTTTGGTTGCAGGGCTACAAGGTTGGTAAGGTCAATGTGGACTTGCGTCGTGAGGGGGATACCCTCAATTGGCGCACGATTAAGATCCAAAGTGGCAGAAATCAAATGGATCTTTCGTCACAATGGACGTTGACGGAAGATCAAAGCTATACAAAGCTGAAAGTAGACATCAAGGGTGAAAACAACAGTGATGTGATGGAGCGCTTTGGGATCAGCTCAGGTGTCCAGCAAGCCCCATTTGAGTTGCAAGCCCAAAATCAATGGCAAGGGGCGCCTTGGTCAATGCGTATCGATACCCTGCAGGGTAATGCCAGTGTTAAGCTGGGTAAGGGCATGATCTCTGATGTTTCGGGTGCGGCACGTCTGCTTGGTATGTTTAGTCTCGATTCGATCATCCGTCGTATGCAGTTAGACTTCACTGACGTGTTTGATCGTGGCATGGCCTTTAACTCCATTACCGGCCAGGGGGAGATTCGTAATGGCGTGTTTGTTACCAACGATATCCGTATGGATGCGATTGCAGGAGAGATGATCATCAAGGGACTGGCGAATCTCAACGACCAAACCGTGGATGCCGAGGTGACCTTTACACCGGATATCACCTCGGGGATCCCGGTACTGACCGCTTTCGCCGTTGCGCCACAGACAGCGCTGTATGTGTTGGCGATCACCACGGTGGTATCGCCTATTGTTGAGGTTTTCACCCAAGTTAATTATGAAGTCAAAGGCCCGTTTGATGCACCGTCGGTACGGGAGATATCTCGAAGCCAAGGCGAGTACACCTTGCCAGAGGAGCTAAGAGGCAAGTAAACCAATAAGGAAGTGGATGACATGGAGCGTGTCGGCATCATACAGATGACCTCGGGACCTGACCCGATAGAAAACCTGACGTATATTAAAGAGCAAGTCTTTCACCTGGCAAAGCGCGGCGTTAAATGGATAATGACGCCTGAGAATGCGCTGGTGTTTGGGCGCAAGAGTGACTATCACGCCGTGGCTGAGCACTTAGGGGTTGGCGCACTGCAACTGGAACTCGGCTTGCTCGCCAAAGAGGCCGGGGTATGGCTGATCATCGGTAGCATGCCAATACGCAGAGCCGGGGGCGTGTCCACCTCAACCTTGGTCTTTAATGATCAAGGGCTATTGGTAACACACTACGATAAACTGCATATGTTTGACGTCGATGTCGACGATGCCCACCGCAGTTATCGTGAATCGGAGACCTTTACGGCAGGCAATGCCGTAGAGTGTATCGATACGCCATTTGGTCACCTTGGGCTGTCTATCTGTTACGATCTGCGTTTTCCACAGCTCTATTCAGAGCTGGTTCGCCTCGGTGCAAATATCCTCTTGGTTCCAGCGGCATTTACCGCGGTGACAGGAGCGGCGCACTGGCGCTCTCTATTGACCGCGAGAGCGATAGAAAATCAGGCCTATGTGGTGGCGGTTAATCAAACCGGACGACATCCATGTGGGCGAGAAACCTGGGGGCACTCGATGGTTGTGAGTCCTTGGGGAGAAGTGATCATTGAGTTGGGGCAGCGGGCACAAAATGGGATTGCGGAGATAGATCTTTCCGTGGTGAAAGAACTAAGACACAATATGCCAGTCACTCAACATTCAAGATTTCAAAATCGATTGATCAAGTAGAATAACTTTTAATAAGAGCAATTTATGAGCATAGACCGCATTGAAGAGGCCCTATTGGCCCCAGCAGGATTAACTGAACAAGATATTGCCGATACGCTCTCCAGTATCGCGACACGTCAGATTGACTATGCTGATATTTATTTCCAATCCAGCTGGCATGAGTCACTGGTGCTGGAAGACAGCATTATTAAAGATGGCTCGTTCAACATTGACCGTGGTGTTGGTGTTCGTGCGATAACGGGGGAGAAGACCGGTTTCGCCTACTCTGATCAAATCCAACTCGATAGCCTTAAGCAGAGCGCTATTGCCGCTCGTGGTATTGCTCAGCAAGGGCAAAACGGCTCGGTGCAGGCGTTTAAACGCAGTGATAATCAGGCCTACTACCAAGCGGTCAATCCGCTCAAGTCTTGGCAAAAAGAGCAGAAAACCAAATTACTGAAAGAGCTTGATGCCTACATTCGTACCAAGGAGCCACTGATCCAAGAGGTGTCGATTAGCCTTAACGGCGTGCATGAAAATATGCTGGTGGCGGCGACAGATGGCACCTTTGCTGGAGACATTCGCCCACTGGTGCGCCTATCGATCAGCGTGCTTGCCCAGCGCGGCGAGCGCCGTGAGCGTGGTAGTGCGGGTGGCGGTGGCCGCGTGGGTTATGATTTCTTCCTTGATGATCTTGAGGGTCAACAGCGTGCTTACCACTTTGCCGATGAGGCAATTCGCCAAGCGATGGTTAACCTCGATGCTGATGCCGCGCCTGCTGGTACGATGCCGGTCGTGTTGGGTAATGGCTGGCCAGGCGTTTTGCTGCACGAAGCGGTTGGCCACGGACTCGAGGGGGACTTTAACCGTAAAGAGTCTTCTGTCTTTAGTGGCAAGATCGGCGATCAAGTGACTTCGAGCCTGTGTACAATTGTTGATGATGGCACCATGGCCCATCGACGTGGCTCGCTCAATGTCGATGATGAAGGCGTTAATGGTCAGTACAACACCCTGATCGAGGGTGGCGTGCTCAAAGGCTACATGCAAGATAAGCTCAATGCGCGCCTAATGGGTGTTAACCCAACCGGTAACGCTCGTCGTGAGTCATATGCCCACCTACCAATGCCACGCATGACCAACACCTACATGCTACCTGGTGAGCATACCCCTGAAGAGATCATCTCTACGGTGAAGAAAGGCCTGTACGCGCCAAATTTTGGTGGCGGTCAAGTCGACATCACCTCAGGTAAGTTCGTATTCTCAACCTCAGAAGCCTACTTGATTGAAGATGGCAAGATCACCCGCCCAGTCAAAGGCGCCACCCTGATCGGGTCAGGTATCGAAGCGATGCAGCAGGTATCCATGGTCGGTAATGATCTCGACATCGATCGCGGTGTCGGCGTGTGCGGCAAAGCCGGCCAAAGCGTCCCAGTCGGCGTCGGCCAACCGACACTCAAACTCGATGCTATCACTGTTGGCGGAACCGAATAACTAAAAAGCAGCCTCAGGGCTGCTTTTTTATTCCCTTCGGGAAGAGGCGAGAAGCGAGATCGCGTTGCTGCGAGAGTCGAGATTTAACCACGAACACTACTCGCCTCTCGACTCTCGATTCCCGCCTCTGCCTTAAAGGCCATCACGCTCAATCGGGCAGCTCATACAGCGGGCGCCGCCGCGTCCTCGGCCGAGTTCGTTACCGGGAATAGGCAGAACCTTGATCCCTGCTTTATCGTACTTTTCATTGGTGTAGACGTTGCGCTCATAGCCAATCACGACGCCAGGTTTGACGGTTAGCACGTTGTTGGCATCGTTCCACTGCTCACGTTCGGCCTCGTAGCTATCACCGCCGGTGGTGATAATTTTTAGGTAATCGAGTCCTAGTGCGAGCTCAATCGCGTGGATAAAGCTTGGTACTTGCTCAACCTTTACCGCGCCATTTTTCGGTGACAGTCGCCAAGTCGGCAGATCGTCGCGCATGATCTCAGGGTAGATAGAAAAGGTGTCGACATCGATATGGGTCATGACGGTATCAAGGTGCATGCATGAGCGATGTTTGGGCAGCTCAACCGCAATCACTTGTGTTGCTTGGCCATGCTTGAACAGCTGCGCTGCTAGGTTCTCAACCCCTTGAGGCGTGGTGCGCTCTGACATACCAATCAATACTGCACCCTTGCCAATCACCAGAACATCACCGCCCTCAATGTTGGCGTTGTCATAATGCAGGTCCTCATCACCGAAGTACTTGACGAAATCTTGACCTGCGAATACCGGGTGCCAGCGATAGATCGCACGTAAGTGATTGGTTTCACGTTGACGTGCAGGTTTCATCATTGGATTGAGGGAAACCCCGCCGTATACCCAGCATGAAGTATCGCGAGTGAAAAGGTGATTGGGTAGCGGTTCAATGACGAAATCGAGTGGGCGGTGCATCTTAGGCAGCATTGATGAGGATTTGAGCTGCAACTCTGAGTAAGCAAGACCACCTAGCAATACCGTCGCGAGGTGTTGGTTGTCCATCTCTGCCAAGTAACCTCGCAGATCATGGGCGAAAGTGGGGCCATAGCGAAAGTCTGAAATTTGATTGGTCAGTAGCCACTGCTTTGCCTCTGGCACCGCTAGGGTCTCTTCAAGCAAGTCGTGCAGCAACAGAACCTCAACATCTTGCTCGCGCAGGGTATTGGCAAAGATATCGTGCTCTTCGCCTGCAGCCTCAACCGCAAGCACGTCATCAAACAGCAGCTCGTGACAGTTAGATGGCGTTAGGTGGGTGAGGGCGCGCTCTGGGCGGTTGAGCAGTACTCTTCTTAGCTGTCCAACCTCTGAACCCACGTACAACTTACTCATTGTGTATCCTTACTTGTTTGTCCTAGGGGTATTTATGACAAGCTTGATATCAAGATGCAAGTTAAAAAATACCGCTCTCATCCTGTTAAAGGAACAAAATTAAGCAATTAATTTTGTATTTATGCAAAATGGCCAAACAAAGATTCAATGCACTACAGCTGAGAGTTAGATCACAAAAATGACTGGCTATGCGATGTGAATGACTCAAACTGGCAGTCTATGCGTTCAAGAACCATATCGAAGCGATACCTTGCCATAGGGGGACACTCAAGCGATTGCACAATATCCTAAATTGCGCGGGTGAGCTCGCTAAGGGGATTGGACGGAGAGTGAGCGTAAAACATCGATTTATGAGTGAATATCTGGTATTTGGCAAGGATCCGTGCCATATTTCCACGCAAACTCATATCTTTAAATTATTCCACCTTGGAGTCCCTTACTATGTCTCATGAAGATGAATACATGTCTGTTGAAGAGCTGATTGAATTTCAGAAAGAAGAGACACGCGATATTATCCAAGCGCTGCTAGAAGATGGCAGTGAGCCAGATTCCCTGTATGAGATTGAGCACCACCTGTTTTCCGAAGATTTTGACAAGCTAGAAAAGGCGGTTGTTGAAGCGTTTAAGATGGGCTTTGAGGTGCTTGAGGCAGAAGAGACCGAAGACGAAGATGGCAACAAACTGCTTTGTTGTGATGCGACCATGGAGTCGGCATTGAACGCTGAAGCGATTGATGCTCAAGTCGAAAAGCTGGTCCACCTCGCTGAGAAATACGACATCATCTACGACGGCTGGGGCACCTACTACGAGGGCGAAGATGCCATTTACCCAGAGGAAGATGACGAGCAAGAGTAGTCTTTGTTAAGCGCTACCACAAACTCAGCATCTTGAGTGTAAAGAGAAAAGGTCGAGCTGATGCTCGACCTTTTGCTTTTCAACAATGGATACTTTGAATTATTAACAACACCAACATCAGCATAAGCATCGGCAAAAATCTGTGCCTTGAGGTTAGGTGGGGTTAGCGTTAGTATTTGCAGCTCGAATTGATCACAAAAAGATGGACTGGGCGGTGTTAAGAGTTGCCATTAACGGATTTGGACGAATTGGGCGTAATGTTCTTCGTGCAGTGTATGAAAGCGAAAAGGATCAGCAGATCAAAGTTGTGGCGGTCAATGAGTTAGCTCAGCCCGACGCCATGGCACACCTGCTGCAATACGATACCAGCCATGGGCGGTTTAAAAAGCGCATCAGCAACGATCAAGAGCATATCTATGTTCACCATGACACCGGTGAACGGGATTCAATTCGTATCCTGCATTTAGCTGAGATTGAGCTGCTGCCTTGGCGCGACCTTGAGGTTGATATCGTCCTAGACTGCACGGGTGTGTTTGGCTCTCAAGCCGATGGACAAGAGCACATCAAAGCCGGCGCAGGCAAAGTCTTGTTTTCACACCCAGGGGCGACGGATCTGGATAACACCATCATTTATGGCGTTAATCACACCAGCTTGCGCGCAGAAGATAGAGTCGTCTCTAATGGCTCTTGCACCACCAACTGTATCGTACCCATCATCCAGGCACTGGATGACGCCTTTGGTATCGATTCTGGCACCATCACTACCATCCACTCGTCGATGAACGATCAACAAGTGATTGATGCCTATCACTCTGACTTGCGCCGAACCCGCTCGGCTAGCCAGTCGATCATCCCAGTTGACACAAAATTACATAAAGGTATCGAAAGAATCTTTCCGAAATTTTCCAACAAATTTGAAGCGATTTCGGTGCGCGTACCGACGGTAAACGTCACTGCGATGGACTTAAGTGTCACAATTAACGCAAATGTGAAAGTTAATGACGTAAATCAAGTCATTATTGATGCCTCTCAGTGTACATTAAGGGGCATAGTTGACTATACTGAAGCGCCGCTCGTTTCCATCGATTTTAATCATGATCCCCACAGTGCGATCGTGGATGGAACCCAAACACGAGTGAGCAACGGGCATCTGGTTAAGATGCTGGTCTGGTGTGACAACGAATGGGGCTTTGCCAATCGAATGCTGGATACAGCGCTGGCAATGCGGACATCAAGCGCCAGTTCATAAAACCGGGAGATTTATTTATTTTTTACTTGAAAATAAATCAAATATCTCCATATTCGATAGTAGTTTGAAGGATTAACGAGTTCGGCCGGATGCCGGGCTTAACAAACACTTTAATTATTTAGTTGAGAGGACAACATGTCTGTAATCAAGATGACTGACCTGGATCTAGCAGGTAAACGCGTATTTATCCGTGCTGACCTAAACGTTCCAGTGAAAGAAGGCAAAGTAACTTCTGATGCACGTATTCTAGCATCACTTCCAACCATCAAGCGCTGTCTAGAAGCTGGCGCTAAAGTTATGGTGACGTCACACCTAGGTCGCCCAACTGAAGGTGAATACGCAGAAGAATTCTCTCTACAGCCAGTAGTAAACTACCTAAACGACGCACTAGACTGCGACGTGAAACTAGCAAAAGACTACCTAAACGGTCTTGAGCTAAACGCAGGTGAGCTTGTTGTTCTAGAAAACGTTCGCTTTAACAAAGGCGAGAAGAAGAACGACGAGGAGCTATCTAAAGCTTACGCAGCACTATGTGACGTATTCGTAATGGATGCATTCGGTACTGCTCACCGTGCACAAGCTTCAACGCACGGCGTTGGCATGCACGCTCCAGTAGCATGTGCAGGTCCTCTACTTGCTAACGAGCTTGAAGCTCTAGCAAAAGCAATGGACAAGCCAGCTCGCCCAATGGTAGCTATCGTTGGTGGTTCAAAAGTATCAACTAAGCTAACTGTGCTTGAGTCACTATCAAAAGTGGCTGACCAACTGGTTGTTGGTGGCGGTATCGCAAACACCTTTATCGCAGCAGCTGGCCACAACGTAGGTAAGTCTCTATACGAAGCAGACCTAGTTGACACAGCGAAGAAGCTAATGGATGAGTGTGCAATTCCAGTTGCAACTGACGTTGCTTGTGCAAAAGCATTCGACGAGAACGCTGAAGCTGAGATCAAGAACGTGGCTGACGTTTCTGACGACGACATGATCTTCGACCTAGGTCCAGACTCAACAGCTGAGCTTGCTGAGATCCTGAAAAACGCTAAGACTATCCTATGGAACGGTCCTGTTGGCGTATTCGAATTCAAGAACTTCGAAGCAGGTACGAAAGGCATCTCTGAAGCGATCGCCGCTTCTGAAGGCTTCTCAGTTGCAGGCGGTGGTGACACACTAGCGGCTATCGATCAGTTCGGCATCAAAGCGGACGTATCTTACATCTCAACAGGCGGCGGTGCTTTCCTTGAGTTTGTAGAAGGTAAAGTACTTCCAGCGGTTGAAATGCTAGAAGCACGCGCTAAGTAATTTTGTAAAGCGGGGGACGAAAGTTTCCCGCTTTTCTATTTTCTGCAGGCGGCGACAAAATTTGCTAAATTTTGATCACTGCAGGTAAGCAGAAGCAAAAGTTTAAACGTAACAGTTATTATTTAAACGACAGATATAAATAGGATTGGATCCATGTCTAAGATCTTTGATTTCGTAAAGCCTGGTGTTATCGCTGGTGATGACGTACAAAAAGTATTTGAAGTAGCAAAAGAGAACAACTTTGCTCTTCCAGCGGTAAACGTTGTAGGTACTGACTCTGTAAACGCAGTTCTTGAAGCAGCAGCTAAAGTTAAAGCACCTGTTGTAGTTCAGTTCTCTAACGGCGGCGCAGCGTTCTTCGCAGGTAAAGGCCTTAAGCTTGAAGGTCAAGAAGCGCAGGTTCTTGGCGCAGTTGCTGGTGCGAAATACGTACACGCAGTTGCTGAGTCTTACGGCGTACCAGTGATCCTACACACTGACCACGCAGCTAAGAAACTTCTACCTTGGATTGACGGTCTACTAGACGCGGGTGAAGAGTTCTTCGCTCAAACTGGTAAGCCACTATTCTCTTCTCACATGCTAGACCTTTCTGAAGAGTCGCTAGAAGAGAACATCGAAACTTGTGCTAAATACCTAGAGCGCATGGCGAAGATGGGTATGACTATCGAGATCGAACTAGGTTGTACTGGTGGTGAAGAAGACGGCGTAGACAACACTGATATGGATCAGTCTGAGCTATACACTTCTCCAGAAGACGTTGCTTACGCATACGAGAAACTAAGCGCTGTTTCACACCGCTTCACTATCGCTGCGTCTTTCGGTAACGTACACGGCGTTTACAAGCCAGGTAACGTTGTTCTTACTCCAACTATCCTACGTGACTCTCAAGCACACTGTGCTGAGAAATTCGGTATCGCGTCTAACGCACTGAACTTCGTATTCCACGGTGGTTCTGGTTCAACTGAAGCTGAGATCCAAGAGTCTATCGGCTACGGTGTAATCAAAATGAACATCGATACTGATACACAGTGGGCAACATGGGACGGCGTTCGTGCATACGAAGCTGACAACCGTGACTTCCTACAAGGCCAAATCGGTAACCCAACTGGTGACGACGCGCCAAACAAGAAGTACTACGACCCACGCGTATGGCTACGTGCTGGTCAAGCGTCAATGGTTGCACGCCTAGAGAAAGCGTTCGCTGACCTAAACGCAGTAGATGTACTATAAGTTAGCCCTTGGCTTTCTTTTGGGGCCGCCTAGCGCGGCTCACTGATTGATAAAAACCTGCTCATTGAGCAGGTTTTTTTATGCCCACCTTAAAACAATTAACTATCTGCTAACAAAAATCTGGAATTAATTTAAGAAGTTGCATACGCTTGTTAGCAAACAGTTTAGCTCGAGGAAAACGAGACTGTTGATTGTGTGGCGTTCGCTCGCCACAACAAAAACCAAAGGTGTTCGCCAGTATCAAGTTAGGTTGTCGGTTACCGGTTTGTAATGCCAGATAAGCTCTACATTAAGCTATATAGATTGGATTTTAAGGGGTAACTATGTCAACCGAATCTATTGATATTGAAGAGTCCTTGGTCAACGGGGTGGCCGAGGCAGAGAAGTGGTTTAGTAATAACAGTGACCTGATCATTCAGTATGGGGTGAATATCATCTCGGCACTACTGATCCTGTTTATCGGTAACATCATTGTTAAGGCAGTGGCCAACAGCGTTGCCAAGCTGCTCAAGAGCAAGGATATGGACAACGCGGTGGTCGAGTTTGTCCATGGTCTAGTGCGTTATCTTCTATTCGTGATCGTTCTGATTGCGGCATTAGGACGGATTGGGGTCCAGACCGCATCGGTCGTTGCTGTGATAGGTGCCGCCGGTTTGGCGATTGGTCTTGCTTTACAAGGCTCGCTATCTAACTTCGCCGCTGGTGTGTTGATCGTTGCCTTCAGACCGTTCAAGTCGGGTGATTATGTAGAGGTAGCTGGTGTGGCCGGTAACGTCGCCTCGATTCAGATCTTCCAAACGGTTTTGACTACGCCGGATAACAAGATGGTTGTGGTGCCGAATGCTGGTGTGATTAATGGGCCCATCACCAACTATTCGCGCCATGATAAGCGTCGCGTCGATATGGTGATTGGAGTGGCTTATAACGCCGACCTGCAGTTGACCAAAAGCGTGATCCGAGAAGCGCTTGAGAAAGATGAGCGTATCCTCAAAGACCCTGACATTACCATTGGCGTTCTTGAGTTGGCTGACTCTTCGGTCAATTTTGTTGTTCGTCCATGGTGTAAAACAGCGGACTATTGGCCAGTGTACTTTGAGTCGCATCAGGCGATCAAAGAAGCACTCGATGTAGCAGGTATCGAGATCCCATTCCCACAACTGGATCTTCATATGGATAAGGCGCCCGCTTAACTGCCCGCGCTCGCGAGGTCGTAAAGACCTCGCTTTCACTATTTAGATAACATGGACAGGGTTGGGCAGTGTGGCTAGCAACTGCTCCAAGCCCTTACCACTTAGTGCAAAGGTGATATCCGGCTTACCTGGGGTGTAGAAAACTTCATCATGGCTTAGCAGGCGTTTATCGATCACTAGGCTAACACTCGCATCTAGGCCAAACGGGCACACGGCGCCAGGAAAGCAACCGATCTGGCTCTGCATCTCTTCATCACTGCAGATTGTGACGCGCTGACCGAGCACATTTTTTATCGCCTTGCTATCCATACGCGAGTCTTTGTCGGTGACAAAAACGGCGTACGTATTGGAGTTCTTGGTCTTGAGAAACAAGCTTTTGCTGTGAGTCCCTTGCCAGCCAAGCTGCTTGGCGACTTTAATATCGGTGGCAAAGTCAAAAATGGGTTCATGGTGCCACTGTTGATAAGCGATATTGTGCTTCATCAGCTGATCTTGATTCCAATTAAAAAGGCGTTGGCAACTTTGCTCTATCCCGAGCGTTATCATTTTAAGTTCATCCTTGTTGGTTAGTATCCACGGCCCTAGAGTAAATCGATGGGTGCACGATAGCCAAGAGATATTGACGGTTAGGTTGAATTAATTGTCGAGTTTCCGGTCAATAGGGTAGGGCATTGATAGCACTAAGTGAAAAAGGATTGATGTAATGATGATGAACTCTTTTCGATGGACAGGTTTTTCTTTTATCGGCTGGTTGAGCTTGGCTGTAATTTCAGTGATGCCAGTAAGATTGGCAATGGCGAATCAGCTTGATTTTGCCCATATACAAACCAGTGGATTTGGCGAGGTAAAGGTGGTGCCAGACCAAGCTTTGCTGAGATTGCGGGTAGAAGAGCATGGCAAGACAGCAAAAGAGGTGAAATCTGCTGCAGACTCGAGCGTTAACTCGCTGCTTGAGTTATGGCTAAGCGCGGGCATCAAGCGTGAGCAAATCGAGAGCTCAAACCTGCATATCGCCCCTCAATACCATTACGCGAAAAATGATCGTCCCCGCGAGCTTGCAGGTTACAAGGCCTCTCGCAGTATTACGCTGCACGTCGATGATATTAGCCAGCTTGAACAATATATGGACATAGCAATGACCGCTGGTGTTAATCGGGTTGATAGTATCACGCTACAATCCTCGCAGTTTGAGCAGCATCAACAGCGAGCCTTACAGCTGGCGATTGAGGATGCCAAAGCCAAAGCAGCCCGATTGGCGGCAGGCTTCGATCGAAAGGTCGAGCAAGTTTGGCGGATTGACTACTCACCCGCTCGAGTTCAACCGATGAGGGCGCAAGCGATGGACAGTCAGGTTAAGACTGACTCGTATCAAGATCAATCGATAGCGATCAACGAACGCGTCGACGTGATATTTAAACTGGCGCAGTAAGACTAATGCTTAAGCACTTGTCCCCAAGTCATGCCTCATCGGACTGCATCTCGGTGTCACTTGGGTATAATGTGCCGCATGAATCTGGACCTGCAGAGGCACAGCAATCGATGCAAGAGAGAGATTATAGGTGAGACCACTGCGACTGCTTGGTTTATCCACTCTAGTTTTTATTACTTTGTTGGTGGTGATCTTTGCTAATTACTACCAGCGATATTTAGACAGTAAGGCCGCTACACTGGAGTTTGCTGTCACTGAGTCGCAAACTCAGTTGAACCATATCAAAAGCGAATTCGCTCTACTGCGTGGGAGGTTGATCGCGGCCTCGCGCTTGTTAGCCAATAGTCAGCCCCTGAACGATTATCTAAGCTACCCCGAAGAGGATAGTCGTACTGTCTTGTATAATTTTTGGCTAAATGTGGCTGATAAGCAGGAGTGGTTTTCTTCAATTCAAGTACTTGGCCTCGAGGGGCAAGTACTGCTGGCAATTGATGACTTAAATGGCAGTAAGCAAGCTGACGCCGGAAGTCATCAAGCGCACAATGACGTAGCGGAGTATTTTGATTACCTGATCAATATCCCCGATGGGCAGTTAGCGACTTGGGGAATAGAGACCAGTTATCAGTATGGTGGTGAGACACAACTGTCCCCATCCCTAAAGATCATGATGCCTCTTGTGTATCGTGATCAACGGCTGGCTTATTTGGTCATTGATATCGACCTTGAACAAGTTTCGTCTCGATTGGCCTTTTCAACTGATCCCACCCTAGTTGCGGATTTGATCTCTGGGGATGGTCAGTTTGTCAATCCCCTATCAAGGTATAAGCGAGCGGATTTGTTTGCCACACAATACCCAAACTTTTGGCAGGCGATGCAAAGCAATCCGGAGTTTGGTTACCGAATACAAAATGGAGCTCTGTCTATCTATGCATTTGTCGGTGTTGTTAGTGAGCCCGCATTGTATGCAGTGATCCATATGAGCCCAGAGCAATTAGCGCAGCGAGCAGAGCAAGATATTAGTGCCATCGTTCAAGAGGCGATGTTTGTGGTCGTGCTGCTACTGATTATTTTATTGCCAACCACCTACTTGGTGTTTATCTCTTCGAAAAAAAGTCTCGAGAGCAAGCTGGCTATGGCGGCTCTCGAGGGAGTCTCAGCTGTGATGATCACCGATGAGTATGAGCGCACTGTGTTGGTTAACCGTGAGTTTACGCGCTTGACGGGGTATGGCGAGGCGCATGCCAAGGGAAGAGCGATGCTCGACGCTCTGCTTGGCGCTGAAGGGTCTGATGTGTACAGCAAGATTGAAGCTGAGCTCGCGGGTGACCGCCTATGGGAAGGAGAGCTCGTGCTAACAAAACGCGATGGGGGAAGTGTCGCGGTGATATGTCGCATCCAGGCTGATTTATCGCGCCGGGGAGATCTCAACTACTACATTTTTTCGTTTGTCGATATCGATCAGCGCAAAAGGTTAGAAGATCAATTGCGTATATTGAGTGAGAGAGATGATCTTACTGGACTTTGGAATCGGAGAAAATTTGAGAGTGAGCTAGACAGAGTCGCCTCATTGATTGAGCGCTATCCTGAGTCTCCGACCTATTGTCTGGCTCTGATCGATATCGATCATTTTAAACGCATTAATGACCAACAAGGCCACGACGAGGGTGATCGCACCATTCGAGATGTCGCGCAAGTGATCACGCGTAGTGTCCGAGATACGGATTTTGTTGCTCGAGTGGGTGGGGAAGAGTTTGCGCTTATACTCCCTCATACCACACTCAGTGAGGCGCAAAGTCTATTGGAGCGGGTGTTGATGAGTGTTGCGAACGAGCCTAAGCTCAAAGTCACGGTGAGTATTGGCTATACCGACATGACATCGGATAGGCAGCGCAGCTATAAGTGGGCAGATATCGCCTTGTATGAATCTAAAGCGCTGGGGCGTAATCGAGTGTCTCAATGTCTCAGTAACGAAGAGTATATGTAGACTTGAAACAAAAAATAGGCGAACTGAAGATAGAAAAACAAAAAAGAGAGCCGAGGCTCTCTTTTTTCTTAGCAAGTGTTCAGCGAATTATAGTACGTGAACAGATGCAGTGTTAGTTGTACCAGAAGCAACTAGAGCACCAGAAACCATCACTACGATGTCGCCTTTCTTACCTAGGCCAGTTTCTAGAGCGATCTCTTTACCAGCTACGTAGAATGCGTCAGTGCTGTCGATAGACTCAACAACAACTGGAGTAACACCTTTAGTAAGAACTAGCTGAGCAGCAGTCTTAGTGTTAGTCGTTACCGCGATGATGTTTGCAGTTGGGAAGTATTTACGTACAGAACGTGCAGACTTACCAGCTTCAGTAGCAACAACGATTAGTGGAGAAGCTAGCTTCTCAGCTGTGTCTACTGCGCCTTTACATACTGCTTCAGTGATGCGTAGACGTGGGCTGTCTAGACGAGAACCTAGCTCAGCTTTTAGAGCGCCGTCAGTACGAGCACAGATTTGCGCCATGATAGCTACAGATTCAACTGGGTACTTACCTTTAGCAGTTTCGCCAGAAAGCATTACTGCATCAGTACCGTCCATTACTGCGTTAGCAACGTCGCCCGCTTCCGCGCGAGTTGGACGTGGGTTGTTGATCATAGAATCAAGCATTTGAGTTGCAGTGATAACCATCTTACGAGCACGGTTACACTTCTCGATCATCATCTTCTGAGCGAAGATTACTTCTTCAGCTGGGATTTCAACACCTAGGTCACCACGTGCAACCATGATGCCGTCAGATAGCTCAAGGATCTCGTCGAAGTTATCTACACCTTCTTGGTTCTCAATCTTAGAGATGATGTGGATGTCTTGACCGCCGTTCGCGTCTAGAAGCTCACGGATTTCTTTAACGTCAGCTGCTTTACGGATGAAAGATGCTGCAACGAAGTCAACGCCTTGCTCACAACCGAATTTAAGGTCAGCTTTGTCTTTGTCAGAAAGAGCTGGAAGCTGTACAGAAACGCCAGGTAGGTTAACACCTTTGTTTTCGCCTAGTGCACCGTTGTTAAGAACTTTACACTTAACTTCAGTTTCAGTAGTTGCGATAACTTCCATTTCGATTAGGCCGTCATCTACTAGGATAGTGTTACCTGCAGATAGGTCAGCTGCGAAACCTGCGTAAGTTACTGCTACGATGTCTTTGTTACCAACTACAGAAGCGTCTGTAGTGAAAGTAAATTCTTGACCTGCTACTAGATCAACGTCGTTGCCGTCTTCTAGTTTGATAGTACGGATTTCTGGACCTTTAGTGTCTAGAAGGATTGCTAGCTGTTTACCAGTGTTAGCCATAACTTCACGGTAGTTAGCGATACGTACAGCATGCTCTTCGAAGTTACCGTGAGAGAAGTTCAGGCGCATTACGTTCATGCCTGCGTTTACTAGTTCAGTTAGCTTCTCTACAGATTCAGTTTTAGGGCCAATCGTACATACGATTTTGGTCTTTTTCATGGAAAATACTCTCCGGTAAGTATTGTTACAATTTGAAATTAAAATTCTTAGCCAGAAGTGTAGGTGAAAAAATGAGAAATGCGTGCACTTCTCGGTCAGTATCAAAAGTCTCACCTACCGTTCTAGTCGTGAAAGTCTTTCACGTGCTTTAGTCATTTTATGACTGTTTCATTTCCAAAAAATGAAAGATTATTTCGCCTTTATCCCAGTTCACGTCATTGGGAGCAAAAAATCGCGGCTAATTTTGTAATTAACTTTCTTTTGATGGCCGAGATTCTACCACTGTAAGTCGACAAATTCACGATCAGAGTTTGTCTTAGGACAAGGTTTTGCCCTGTAATTTTAATTTTTCACTTCAAAATAAATAGACGAGCCCCTTTCGTTTCGACTACACTATCTTTCGTTGTGAAACTTACTATTGATAATTTGATGTCGAAACGAAACACACAGATGCGCCGACACGCGATTTCCAATCTCGTAGAAGAGAAAGGAGAGATCAGTGTCGAGGAGCTATCAGTACGCTTTGAAACCTCTGAGGTCACGATTCGCAAGGATCTTGCCTCGCTAGAGAAAAACGGTCAACTTTTGCGCCGTTACGGTGGTGCGATTGCACTGCCAAAAGAAGTGGTGACAGAAGCGCTCAGTAGTAAAGTTTCGACTCGAAAGGTTATGCTTGCCAAGTGTGCAGCAGACCTGATCCGCGACCACAACCGTATCGTGGTCGACAGCGGCAGTACCACAGGCGCGTTAATCGAACAACTAAGCACAAAGCGTGGCTTAGTCGTGATGACCAACTCATTAATGGTCGCTAATGCCCTGAATGAATTAGAAAACGAGCCTACACTCTTAATGACAGGGGGCACTTGGGACCCGCATTCAGAGTCGTTTCAAGGCCAAGTGGCCGAGTCGGTGTTGCGCTCGTATGATTTTGACCAGTTATTTATCGGCGCCGATGGTATCGACCTTGAGCGCGGAACCACTACGTTTAACGAGCTGGTGGGGCTAAGCAAGGTGATGGCTGAGGTCTCACGCGAAGTGGTCGTGATGATCGAGTCGGAAAAAATTGGTCGTAAAATCCCAAATTTAGAGCTCAGCTGGGAGCAAATTGATGTCTTGGTTACCGATGCAGATATCAGCTTGCAACAGCGTGAGACAATCGAAAACAAAGGCGTAAAGGTCATTTGCGCTCAATAATTAACCCTCTCACATATGGCGAGCCTATGGCAGTCATTGGATGAGAACCTCTCTACTTGGAGTAACGTTATGTGTGGAATTGTAGGAGCTGTCGCTCAACGCGATGTCGCTGAAATTTTGGTTGAAGGTCTACGCCGTTTGGAATACCGCGGCTATGACTCTGCGGGTGTGGCTGTGGTGGATAGCGAGAGCAATCTAACCCGTGTGCGCCGCCTGGGTAAGGTTCAAGAGCTAGCCGATGCTGTCGATGAAGCCAAAGTGATTGGCGGCACGGGTATCGCGCACACACGCTGGGCAACCCACGGCGAGCCTTCTGAAATCAATGCGCATCCACACATGTCTGGTGATATTGCGGTCGTGCACAACGGCATCATCGAAAACCATGAAGAGTTGCGTGAGCTTCTCCAATCACGTGGTTACGTGTTCGAGTCACAAACCGATACTGAGGTGATTGCACACATGGTGGAGTGGGAGCGTCGCTCTTGCGATAGCCTACTTGAAGCTCTACAAAACACAGCTAAGCAGTTAGAAGGAGCTTACGGCACGGTTGTGGTTGATCGTAAAGATCCATCTCGCATTGTCGTCGCTCGCTCGGGCAGCCCAATTGTGATTGGCTTTGGTGTGGGTGAAAACTTCCTCGCCTCAGATCAGCTTGCATTGCTAAGCGTTACTCGCCGCTTTATGTACCTTGAAGAAGGTGATGTGGCTGAGATCACGCGTCGTGAAGTTAACGTGTTTGATATCAACGGCAAGCCGGCTGAGCGTGAGATCGTTGAGTCAAATGCAGAGCACGATGCCGGTGACAAGGGCAAGTTCCGTCACTTTATGCAAAAAGAGATCTTTGAGCAGCCAAAAGCGCTGATCAATACCATGGAAGGACGCCTGTCTGACTCTGCGGTGATCACCAACGCGATTGGTGTCAATGCTGAGGAAATCCTGAGCAAAGTCGAGCACGTGCAGATCGTGGCTTGTGGTACCTCATACAACTCAGGCATGGCAGCACGCTACTGGTTTGAGGATATCGCTGGCGTCAGCTGTGACGTCGAGATTGCCTCTGAATTCCGCTACCGCAAGTTTGTTACTCGTCCAAACAGCCTACTTGTGACCCTTTCACAGTCGGGTGAAACGGCAGATACACTCGCGGCACTGCGCCTAGCGAAAGAGAAGGGCTACATGGCAGCAATGACGATCTGTAACGTGGCAGGCTCTTCGCTGGTACGTGAATCAGACTTTGCCTTTATGACCCGCGCTGGTACTGAGATTGGCGTAGCATCGACTAAGGCGTTTACTACCCAGCTAGCAGCAATGCTAATGATGGTGGTATCAATTGGTCGCTTGCAAGGTCGCGTTGATGAAGCTCGTGAGACAGAAATCGTTAAAGCACTGCATGAGCTGCCAAGCCAAATTGAGGCGGCGCTAGAATTTGACGCACAAATTGAGGCGCTAGCCCCTGATTTTGCCGATAAGCACCACACCTTGTTCCTAGGTCGCGGTGAGTATTACCCAATTGCAATGGAGGCGTCACTTAAGCTAAAAGAGATCTCCTACATCCACGCAGAAGCGTACGCGGCGGGTGAGCTTAAGCACGGCCCACTGGCATTGATTGATGCGGATATGCCGGTTGTTGTGATTGCGCCAAGCAACGAATTACTTGAGAAGCTTAAGTCTAACGTTGAAGAAGTCCGCGCTCGTGGCGGTATCTTGTACGTATTTGCTGACCAAGACGCAGGCTTTGAAGAGGACGAGAGCATGAAGATCATCCGCATGCCACACGTCAACGAGATCACTGCGCCTATCTACTACACGGTGCCAATGCAGCTGCTGTCTTACCACGTAGCATTGATTAAGGGTACGGACGTTGACCAACCGCGTAACCTAGCAAAAGCGGTGACGGTTGAATAAGTCAAGACGACTGGGCTAAGCCTCTAAGTTAAGAGTTAGAGACAAACAGTCTCTAATTAATACTACAAAAAAAGCAGCGTACCCTAGTACACTGCTTTTTTATTATATTCAATATAAGCTTACATAATCACTTTGGTTGATTTTGTGTTTTCTTGAGCATCGACCGTCATAAGCTATGTGTGTGATTATATAAATAATATCCAGTTCTGTATATTTTCAGTATGAATGACGATAAAAATAACCGTGCATCATTTATTTTTGCCCTTTTATCTTAATGATGTTCTGTATAAATTGATCAAGTTAAAGTTATAACTTTAATTGATGATTGTTAAAGTTAATTGTTTTTAATTAAATTAAAAAAAATTGTGTAAACGCTTCCAATGCAAAGTGATGTCAGCTATTTTATCGCGTCTGTTTGACTGCTTTATATGGAGGTAATATGCACGTCACAAATAAAATCGAAGAAAGTTTAGAATGGTCAAACGAGAGGAGTGCGATTTACAGCGCTTTTGGTCTCACCCCTTACCTGATGCAAAGAGAGGTGGTGAAAATAGGAACTTTACCCATCCATTCTGAGCTTTATCATCACAGTGCAGCTGCACCGTGCTTGCTATTTATACCTGGCATCGGTACATACAGCGAAATCTATTCCGAGTCACTAGCTAAGCTTGCCTCTCGTGGCTTTAACGTGCTGAGCGTGGACCTGCGGGGACACGGCTATTCGGGAGGAGTAAGAGGTGACTATGTTTTGTCACAAGTGATAAGCGATTTAAAACTTGTTCTTGATTATCTCCAGGTGCGCTACGCGGGGGATATTGCTGCGGTAGGATGCTCTATTGGTTCGCGTATAGCACTGGCGCTGAGTGAGGCCGATAGTCGGGTTAGAGCCTTAGTTTGTCACACATTGTTTATATCAGAAATAGCGCCTGATCTTTATCACTCTATCGGCTGGAGCAATCTTTCGATCGTTGCTAGATGGGTGCCAAATCTGACCATCAACCTTCGCACTTTCGTTGATATCAATAAGATGTATATTGATCTACCCGAGCCGTTTGAATCTCACCCAATGGGTAAATTTGCGCTTGAAGATGAGAGAATGGTTTGGGACTACACAGTAAGGACCCTTGATAGTGTTTACAATCAACCTTGTCGAGCATACTCCACACCTTTATCTATCCCTGCAGTCATTGTCGTAGGGGAACTGGATACGATTGTTAAACCAAGTTATATTCGCAAGCTTATAGACAAAGTAGCTCATCCTTTTGAATATATTGAGCTCAAGCAGGCAGGGCATGTTTTACCAATAGAAACTATTGAAAAATGGGTTGACGCTTGTGACCAATGGCTAAAGTTGGCCCTATTAGATACGAAAGTGGCCTAATGATTTTCAAGGACTTTAAATCGAAGTAAAGTGGAGCGCCAAGTTACTCTTGGTATCAGTTGTAGTGCTATCTGAAAGGACTACTTTAAGACAACGTATAATATTCAAAGAGATTAGCGGCTTTTAAATGAGCTACAATTAGTGAAATACTTTGTTTTTTTAGTCATTGAAGGAATTTAATTTTGCCATTGAATGTGGATATTGGGTGATTTATCTTGTTACTATTAGATTGTAATGGCAATAGCTCAATAAGAATAACTTCTATTAGCTATGTTTTCATATAAAACTTAAGATACTTTTCGCTATAGATACTCTCGTGCTTGTCAGCTAACTTTGGTGTTGCTCTGATTTGTTTTTATTGCAGAATAGGCGGCTAAACCGTACGGCAGGCCGCCTTTTAAACTTGATTAGATATTTATCAATATCTAATCAAGTCAGGCTATAGCCCTACTTTTTCTTTTGGTATTTCATCGAGTCGAGTGCCACGGCGAAGATAATGATGCTGCCTTTGATGATGTATTGCCAATAAGGACTCACGCCAATATAGGTCATGCCATAGTTGATCACGGTGAAGATCAGCACGCCAGTGACCACCCCAGCGACACTGCCCACACCGCCAGCAAAAGACACCCCGCCGACGACACAAGCCGCAATCGCATCCAGCTCGTACATAAAGCCGAGGTTGTTGGTGGCACTACCGATTCGTCCGGCTTCAAGCATCCCACCAAAAGCGTAGAACACACCAGATAGCGCGTAGATTTTCAGCAGCGTCAGTGGCACATTGACCCCAGACACTTTTGCCGCTTCTGGGTTACCCCCGATTGCAAAGATGTTTTTGCCAAACACGGTTTTGTTCCACAGCACCCAGACAAAGGCCGTAGCAATAATGGCGTAGAAGGTAATGTAGGACAGCCTAAAGTCACCTAGCTGCACAAAACCCTGGGCAAAGGTCGAGAATCGCTCATCAAATCCAGCGACAGGAGAGGCACCAACCGAGTCGAAGTAGAGCGAGTTGATCCCATAAACTATGATCATACTGCCCAAGGTAGCGATAAACGGCGTGACCTTGAGATAAGCCACGACAATACCGTTCATTAGGCCAATTAGAGCACCGACGCAGCATACCGCGATGATCACGGCGACAATTGGGATCTCACCGAGGTTAGGGAACACCTTATTGACGTTGTCGACCGACTGCAACAAGGTTGCCGACAACACCGCGGCAAGGCCAACTTGGCGACCAGCGGACAAGTCGGTGCCTTGGGTGACAATCAGGCCTGCAACCCCAAGGGCAATAATGATCCGCACTGAGGATTGAGTCAGAATGTTACTTAGATTTCTCAGGCTCAGAAACGAAGGCTCTTGAATGATGATAATAGCCAACAGAATGATCAGAACCGCATAAATGCCGCCTTCTTTGAGATAATCAGCGATTTTTATGTCTTTGGGTGGGCGTAGCTTTGCGATATCCATTTGCGCGTCCTTATAAATACTTTGAGGCGAGATTGAGGATCTCATTTTGATCGGTGTCTTTGGTGACGAGCGTACCTGCAGCTCGACCGTTACTCATGACTAAGATGCGATCGGTGATCCCGAGCAATTCTGGCATCTCAGAAGAGATGATGATGATGCCTTTACCTTTTTTGGCCAGATCCAAGATCAATTGATAGATTTCAAACTTTGCCCCAACGTCGATGCCTCGGGTGGGCTCATCCATCATTAGCACCTCTGGCTCAGTTAGCAGCCAGCGGCCTATGACGACCTTTTGCTGGTTTCCGCCGGATAGGGAACCGATTTGAGTCTTATGGCTAGGGGTTTTGACGCTCATTGAATCAATCACCCACTGGGTATCGCCCTTCATCTCTTTGTTGCTCAGTAACCCCGACTTCTGACGATAGCTCTCGATATTGGCAACCAGGGAGTTAAAGGTCACATCCAGATTGGCGTAAATGCCGGTCGAGCGGCGCTCTTCTGTGACTAAGGCAAAACCATTTTGGATCGCTTCATGGGCATCTTTATTGCGCATCAGCTTGTCGTGCAAATAGATATCCCCGCCCTGCTTCTCTCGCACACCAAAGATGGTCTCAACGATATCGGTGCGCTTGGCGCCGACCAGGCCTGCAATGCCTAAAATCTCGCCTTTGTGCAGCTCAAAGTTGATGTCATTGATTGACGGTTGGTTTTTGGCCGTTAGGTTGTTGACTTTGAGAATGACCTCTTGAGGGGTATTGTTTTTCTGCGGGAAGCGTTGGGTCAATTCACGGCCGACCATCATGGCAATGATCCGCTCCATGGTCAGGCCTTGTAAGCGGCAGGTTTGTACCCATTGGCCATCGCGCAGCACCGTGAGCTCATCGCACAGGGCAAAGATCTCTTCCATCTTGTGTGAGATATAGACAATGCCACAGCCTTTGTCCTTGAGTTTACGAATGATGGTGAAGAGGTGATTAACCTCTTTCTCTGTCAGCGAGGAGGTGGGCTCATCCATGATCACAATCTTAGCGTCATAAGAGAACGCCTTGGCGATCTCGACCATCTGCATTTGTGATACCGAAAGGGTGGCGACTTTTGCGCGCGGATCGATATCGATATCGAGCTCTTGGAAGATCGCCTTGGTGTCGTGATACATCTTGTTATGATCAACAAACAGGCCATTTTTGGGGTAGCGTCCCAACCACATATTGTCCATCACCGTGCATTGTAGGACTTGGTTGAGCTCTTGGTGCACCATAGACACACCATTATCAAGCGCCTCTTTAGAAGAGGTGAAGTTGACGTCTTGGCCCAAAAATCGTATCGAGCCTTCGTCCTTCTCGTAGATGCCAAATAAGCACTTGAGCAGGGTAGATTTGCCCGCTCCATTTTCCCCCATCAGGGCATGGATAGAGTGGGGGCGCACTTTTAAGGTGACGTTGTCCAGAGCTTTGACCCCGGGAAAAGACTTACTGACACCGGTCATTTCGAGTAGCCACTCTGGTTGCGTTTGGGTTTTTAATACAGCAGTCATAGCAGTGTCTCTATAAGCAAATAGGGCAACCCGAATGGGTTGCCCTTGAGGAACTAGTCGAGATTAGAGGCATCGACACCGACGTAAGGAACACGGACAACCTTGTTGACAATATTCCACTGTGTGCCTTCATCTGGCAGTTTACCTTGGGCAAGGTTACGAGTGATCTCAAAGGTTGCCTTGGCCTGATTGCCGGCATCATTGAGTACGGTACCTTGCATCTCACCGGAGCGTACCAAAGCTAATGCTTCGCTGAGCGCATCCACACCAAAGACAGGGATCTCACTGCGACCAGCGGCTTTGAGTGACTCAATCGCCCCCATTGCCATCGCATCATTATTGGCGATCACCACCTCAATCTTTTTGCCGTTCGGGCCCGATATCCACGCATCGACCTTATCTTTGGCCATCGCGGTGTCCCACATGCCGGTATCTAGGTGCAGCTCTTCGGTCTCTATATTGTGTTGCTCATTGAGGGTTTTGATCACATAGCTTGAGCGCGCTTCAGCATCAGGGTGACCAGGCTCACCCTTGAGCAAGACATATTGCAGCTTGCCATCACCATTGACGTCCCAATCCGGGTTTTGCCCCCAATGCTGCGCAATCAAGTCGCCTTGGATAATCCCTGACTCTTTAGAGTCGGTGCCAACGTAATAGGCTTTGTCGTAGCTGGCTAAAGCCTCAGGGCTGGGCTCTTTGTTGTAAAACACAATCGGCACGTTATCGAGTTTGGCTTTGTTGATCACCACTGGAGCGGCAGCAGGGTCAACGAGGTTGATGGCGAGCGCTTTGACTCCTCGAGCCAACAGGACATCGATTTGGTCGTTTTGCATCGACTGGTTGTTTTGCGAGTCATTCATCAGCAGGCGGACATCTTTGTCGGTTGAGGCTTCCGATTCAATCGCTTGCCTAACGACAGACATAAAGTTGTCATCGTACTTATAAACGGTAAAGCCGAGGGTGGTTTTTGCTTGGGCAATGCCCGATACAGCGAAGCCAGCAAGCATTGACAGTAGAAGTGTTTTTTTATTCATTATGCATTCCTAGTTAACGTTATTGGTTTGATGAACTAGCTATGTGACGTTAACGCAAAAGACTTGAACTAAATGTGATTAATGTTAAAAACTGGTATCGTTTACATATTCGAATTGATTAAAACGTGAACAGTGCGAGTGTTTGGTGAAACTGAATTCGAAGAATTTTTGGCTAATAAAATGTTGTTATTTAAATGGTTTGAAGGGGGTTGTGAGTGGTGTAGAAATGCTTTTAGCCGTTAGTGCAACAGCATTTATCGATATCCAATCGTTCAGGAGTAAACATTTTGTTAACGATTACATTTTTATCTGAGTTTTCTCAAGTCTAGCGTTGAGTCTAAGCCAGGATAGTTTTCTCAACATGTATCTGAAATGATTGCTGCCAAAAGGATGTAAAGAGACAACATCAGACCTGCCAGCGGATTAGGCTAGCTTGTCGAGATACGGGATAACCTGATCTAGCGATGAGAGTAAGGTGACTTTATCTTGATACTCAGGCAGAGTAGGGAGCAGGTCAGGGATTATGATCACCTGGCAGTTCGCGGCCAACCCAGCATGAGCGCCATTATTGGAATCTTCCAATACCAAGCACTGTTGGGCGCTAAGGCCCAAACTTTGATACGCCATTTGATAACAGTCAGGGTTGGGTTTTCCGCGCTTGACATCTTCTGCGGTGATCACGAGGTCAAATTGAGACAGATAGTCACTTCGTGAGAAGTTGTGCTCAACATCAGCACGAGGAGCAGAGGTGACAATGGCGGTTTTTAATTGCTTGGATTGAATGGCTGAAAATAGCTCGGCAAAACCGGGCTTAAAGGGGATCCCTTCAGCTCGCGCGTTGTGAAAGTGCTGATCACGAACTTGAATAAAACGCTGGAGATCAAATTGGTCAGCAAACGCTTCGACTAGCATTTGTTCACACTCTGGGTCTTGCACACCGATAAAGTTTTGGTAAAGGTCTTCACTGATCACCAAGCCTTGCTCGCTGGCGGCGAACTGCCAACTGCGCTTGTAGAGTGATTCACTATCAAAGATCAATCCATCCATATCAAACAGCACTGCTTTGATCATCTTATCTCTCCATCTTCTCATCGATTTCTTTGATTAAGTAAAACACAAATTAATCAAATTTGAGGCAGACCAATAGTGTAATAAAATTACCAAATATGGCCTTTGGTGCGATTTACTGACAATTTTATGGCTGAAAACCAGTCTAATTTCGCTATAGATCCAGTTTGTCGCTGAGTTAATTTTCCTTAGTGTGATCAATATCACTAGTTATTGATGGGTGATTGAGTTGCAGAAGGTGATCGAAATCACACTTAAGTGAGAATTATTCGTAACTATCGCGGTGTGTAATTTATAAACAAGTAAAAAGTGTGATCGATGATCGTTAGTGATTATTGATGGTGGTTTTTTAGTATCTGGTTGATCACAAAATTGCCGTCATTAAGGTGTTTTTGAAATCTTGTGTTACATTTTATTCAAAATATACACAAGATTACTGCGACCTTATTGTCGCCCAATAACAAAAAACTGAGGCACCTGTATGCTATCACCTGATGCAAAGATCAAAGTGCAAAACTTTGGTCGATTCCTCTCCAACATGGTTATGCCCAATATCGGCGCATTCATTGCTTGGGGTTTTATCACCGCTCTATTTATTCCCACTGGTTGGCTGCCCAACGAGACTTTAGCTGCCCTAGTCGGGCCAATGATCACGTATTTGCTGCCACTTTTGATTGGCTACACCGGCGGTAAGATGGTTGGCGGGGATCGAGGCGCGGTGGTTGGTGCCATCACCACCATGGGTGTGATTGTCGGTACCGATATCCCAATGTTCATGGGGGCGATGATCGTCGGGCCTCTGGGTGGTGCGGCAATAAAACGTTTTGACCAAGCGGTTGAAGGCAAGATAAAAAGTGGCTTTGAGATGCTGGTCAACAACTTCTCAGCCGGCATTATCGGCATGATCTGCGCCATTATTGCCTTTGTCGTGATTGGCCCTGCTGTCAAGGTGTTGTCCAACCTGCTTGCCGCTGGGGTTAACGCCATGGTGGAGACTGGGCTGTTGCCACTGGCGTCAATCTTTGTTGAGCCAGCGAAGATCTTGTTCCTCAATAACGCGATCAACCACGGTATTTTCTCTCCGCTAGGCATTCAGCAATCGGAAGAGGTGGGTCGCTCGATCTTCTTCCTCATTGAAGCTAATCCAGGCCCAGGTCTTGGGTTGCTGCTTGCCTATATGGTATTCGGTAAAGGTAATGCTAAGCAGTCTGCTGCCGGCGCTTCGATTATTCATTTCCTTGGCGGGATCCACGAGATCTATTTCCCTTATGTCTTGATGAATCCACGCTTGATTATTGCCGTGATTGCTGGGGGCATGACCGGGGTGTTTACCAATGTGATGTTCAACTCTGGTTTGATTTCACCGGCGTCCCCAGGCTCAATTTTTGCGGTGCTGCTGATGACGCCAAAAGGCTCCTACATCGGAGTCATCCTTTCGGTGATTGCCTCTGCTGCCGTCTGTTTTGTCGTGGCATCGATTCTGATGAAGACCTCATCGGCAACCGAAGAAGACGATGAGTCATTGGAAAAAGCTTCTGCCGCAATGCAAGACATGAAAGCCTCATCTAAGGGGGCGACTTCTGGCGCACAGGTCAACTTAGCCGATGTGAAATCCATCTATGTGGCGTGTGATGCGGGGATGGGCTCGAGTGCGATGGGCGCCAGTCTGCTGCGTAAAAAAGTGGAGGCCGCAGGACTCGGTATCGAGGTGAGTAACCTTGCTATCAACAATTTACCTGCTGATTCACAGCTTGTGATCACTCATAAAGATCTCACTGACCGCGCTCGTACCCATGCGGGCAGTGCAATGCACATCTCTTTGAGCAACTTCCTAGATGGCGATATCTACGACAATCTAGTCAGCAAACTGCTCGGCAGTCAGAAGGCAGGGGCGTCTGAGCCACAGGTTGCGCCAAGTGCTGGCAGTGAACCTCAGTCCAACACCCTAAGCTTAACTAAAGACAATATCTTCCTTGGATTGCACGCCAGTGAAAAGCAGCAAGCTATCCAGTTCGCGGGTGACCAATTAGTCAAGCTTGGCTACGTCAACCCAGAATATGTTGCTGGGATGTTTGCTCGCGAAGAGATGGTGTCCACTTACCTCGGTGAGTCGATTGCCGTGCCACACGGCACGATTGAAACCAAAGAGCATGTACTCAAAACCGGTATTGTCTTTTGCCAGTACCCAGAGGGTATTCGCTGGGGCGAGGACGAAGATGATGTTGCCAAAATGGTCATCGGCATCGCCGCACAAGGTGATGAGCACAATATGGTGCTGATGGCGATCACCAATTCACTTGATGATGAGGCAGCCGTTGAGCGTTTGCAAAACACCACAGATCCTGAGGATGTGTTGCGAATTCTCAATAGCTGATTTCATCTCGCTCCTGAGTGAATGAGGCCGGCCTTCCCCCGCTGGTCTCCCTTTCAGCCCAGTCTGTATAGCCTACCGCTCAGAGGGATGTTGAGCCGTTCGCTATAGAGATTCATTAGGTATAGGGTTCAAATTATGAAAGCATTACATTTTGGCGCCGGGAACATTGGACGTGGCTTTATTGGCAAGTTGCTCTCCGATGCTGGCATTAGCGTGACATTTGCTGATGTGAATGACACCGTGGTCAACGAGCTACAACGCCGTAATCAGTATCCAGTGAAGGTGGTTGGCGAAGAGTGCGTGGTTGAGACAGTCACTAAGGTGACCGCCATCAATTCAGCCACATCCGCGGTGGAAGATTGCATCGCAGAGTTTGACTTGGTGACGACCGCCGTCGGACCGACAGTGCTGAAGATCATCGCGAAATCGATAGCAGCAGGCATCGAGAAGCGTGCTAGCCGAGCCCACACGGCGCCTCTCAATATTATTGCGGCAGAGAATATGGTGCGTGGGACCAGCCAACTTAAAGAGAGTGTTTATCAGCTGCTGTCACCGCAGGTGCAGGCTTTTGCTGATGAGCATGTCGGCTTTGTTGACTCGGCGGTCGATCGCATTGTGCCACCGCCAGAGGCAGGCGAAACGGATCCCCTAGCTGTCACTGTTGAGACCTTCAGCGAGTGGATTGTCGATCAAAGCCAGTTTAAGGGCCCAATCCCGACTATTCCCGGCATGGAGTGCACCGACAACTTAATGGCGTTTGTCGAGCGTAAGTTGTTTACCTTGAATACAGGGCACCTGATCACTGCCTATCTAGGGGTACTGGCAGGATATGAAACGATTAAGGAATCAATTGAGGATCCGGCGATCCGCAGTGATGTGACGGCCGCGATGCAAGAGAGTGGGGCGGTTTTGATCCAGCGCTATAGCTTTGATCCGCAAGCACATGCGGCCTACATCGAAAAAATCTTAGGCCGTTTTGCCAATCCTTATCTGCGTGATGAGGTGGACAGAGTTGGGCGCCAGCCGATTCGCAAGCTCAGCCCGCAAGATCGTCTCATTAAGCCGCTCAACGGCACTATCGAGTACGGATTGCCCAATACTCATCTAATCAAAGGCATCGCAGCTGCCTTCCACTACAAGAACGATGATGATCCCCAGGCGGTCGAACTTCAAGCCATGTTCGCCGAGAAAGGCTTTGCTGAGACGTTAGCCCATTATTCAGGGCTGAATGTTAGCGATGAAGTTGTTAAACTAGCTGAAAATGCGTATCACGCGCTTAATTAATTGATTTACCAAGTGCCACTACGGTGGCACTCGTTGTTATGAAGTCGCTATGCCTGTACACAGTCGCCATGAAACTGAGCTCCTAGAGGCGCTCGCCGAGTCCAATAACGCTGCAGAGTGCCTGCTTTGCGCCTTTGATGCCCTAGAAGATATGATTGACGCTCTTTTGCAGAATGTCTTTCACAAAGATGACTATTCGGTCAAATTTGTTGTTGAGCCGTTGCTGACTGCAGACGGTCCACTGGGGGATATCATGATCCGCACCAAGTTGCTGCTCGGTCTCGGGATATTGAGTAAGGGCAACTACGATGACATCGAAATCTTTGTCACCCTCAAAGAATGGGTCAAGGCGCAGCAAGGGCAGGTTGATTTTTGCGATGAGAATATTCTGTTTGAGCTCAATCGAGTCCAAGCCATCAAGCAATCGATGCCGATTGAATTTTCCACTGCCGCGCTCAATGATCTCTCTGATGAATTACAACAAATGTACCTAATGCGCCATTTCCAAAAAGTACGCTCAACCATCGTACTGGTAGTCACAGGCCTAATCCAAGGCCTAAGCCAAGACAACCCCCTAACCTCATAATGACTCAAAATAGTTTTTGTAATTAGGGCAAGTAAGCACTGAGGATTTCCATTCTTTAGATCGGACATTTCCCGCACGCAGTTCTCCTCGAACCCCGTAGGGCAAAGCCCGTACCCGCTCCTCGCCCCTTTGTAATTAGAGTCCTTTGATATTCTCCGCCTCTAACTCAGAGAAGTATTTCACCGTCTTAACCTTGAGCTCTTGTTGAGCAGGCTCATCGGCAACAATGATCGCTTTAGGGTGCATTTGCAGCGCTGTCACGGTCCACATGTGGTTAATTGAGCCCTCAATCGCCATCTGTAGTGCGAGCGCCTTGTTGTGTCCTAAAGACAGGATCATCACCTCTTCGGCATCCAGCAAGGTCGCCACACCAATCGTTAGTGCGTATTTAGGGACTTGATCAATATCGTTGTCAAAAAAGCGCGAATTGGCGATTCGGGTGTCTTCAGTCAGGGTTTTAATTCGAGTGCGCGAGCGCAGAGAGGATCCTGGCTCATTAAAGGCGATATGACCATCAATACCTACTCCCCCCATAAACAAGTTGATCTTGCCATAGGATTTGATCTTCTCTTCATACGCGGCGCAGTGCGCATCGATATCTGTGGCTAAGCCATCGAGCAAGTTGATGTTCTTCTCCTGAATATCAACGTGATCAAAGAAGTTGCTGTACATAAAGGTGCGATAGGACTCGGGATGATTCGGGTCAATACCGACGTATTCATCCATATTGAAGGTCACAACATGCTTAAAGCTGACAAAGCCTGAGCGGTACAACTCGATCAACTCTTTATAGGTGCTCAACGGGGTGCCACCGGTGGGTAATCCCAGCACGAAGGGCTTGTCTTCGCTCGGGTTAAACTTATTGATCTTTTCCGCAATATGGCGCGCTGCCCACTTGCCGACTTGTGCTGCGTTTTGAAGAGGAATCAGTCTCATGGTCAATGTCCTATGTGAGTATTAGGTTGCCTTGTTAAGTTATTTTGCATTGTAAATTAACTTTATTGCTGTCGCTATCATTTTGCGAATTAAAGCTGTGGATTGTGATCATTGATCACGAATTGGACTGATTAAAGATCCTATATGCAAGGTTATTTCACTGGGATTATAAAGTGACTTTATCGACAAGGAGAGGAGTAGACACAGCCTTAAGAGCACTCAAGGCTGTGTGGTAGGGCGTTAAGATTGGTGATAATCGAGGTACTGCTCGGCGCCCTGCGTACCCATGTAGCGACCTAGGGTCTTGCTTGGCACGCTGCGCATATCGACCACAATCAGGCCATCAAGTGCGTTATTGAAATCAGGATCAACATTAAAGCAAACCAACTTACCATTTAGAGCAAGGTATTGCCTGAGGAGCACAGGCACCCCTTTGCCGGCATCGACACGCGCAATCACCCGCGAGAGCAGTTGTAAGTCAACCAGAGAGGCAAGCAGTTCACTCTGCCAAGAGCAACGCTCTGTGACTAAAGGATTAAGCGGCTTCACTAAACAAGCAGACTCTTGATCGTAATGGTGCAGAGCCAGTGTTTCTGTCAGGAGTTGTTTGGCCGTATCATTATATTCATCACTGATACTCACCGGTCCAAACAAGTGGGTGTAATGTGGGTTGCGCGCGACAAAGGTCGCAATCCCTTTCCACAGCAGGAGCAGGGAACTCATGCTCTTTTGGTACTGTTTGGCGATAACTGAGCGCCCCATTTCTATCGCATTACCCTGTCTCATACGCTCGACAAATTGCTCTTGGTAGTCAAACAAGGTACGAGAATACAGACCATCAATGCCATGACTGGCAAGGATCTCATCGACTAATCCTAATCGATAAGCGCCAACCAATTGTTGCTGTTGATTGTCCCAGACAAACAAGTGGCGGTAGTACTGGTCAAACTGGTCGATATCGAGAGCTTTTCCTGTGCCCTCACCCACCGCTCGAAAGTTGATTTCACGCAAGCGACCAATTTCATGCATTAGGTGGGGGATGGCCTGTTGCTCTGTGCAGTAAACCTCAAACTGCCCACTTTCAAGCAGTTTTGCCTGCGCAGGCAAAGCAGCGATCTCAGCCAATAACAGGCCAACAGGCTTGGCGGGAGCCACTGTAGCCATCGACTGGTTATTATCTATTTTGGGCTGCGCATGTTGGGCGCGATGGCGGAGTAAGTAAGTGTTTAGGCGCAAATAGTGCACCGCTTGTTGGTCGGTGAGCGAGTGGATCTCTTTGAACTTGATCGGCTCACCTACAGTCAGTGAGATTGGTGCACTTTGCTTGTTCAGTAGCTCTCTACCGAGCATAAGGGTGCGCAGCATCGGGTGGATTTTACCCGCCATATAAAAGGGTTTCGAGTTATGGCCGTGGATAAAGAAGGGCACGGTTGTGGCTTTATGGCGCTTGATCAGTGAGGCGACGGAGCGATGCCATGCCTTGTCTTCGACAAAGGTCAGATCGCGCGCAGTTGGGTGCGAGACCTCACCAGCAGGAAAAACCAATAGCAGTCCATCTTGGGCAAGGTGTTGATTAGCCTGACGCAGGGCATGGACATTGGCGCTTTTACTGCGATCTTGCTCAAGCACATCCACGCCGATAAACAGCTCACTCAGCTCAGGTACCAATTTAAGATACTGATTGGCTAGAATCTTTACATCCGGTCTTACCATCAGCAGCAGCTCGGCAAGAATCACGCCTTCAATACCGCCCAATGGATGATTGGCAATCACTATGGTCGCACCCGTGGTTGGCACTGAGCTCATTTCACCACTCTCGAGCTGATAGTCGATACCAAGAGCCTCTAGCGTGAAGCGTAAAAACTCTTTCGCTCCGCAACCGGCGGGGCGCTGAGCATAAAGTCGGTCGAGACGGTTTAGTCCGGTTGCCCACTCAGCCATGTTTTCACCAATGCCGAATGGGGTTTTTCTTGGTAAGCGAAATGGACTCGTTTCCATTTTTATATCCCTAAGCGTCAATCCTGACACACCAACATAGAAGAGCAAAATGACATTTTAGCGGCGAAAATATGAACAACCCATGATCGAAGTATGAATTTCCGCCAAGCAGCAAAAACTGATCAAAAGTCATTGAGCTTACAATTGTACGCTGATATTCTAGCTTACAGTTGTTCACTGAAACGGTAAATAGGGAAATGAAACAGGATGCAAAAACGATCGAGGAGAAACCGCCTCTGATCTGGCTTAATGTGATGATTTTTGCGTTAACGGCATTAGTCGCGCTGATCGGTGTGCCTTGGTACGCCTGGCAGGTTGGCTTTGAGTGGTATCACTTAGTGTGGTTTTTGATCACATTCAGCTTGTGTAATTTATCGATCACGGCGGGTTATCATCGTTTGTGGTCGCACAAGGCCTATCAAACTAAAGAGTGGATCCGCGTCCTGTTTGCTCTTGGCGGGGCATTTGCATTACAAAACAGTGCCCTGCATTGGTCTTCAGATCATCGCCCACATCATAAGTTTGTCGATGATAATCAGAGAGATCCATACAGTGCCAAACGCGGTTTCTGGTATTCACATATCGGCTGGATGCTAAGACACTACAACCACGCTTGCTATGATGATTATGCTAATTGTCGCGACCTGCAAAAAGACCGCGTTGTGATGTGGCAGCACCGCCACTATATCCCCCTCGCATTAGCAACCAATTTCGGTATCCCGCTACTTCTCGGGGTTATTTATGGTGATCTACTCGGAATGCTGTTAGTAGTAGGTGTTGTTCGGTTGGTGCTCAGCCATCACTCGACCTTCTTTATTAACTCGCTGGCACATATTTGGGGCTCTCAGCCATACACCACCAAGAACACTGCTCGTGACAATGGTGTGCTGGCGGTGTTTACCTTTGGTGAGGGGTATCATAATTTTCACCATATCTTTGAGGGCGACTACCGCAATGGCGTGCGCTGGTGGCAGTACGACCCAACCAAATGGCTGATCGCTGGTTTGGCAGGTTGTGGCCTAGCAAGCAATCTGCGTATCACGCCAAATTTTCGCATTGAGAAAGCAAGAGCGCTCGCTAAGCTAAGCAAAGCCAAAGATCACTTAGCGCAGCGTCCAAACTGTCAGTACTTAATGACTCACCTGCAGGCTGAGTACGAGCAGTTGATTGCCAAGATGGGTGACTATTACGACCTGCAAAAGCGCCTGCTGGAGAGTAAAAAGAATAAGTTATCGAGAAAGTATGAGCTATCGGTAGCCAAGCTCGAATGCGAACAGATGAAACGCCGTTTCTTCGAGCAGAGAGCGCGATGGAATGCGTTGGTAGGGCAGTACGCCTAGTCGGAGCCGCTCGACAAAAAAGAATGGCCTGAGAAGTCTTTGTCTTCTCAGGCCATTTAACGACTTTGCTTGTAATCTATCTAGCTAGCATTTAAACAAAATGGACACTTAGTCTTTGTTTGCCAGCATGGCCTCAGCTTTAGCCACACCAGCTTTGTATGCTTTAGTAAAGTTAGGGTTAATTTCGTCACAGGTACCCGCGTAGTAACCGCCAGATAGGGCAACTTTTTCACCGTCTTGGCTACAGAACTCACCAAGCCCTTTTTTGTAGCCTTTGTGATACTCGGCGAAGGCATTGCCTTCAAACTTTGACGCTTCAAGGACTTTGGCACCGCGCATCGCAGCCTCATAGCCATAGTCTTCCCACGTCTGTCCATCTTTCAGTGCCACGGAGGATGAGCAACCGACTAACGCCAAAGCCACACTCGCTAACACAAGTTTCATTTTTACATTCATAGTTAACAACTCCGTTTAACTGTATTACTTTGGCCTTTCCTAACCAAGAAAATGCCACGATTGGATAAACTATTAATCCCGCACTCAATTGCGTGCCAGTATCATATACGAATTTATACTAAGCGACTTGCCGTTTACCAATTTATGGGATATCAATCAACAATGATGTATATGTGGTTTACAAATATTTCATAATGGTAACGGAATGTAAGTTGAAAGTGACAATAATCTGTTGCCAATGTATAAGTGTTATGTCCGCTGTTGCACACCGTGTAACTCTTTTAGTTGCGCTCATTTTTAAAATAGATAACTTTCCCAAATTTTCAGTGCCTTACCCTAGCAGTTGTCGCGATGCTCAAAATTAAAAACTATTAATTAGTGCTGGAGTAGATAGCTCAATACCATCGAATTAAGTTCTTATCCTGTCACTTAGTTTGCTCGAAAACGATACAGTGTAGACGTTAAAGTAATGGTCGATGAGTTATTCAGGCGTGTAGGTTAAATGAAATGATATCTCAACGCTCAAAATTGGTTAAACAATAAGCAGGTGGATTTCAGCGTAATCTTGGTTTTGGTTTTTCAGGTCTGAAACCTTGGTAGATGGCCTGTTGAGTTATAATGATCCTTTTGCTTTTTATCAGCCCGCGACTTGTTAGGAGAAGGGAGGCTCTGAGGTTTTTGAGCTCACCTAGGGTAAAGTGTCAAAAATTCCCCAGCTTAGATAAATCTGCGCAAGTCGGGGTGACTGAGTGTTAGAGTCGTAAGAGCGAATCAGCTATCGACACTCAAAAACAATGTGCGCGATATAAGCATCTTCCATACTGGAATGATAAGCAGCACCTAACGCTGATGTTGTTGCGCCTGCTTTTTCAGCGGTCTTATCATCACTGAACACCCATAGAGCTGTGCCTCCCGCTTGCGCAGCCTTCGCGATCTGTTTTCGACTTTCATACTGCTCTTGAGAAATCGATGCCTCAAATCTGTTCGTCTCCTCTACGATTGCAGGAGCTTTAGAAAACTGTTCACAGTAATGACGAGTTTGAGCGAGGGCTTCTCGAGTTGCATCAGTCTGTGATTTAGCGGACACAGTGACATAGTGTTGTCCATCAATACCTGGTCTCACATCATCAAAATGTGCGCAGCCTATTAGAAACATGGGCAGAGCAATCAGGGTGGTTTTCCTTAGTTTCATAATTATTGCGTCCTTAAGCTTCTTATAAAATTAACAATTTAAGTGTGGTAAGTTTTTTTTTGTTGTAGCGCTAGATAGGTTTAAAGAGATCTAACAAATGTTCTAGTCGTTACAGTTGCCTCGTTTTATGCTTCGACAAACATAGCCAAGTTTGTATCCAGATAACCTCTAGATGCAGTTTGAGCGATACTGGCTTGGTTTGCAGCTAAAGCGGCGAGTAAGAGATCTCGTCGATCCCAATCGAGAGTATAGACCTGTTATTTAGAATAAATCGACGACAGCTCTCAGTGGATGCTATTTGAGGTTATTCAAAGCCCGAGTCTTTGACTCACAGCTCAAATCCAGTCTTTTGCGATTGCTCGCTTAACACCAATTAGATCATGGGTGACCAAAAGCTATAAATCCTGTCCCAAAGTCCATGCCAGGTTGAAACCCAAATTGGGCCACGTCTCCATGAATACAACTCATTCCCAAGTGGGCCAAGTATAATCACTTACCCCTGCATTTTTAGTGCAGGGTAATTGATACCTCATCACAGCTAAAGCGATTACAAGCCGAAATATTGACTTCATCAGGAAGCTTTTCAAACTGTAAAACTGGCTCGGTGGTCAACTTACCATTTATATACCAACGAACTTCCTCAAACGGATAATTGCTTTTGAGCGAGAGTCGATTAAGTTGTTGTCGAAAAAAATGCTGCCCCGAACGCAGGTTGCTGATTTGCACTGGATGACCATGCTGTTGTGCCTGTGGCATTCCCTGATACTTGTTTTTCATCCATGTATGTAACGAAGAGGGCATTTGATGGTTTTTTACTTGACCTGTTAGCAACTCTAATGTCGGAGGGGTTCGCCCCTCTATCGTCATCGCTTGTCGTAACTGCTGACATTTCTCTAATGGCGTAAATTGCTTTGCCATTCCCCCTGGCCAACATACTTCGACGATTTCAACATCATCTGGTTTTGGCAAAGGCTTGTGCTCTGCGGGCAGCAAATCAAATAGGTCAAACATCACCGGACCTGCCAATGTCGCACCTAAGTGTCCTACCATAGGGCTGCCATCTGGTCTACCCACCCATACTCCGACGGTATAGGCGGGGCTAGAGCCAACGGCCCACATGTCACGATAACCGTAGCTGGTTCCGGTTTTCCATCCGATCTGACGGCGGAGCTTGTTCGCGGGGCGATCATAAGGGGGAATGCTCGCCAGCATCGTATGGGTTATCCAACTAGCCTCCTTGCTGAGCAGCGGGGTAGCCTGCACTGACGCTGAATCAACACCGAAGCGAAGAGGCTCGACCATTCCATCCACTGTCAGAGCACGAAATAGCATCACCAATGACTGTAAGTTGGTTCCGGTTCCACCAAGCCCTACAGAGAGATTTGATTTATCATGCTGAAGTTCAATACCAGTGGAGCGCAAAACTTCATCAAATTCTTTCGGCGTTAAATGCTGCAATACCTGAATCGGTGGAATATTGAGTGACATGCGCAATGCGGTACTCACACTCGTTGCTCCGCGAAAGTGACCATCGAGATTACGTGGTCGATACCCAAAAAAATCCGTTGGAATATCGGCAAGCATACTTTCAGAGTGAATAAGTCCTTTATCAAGTCCAAGTCCATAGATAAAAGGCTTTAGAGTCGAGCCTGGTGAACGAACCGCTGTGACCATATCAACGTGACCAAAACGATTATCGTTATAAAAATCAAGTGATCCCTTATAAGCCAATACCTCGCTGGTCGAGTTATCGACGATCAACGCCGCAACCGAGGTTTTCTCTGGTGTATGGTACCTCACTCGTTGTACTAGCTGCTCTAATTGACCCTGGAGCTGTCCATCGATGGTTGTATGAATAACGGCTAGATCTGGGTGCGAGCTTCGCAGTCGCCTTGCCAGCAATGGTGCCATTGTTGCAACCCGATAACGCCCAGCTTTAACTGGATCAAGTTGATAGCGCGTTGCAAGATCTTTATCGAGTTTGCCCTGCTGTACCATACGCTGAGTCACCTTATTGCGTGCTGCTTGTGCGCGCTCGGGAAAACGGTCTGGGCGGTAAAACGATGGACGCTGCGGAAGGACAACCAATAGATGGGCTTCATTCAGGTTAATATCAGCAACCGATTTATTGAAATACAGCCGTGCTGCGGCCTCAATCCCTTCAATGTTGCCACCAAACGGCGCATAGTTGATATAAAAGGTTAGGATCTCGTTTTTGCTGTAGTGCCACTCGAGTTGCAAAGCTCGAAACACCTGTTGCAACTTACCCCGCCAACTGCGGCGGTGGGGCGACAGGATCCTAGCAACCTGCATCGTTAATGTTGAAGCGCCAGAGATGACTCGTTGATGGCGGATCACCTGTCCCATTGCACGCACAGCAGCCAACGGATTGACTCCTGGATGATAATAAAACCAGCGATCCTCATACGCTAACAACGCCTCGATATAGATATCTGGTACTTCATCAAGGGTAATAATGTGACGGTGAATTCCCTTGTCATCTGCAAAGCTGCGTAAAGTCTCCCCTTTGCGATCAACAACAACCTGTGCCAGCATTTGATTATCCGGCAGTGGCAATGGGAAGAGCTTATCCAACCCCCAAAAAAGAGTGGTCAGCATCAGAATGCTGACCACTAAACACTTAAATTTCATCGCTACCGGTTCTAGTCCACAGTGTCGCCAATAACCAAGGTTTCAATGCTGCCTGGCTGAATGATCCGACGCTCTGGGCTGTACATGTCCTCAATAAACAGTGGTGGAAGCTGGTACTCACCCGGCACTTCAGCTCTTAAGGTATAACTGTATGCCACCCCAGAGCCCTCACTTGCGAAATGATCCGCGACGACAAAACGATCATCACGAAACTCGCTATACAGAGGTTTACCGTTAACAAGGTCGGCTAGCTTTGTCGGCTCCGAGGCCGCATCGTCACCCTGAACCACAAAAGCCTCTGGATTGACTCCCCCACCTAGAGCTGGGTTCTCAAGCACAAATCCCGCTGGGATCAAGTCCACTAGCATGCCATCAGGCACTTCTTCTTCAAGTGAGAGCTCAATAAGTGCCACAATGCGGTCACCGGGCAGTATTGGCTTACTCCCCTGATACAAAGCTCCCTCTTCGGTAAACAATGTGCGCTTAACATGCTGGAAATCGATGCTGCTTTGAGCCATTTGCGTATTCTTCGAGTAGCCCTGTAAGAAACTCTCAATATAAACAGGCTTATCAGTCGTGTTCGACAGGACCAGTCCCGGCTTTGCAACCACTGAGCCCGCTCCATCATGAGTCTGGCTTTCTCCGTTAACCTCTATGGTTAATGGTGCACGATTAAGATCGGCGGCAATACCCCCAGCGAGAACCAGAGCGTTATTTTCTTGCGTACTTAGCCAACGCTTTTGGTTAGTTCGAGCAAGTGTTTGATTAAACAATTTGACCTTAGTTTCTGCGACTCGATCACTGTCTATCAACCCTCGCCGTTCTAGTTGGTCTAATATGGCATACACCAACGCATCATCACGCAACTCACTGCCGTAATCACCAATATAGCCGTTTACACGACGAGTTGATGATAAGCGGCGTAACATCGCCTCGACGCGCTCTGGATCCCCTGCCATTGCGAAGGCCGCATTAAGTTGCACATAACTCAAGCGCGATGGCCATTGAGTTCGAAACACTGAGGGCGCATACCGCTGCTCAAAGCTGCGAATATCTCCCCAGTTAATCTCTCCTTCACGCGCCATCACATAGGCTGCATACGCGCCAATGACTTGACGCTGTTCCTTACTTGGTATTAGGCGGTGCAGTGTACTGTTTTGTTTTACATAGGCCTGCACACGCTTTTTCGCATTCGCTAACATAGTCTCAGGCACTAGACCTGGGTAACGCTGTTGGGTAAGCAGTAAGAAGTCTGTGACGTACACTGAAGCCCAAGGGTTTTCATCCCCCGCTTCAGACCAGCTATTTCCAGCCCACATGCTAAAACCACCCGTTGAGCGCTGCATTGAGGCGAGATGATCGACCGCATTTTTGAGTTGAGTCTTTTGTGCTTCCTCATCAATCAGTGCACTTTGTAGCTCCTGCACCGAGATGGAATCGAACACATAAGGCATCGCTTTACTGGTCGTCTGCTCTGCGCACAAATAAGGGTAAATCTGCAGAGATTGTAAATGGTGGTCGATGTTCAGTTGAGGTGTATGGCTGAAACGAACCGTTCCACCCCCAAGCAATGGGGTCAAATCACCCCAGTCACCCACAGTGAGTTTTAGTTCTCCACCTGAAGGCAACACGGCTTTTTGATGCAAGGTCTCACGAGGAACAGCAGGGCGAATAGGCACTCGCCAACTGCGCTCAACGCCAAGCTCATCGCCGGTCGCTCGCAAGGTAAACTCTGTTTGATTAAGCAGGTGCTGTTGTTCAACATTAAAGCGCATCAGTATTGAGCGGAAATCGCCATCGGCGAGGACCACTTCACCCGGTTGCTCATCAATCAGAGCGATGCTCGCGCCAGTGTCCAGCTCAACATGCAGTGTTTGCTCAGAGCCACTGAGGTTGTGCAGATCAATCGTCACCGCGCTTCTGTCACCCGGCACGATAAAGCGAGGTACCGCGAGCTCAGCCACTAATGGCGCAGCAACAACTAAATCACGCGCGACATGCCCAAACTCTTGCTCACCAAACGCGGTCACAACGACCTCAACTTCACCATTGTAATCTGGAATGTCAAACTCAAAGTAAGCCTTGCCTTCGCTATCAAACTCGACAAGTTCACTCATCAAAATAACGGTTTTGACATCAACGAGATCAGGGGTCTCCAATAGCTCATCACTGGTTGCGGCATCACTACCAAAGCGTGGTGTTGCAAACGGGTCAGGTCGGTTTTGATACAGACGCGAATACAGGTCAACAATGTCAGTGCTGTAACGCTTTCTGCCAAACATAAATTGGGCTGGATTCTGTGCTCGGTAGCGACTGATATTAAGAATACCTTTGTCTACAATTGACATGGTCGCCCAATAACGCCCTTCCTGGCCAGGTTCAATTTGCACCGGAATGCGCACCGTGGTCATTGGCTCAAGCTTTTCTGGCAGTTCAGCGTTAACCTCGAGCGTGCGCTCACTGCGGTCCAATTTGAGGTGTTCGATGCCAAGGTAACGCAGAGGTATCGCTGACTTACCATTACCTGTCAGCAAGCCGGTCACATAGAGGTCGTGTCGCAGCCACTGCTCTGATACCGGAATGGATACAAGGTTGGTACCCTTTTCAACTTGGATGCGCTCACTCCAAAGCAGCTCACTCCCTTCAACGCTCACCAGCAAGTTTCCAGAAATTGGCGCATTGAACGTCGCCTCAACCGTTGAGCCATTGGCATAGGCTGAGCTGTCGAATGAAATATCAAGGTGATCCGGCTTAGCGGCTATCTGAGAGGTACTCTCAGACCAACCTGCATAGAAACTAAACTGGGTAACTGCGCCGCTCTCTGGCTCGGTGACGGTTAGGCGATAATTTCCCCAATTTAGACCGAAGGTTTGTTGCGCAATATCATCACTGACAACCACCTTACGTTCTTCAACCGACTCCCATTCAGGCTGATGATGACGCTGCCATCCAGCGCCTTCCTCGTAGCTCCAATAATACGGACCACGGTTACGCTCTAGAACAACTTCCAGCTCTGCGCTACGCAACTCTTGCCCATCAGGGCTAAGCAGTGCGATATCAAACTCACCAGGTTGTTTATATCTAAAACTACCGGTTTGAGGGCGAATCGCTGGCATCGGTGCATCCGCAACCACGGTAAACGATGCCTGACGCTGCACAGAAGGACCACCAGATTCTTGCAAATCGACACTGACTGAGCCTCGAACTGGACTTAATAACGCTTCCTCCGGCGCAGGGATCATGATTGTACCTTCCCCCTTGCTGTCTAACTCAATATCATCTAAGCGTAAGTAACTAGGGTACAAGCTAAATTCTTGTCCTAGATGGAACTGCTGATAGGGGCCGCTAAGATGGCGTATTGGCTGATAACTAACCCTACTGGTCACGCGATTACCATCCGCTGGGGAGCCAAAGAGATACCGTCCGCTTAACGACAGTTCCAGCTCTTCGTGAGCCAAAATGGTCTCGCGCTGAGAGGTCAAGATCAGATCCATTCGCTCCGGAATAAACTCCTCAACTTGAAAACTAAACCGATTAAGTGGCTGTCCGGTTGGGTCGGTACGAACCTCCGCCTGCCAACGACCAACCGGAGCACTATCCACGATATCAAGCTCAGTTGAGTAAAAGCCAGCCGCTAATGCAGTGAGCTCTTCAGTGTGAGCAACTTGATTATCAGGACGGCGTAAGGTCAAGTGAACAGGCTGCTCAGGCAACAAACGACCATCAGCATCACGCAACAAAATATTTAACGGTAAGGCATCACCCGGTCTCAAGAGATCGCGATTACTGTATATATACGCCTGTTGAGATTGGTAATTCGCTCCACCTACGGTGAACTCCGATAAATCAAGAGGGATCTCTTGCAATGGCAGCAAGGTGGTTTGTTGTCCCGAATCAACCACGATACTATGCTGTCGGCCAACATTGACCGGAAGTGTCGCCGTGCCTTGCTCATCAAGCTTTTCTTCGGCGACTAACTCATCTTTGTCATACACCCTGACGCGGCCAGTTTTCACCGCGAGTCCATCAGACAGAGAAGAAACAATAACCGCTAGGGAGTCAGGATACAGGCGAGCTTGTACCCCCAAGTCAGTGATCAGCACATAGCGGATTTGCAGCTCGCTGTTACTAAATGACCCTGCTGGCTTCATAACGGCAATATACCAACCTGGCTCGAGATCAGCGGACAGCGCCAAACGAGATGCAACAGATTGGTTCTGCTGATAGCCATTAACGGTATACCGCTCAATAAACACGCTCTCAAACTCTCGGCGCAACCGATCTAACGTGTAGCCCGATAAACGGCTAGGCAAATAGTAATCACGCAATAGCTTTTGTGGCGTAGATGGACGCAACAACTCGAGATCAACCTGCTCTACATTCGTCGTTGTAATAGGCAGCGCTCGCTCGGAATTTGCCGGAACAACCGGCCCCTGACCAACAAAATAGGCCGAAGGGGGCAACCAGTGCTCCTCGTCAGCATAAAGTAAGCCTATGTGGCTAAAAAAGAAAAAAAGCAGCGAGTAAACAGGGAGTAACCCACGCCATCTGGACCTCATTTTTATACTCAAAATTCTACCTTGCACCTTATACGCGATTGAAAAAATAATTCACAACATTACCGGACGGACAGTCACAGCAAATCAGAGTGAGCGCCTTAACGTCCTATACCCAAGTGAGGTATTAATTCAAATAACGACCTATGCACCTGTAAAATAAATAAAAATCCACAAGAAGGGTAAAATAATTGTAAGCACACTACGAACCAACAGGGCGTGATTAATCTGAGTTGGAAATAAGGATAAAGGGGGAACGGGATGCTGGCTCCAAGAGTGGCTCTGAGGTAGTTCTTACTGAAGTGAGCAGCTTAATTCGCTTTTGGATCATGGGTGACCATTCCCTCATTAAGCTCCTTTTATCGGCCTTCGTACTGTAGTCCTATCGCGGTGTTAAACGACATTAACTCGCTAAATTAGCCCAGAGACACGCGAGTAAGGCTACTGTTGGTCGATATCGATTTGAGGTTGGGAATATGCTTGTGTAGCGACTTGGTATAGTCATTTAGCTGGATAGATGACTGGACACAATGAGAGAACGGAGATAGACAGGCTAATACGAAAAAAGCCTGACGAGTCTCCTCATCAGGCTTTCTGGAATCTGGTGGCCCCTCGCAGACTTGAACTGCGGACCAATCGATTATGAGTCGACTGCTCTAACCACTGAGCTAAGGGGCCGAATAGGTGGTTGATTATAGGGGAAGGGCGCGAAGCTGTCTAGGTGGTGAGTAAGTAAATATGTTTAGTTTTTACCCACTTAGACCTGGAAATAAAAAAGGTGAGCATGTGCTCACCTTTTTGTGTCTATTCAGCGACTTGATTACTCGTCAAGGAAGCTACGCAGGGTCTCTGAGCGGCTTGGGTGACGTAGTTTACGCAGGGCTTTCGCTTCGATCTGACGGATACGCTCACGCGTTACGTCGAACTGCTTGCCCACTTCTTCAAGCGTGTGGTCAGTGTTCATATCGATACCAAAGCGCATACGCAGTACTTTTGCTTCACGCGGTGTTAGGCCAGCAAGCACGTCTTTGGTCGCACCTTTTAGGCTGGTTGCTGTCGCAGAGTCTACTGGTAGCTCAAGCGTGGTATCCTCGATGAAATCACCTAGATGCGAATCTTCATCGTCACCGATTGGCGTCTCCATTGAGATTGGCTCTTTAGCGATCTTCAGTACCTTACGGATCTTATCCTCAGGCATCTGCATGCGCTCTGCCAACTCTTCTGGTAGCGGCTCACGACCCATCTCTTGCAGCATCTGGCGCGAGATACGGTTGAGCTTGTTGATCGTCTCGATCATGTGTACCGGGATACGGATAGTACGCGCTTGGTCAGCAATCGAGCGAGTGATCGCCTGACGGATCCACCACGTTGCGTAAGTCGAGAACTTGTAACCGCGACGGTATTCAAACTTGTCTACCGCTTTCATCAGACCGATGTTACCTTCTTGGATCAGATCCAAGAACTGCAGACCACGGTTGGTGTACTTCTTCGCAATCGAGATAACCAGACGCAAGTTCGCTTCTACCATCTCTTTCTTCGCGCGGCGTGCTTTTGCTTCGCCGATAGACATACGACGGCTGATGTCCTTGATGCTTTGAACGGTCAAAGAAGTCTCTTCTTCGATCATCTTCAGCTTCTGGATGCTGCGACGGATATCTTCTTCGCTGCGACGGATCTTGTCCGCATATGGCTTATCTGAAGCCAGTACTTCATCTAGCCAAGCTTCAGTCGACTCGTTGCCAGTAAATAGAGCAATAAATGATTTCTTAGGCATCTTGCCGTATTCCACCACTGAACGCATGATTAGGCGCTCTTGGGTGCGTACACGGTCCATCGACGTACGTAGCGATTCTACTAGGTAGTCAAACTGCTTAGGCGTTAGACGGAACTCAGCAAAGACTTCTTTAACCAACTCACCGGTTTGCTTAGCTTGTTCACTATCTGGGCCGTGCTCGTTGATCGCTAGCTGACGGTTTTGGAAGGTGTTACGTAGTTCAGTAAACTTCTCAAGCGCCAGTTCAGGGTCAATACCTGTATCTTCTTCTTCGTCGCTGTCGTCGTCGCTTTCTGAATCTTCATCAACATCTTCGCCATCTTCGTCTTCAAGGTCAGCTTCCGCCAACTCAGAGCCGATGTGCGTTGCTGTTGGTGCAGCCGTCTCGTCATCGTTCGGATCAACAAAGCCCGAGATGATGTCCGTTAGGCGCAGCTCTTCAGCTTGAACCTTGTCGAATTGCTCAAGAACGTATGGGATGGTACCTGGGTATTCAGTTACCGCGTTCTGCACCTGGTTGATACCATCTTCAATACGCTTAGCGATATCAATCTCGCCTTCGCGGGTAAGAAGCTCAACGGTACCCATTTCACGCATGTACATGCGCACAGGGTCAGTGGTGCGGCCAATTTCGTTTTCTACACTTGAGAGTGCAGCAGCAGCGGCTTCAGCAGCGTCTTCATCGGTGATGTTGTTATCATCATTGATCACAAGATCATCAGCATCAGGAGCGGTTTCAACTACCTTAATGCCCATGTCGTTGATCATTTGAATGATGTCTTCTACCTGTTCTGAATCGACGATCTCAGCAGGTAGGTGGTCGTTAACTTCTGCGTAGGTCAGATAGCCTTGTTCCTTGCCCTTGATGACAAGACTTTTTAGCTGTGACTGCGGATTTTGCTCCATAGACGGTATCCAACTTCGTATCTGGTAAAGTTTAGTATGCGAATGCAAACCACGAATGATAACAAATTTTCTTTATGCTGACTAATTCAACAGGGTTACGCTTTTAAATCAAGCATCAAGGCTTGTAGCTCCCTTTTTTCCTCGGTTGATAAACCGACGCTTCTTGCTTTTGCCTGCAGGTTTTCAATTTGCTGTTCAACACATTGGGCAAGAATTTTGTCCAATGAGTCGATAAATATGTCTTCTTGATTGTCATCGTCGAGGGGGATATCCCAGCTCGCGAGACGAGACAGAAGTGCCTCATTTTGGCGTCCACGCCACTGTTCCATTAACTGGCCTGTGCTGATATTGGGGCTGGCTTGACAATATTCAAGCACCTCCATCAATAAACTTAGTCCAGGAAGTGATAAATGTCTCACGGTTGATAAATCGGGCACCATTTCAGCATAGCTTGGATTTTGGATAAGCAAAGCGATAACCGCACGCATCGGGGTGCGTTTTATCTCTTTATGTGGCTGTGGTCGAGTTTCTGCTGGCGCCTTGCGCTTGGCTCTCTGACCCATAAAGCCCGTCAGCTTATCGAGCTTCTCGTCGAGCTCTTGCTGCAGCCCTTCATTAGGGATCTTATTAATCAACTCATTGGAGACATTGCGCAGGGTAGATTTCCCTTCACTGTTGCCCAGGTTAATGTTGTTAGTTTCAATCAGATTAAGAAACAGGTACTCGGAGAGCGGGATCGCGCTGTGTACTTGCTGCTCAAATTGCTCTTTGCCGTATTTACGGATATAGCTGTCTGGGTCCTCACCATCGGGCAGGAACAGAAACTTCAGGGTGTTGCCGGATTTGAGGTATTGCAGCGCATTTTCAAGTGCGCGCCACGCCGCCTCTTTACCTGCTCGGTCACCATCGTAGCAACACACCACGGTGTTGGTTTGACGAAACAGGTTATGGATATGCTCACCGGTGGTCGAGGTGCCAAGCGATGCGACAGCGTAGTCGACACCATATTGAGCCAGTGCCACCACATCCATATAGCCTTCTACCACCAGCACTTGGGGCGGCTCGCGATACGCTTGCATCACTTCATACAAGCCGTAGAGCTCTTTTCCTTTATGAAAGATGGGGGTTTCTGGCGAGTTGAGGTATTTTGGGGTGCCGTCACCAATTACGCGGCCACCAAAGCCGATCACCCGCCCACGACGATCGCGGATCGGGAACATGACTCGACCACGAAAGCGGTCATAGCGGTTGCCTTTGTCGTTTTCGATTAGCATGCCGCCGGAGACGAGCATCGCCTGAGCCGGTGGATTGTTGCCAAAGTTCTTGCGCACCAAGTCCCACTCATCCGCGACATAGCCGATACCAAACTTCTGCACGATCTCTTTGGAGAGGCCACGCTGCTTGAGGTAATCGATAGCCACTTTGCTGCTGCCGAGTTTAAGCTGCTGGCGATAGAACTGAGCGATACTGCCCATCATATCGTATAGGTTGCGCTTTTGTTCAGTATTCGCGGTTGGACCTTGGTAGGCTCTTTGACCTGAGCGCTGCTCGCGCGGTACCTCTAAGCCGAGCGATGAGGCAAGCTCTTCAATGGCTTCGACGAACTCAAGGCGTTCGTACTCCATCAGAAAGTCGATGGCATTGCCGTGCACACCACAGCCGAAACAGTGATAGAACTGCTTTTCTTGGCTAACACTAAAGGAAGGAGTTTTCTCGTTGTGGAAGGGGCAGCAAGCGCCGTAGTTTTTGCCTTGTTTCTTTAGCTTTACCCGTGCGTCAATGACGTCGACAATATCCAGTCGAGCGAGTAGGTCATCAATAAAAGCGCGAGGAATGATTCCAGCCATAGAAGAAAATGTAACCCTTTGACAATGAGACTATATCAATAGCAGGTATGAACGACAGATACAAACAAGCCGTGCATTCCGAAGGAGAGCACGGCTTGTTGTAATTAGGATTGGGAGTTAAGCCAATTTAGCGCGAACTAAACCACTTACTTTACCCATATCTGCACGCCCTTGAATTTGCGGCTTCAGCACACCCATCACTTTGCCCATGTCTTGCATGCCCGCAGCACCAGAGTCAGCAATTGCACTTTCAATCAGTGCCGCTACTTCATCTTCGGTAAGCGGTTGAGGCATAAAGTCCTCAAGCACAGCGATTTCGGCCTGCTCCGCGTCTGCCAAGTCTTGACGACCTGCAGATTCGTACTGAGCGACAGAATCGCGACGTTGTTTAACCATCTTGGTCATTACAGCAACAATGTCGTCGTCTGAGAGAGTGATCTGCTCATCCACTTCACGTTGCTTAATCGCCGAAAGAGCTAAACGAATAGTGCCAAGGCGCAATTTGTCCTTGGCTTTCATCGCTAATTTTTGCTCTTCTTTGAGAGTATCAATCAGAGCCATAACTAAAATCCTTTAAAGAGCTTTAGTTATTAGTACAGGCGAACGCGACGAGCGTTTTCGCGAGCTAGCTTCTTAGCGTGACGCTTTTGAGCTGCTGCTTTAGCGCGTTTGCGAACTGTAGTTGGCTTTTCGTAGTGCTCACGACGACGCACTTCAGAAAGGATACCTGCTTTTTCGCAAGAGCGCTTGAAACGACGTAGAGCAACGTCGAACGGTTCGTTTTCACGTACTTTAACTACTGGCATATGCCTTTCACCTCAGGGGTTATTCGTTAACGCTGGAAAATACTAGGACCAGAACACACTATTTGTTCGGTCAATAACCAGCTTGATCAAAAATGGTGCGGAATTTTAATCCGATCACAGTGGCTTTGTAAAGCCTTTTGTCGATTATTGTCTGTACAAAATTTGTTTGCAAAGCCAAGGCGCGGTAAGATTGCGCCCATTGAGAGAATTATCGAAAGTGAAACGAGAATATCATGCGTATTATTGGCATTGAAACCTCATGCGATGAGACAGGAATTGCGATTTATGATGATCAGCAAGGCCTACTGTCGCATCAACTCTATAGTCAGGTGAAGCTGCACGCTGACTACGGTGGTGTCGTACCTGAGCTCGCTTCGCGCGATCACGTTAAGAAAACCATCCCTCTTATTAAAGAGGCCCTTAAAGATGCCGGTCTGACCCCGAAAGACATTGACGGCGTGGCGTATACCGCAGGCCCTGGCTTGGTCGGTGCGCTGTTAGTTGGTGCGACGATTGGCCGTAGCTTGGCCTATGCGTGGGGTGTGCCTGCCGTGCCAGTACATCACATGGAAGGGCACCTGCTTGCCCCGATGCTGGAAGACAATCCACCGCCATTCCCGTTTGTCGCGGTATTGGTCTCTGGCGGACATACTATGATGGTGGAAGTGAAAGGCATTGGTCAGTACAAGATCTTGGGTGAGTCGATTGATGATGCGGCGGGTGAAGCCTTTGATAAAACCGCCAAGTTGATGGGACTGGATTACCCTGGTGGTCCGCTGCTCTCACGCCTTGCTGAGAGTGGAACGCCAGGTCGCTTTAAGTTCCCGCGTCCAATGACAGACCGTCCTGGGCTAGATATGAGCTTCTCTGGCCTTAAGACCTTTACGGCTAACACCATTACCGCCAATGGTGACGATGAGCAGACTCGCGCTGACATTGCCTTGGCGTTTGAAGAAGCAGTGTGTGATACCTTGGCCATCAAGTGTCGTCGTGCCCTTGAGCAGACGGGCTTTAAGCGTATTGTTATCGCCGGTGGTGTGAGTGCTAACAAGCGCCTGCGCGCCGAGTTGGCTAAACTGGCGAGCAAAGTCGGTGGTGAGGTGTACTACCCGCGTACCGAGTTCTGTACCGATAATGGCGCCATGATCGCCTTTGCTGGTATGCAGCGCCTGAAAAATGGGGAAGTGGCGGATCTGAGTGTTCAAGCCACGCCGCGCTGGCCAATTGATAGCCTGACGCCAGTGGCGTAAGAAAAATTCAGTTATCTCAAAAACACCCAGTTATTAGAGAAACGCGCTTTAGGCGCGTTTTTTTTCGCCTACTTTGGGCTCAGTGCCCTCTAACAGTCGGCGAATGTTTTGATGATGGCGCAGGATAATAAGGCAGCACAGCATCGCTACGGGTAGCGTGTATTGCGGCTTGATCCACCAAGTGTACAGTGGTGCAAGCAAGACAGAGATGATCGCGGCCAGTGAGGAGTAACGGAAAATCGCCACGATGAGCAGCCAAGTGGCAATCACCAGGCCAGTCAGATCTAAGCCGATTGGGGCGAGTGCACCCAGGGCAGTCGCCACGCCTTTGCCACCGCGAAAGTGGAAAAACAGTGGGTACATGTGGCCAAGGCAGGCTGCAATCGCAATCACACCTAGGATAACCGCGTCAATTTGGAGGAAGTAGCCAGACCAAACGGGGATGGTGCCCTTAAGCATGTCGCACAACAGCACCGCTACTGCGGCTTTTCGTCCGCCAATACGCAAGACATTGGTGGCGCCCGGGTTTTGCGAGCCTTGCGTGCGTGGGTCGGGCAAACCTAATAGTCGACAAATGAGCACAGCACTGGAGATCGACCCAAGTAAATAGGCAAAAATGATCATGCTAAGCGCAAGTGGCGTCATACAAGGTTACTCGTGTTAAAAGATGGTCTTATGACCGATAGCTGGTATCATATCGCGATATTTTTATATGCACTACCGTAATGATGCGATTGATTATCTTTGGGTAAATGTCGATGTCTTGCATTTTGTTTTGCAAGGCAAACCGGGCTGACCTGATTATAGTAGGTGCTTTGATTCATTTTAGGTATCCGACCTGTCTAATATCGGTACCGCAAGCGAATAGGAACGTCATTGTGAAAGACATGGTTTTTATCGAGCAGCTCGAAGTGATCACCACGATTGGTGTGTATGACTGGGAGCAGGAGATCAAACAAAAGTTGGTGCTGGATATCGAGATGGCTCACGACAACCGTCCTGCTGGTTTGAGCGATGATGTGCAAGATGCCTTGGACTATTCCGAGGTGAGTGAGGCAGTACTCAACCATATCGAGAATGGTCGTTTTCTTTTGGTCGAACGTGTAGCAGAAGAGATCGCTCAGATCATTATGGATCGCTTTGGTGTCAGCTGGATCCGTATTCGCTTGACTAAGCCTGGCGCGGTGGCTCAGGCACGCGGTGTTGGTGTTGTCATTGAGCGAGGAGCACGATGACTGAAGTTTATATTGGTGTCGGTACCAATATACAGCGCCGTAAACATGTTGAGGCAGGGGTGCGCGAGTTGATGCAACTTGGCTCGAACACGCGTATCTCGACTATCTACGAGTGTGAGGCGGTCGGGTTTGATAGTCAGCCATTTTATAATTTGGTGGTTGGCTTAGAAACCTCACTCTCTCTTAATGAACTTACGAGTAGACTTCGCGAGATAGAGATCAAGTGGGGGCGTCCAAGCGATGCGCAGAAAAACCAAGCGCGCACCTTAGATCTGGATATCTTATTGTTTGGTGAAACCGTCGCAGAGAACCCTCAGCTTCCTCGTGATGATATTTATAAGTTTGCCTTTGTGATCCAGCCTTTGGTTGAGTTGTGTCCCGGGCGGGTTATTCCCGGTGGTGGTCAAACTGTCAAACAGTTATGGCAAGCTAGTCGTTCCCTTTTAACCCAACCACTGACCAAGGTGGCGCCTTGGTTTTCAATCCAACAATAAAAAGAGAGTACAATGACGTATTTTGAGGCATTAGTCTTAGCACTAATTCAAGGCTTAACGGAGTTCCTGCCTATTTCCAGTTCGGCTCACCTGATTCTTCCCTCTGCCCTTTTAGGCTGGGATGACCAAGGTCTTGCATTCGATGTGGCTGTGCACGTGGGCACCCTAGCGGCGGTGATGATCTATTTTAGAAAAGAGGTCGTGACCCTGTTTTCTGCTTTTGTCGGTTCTATTTTCAAGGGTGAGCGTGGCAAAGAGGTCACCTTGGCCTGGATGATCATTCTTGCCACCATTCCTGCCTGTATTTTCGGTCTACTCATGAAAGACTTCATCGAGGTGTACCTGCGCAGCGCTTGGGTGATTGCTGTGACCACTATCGTGTTTGGCTTGCTGTTGTGGTATGTCGATCGCCGTGCCCCGCAGCAGATGGATGAGTACCAAGTTGGCTGGAAGAAAGCGCTATACCTTGGCCTAGCGCAGGCTGTTGCTCTGATCCCAGGCACCTCACGCTCAGGTATCACGATTACCGCAGCCCTGCATCTTGGTTTTACCCGCGAAGCGGCAGCGCGTTTTTCATTTCTGATGTCGATCCCGATTATCCTGCTTGCGGGTGCTTACCTAAGCCTAAAGCTGGTCACCAGTGGAGAGCCGATCCACATGGGTCACCTTGGAACTGGGCTTGCGGTCTCATTTGTTAGTGCTTATTTGTGTATACACTACTTCTTGAAGCTAATATCTCGTATGGGTATGACGCCATTTGTGCTCTATCGTTTGGCACTTGGCATCGGTTTATTTACGTTCTTGATGATGGGCTAACGATATGCGCATATTGGCCTTGATGCTGCTCGTTGTTGTCGGCTGGCTACAGTATCTATTGTGGTTTGGCAAAAATGGCGTGGCAGATCTGACTAGCACACAAAATGAGCTTGCGGCTCAGCAGCAGGTGAATCAAAATCTGCGCGAGCGCAACGACGAAATGTTTGCTGAGATAGACGACTTGCGTCAAGGCCTTGATGCCATTGAGGAGCGTGCCCGGCATGAGCTAGGCATGGTCAAGGATGGCGAGACTTTCTACCGAATCATCGGTGAGGACACACAACCCTAACAAAAGGCATTCAATGCAAACCATCTACGCGATTATACCTGCCGCTGGTGTAGGGAGTCGTATGCAAGCGGACAAACCTAAGCAGTATTTGTCACTCCAAGGAAAAACCATCCTCGAACATACTGCCGAACGCTTTCTTCAGCGTGACGACATAAAACAGGTGATCATCGCCACCTCTCAAGACGATCCCTATTTCCCGCAATTACCCTTGGCGCGTCATCCAAAGGTGACACGTGTTGAGGGTGGGTCAGAGCGGGCTGATACTGTGCTCTCGGCGCTGAACTATATCGCCGAGCATGAGAGCCAGCCGTGTTGGGTGATGGTGCATGATGCCGCGCGGCCATGCCTTGTGCAGGCGGATATAGATGCGCTGAAAAAGACGGCACTTAATCACCCTGTCGGGGCGATACTGGCATCACCTGTGCGTGATACCATGAAACGCGGCAATCAAGACCACAACATTGACCGCACGGTTGAGCGTGACAACTTATGGCACGCCCTCACACCACAGATGTTTCCTGTCGATACCCTTAAAGACAGTCTTGAGCAAGCGCTAGACCAAGGTTTTCAAGTCACGGATGAGGCATCTGCGCTTGAGTTTGCAGGACAAGCGCCGGGGCTACAGCCTGGGCGTGGTGACAATATTAAAATTACTCGACCAGAGGATCTAGCACTGGCCGAGTTCTATCTAATCAAGAGTAAGGAGCCTTTATCATGAGAATAGGTCATGGTTTTGATGTGCATAAATTTGGTGGTGAAGGCCCGGTTATCATTGGTGGCGTTGCTATCCCTTACGAGCAAGGGCTGATTGCCCACTCTGATGGTGATGTCGCCTTACATGCCCTGTGTGATGCCCTGCTTGGCGCGATTGCAGCAGGGGATATTGGTCGCCATTTTCCCGATACCGATGACAAGTGGAAAGGCGCCAACAGCCGAGATTTACTTAAAGATGTGTATCAACGCGTCAAAGCGCAGGGCTACCAGTTGGGCAATGCCGATGTGACCATAATGGCGCAAGCGCCGAAGATGGCCCCGCATATCGATGACATGTGTCAGGCGATTGCCGAGGATCTCGAAACGGACGTCAGCAATATTAACGTCAAAGCCACCACGACAGAGCGACTGGGGTTCACCGGTCGCAAAGAGGGAATCGCGACGGAAGCGGTGGTTTTGCTTATTAAACAGGAGCTGTGAACGTGACTGATATTCTTGAACAATTTGCCTATGCTAATGGCAAGCCACAGGCCAAGGCGAAGATCAAGGCGCAAGCCAGTGATTTTGTCGTGGTTGAAGATCTTGGCTTTGAATTCACTGGCGATGGTGAGCACCTGATGGTGCGGATCCAGAAAACCGGTGAAAATACGGCTTTTGTGGCCAACGAACTGGCAAAAGCGTGCGGTGTTGCCTCGAAAGCGGTCAGCTGGGCAGGCCTTAAAGATCGCCACGCCGTCACCGAGCAGTGGCTAAGTGTGCACCTGCCGGGTAAACACACCCCGGACTTCAGCGCCTTCTTGGCTCAATATCCAAGCATTAAAATTTTGGCCACCGCTCGTCATAACAAAAAGTTACGCCCGGGAGATTTGGTAGGGAACCATTTTGAATTGCGCTTGACTGAAGTAACAGAGCTGGAAGAGGTACTGACTCGTTTAGAGCGGGTTAAGCAGTTTGGGGTGCCTAATTACTTTGGTGCGCAGCGTTTTGGACGTGAGGGCAATAACCTCAATGAGGCGAGACGCTGGGGGCGAGAAAACGTTCGCACTCGCAACCAGAATAAGCGCAGCCTGTATTTATCGGCGGCGCGCTCGTGGATATTCAACCGCGTGGTGTCTGCGCGTATCGAGCAAGAGTTATTTGACCAAGTTATCGAGGGCGATATCGTCACGACCGAGCAGGGCGTCTCAGCACCCGTTACATCCGAGCAATTGGGTGAATTGAATCAGGCCTTGAAGGCTGGCGAGCTGTTCGTGACCGCGCTGATGGCGGGGGACAATCAATTACCGACGCAGGCTCAGGCACTCGCCTTAGAGCAGCCAGTCGTTGATGACGAGCAAGATTTGATGGCGTTGATCCGCGGCAACCGCATGCGACAAGAGCGACGTTCAATCGCGCTGAAACCAAAAGATCTTGCCTGGCAGGTGGAATCGGACAATATCACCCTATCCTTTAGTTTAGAGGCTGGCGCGTTTGCGACGTCAATTGTTCGTGAGCTGGTGGAAGAGATCCCTGTTGAGCGAGTGTACGAGTCAAATTCATGAAGATCCTACTGAGTAATGATGACGGGGTGCATGCAGAGGGCATCCATCAATTAGCCGATGCACTGCGAGACATTGCTGATATCACCATTGTTGCCCCGGATCGCAACCGCTCGGGTGCCTCTAACTCGCTCACGCTAGAGCAGCCGTTGAGAGTGAATGAGATCGCACCACGAGTGTTTTCCGTTCAGGGGACACCAACCGATTGTGTGCATTTTGCTCTTAATGAGCTGATGAAAGACGATCTACCGGATCTGGTGCTATCGGGGATTAATCACGGTGCGAACCTCGGTGATGATGTACTGTATTCAGGTACGGTGGCTGCGGCGATGGAAGGGCATTTTCTCGGTGTTCAGTCGATTGCTTTTTCACTCGTAGGTAGTCAACACTTTGAACAAGCAGCGAAAGTCGCTCGCAGATTGGTGCAGCAGCATTTAGCCCAGCCGATCCCGACCAACCGCTTGCTCAATGTCAACATACCTGATATCAAGAGTGACAAGCTAGAGATTACCATCACCCGCTTGGGTGCAAGGCATCATGCCGAGAATATGATCAAGCAGACCGACCCTCGTGGTCATGAGATCTATTGGTTAGGCCCTCCGGGTAAAGAGCAGGATGCTGGTGAAGGAACAGACTTTCATGCGATAGAGCATGGCTATGTGTCGGTCACCCCGCTACAGGTTGACTTGACAGCCCATGAGTCGCTTCGCGCAATGAATGAGTGGTTAAAGGAAAAGAGTGAATGACGAACCCGCAAGCGGATAAATTAGTGTCGTTTTTGATTGCGAATGGCATTCGCAATCAGGCGGTGCTCAATGCCATCTATTGTTTGCCGCGTGAAAATTTTGTCTCTCAGGCGATGGTTCACCAAGCCTACGACAACAATGCCCTGCCAATTGGTCAGGGGCAGACCATTTCTCAGCCCTACATCGTGGCTAAAATGACTGAGCTTCTGGAGCTCAAATACGACAGTAAGGTGTTAGAGATTGGTACCGGTTCCGGCTATCAAACCGCAGTGCTGGCGCAGTTGGTTGAGCACGTCTATTCCGTTGAGCGTATCAAGGCACTGCAATGGGCTGCCAAGCGCCGTCTGAAGCAGTTAGACTTCTATAATGTCTCAACCAAGCATGCTGATGGCTGGCAAGGGTGGTCAGCAAAAGGCCCGTTTGATGCGATTATCGTCACCGCTGCGGCGCAAAATGTGCCGCAGGCGCTGCTCGATCAATTAGCCGACGGTGGTGTGATGGTTATCCCGGTTGGCTCTGATGAGCAGCAGTTGCTGCGCATTCGCCGAGAGGGGGGTGATTATCATTCAGAGGTGATCGAATTGGTCCGTTTTGTGCCACTAATCCCTGGGGATGTCGCCTAGTGATGGTCTCTTCTTGGCGTCGTTATCTGTTTGCTTCAATCTTGGTGCTGGGGGGATGCGCTGCGACCTCGCCTGCGCCTGTCTCAGGTTTGAGCAAATACGAAAATAGCCAGAGGGGAAGTTACCGCGGCAGTTTTTATGAGGTGCAGAAGGGAGACACTCTCTACTATATCGCCTACATTACCGATAAAGATGTTAAAGAAATTATACAAAACAACCGTTTGAAGGAGCCGTACACCATTTTTCCTGGGCAAAGATTGCGCCTTTGGGGACGCTCATATCAGGCGCCGGTGTACGGTCAAGCGCCGCAGCCCACCCAGCCAAGTGTAAGCCAAACGTCTAATAAACCAGTCGTTGCAGCCGCTCCAGTTGTTGCTAAAGCCCCGCCACCTAAGGAGAGTAATAACTCTAAAACTGTTACTCCACCCGCTAAATCTGAGCCTAAACCGCAGGTTGCGACCCCTGTGCCACAAAAGCAGGTTGATCAATCGAAATCAAAAGAGTATGTTGGGGCTAGGAGTCAACAAACTGTTAACAAAAGCAGTCAAAACTCTCAACCAGCGAACGGCAAAGTGGCCACTTGGCTGTGGCCAACAAAAGGTAGGGTAATTAAAAACTTTTCTGCAGGAAACCAAGGCAATAAAGGGATAGATATTGCTGGACAGCGAGGGCAAGCAATCGTGTCTACTGCAGATGGTAGCGTGGTTTACTCAGGCAGTGCCCTGAGAGGGTATGGCAACCTAGTTATCGTCAAGCACAATGATGATTATCTAAGCGCTTATGCTCATAATGACAAGCTACTGGTTAACGAAGGTCAAAGTATCAAAGCCGGCCAGCAAATCGCTACCATGGGTAGCTCTGGCACCGACAGTGTTCGATTACACTTTGAGATTCGTTACCAAGGAAAGTCGGTTAACCCTAAAAAATATTTGCCGTGATAACTATTTACTCTCAACCGAATTTACTCTCACCCGAGTAGATGACTTTGAACTGAGCAAACTGTGACATTTTAGGTAGTAATGTCTGTGTGCTCGCCAGGGGAGGCGCTTATGAGTATCAGTAACACAGCAGCAAAAGTTGAAGACTTCGAGTTAGATGCAGAGCTAGAGTCCACTCTAGAACAAGATGTAGAAGAATCGACACCCGAAACCGTCGGCAAAGAATCCCCTCGAGAGGAGTTTGAGGCCTCATCGAAAAGCCTAGATGCAACCCAACTGTATCTTAGTGAGATCGGCTTTTCGCCACTGCTAACTGCCGAAGAAGAGGTGTTGTACGCACGCCGAGCCCTGCGCGGTGATGAGGCAGCCCGCAAACGTATGATTGAGAGTAACCTGCGTTTGGTGGTTAAGATTTCTCGTCGTTACAGTAATCGTGGATTGGCACTGCTCGATTTGATTGAAGAGGGCAACCTTGGCCTGATCCGCGCGGTAGAGAAATTTGACCCTGAGCGTGGCTTCCGTTTCTCGACTTATGCGACTTGGTGGATCCGCCAAACCATCGAGCGCGCCCTGATGAACCAAACCCGCACTATCCGCTTACCTATTCACGTGGTCAAAGAGCTTAACGTTTACCTACGTACCGCTCGAGAGCTATCACAAAAGCTCGACCACGAGCCCACCGCTGAAGAGATTGCCAATCAATTGGACAAGCCTGTGGGTGATGTGAGCAAGATGTTGCGCCTTAACGAACGTGTCAGCTCAGTCGATACTCCGATTGGCGGTGACGGTGATAAGGCCCTACTGGATATCATTCCTGATGCGGTTCACGCCGACCCTGGTGTCTCCACTCAAGACGATGACATCAAACACTCGCTGCTTGACTGGCTTGATGAGCTTAATCCTAAACAGAAAGAGGTTTTGGCCCGCCGTTTTGGTTTACTTGGCTATGAGCCATCGACCCTTGAGGAGGTAGGCCGCGAGATCAGCCTAACCCGCGAGCGCGTTCGCCAAATCCAAGTCGAGGGACTACGACGCCTGCGCGAGATCCTCATCAAGCAGGGACTTAATATGGAAAACTTGTTCAGTTTTGATGATGAACAGTAAAAAAACAGGGGCGGGGGACGGGTTTCACTTCGTTCCGAGGTGCGAGGAGTTCACCGCTTGTGACCATCTCACCGCACCTCCTAGAACTTTACTCGGCCCCGAGCTTAAGCTCGGGGCTTAACCTACAATTCTTTTTGAAACGTGAGAATGCTTTTTGAAACGTGAGAATGCTACCACGTGACATAAACTCCTCGAACCCCGCAGGGCAAAGCCCGTACCCGCACCTCGCTCCTTTGTTTAAACTCGCCCCTTTGTTTTAAAGTAGTTGCTTCAAACGATACAAAGCTTCCAACGCCTGACGAGGAGTTAAGTCGTCAGGGTCGATCGCGGCAACGGCTTCTTCGATTTCGCTTGGCTCAGGGATTAGGCTCAGTTGAACTTCTGCTTTCGGCTCGCTGGCTTGGCTTGAAGTGTTGTTGCTTGCGCCAGTGTTTATCGACAGCTGCTCAAGTTGGGTAAGCTTTGCGCGCGCATTTTTTATCACGGTTTTTGGTACACCCGCTAATCCTGCTACGGCTAGGCCGTAGGACTTGCTCGCTGCGCCTTCTTGAACCGCGTGCATAAAGGCGATGCTGTCACCATGCTCAACTGCGTCGAGGTGTACGTTCGCTAGGGTGTCGATCTGCTCTGGTAGCTCTGTCAGCTCAAAGTAGTGGGTAGCGAACAGGGTCAGGGCGCCAATTTTCTTCGCCAGCCATTCAGCTGTTGCCCAAGCCAGAGATAAGCCGTCATAGGTGCTAGTGCCGCGCCCAATCTCATCCATCAAGACCAGGCTGCGATTGGTCGAGTTGTGCAGAATATTAGCGGTTTCGGTCATCTCAACCATAAAGGTCGAGCGGCCTGAGGCCAGATCGTCTGACGCGCCGATACGAGTGAAGATGCGATCAATCGAGCCAATCTGCGCCGCTTCAGCAGGAACAAAGGAGCCAATGTGCGCCATCAAAGCGATCAGCGCCGTTTGGCGCATGTAGGTGGACTTACCCCCCATATTTGGCCCGGTGATGATCAGCATACGGCGTGAATCATTGAGGCTAATCGGGTTGGCGATAAACGGCTCATCCATGACTTGCTCGACCACTGGATGACGGCCACCCTGAATTTGAATGCCAGGCTCTTCACTGAGCTGCGGACGGCAGTAATCAAGCGCATCGGCACGCTCAGCTAGGTTTTGCAGAATATCGAGCTGCGACAGAGCTGAGGCAAGGTTTTGCATCTGCTCAAGTTTGGGTAGTAGCAGGTCGAACAGCTCTTCCCAGAGCTTTTTCTCCAGCGCCAGTGCCTTAGACTTGGAGTTAAGGACTTTATCCTCATGCTCTTTGAGCTCTGGAATGATGTAGCGCTCAGCATTTTTTAGGGTTTGACGGCGCACGTAATGTGGTGGTACTAGATGGCTTTGACCACGGCTGACCTGAATGAAGAAGCCGTGCACATTGTTGTAGCCAACTTTTAGCGTATCAATGCCGTGACGCTCGCGCTCATCTTGCTCGAGCTTATCAAGGTACTCCGTCGCCCCATCAGCCAGATCGCGCCATTCATCGAGCTCGGCATTATAGCCTGAGGCTATTACGCCGCCATCGCGGATCACCACTGGTGGATTTTCTTTGATCGCATGCTCAAGTAGCTCGCAGGTTTCATCCATAGGCGCACTGAACTGAGCCAATTGTTTTAGGTAGGGGTGTTCAACCGCCTCTAAATGCGTTTGCAGCTCTGGAAGTTGCTGCAGCGCTTGGCGCAGGCGAGCCAAATCACGTGGTCTGGCGCTGCGCAGCGCTAGGCGGGCAAGAATACGCTCGATATCACCAATCTGCTTGAGCACGGGCTGCAGATCAGTAAACAGTGCCTGATCTTTAAACTCGCTGATGGCATCAAGACGCTGATTTAGCGTATCGAGATTGCGCATCGGTTGGTGCAGCCAGCGTTTAAGCATTCGGCTACCCATAGGCGTTGCCGTGCAATCGAGCACTTCTGCCAGGGTGTTATCAATGCCACCGGACAGGTTATGGGTGATCTCAAGGTTGCGGCGCGTGGCGGCATCCATGATCACATTATGGTCTTGGCGATCGAGGGTAAGCGAGCGGATATGCGGCAGTGCGGTGCGCTGGGTGTCTTTCACGTACTGGATCAAACAGCCGGCAGCACATAGCCCCAGGTTGGCATGTTCGACACCAAAACCAATCAGATCACGGGTGCCAAATTGCTGATTGAGCTGCTGGCGAGCAGTGTCGAGCTCAAACTCCCAGATTGGACGGCGGCGGTTACCATTGCGGCTACTCATCAAATGTACCGGCTCAAAGTCTTCCGGAAACAGCAGCTCACGTGGAGAGGTGCGCTGCAGCTCAGCGCTCATTGCCTCTTCACTCTCAGGCTCGATAAGCTGGAAGCGCCCAGAGGTCACATCAAGAGTGGCGTAACCAAAGCGACCGTTTTGATGATAAATTGCCGCAATCAGGTTATCGATACGCTCAGAGAGTAAGGCTTCATCCGTGACGGTACCTGGCGTGACAATACGCACGACTTTGCGCTCAACTGGGCCCTTGCTGGTGGCAGGGTCGCCAATCTGCTCACAGATAGCGACAGATTCACCAAGTTGAACCAGTTTAGCCAGATAGCCCTCAACCGCATGGAAGGGTACACCCGCCATTGGAATTGGTTCACCGCCAGATGAGCCACGCTTGGTCAGCGAGATATCCAGTAGTTGTGAGGCGCGCTTGGCATCATCGTAGAAAAGCTCATAAAAATCGCCCATACGGTAAAACAGCAGGATCTCGGGATTCTCTGCTTTGAGCTTGAGATACTGCTGCATCATCGGGGTGTGTTTAGGTTGTGCTTTCACTACGCTTGCCTTTGGTTCATTTTTCTCGCCGCTAAGGATACGCCAATCCTAGAACAGCGAAAAGGCTTTCTCGCTAAACTATCGACGGCCACAGTGTACATACTGAACGAGGAACTGAAGCCTTATTCGCGTCACTTTGGCCACTTGTGCTATGTTGCTTGCAACACACCTGTACACGGAGACGTCATGCCATCATTAAACGAATTAAGCGAGCAGCTGGGACAACGCTTAGCCGAGCAAGATCATGTTTTGACCAGTGCTGAATCCTGCACTGGAGGAGGAATCGCAACGGCAATCACGGATATTGCAGGCAGTTCGGCTTGGTTTGATCGCGCATTTATCACCTACAGTAATGAGGCAAAGGTTGAAATGCTGGGGGTGAGTAACCAGACATTGCGCGAACATGGGGCGGTCAGTGAGCCTGTTGTGCTTGAGATGGTTAAGGGCGCACTGCAACGTTCGAATGCCACGGTTGCTGTGTCTGTCAGTGGGATTGCTGGGCCGGGTGGTGGCAGCGAACACAAGCCGGTTGGCACGGTATGCTTCGCATTTGCCTGCCGTGATGGCTGGTTAGAGGCACAGACCTGTTATTTTGCGGGCGATCGCAGCCACGTCAGAGCGCAAGCAATCGAATATTCACTGAGTAGGATATTTGACTACCTGGATCGCAATTAAAAAGCTGCGGCAAATTTTTTTCCTATCCAGGTATGGACACTGTATGAATCAACAGTATAATAACTGACAAATAACGCAGGGTTGCAACACCCTTGTGTCGAACTAATATCGTATTCATCAGAGTAGATGAGTTTTTGGAGAAAGAGATGGACGAGAACAAACAGAAAGCGCTCGCCGCTGCGCTAGGTCAGATTGAAAAGCAATTCGGTAAAGGCTCAATCATGCGCCTAGGTGACAACCGCGCAATGGACGTTGAGACAATTTCTACTGGCTCACTCTCTCTGGATATTGCTCTTGGTGCGGGTGGCCTACCTATGGGTCGTATCGTTGAGATCTATGGTCCAGAATCTTCAGGTAAAACCACTCTAACTCTTGAGCTGATTGCTGCGGCTCAGCGCGAAGGCAAGACCTGTGCCTTTATCGATGCAGAGCACGCGCTGGATCCTGTCTATGCGAAGAAGCTGGGTGTTGATATTGATGCACTACTGGTTTCTCAGCCAGATACCGGTGAGCAGGCGCTTGAGATCTGTGACGCACTAGCACGCTCAGGTGCGATTGACGTTATGGTCGTCGACTCGGTAGCGGCACTGACACCGAAAGCGGAAATCGAAGGTGAGATGGGTGATAGCCACATGGGTCTGCAGGCTCGTATGCTGTCACAAGCGATGCGTAAGCTGACGGGTAACCTAAAGCAGTCTAACTGTATGTGTATCTTCATCAACCAAATCCGTATGAAGATCGGTGTGATGTTCGGGAACCCAGAAACCACCACAGGTGGTAACGCACTGAAGTTCTACGCTTCTGTTCGTCTTGATATCCGCCGTACTGGCTCAATCAAAGAAGGCGATGAGGTTGTTGGTAACGAAACCCGTATCAAGGTTGTGAAGAACAAGATTGCTGCGCCATTTAAGCAAGCGGAAACACAAATCATGTACGGTGCAGGTTTCAACCGTGAGGGTGAGCTGATTGACCTTGGCGTGAAGAACAAGCTAGTTGAAAAAGCGGGCGCTTGGTACAGCTACAACGGTGACAAGATTGGTCAGGGTAAAGCCAACGCATGTAAGTTTATGCGTGAGAACCCAGAGGCAGCACAGCAGCTTGATAGCAAACTGCGTGAAATGCTGCTCGTACCGGCTCAGCCTGAAGAGCCAGAAACCGGTGAAATGCCAAAAGAAGAAGAGCTATAATCTCTTCTCGACTGATTCTAGAGCCTCGCATTATGCGGGGCTTTTGCTTATCTGACGTTTACCCTATTGCTTAGTATCGACACTTATATTTATGTATCAACGCTCTACACCACCGGCGCTGTCGGTTAAAGAATCCGCCATTCAATTGCTTAGCCGCCGTGACCATGGTGAGTATGAATTGGCGCAAAAGCTCAAGCTTAAAGGCTATCCGGATGACGAAATCAGCCAAGCGATCGCTTTTTGCCTTGAGCATCGCTATCTAGATGATCTGCGCTATGCCAAAAGCCAAGTGCGCCAGCATATCTATAAGGGCCACGGGGCTCGCCGGATTAGCCAAGAGCTTAAGCAAAAACGCGTCGATGAGGATGTGATTGAGGTGGCGCTTGAGGAAGAGGGCTGTGATTGGTTTGAGCTGGCGCGCACCACGGCAGAGAAGAAGTTCGCCGGTAAAAAAGCCGAGGACCAAAAGCAATACGCCAAGCAGGTTCGTTTTCTTCAGTACCGCGGCTTTAGCTTTGAGCAGATCCAGTACGCCCTGCAAGAGCTTTAAGCCTCTAGCATCCATGCCCCGCTTGGGTATACAATACCCAAAATTTTATCTCGACTATTTTCAGGAAGAGCTGCATGTACATGAGCACAGACGAGGTTCGTAACGCGTTCCTTAAGTTCTTTGAAGGCAAAGAACACCAAATCGTAGAAAGTTCATCGTTGGTTCCGCATAACGACCCAACCCTGCTATTCACTAACGCAGGTATGAACCAGTTTAAAGATTGCTTCTTGGGCGCCGAAAAGCGTGCCTACACACGAGCAACTACGGCTCAGCGTTGTGTACGTGCTGGTGGTAAGCATAACGACCTTGAGAACGTTGGCTTTACCGCTCGTCACCATACCTTCTTCGAGATGCTGGGTAACTTCAGCTTTGGTGACTACTTCAAAGAGGACGCGATTGCGTTTGCTTGGGAGTTCCTGACAGAGGTTCTGCAACTGCCAAAAGATCGTCTATTGGTAACTGTATATGAAACCGATGACGAAGCGTTTGACATCTGGAACAAGAAGGTCGGCGTACCGGCTGACAAGATTGTTCGCATTGGTGACAAGCCAGGCGGCAAAGCTTACGAGTCAGATAACTTCTGGACTATGGGCGATACGGGTCCATGTGGTCCATGTACTGAAATCTTCTACGATCACGGTGAGCACATCTGGGGTGGCCGTCCTGGCACACCAGAAGAGGATGGCGATCGCTTTATCGAGATCTGGAACAACGTATTTATGCAGTTCAACCGTCATGCCGACGGCACGATGGAGCCACTACCTAAGCCTGCAGTAGACACAGGTATGGGTATTGAGCGTATCTCTGCCATCATGCAGGGCGTGCACTCAAACTACGAAATCGATGTATTCCAAAAGCTGATCAAAGCAGCGGCAGACACGATCGGCTATGACGACCTATCGAACCAGTCACTGCGCGTGATTGCAGACCACATCCGTTCATGTTCATTCCTTATCGTTGATGGCGTTATGCCTTCAAACGAAGGTCGTGGCTACGTGCTACGCCGTATCATTCGTCGTGCCGTTCGCCATGGTAACAAGCTGGGCGCGAAAGGCGTGTTCTTCCACAAATTGGTCGGTGTTCTGGCTGAGGTGATGGGCACCGCTGGCGATGAGCTTAAGAAGCAGCAAGCCATGGTAGAAAAAGTGCTGCGTATCGAAGAAGAGAACTTCGGTCGCACGCTCGAGCGCGGTATGGCAATCCTTAATGAAGCGCTAGATAGCCTTGACGGCAAGGTGCTGGATGGTGAGACGGTATTTAAACTGTACGACACCTACGGCTTCCCAGCGGACTTGACCAACGATGTTGCACGTGAGCGTGACTTTGCTATCGATGAAGCAGGTTTTGAGAAAGCGATGGAAGAGCAGCGTCAGCGCGCGCGTGAAGCGGGTCAATTTGGTACCGACTACAACGCGACTATCAAAGCGGATACTGAGACTGAGTTCTGTGGCTATGCAGGCACAGCAGGTCGCAGCAATGTTGCTGAGATCTTTGTTGACGGTGAGGCAGCTGAGTCACTTTCTGCAGGCGAGAAAGCGATCATCATTCTTGGTGAGACACCGTTCTACGCTGAATCTGGTGGTCAGTGTGGTGATGCTGGTGTACTGAAAACCGATTCTGGCCTGTTCCAGGTTGAAGATACACAAAAGCTAGGCAATGCGATTGCGCACCATGGCATTCTTGCTGAGGGTGTGGTTGCTAAGGGTGACGAGGTTGAGGCAACAGTCGATGCTGAGCGTCGCGCGTCTATCTCGCTAAACCACTCTGCAACTCACCTGTTGCACGCAGCGCTACGCCAAGTTCTTGGTGAGCACGTGACTCAGAAAGGCTCACTGGTTAAGCCTGAAAACTTGCGTTTTGACTTCTCGCACCTTGAGGCGGTAACGCCAGCGGAGCTGAAGGAAGTTGAGCGTTTGGTCAATGCACAAGTGCGTCGTAACCATGTGATCGAAACCAACATCATGGATATTGAAGCGGCCAAGCAGAAGGGTGCCATGGCACTGTTCGGCGAAAAATACGATGACGAAGTACGCGTTCTATCGATGGGCGAGTTCTCAACCGAATTGTGTGGTGGTATCCACGCTGACAATACCGGTGATATTGGCTTGTTTAAGATCACCTCAGAAGGCGGCATTGCTGCCGGCGTTCGTCGTATTGAAGCGGTCACTGCAGATGCGGCGCTAGATGCGATTGAAGCGGCGCAAGACAAGGTTGAGCAGAAGCTGGCTGAATCAGCTAAGAAGACCAAGTCACTTGAGAAAGAGATCCAACAACTGAAAGACAAGATGGCGGCGGCAGAGAGTGCCAACATCATGGACAAGGTGGAAGAGATCGCCGGTATCAAAGTACTGATCGCGGGTCTTGAGGGCGCAGACAGCAAAAACCTGCGCACCATGATGGATGACACCAAAAACCGTATCGGTAGCGGCGTGATCTTGATTGCTAACGTAGCGAATGACAAAGTTGGTTTGATTGCGGGCGTGACTAAAGATCTGACTGGTAAAGTCAAGGCGGGCGAGCTGGTTAACATGGTTGCTCAGCAAGTCGGTGGTAAAGGTGGCGGCCGTCCTGACATGGCTCAAGCCGGTGGTACAGACGTGGCCGCGCTTCCAGAAGCATTAAAATCTGCTAGATCTTGGCTAGAAGAGCGTTTATAACGCCTTTTATCAATAAAAATTGATTTTTTAGCTGTAACCAAGTGGTTTTCTTGGCGTATAATCCGCCACCGTTAAACCACTTGGTTTTTTTGTTTAATTTTATCGGGCGCTTGAAGAGCCGTTTGAGGATGTCGAACCGACATTACCAATCGCGTTCTCAGGCGCCTTGATACGAATGAGACGAAATGTCTCGGGAAGGTGAAGACTGGTGAAAAAATCCCTAATCGTGCAGAAGTTTGGTGGCACCTCAATGGGCTCAATTGAGCGCATTCATACCGTTGCCAAGCACATCATTCGAGCGAAAGATGATGGTAATCGAGTTGTGGCTGTGGTTTCGGCCATGTCAGGCGAAACTAACCGCTTAGTTGGGCTAGCCCAGCAAGTAGATAGCGTGCCAAACGCCAGAGAACTCGATGTGTTGCTCTCCGCAGGTGAGCAGGTGTCTATGGCACTGTTGGCGATGACATTAAATAAGCTAGGCTATAAAGCGCGTTCAATGACGGGCGGCCAAGCGAATATCATTACTGATGGGCAGCATAACGATGCCACGATAAAGCAAATTGATACTGAGAAACTTGAAGCGCTGCTTGACGATGATTACATCGTTATTGTGGCTGGGTTTCAGGGCATCAATGAAAATGGGGATATCACCACACTCGGTCGCGGTGGCTCAGACACCAGCGCGGTTGCACTGGCCAGTGCGCTGTTCGCGAACGAGTGCCAGATCTTTACCGATGTTGATGGCGTGTATAGCTGTGATCCTCGGGTGGTCAAAACAGCCCAGCGTTTGGATGTTGTTGATTTTCCTTCAATGGAAGAAATGGCACGAAAAGGCGCAAAGGTGCTACATTTACCTTCAGTACAGACTGCGTGGAAGAATCAAGTTCCTCTGCGCGTGCTGTCGACCTTTGAGCTTAATCAGGGCAGCCTGATCAAGGGTGAGAAGTGTCAGCAAGCCATCTGTGGTGTGGCGATCCAACGCGATCTGGCCCTTGTTTCTGTGCAGCCTGACGCGGTGGAATCGGTAAAAAAACACTGTCAGATGATGGGTGTGTCCGTTTGGGATGTGGTCAATGACGCCGATGTGTTGATAAAAAGTGATTGTTTAGCAAAATTGCAACAGTCTTGCGACAGTAAGCTGTTGGATAATAAACAGGTAGGCCAGCTGACCGTAGTGGGCACTATCGCTGAACAAATCGCCGAGCATGCGCTGGAGTTGCTGTCAGCCGCGCAGATTGATGTAGTTCATGTTTCTGCTGCTAATCAGTCACTTAATCTGATTATGTTACCAGATTGTGTCGACAAAGCTGCAAACATACTGCATGATTCATATATTACATCGGCGGAAGCTGTGGATTTTCATCCGAAAAAGGCGTTTCTGGGGTAATGGGCGGTTCTCCCGCCATCAATATTTGTTAAACAATAAAGCCTTATAGCTAAAGAGATGACTCAAGGAGCATAGAATGCTAATTTTGACCCGCCGTGTTGGCGAAACTCTAATGATCGGTGATGAAGTAACTGTGACTGTTTTGGGTGTTAAAGGTAACCAAGTACGTATTGGTGTTAACGCTCCAAAAGAAGTCTCGGTACACCGTGAAGAAATCTACATGCGAATTCAAGCTGAAAAAGGCAATGGCAACGTTGCTCCGAGCAGCTACTAATTTGCACCAGGAAAGTCAGCGAGAAGCTGGCTTTTTTGTTATTTACGCTCAATAAAGTCTATTTTTTGAGTGGTTTGGTTAAATTGCCAACGCTTAGACGTTTTTTTCCAAATTTTATCCATAAAGTGTTTGACTTAATTTTGGAAAATCGTAATATGTGCCTCCGCAAGACGGTGAGGTGGCCGAGAGGCTGAAGGCGCTCCCCTGCTAAGGGAGTATACGGTTTGTAGCCGTATCGAGGGTTCGAATCCCTCCTTCACCGCCATTCTTGCACCGCTTCTTTTGAAGCAACAGCGCGTCCTTAGCTCAGCTGGATAGAGTACCTGGCTACGAACCAGGCGGTCGGAGGTTCGAATCCTCCAGGACGCGCCACTTTCCTTCCTTTTGGAAGGCAAGAATCTTTTGAAGGCAAGAAGCTTTCTTTAGAAATATACGACGGTGAGGTGGCCGAGAGGCTGAAGGCGCTCCCCTGCTAAGGGAGTATACGGTTTGTAGCCGTATCGAGGGTTCGAATCCCTCCCTCACCGCCATTTATTTCACATGGAATGTTGACCTAGAGTCAATTTTTTTGTTTCAAAAGAAAATAAGTGTGACACAAATCACACTGCAGCGCGTCCTTAGCTCAGCTGGATAGAGTACCTGGCTACGAACCAGGCGGTCGGAGGTTCGAATCCTCCAGGACGCGCCACTTTTTTCGGTCTTAGACCTTGGATTGAACTACAATGTTCAGTACTAAATTTTGCGCGTCCTTAGCTCAGCTGGATAGAGTACCTGGCTACGAACCAGGCGGTCGGAGGTTCGAATCCTCCAGGACGCGCCACTCTTTAGGTCTTTAGACCTTGTATTGACTCTGTTTGTATAACTAAGTTGATACTAAACCTTGCGCGTCCTTAGCTCAGCTGGATAGAGTACCTGGCTACGAACCAGGCGGTCGGAGGTTCGAATCCTCCAGGACGCGCCACTCTTTAGGTCTTAGACCTTGTATTGACGATGTTTATATAACTAAGTTGACACTAAACCCCGTGCGTCCTTAGCTCAGCTGGATAGAGTACCTGGCTACGAACCAGGCGGTCGGAGGTTCGAATCCTCCAGGACGCGCCACTTTACAAAGCCTCGCTTCATGCGAGGCTTTTTTGTATCTGCTCGCCAGCTATCTCTCCGCAATCTAAGCCTTATTTGATGTATTTGTATCCTTTCTAAGACAAACGATTAAGTTTGGTCTGCAGGTTGCAGAACTCACTTTTCCCGCCTAAACCTTAAATACAGTCAATAGCTAAGGAAAACTAAATGTTAAGGAAGACACTGGTTGCTTACGCCCTAGGTTTGAGTTTTGCTGCCCCGATAGTTTTTGCTGAAGAGGGTGATGGATCTACAGCGCAACGGGCACAGAATGTAGTAGATGTCATTGAACGTCCAGGTGTTTTGACACCAAGAGGTAAATGGTCATTTGATACCTCATTTAGTTACTCGCAAAATTCGGCAAATCGCGTCTCTGTTGTGGGCTACACGGTTCTACCATCACTTTTGGTTGGTTTGATTGAAGTCAGTGATTCCGATCGAACAACCATGACCCTTGGTTTTACGGGCCGTTACGGGATTACTAATGCCACTGAGATTGAGGTTCGGGTTCCCTATGTGTATCGTAATGATCAGATAGATAGTCGCAGTATCAATGATGGCTCAGAGGACTCTGAGAGCTTTTCGCTTGATGGTGGAGGCATGGGGGACATTGAGTTTGCCGTGCGTCATCAGTTCAATTTTGACTCGGCACCTTACTGGGTAGGTGGGCTGAGAGTGAAGTCAGACAGTGGTCGTTCTCCCTATGAAATTGATCTTGATGATGATAACAACTTCACAGAGGCACCAACGGGATCCGGTTTTTGGAGTGTTGAACCGAACATTTCAATGATTTACCCTTCAGACCCAGCCGTCTTGTATGCAAACCTCAGCTACATCTATAACTTTGAGGATGAAAAGCGTGTCGGCGATCGTAACGACGATATTCAACTTGGGGATACCATCTCGATTGGTGGGGGCATCGGTTTTGCTGTTAACCCAAGACTCTCATTCTCGCTAGGTTTGAGCCACCGAACCATTTTCAAAAGCCAAGTTAACGGCTCTACAGCACCAGATGCGAAAGTCTTGCAATTGGACTATTTCAATTTCGGCGTCAACTACAAAATCAATGAGCGCACCTCAATCAATGTTGGCGGCCAAGCCGGTTTGACTGAAGATGCGCCCGATTTTCAACTGACCATTCGCGTCCCATTTAACATGTAGTGGATTGCTGTTGAGCTAATGAAGATGGTTGAGCAGGGCGTCATTCAGTTGTTGGTTAGCCCTGATTCTCCTAATCGTATTGTCGGCTTGAACATCAATATCCACAATGGTGTTCAGCCCTAGTATGCTGTCATCCATAGTGTTTTGAATGACATTAATAAGGTTTGCATTAAGAGTCTCTGTATTGAGTGTTGTGACAAGAGGTGCTGTTGGACTTGTATCCGACGGTGCAGCTGCAATATTGGCTGGTGTAGCGTTCGCTGGCGCTGTGGTTGCCCCCCCACTTGTGACAACACTGCCAACCGAACTATCACCCGAGTCATCGCCCAAATCATCAGTCACTGTTTGGCTAGATGGCGCAGTAATACCCTCGACAAAATTACCTTCCCCTACTTGGACAATATTTACCACGCCTTGATCGAGCAGAGGTGGCAATGGCGCTGCTGCTTGTGCTTGCTCAATCGCGTTGGTCGCAGTCAGAATACCGTTTTCTATCATAAGATTGGCTATCGAGGCGCTGTAGACAAGCTCACCATTGATCGCCGTTGTCACACTTAGACCAATATTAATCACGTAGTCATCGGCTAGTTGAAAGCCGCCGCGATACTGATCAAGCTGTTCCACTGACATGGGTTCAAACTCGTCCATGGCAATGAAACTATCAGCGCCGCTAGACTGCACCGGTAGGGCGCAGCAAAAAGTTGCTAGCATTGTGAAAGGGATCATCAGCCGATCTCCTTGTTAATATTCTCCCGTTGCCGGAAGAGTGATACTGAAAATGCCTAAAGAGTCTCTCGATACTCCGGAGCTCAAAGGCGATGCGGTGTAAACTGCAAACTGATCGTCGTTGATAAAGCCAGAACGTCCCGCGTCGGCTTCATTTTTTATAAGCAAGACAACCCCTTGATAGAACTCTTTAAAACGCTCATGTGACATGACTAGGGTGCCACGTGAGGGATCGCCAAGGATCACCGAGTGCTGGTTGATGCCTTTAATTACTACAAAGTGCATGTAGCCATCAAAGTTGACCAGGGTAATACCCGGTACGCCTACGCTCTGGATTTTTTCTAAATCGATTTGGAAGCCATCAGCGCGAAAGCCTTTCTTCTCTAAATAGGATTTCATATCCAACAAAGAGAACCCTTGTTGCTTAATCTTTTCTTTATCGCCGTACTCGTACATCGACTTAAAGATGTCTTCCTCGGTGACGGGCGAGTCGTAGTGAAATGTAAGTAATGAGGCGAGAGCGGCTGAGCCACAACTAAAGTCGTAAATCTGACGAAATACATCGCCAAAAACGATCTCTTTGTAGCTTTTCACCGGAACGGAGTAGTGCCCTCGGTTTGGCAGATATTCTAAAGAATTGGCTGATGCTGCAGCCAGCAACATCAGCCAAGTTAGTTTTTTCATAACGTTTCTTCAATTAGTTACTTGAGTGTCACGTTAACAACGGTTGCGTTCTGGATCAGAACATTATTACCGGTGTTCTGGATAACGCTTGAAATACCAGAACTGTCTGTAAACGCCCCGGAAGTAAGATAGTTATTCCCGGTTACAGTGTTTAGAGCCTCGTTACCTGCGACAAAGCCATCGATGTCTGAAGTGGCCGAGATGAGGTCAAGCTCGATCTCTACGAGCTGACCTCCTCTGGCTTCATCCATTGCTTCTAGGCTGATTTCATCAGTTAACGAGATCTCATCGGCGCTTGCAGAGAGGGCAACAACCATACCCATGATGCAAAGTGCCAGACGCATCTTACGCTCCTATCCGATTACTCATCGGTAAAAATGTTGGCGTTAGTAGCAACGTTTTGTTGGATAAGTGTGTTACCACCAGCGCTTTGAGCGACAGTTGTAATACCTGATGAACCACTTAGACCGCTTAGGTCATTGCTGTTCGCCACGTTCACACCACTACAGCAGCTACCGCCAGTGTTGTTGATACTATTACCGTGCACACTACCTAGCGCTGATGCGCTTGCTGTTACCATGTCAACATCAAGGTCAATGGTGTTGAAGCTGTCATAGTAGCTATCATCATCTGAGTGAGTCATAGTCACATCATCGTCACTGTAAGAAGTGGTGGTCGTGTCATCATCACTTGATGTGTAAGTGTACGTGTCGTCATCACTAGTTTGCGTGATGTCGTCGTCGCTTGACTTAGTCACATCGTCATCAGAGTAGGTGTACGTATCATCATCACTAGTTTGAGTAATATCATCATCACTTGACTTAGTGACATCGTCATCAGAGTAGTTTGATGTATAGGTGTCGTCATCACTAGTCATAGTGATATCGTCATCACTGGTCTTAGTCTTGGTCACGTCATCGTCAGAGTAATTGGCAACATAACTGTCGTCGTCACTGCTCTGAGTAATGTCGTCATCAGACGATGAGTAATTCGAGCTGTAGCTGTCGTCATCGCTTGATGTGGTTTTGGTCACATCGTCGTCAGATGAAGAGTAGTTCGAGCTGTAACTATCGTCGTCACTGGTGGTTGTCTTGGTCACGTCATCATCGGTGTACACAGTGTAGTCATCATCGCTAGATGAAGTTTTAGTGACATCGTCGTCAGATGAAGAGTAGGTTGAGCTGTAGCTATCATCATCAGTTGATAGGGTGTAATCATCGTCGCTCGATGTCGTCTTAGTGACATCATCGTCAGATGAAGAGTAGGTTGAGCTGTAGCTATCGTCATCGCTCGACCATGAGTAGTCATCGTCACTTGATGTCGTCTTAGTCACATCATCGTCAGACGAAGAGTACGTTGAGCTGTAGCTGTCGTCGTCTGTTGATGAGTATGTCGACGTGTCGTCATCACTTGACCAGCTGTAATCATCATCACTAGAGCTAGTCGTTGTCTTAGTCACGTCATCGTCAGTTGACGAGTAAGTGCTGCTATATGCATCGTCGTCAGATGTATACGTGGTTGTGGTTGTATCATCATCCGTTGTAGTTTCGTTGAAACTGCTGCTGTAGCTGTCATCATCAGTCGACGTTGGTGAAGCTGCTGGGGTTGTTGCTAACGCACCGCCGGCGAAGAAAATTGCTGAAATTGCAATCGCAAGGCCTGTCTTATGAAATCTCATGGTGATTACTCCGTATTCCTAGTATTCCTATTAGAAAAATTACTGCGTATACACTTTTCACTTTTCAATTTTGTTCCCGAGCCATGGGAAGCAATCGAATTATAGGTAAGCTCGCTATGTGAGCCATCTCATACTTGAGAATGGTTCTGGGCGGTTGGGTGTTACTACTTGGGCATAGGTTGCGTGGGGTAAAAAAACTCACTTTTTACAGCTGCTTATTTAGATTGGAGACACTTTGGCTGTTCCAAGTATGAAACTTGAGATGATTAAAGGCTGAATAAGTATGTATTTTCGTGGTGCAATAACAAGCTCCCAATGAGAGCTTAGTTGGTGAAGTAATACAGTTGATAAAATAATCAACATATAAAACAGAATGTTAAAATATTACAGGCATGAAGCGGTGTAGTACCTAAGCGGAAATATATTATTCATTTGGCTTAGAAGCGGAGATTTAACTTTGCTCGTGAACTCAGCCTTAACTGCTATATTTCTGATATTGAATTTCGAGAGGTTCTTGATTCTAGTGAAAGTAGTACTGAGGCAACTAGGATGCTTGGTAAATCGTCATTGAAGTGGTGGTACTATGGGAATGAAACACGTTCTTCTGTTAGCAGAGAACAACCTACAATCGAACTTAATAGAAAAGCAATTGCTCTCCATATCTAACTTGGATGTGCAGACATGCTTGCCTCAAGAGGCTATCTATCAAAGTCATAACTTACCCGTTGATTTGGTGTTAATCGACTTCAACTTTCTCCAACAGCTTGACCAACAAGAAGTCGCGCCAGACTTCGATCTGTTTGGGTGGTCGTTGATGGTGCTGAACGTACCAGATGACAAGGTGTATAAAGAGCTGCTGCGCTGGAAGTTTCTCAAAGGAATACTGATGAGCAGCGCGTCGATAAAGCACATTACCGACGGCGTGGAATACATCTTCGATGGTGGCTTGTGGTTACCACGCTCTTATCTCGAGACACTTCTCAGCACCTACCGGCACTCCGGGGTCGCGGCGGATCGTCAGCTAGACATCTTGACCAGCCGAGAGCGGCAGGTACTAGAGCTGCTTGCTTACGGCATTTCTAACCAGCAAATTGCCTCGAGATTATACTTATCCGAAAGCACGATAAAGAGCCACATCTACAAGCTGTACAAGAAGCTCGATGTGCACTCGCGTCACGATGCAATCAAAATGGTGCGCATGAATGCCGGGCTAACAGGGTCTTAGGTTCGGGGAGCGGGTTTCGCTTCGCTCCGAGGTGCGAGGAAGTTGCTACACGCGGTAAACTCCTCGCACCCCGCAGGGCTTTGCCCGTACTCGAACCTCGCACCTGTTCTTTACCGTATGCAGTACATTCCTCGCTCCTCGTAGGGCTATGCCCGTCCCCGAACCCCGCCCCTTTTTTTAGGGGTTTTTTCAGACATCCCACCTCTATCACGCTTTCTTGTGTGGCAAAAACTTAGTTATTGAATTCGCTATCATTGTTTGATATTGGTTTGTAAATCTTTTTGGTATCTTTGGTGTTGCACGGAAACTTTGTCTAAACAAAATTGACAAAACATCACCATTCGAGATAATTCTATGTCACTCTACGCTGGCGAGGATGCCTATTTGAGAGTGCTGCTGTCAGGATGACAATGAAGGGAAGTACTATGACAACTATTGGAAGCCAACTGCTGGATGCTGCGACACTCATGATGACTGGGATGGCGGTTGTGTTCATCTTTCTCACTATTCTCGTGTACCTAGTGAAGCTCATGTCCAAGCTGGTGCCAAGCGATCTGCCACCAGAGACCACTCCCGCTATCAAGCATAGCGCGACCAAATCCGCTCACACAGTCGACCCTAAAGTGGTGGCTGCGATCTCGGCTGCGATTCACCAACATCGTGCGGCCACGGCGAAATAGATTTCAAGCATTTAAATTAAAAGGAGTTAATAAGTATGTCGAAACCACTTTCGATTACTGATGTGGTGCTGCGTGACGCCCATCAATCGCTATTTGCGACGCGTATGCGCCTTGAGGATATGCTGCCAATCGCAGCCGAGCTGGATAAGGTCGGCTATTGGTCTCTCGAGACTTGGGGCGGCGCGACGTTTGACTCGTGTATCCGCTTCCTAGGTGAAGATCCTTGGGAGCGACTAAAAGCGCTCAAGCAAGCGATGCCGAACACGCCAATGCAGATGCTTCTGCGTGGCCAGAACCTGCTTGGTTACCGTCACTATGCTGATGATGTGGTTGAGAAGTTTGTTGAGCGTGCCCATGCCAATGGTATGGATGTTTTTCGTATCTTTGATGCAATGAACGATGTGCGTAACTTCCAAACCGCGGTCAAAGCAGCGGTTGATGTCGGCGCCCACGCGCAAGGCACGCTGTCATACACCACCAGCCCAGTTCACAATAGCGAGACTTGGGTTGATCTCGCCAAGCGCCTTGAGGATCTTGGTTGTCACTCACTGTGTATCAAAGACATGTCTGGTCTACTCAAGCCTTATGAGGCAGAGGAGTTGATCACTCGCATCAAGGCCTCGTGCGATGTGCCGCTAGCACTACACAGTCACGCGACAACCGGTCTATCAACGGCGACGGCAGTGAAAGCGGTGGAAGCAGGGGTCGATATCCTCGATACCGCTATCTCATCAATGAGCTGCACTTATGGCCACACGCCAACAGAAACCGTGGTCGCCATGCTGCAAGGCACAGAGCGCGATACCAACCTTAAACTTGATCAACTTGAGTCGATTGCCAGCTACTTCCGCACCGTGCGTAAGAAGTACGCTAAGTTTGAAGGTCAACTTAAAGGCGTTGATTCTCGCATCCTGATTGCCCAAGTACCGGGCGGGATGTTAACTAACATGGAAGGCCAGCTCAAAGAGCAAGGTGCAGCTGATCGTATTGACGAAGTACTTGAGGAAATCCCACGCGTACGTCAAGACCTTGGCTACATTCCGCTGGTAACTCCAACCTCACAGATCGTGGGTACTCAGGCGGTGATTAATGTCTTAACCGGTGAGCGCTACAAGTCGATCACCAAGGAAACCGCGGGTGTCCTTAAGGGTGAGTATGGCGCAGCGCCAGCAGAGGTGAACGCCGAGCTACAAGCGAAAGTGCTAGACGGCGCTGAGCCGATCACTTGTCGTCCGGCTGATTTGCTGGTGGCGGAGATGGATACTCTAACGGCCGATCTACTCGAAAAAGCCAAGCAAGAGTCTATCTCACTGGCTGACGATGCGGTTGATGATGTGCTCACTTACGCACTCTTCCCACAAGTGGGTCTGAAGTTCCTGAAAAACCGAAATAACCCAGATGCTTTCGAGCCAGCACCAACGGCAGAAGCGGCGGCTCCAGTGGCTGCGCCAGTACCAGCGGCGGGCGGTATCGAGAGCTACAGCGTGAAAGTGGATGGCCAAGTTTATGATGTTGAGGTGGGCCCACAGGGTCAGCTGAAGTCTGTAACACCAGCTGCATCGACTGCGGCCCCCGCAGCACCGACAGCTCCAGCCGCTGCTGCGACCGCGGAAGCGGTTCCTGCGCCTTTGGCTGGCAATATCTTTAAGGTAAATGTGCAAGCCGGTGCTCAAGTTGCTGAAGGCGATGTGTTGTTGATCCTCGAAGCGATGAAGATGGAGACTGAGGTTCGTGCAGCGCGTGGCGGTGTGGTGCAAGATCTTCACGTTAAAGAGGGTGACTCTGTGACGGTGGGTGCGCCACTGGTTAGCTTAGTGTAAGGAAGAATCATGGAAGGATTATTGATTCTTTGGTCAAGGACGGGCATCTCCAACTTTGAGTGGGGCCAACTGGCGATGATTGCGGTTGGCTGTGGCTTGTTGTTTTTGGCCATTCGCAAAGGGTTTGAGCCCTTACTGCTGTTGCCAATCGGCTTTGGCGCCATCCTAGCGAATATCCCCAATGCCGGTTTTACCGAACCTGGCGGGCTGTTGTACTACGTCTACTACATCGGTATAGAATCAGGTGTGTTCCCACTGCTGATCTTTATGGGTGTTGGGGCAATGACGGACTTTGGGGCGCTGATTGCTAACCCCAAAACCCTCTGGCTTGGTGCGGCGGCGCAGTTTGGTATCTTTGCTACCCTGTTTGGCGCGATCTTACTCAACTTTGTGCCTGGCATGGAGTTTAGCATGCAGGACGCGTCTTCGATTGCCATTATCGGTGGTGCAGATGGCCCAACTGCTATCTTCCTCGCGAGTAAGTTATCACCGGATCTGCTCGGCGCAATTGCGGTTGCCGCCTATAGCTACATGGCATTGGTGCCGATCATTCAGCCGCCAATCATGAAAGCACTCACCAACAAAGAAGAACGCCAGATCAAGATGGCACAGCTGCGTCATGTGAGTAAGGGCGAGAAGATCTTATTCCCACTGGCTGTGTTGGTGATGACGATCCTCTTCTTGCCATCGGCGACACCTTTAGTCGGGATGTTCTGCCTGGGTAACTTGATGCGTGAAGCTGGTGTGGTGGATCGCTTGTCAAAAACCGCCCAGAATGAGCTGATCAACATTGTGACGATCTTCTTGGGTCTAGGTGTAGGCTCTAAGTTGCAGGCAGACCAGTTCCTCAATGTTTCGACGCTGGGTATTCTGGCGCTGGGTGCCGTTGCGTTTAGTATTGGTACTGGCACTGGCGTGTTGATGGCAAAAATGCTTAACCGCTTCTCAAAAGAAGACATCAACCCTTTGATTGGTGCTGCGGGTGTCTCTGCCGTTCCGATGGCGGCGCGGGTCGTCAATAAGGTGGGCTTGGATGCCAATCCGCAAAACTTCTTGCTAATGCATGCGATGGGACCGAATGTCGCTGGTGTGCTTGGTTCTGCGGTTGCAGCGGGTATCTTATTAGCGCTGGTAGGCTAACGGTTATCGAGCAAAAACAAGTTAACCATCAGTATTTTGTCAAAGTTCGTTAACCGAGCGCACAGTGAAACAAAATTGAGATATAGTCCATGGGGTGCGCAATGCACCCCATTTTTTTGTTATTACTCGATACTTTTTCACACTAGACTCGTTTATGACCGACTTTTTCTCTACCTTGTTTTCTGATGTTGCGCTTTGGTTTTCAGACTCCGCGCTTTGGGTGCTGTTTGTTACGGGATTTTTGAGTGCGACTTTGTTACCGGGCGGTTCGGAAGCGGGCTTAATCGCGACGCTCGCGCTTGATAGCTTTAGTCCAGCCTGGATCATTACCGTTGCCACCATTGGCAATACACTTGGTGGCATGACCAACTATTTCATCGGTCTGTGGCTGCCAAATCGAACTGAGTCAGAAAAACATGGTCATAAGGCCATGGCCTACTTAAAAAAATACGGTTATTGGTCGCTTTTATTCAGCTGGCTACCGGTGATCGGCGATCCACTCTGCCTCGCAGCAGGGTGGCTTAGAATGAATATATGGCTCACAACATTGTTAGTTTTTATCGGTAAAGCAGCACGTTACTGTGTTCTCACCGCTGTTTTTTATGGATTTTTCTGAGGGGAAACTATGCGTATTCTCGACAAGCGCGCCCTATGGGTGGGCTTAGCCTCTATCGCGACGCTGGTGGGTTGCAGTCAAACAGAGCCATTGGCCGTTCCGAGCAACGATTTGCCAGCGGGTGTGACGTTATTGGATGAGTCACAGCCAGCGCTTAATAATGCCGATGTCATGATCCCTTATGCCAAGTATCAGCTTGAAAATGGTCTGACCGTCATTTTATCCCCTGATCATTCCGATCCTCTCGTGCATGTTGATGTGACCTATCACGTTGGCTCTGCGCGTGAAGAGGTGGGAAAATCGGGTTTTGCCCACTTCTTTGAGCACATGATGTTTCAAGGCAGTCAGCATGTCGGTGATCAAGAGCATTTTCGCATTGTGACTGAAGCGGGGGGCTCACTCAATGGCACCACCAACCGTGATCGCACCAACTACTATCAAACGGTGCCCTCAAATCAGTTGGAGAAAATCCTTTGGCTAGAGGCGGATCGCATGGGCTTTTTACTCGAGGCGGTCTCTCAGCGTAAGTTTGAGATCCAACGTGACACGGTTAAAAATGAGCGTGCTCAGAATTATGATAACCGTCCCTATGGCTTGATCTGGGAGCGTATGGGAGAGGCTCTGTATCCAGAAGGGCACCCGTACTCCTGGCAGACCATCGGCTACGTTGAAGATCTTGACCGTGTTGATGTGAACGATCTTAAGGCGTTTTTCTTGCGCTGGTATGGACCGAATAATGCGGTGATCACCATCGGTGGCGATATCGATAGTAAACAGACGCTAGAGTGGATCAAGAAGTACTTTGGCTCCATTCCACGTGGTCCAGAGGTTGAAAATGCCGAAAAGCAGCCGGTGAGCCTGAGTAAAAGTCGCTATATCACACTTGAAGATCGTATTCAGCAACCAATGCTGGTCGTCGGTTGGCCTACGCAATACCGCGATTCTGAGCAGCAGGTGAACCTTGATATGCTTGCCAGTGCGCTTGGCAGTGGTGCCAACAGTGAGTTCTATCAAAAGCTGGTTAAGACTCGAAAGGCGGTGGATGCTGGTGCATTTCACGATTGTGCTGAACTCGCGTGTACCTTCTATATCTACGCCATGGCGCCATCGGGTGAGCAAGGACAACTCGATGTGCTTTACCAAGAGCTGATGCAGGTGATGGATGACTTTGGCCGCAATGGTGTACAAGAGCAGCGTCTTGAGCAGATCATCGGTCAAGCGGAAGCCAGTGCCGTATTCGCTCTGCAGAGTGTGCGCGGCAAGGTAACGCGCTTGGCGTCGAATCAGACTTTTTATGACCAACCCGATCGTATTCAATTAGATCTAGACCGATTGAGAAGCGCGAATAAGCAAGATATCGATAATGCTTTCACACAGTTTATTGAGCAAAAGCCTTATGTTGCCCTGAGTGTGGTGCCGCGTGGCCAAACGGAGAGGGCGGTGAGAGAGGCTACGTTTGTGACGCCACCTCGCACACTACCTGATTATGTCAAGGTGGATGAGACCAGCCTGAATTATCGCACTGTCACTGATAACTTTGATCGCAGTGTGGTACCACCGCTCTCTGGTGCGGTGTCTGCGCAGTTGCCCAAGTTATACAGCTTTTACTTTGATAATGGTATTGAGGTGCTCAGCACAGCCAATACTGAGACGCCAACCACGGCGATACAACTGTACATTCCGGCCGGTGAGCGCCAAGTGCCGCGTGGAAAAGAGGGGCTGGCTAGTCTAACGGCCTCGATGATGCAAGAGGGTAGCCAAGATCGCTCTATTGAGGAGATAAAAGCAGAGTTGGATAAACTTGGCAGTGCGATATCGGTATCACCAAGTCGCTATTCAACAGTCGTGTCTATCTCCTCACTGACAGCCAACCTGGATAGAACGTTAGAGATCATTCAAGAGGTGCTGTACCGCCCCGCGTTTGCTGAACAAGACTTTGAGCGCCTAAAGCAGCAAATGTTAGAAGGACTGGTTTATCAGCAGCAGAAGCCAACCTGGATGGCATCACAAGCCACTCGCCAGGTGCTATATGGTGAATCGATCTTTGCCCGCTCGGGGGATGGCAGTTTTGAGTCAGTCAACAGCATAACGCTAGAAGACGTCAAACGGTTCTATCGCCGCCACTACACGCCCCATGGAACCCAAATCGTGGTGGTTTCTGACTTGCAACCTAAACAGGTAGAACGCAGCCTGGAAGGCCTAAAAAGCTGGCAGGGAGACGTCGCACCTTTGATTCAACCTGAGGTGCTTGCCCCGCTGGGGGAGCAGGCTATTTATCTCGTCGATAAACCTAATGCCCCACAGAGTATTATCCGTTTTGTTCGTCGAGGTCTGCCATACGATGCGACAGGAGAGGTTTACCGAGCCTCGTTGGCGAACTTTAACTTAGCGGGTAACTTTAATAGTCGATTAAACCTTAACTTACGTGAGGATAAGGGCTATACCTATGGTGCGAATGGATATTTTGCTGCGAATCGCGAGACCGGCGCAGTAGTTTTTAGCACTCAGGTGCGCGGGGATAGCACAATTGCGTCTATACTCGAGATTCAGAGCGAGCTGGAAAAGTACAGTCGCGAAGGAATGACGGATCAAGAGCTTGAGTTTATGCGTTTGGCGGTTGGGCAACAGGATGCGTTGAAGTACGAAACCCCATCGCAAAAAGCCAACTTGCTTAGTTCGATTTTGATTTATGGATTGGATGAGGATTACCTCAAGCAGCGTAATGAGATAGTCGATACCATCACTAAAGAAGAGCTTAATCAGTTGGCGGCAAAGTGGTTTGCGCCGCAAGATTACCAGATCATCGTTGTTGGTGAGGCTGAGCAATTGAGAGGCGATCTTGAGGCACTAAATATTCCCGTGGTCGAGCTTGAAATCCGTCACTAACATACCAATATACAGGTGAAATATGCCTTCTCTGAGTGTTATAACACTAAGCACAGAGAAGGCGGGTTCTGATTGTTGTGCTAGCAGGCTTAATGGCGCTGGCACCTCTCCAATATAAGTGAACGTGTTTTGACTAATTTTGTTGCCCGCTTGGAGCGAATTGCCGAGCACACCCAAGTATTCAATGACTACACTCGCGGTGTTGAGCGTGAGACGCTGCGCTACCAAGAAGATGGATCTTTGGCACAAAGCCCTCATCCTTCATCACTTGGTTCTTCCTACTCAAACCAATGGATCACCACTGATTTTGCTGAGTCACTGCTGGAGTTTATTACCCCGGTGAGTCACTCTGTCGATGAACTATTGGCGCAGTTAAAGGATATCCATCATTTTACTCAAACCAAGCTTGGTGATGAGTCGATGTGGCCTCTCTCGATGCCATGTTATGTTTCTGATGAACAAGATATTCAGCTGGCTCAGTACGGCAGCTCGAACTCCGGGCGAATGAAAACGCTCTACCGAGAGGGGCTTAAGCGCCGCTATGGCAGTCTGATGCAGGTGATCTCTGGTGTTCACTTTAACTTCTCTTTCCCGGATAGTTTCTGGGATGCATTGCACGGTGAGCAAAGTGAAGAGTTGCGTCAAAAGACTAAGTCTGACAGCTACTTTGCGATGATCCGTAACTACTATCGCTTTGGCTGGTTGATCCCTTATTTCTTCGGTGCATCGCCTGCGCTATGTTCCTCTTTCATTGGTGGTCGTGATACGGAGCTACCGTTTGAAAATATCAATGAGACATTGTATTTACCACACGCAACCTCATTGCGTTTGAGCGATCTTGGCTACACCAATAGTGCGCAGAGTGTGCTGAGAATCGGTTTTAATGGCTTAGATCAGTACCTGGATGGACTGAATAATGCCATCCGCACTCCTTCGGACGAGTTTGCCCAGATTGGGGTTAAAGTTGATGGTGAGTACCGTCAGCTCAATAGCAATGTGCTGCAAATTGAGAATGAGCTGTACGCACCGATCAGGCCTAAGCGTGTTGCCCAAAGCGGCGAGAAACCTTCAGAGGCACTCGCGCGTGCGGGTGTGGAATATATCGAGGTGCGTTCACTCGACGTCAACCCATTTAGCAGCGTTGGTATCAGCGACGAGCAGATTCGATTCCTAGACCTGTTCTTGACCTGGACGGCACTGACTGATTCAGCACCGATGGACGATTGTGAGCTGACCTGTTGGCGCGAGAACTGGAATAAGGTCATCACCCACGGTCGCCAGAAAGGCCTAGAGTTAACCATCGGCTGCCATGGCGAGGTTCTGACCTTGCAAGAGTGGGCTAAGCGTGTATTTATCGAGTTGCGTGAAATCGCCAAAGTGATGGATAAAGCCAAGGGTGATAATGCCTACCAAGCGGTGTGCGATAAGCTAACCAATTGGATTGATAATCCAGAGCTGACCATTTCAGGTCAACTTCTGGCAGAGATAAAGCAGCGCGGTGGCGTGGGTGAGGTGGGCCGTGAGCTCGGTCAGCGCTTTAAACAGCAGCACCTTGCACACCAGTACCTTCATTATTCACAAGCTGAGATGGAAGCGGAAGTCGAGCGCTCTATCGCGGCACAAAAACAGGTTGAGCAGCAAGACAGCCTCGACTTCGATGCGTTTCTGGAGCAGTACTTCGACTACCTAAAATAGGAACAGGGATGAAACCAAGTTGTATCGGTAAGGGATTACTCGTTTTCCTACCCGCGGTGTTACTGGTGGGGTGTGCTACACCACCACCCTCAAATCAAAACAATCTATGCGACATTTTTCGCGAGCATCCAAGTTGGTATAAAGACGCGGTTGCGATGGAGGAGAAATGGGGCACGCCAATCAATATCGCCATGGCGTTTGTTAAGCAAGAGAGCAGCTTTCGCCACGATGCGCGCCCGCCGAAAAAGTACGTCTTGGGCTTTATTCCATGGGGACGTGTCAGTAGTGCTTATGGTTATGCGCAGGCACAAGACCCTGCGTGGTCGGATTTTCAGGCTGCCACGCGCAATGGTGGCTCACGGACCAATTTTGGCGATGCCATGATGTTTATTGGCTGGTACACCCATGAGACCCGCCGTCAGCTGGGCATATCGCTGTGGGACCCGTATAATCAATATCTGGCCTACCACGAAGGGCGTGGTGGCTATCAACGCAAAACCTATCAAGCGAAGCCTTCGTTAATTACGGTTGCGAGGCGCGTTGAACAACAAGCCAAGGACTATGGGTGGCAACTTAAGCAGTGCCGCCAAGAGCTAGAAGATAAGCGCCGCCGCTGGTGGTTCTTCTAGGGGACAATGACAGGATAATCAGTGAGAGAAAAACGATGCCTTTACTAGACAGCTTTACCGTTGACCACACTCGTATGAATGCGCCAGCTGTGCGCGTTGCTAAAACCATGCAAACGCCGAAGGGCGACACCATTACTGTGTTTGATTTGCGCTTTACCGCCCCGAACAAAGACATTCTCTCTGAGCAGGGTATTCACACTCTTGAGCACCTGTATGCGGGCTTTATGCGCAATCACCTCAACGGTGACAGTGTTGAGATCATCGATATCTCACCAATGGGCTGCCGCACCGGTTTCTACATGAGCTTGATTGGCACCCCTGGTGAAGAGCAAGTGGTCGCCGCTTGGACTGCGGCAATGGAAGATGTGCTGAAAGTAGAAAGCCAGGACAAGATCCCAGAGCTCAACGAATACCAATGTGGCACCGCCGCCATGCACTCACTAGACGACGCCAAAGCCATTGCAAAAACCATCCTAGATTCAGGCATTAGCGTCAACAAAAACGACGAGCTGGCCCTTCCAGCCGCTATGCTCCAAGAGCTCAAAGTAAACTAACTTCGTTCAGGGTGCGAGGAGCGGGTTACACTTCGTTCCGAGTAGCGAGGATAACGCCACGCGCGTTTAACTCCTCGCTCTCCCGCAGTATAGCGTCTTCGATTCTCGTCTCTGCTTTTCCTCGCTCCCCGTAGCGCAGCGCCCTCGAACCCCGCCCCCTTTTTTTATGAGGCTTTTTGCTGCGCCTTAGGCGGATAGACCTTAACGAGTTTGATCTTATTCTCATCGACCTCGATGATTTCCATCAACATGCCTGATACGCGCACGCTGACTTGACTGCGTGGGATGTCTTCTAGGTGCTCGAGGATCAGACCGTTCAGGGTACGCGGGCCGTCGGTGGGTAGTGCCCACTTGAGGCCTTTGTTGATATCACGGATGTTGGCGCTGCCCTCAATCATAAAGCTGCCATCGGTTTGTGGGGTGATCTCGTCAGACAGGCTCGGTGCGATTGAGGTGGTGAACTCGCCGACGATCTCTTCAAGAATATCCTCTAGGGTAATCAGACCGACAATATCACCATACTCATCTACCACTAGACCAATGCGCTCTTTGTTTCTTTGGAACTTAAGCAGTTGAACATTAAGTGGTGTGCCCTCTGGAATAAAGTAGATCTCATCGGCTGAGCGCAGTAGGGTCTCTTTATTGAACTCATTTTTCTCGAGCATTAAGCGATACGCTTGGCGCAGGCTCAGCATGCCGACCACCTCATCGATCTGATCGCGATACAGCACGATACGTCCATGTGGAGAGTGAGTGAGCTGACGCACAATCGATTTCCAGTCATCGTTGATATCGATACCGGTGATCTCGTTACGTGGGATCATCAGGTCGTTGACCGTAACATGCTCAAGATCGAGGATCGAAACCAGCATATCTTGGTGGCGACTTGGGATCATACTCCCTGCTTCCGCGACCACAGTGCGCAGCTCATCGGTGCTGAGGTGATCCTCAACCGTGTGTGAGGCATTAAAGCCGAGTAGGCGGATAAAGCCATTGGTAATAAAGTTGACCAAGATCACCAGAGGTGAAAGCAGCTTCATCAATACCATCAGTACAATAGAGCTGGCGTAAGAGACACGCTCAGGATGAATTGCCGCGACCGTTTTTGGGGTCACTTCGGCAAACACTAACACGACTATGGTCAAGGAGCCGGTGGCAATCGCCACACCGTAGTCACCATACAGGCGCATACCGATAATGGTGGCAATCGCAGAGGCGAGGATATTGACCAGGTTATTGCCAATCAGGATCAAGCCAATCAGGCGATCGGGGCGATTGAGAAGCTTTTCAACGCGTTTGGCACCCTTGTGCCCTGATTTTGCTAAGTGTCTCAGACGGTAACGGTTGAGAGACATCATCCCTGTCTCTGAACCGGAGAAGTATCCGGATATAACAATGAGGCCGGCGAGGATGGCGAACAAAAAGCCAGTCGATATGTCGTCCAATGGTTAGGGTATCCTTTGTTTTGATTAATCTAATTTATGTTTGAGCACAGCGTGAGTGTCAAGTGAAAGTTTTTGTGCCGTTAAGACAGGATGATCTCTTTGACAAAGCGGCTGCCGAAATAGGCCAGAGTCAGTAGACCAGCCCCCACTAAGGCAAACCAGGTGACCTTTTTGCCCCGCCAGCCGCGTTGGTAGTGTCCCCACAGCACCACGACGTAAACTACCCAGGCAATCAAAGACAAAATCGCTTTGTGCGCCTTGCCTTGGGCAAACATATCGTAGACGAACCCATAGCCAGTGAGCAGGGTGGCCGTGAGGAGCACCGTACCAATGACAATGATACGAAACAGTTGACGCTCAACGAGCATTAAAGGGGGCAGGTTGGGGTTAATCGCCAGTGCCTTTTTCTGCTTCAGCTTCTCATCCAACCAAGCCAGTTGCAGCGCATACAGTGCCCCGATAGTCAGGGTCGAATAAGCGAATAGCGCCAGCGAGATATGGATTAATAGCTTGGGCGTGTGCTCAAGGTGGGTGATAAAGGCACCGGGAATAAAGGCAGAGGTCAGCAGGTTGATGATGGCAAACCCGTAAGCCACTGGAAGCAAAAACCACACCCGCATCTTGAGCATGGCGCCAGTCAGCACCACACTTATGATAAAACTGATCAAGGTAGCCACATTGAGAATGCGCAGGTTCTGGCCTGAGTCGGCTAAGATCAGGTCACCGATAAGCCACCCATGTAAAATCAGCGCCAGAACAGCACTGATAAATACTGTTTTAGACCGGATGCCCGTTTGCTGGAGCAAGCCCGGTATGATGGTGGCAATGGCTGCGCCGTAGCACAGTGCGGCAGCAACAGCGATAATTTGATCCATGGTGGTAAGACAGTTCTCTGCGTCATTGAGTAACAACACCCGCTTAAAACGGGGCGCGAATTGTCGTTATTATAACCTGCATCAATGCGTGGGGCTATCAGCAATCTGCTTGATTATTGAGTGATTTGGGTAGTGATCACCCTGCAAAGCTGTGAAGCTTGAGTTGGCTAATGTATACTCGCTGCAATGATCGCACAAAAGCGAAGAGAGAAAGATGTTTGATAATTTAACGGATCGTTTATCCAAGACGCTGAAAAACCTCAGTGGCAAAGGTCGACTGACCGAAGACAATATAAAGGACACCCTGCGTGAAGTGCGCATGGCGTTGCTTGAGGCGGACGTTGCGCTGCCGGTTGTTCGTGACTTCATCAAGCGCGTCAAAGAAGGTGCGGTAGGTGTTGAGGTTTCTAAATCTCTGACCCCTGGTCAAGAGTTCATTAAGATTGTTCAGCGTGAGCTGGAAGCGGTGATGGGGGAGTCGAATGAGGCTCTTAACCTTGCGGCGCAGCCACCGGCGGTGATCTTGATGGCGGGTTTGCAAGGTGCGGGTAAAACCACCAGTGTCGGCAAACTGTCTAAGCTACTTAAAGAGCGCGACAAGAAAAAAGTCCTAGTCGTCTCTGCTGACGTGTATCGCCCTGCGGCGATCAAGCAGCTTGAAACGCTAGCGAGTGATATTGGCGTTGATTTCTTCCCATCGACGGCGGATCAAAAGCCGATTGATATCGCTAACGCGGCTATCGATCACGCCAAGAAGAAATTCTATGACGTGCTGATCGTCGATACCGCCGGTCGCTTAGCGATCGACGAAGACATGATGGCAGAGATCAAAGATCTTCATAGCGCTATCACCCCAGTTGAGACGCTGTTTGTAGTCGATGCCATGACAGGCCAAGATGCGGCGAATACTGCCAAGGCGTTTGGCGATACGCTGCCACTCACCGGTGTGATCCTGACCAAGGTCGATGGTGATGCGCGTGGTGGTGCGGCGCTGTCGGTGCGTCATATCACAGGTAAGCCAATCAAGTTCCTTGGTGTGGGTGAGAAGACTGACGCTCTAGAGCCGTTCCACCCAGATCGTATCGCATCGCGCATTCTTGGTATGGGTGATGTGCTGTCGCTTATCGAAGATCTGCAGCGTAACGTTGACCAAGATAAAGCTGAAAAACTGGCGAAGAAGTTCAAAGAGAAGAAAGGCTTTGACCTTGAGGACTTTCGCGAGCAGCTCGGTCAGATGCAAAACATGGGCGGCATGATGGGCATGATGGATAAGCTGCCGGGCATGGGTAACCTGCCAGACAATGTCAAAGACCAAGTTGATGACAAGATGTTTAAGCAGATGGAAGCCATCATCAACTCGATGACGATGAAAGAGCGTCAGCGCCCAGAGATCATCAAAGGCTCACGTAAGAAGCGTATTGCCGCGGGTTCTGGTACCCAAGTGCAAGACGTGAACCGCCTTCTCAAGCAATTCACTCAGATGCAGAAGATGATGAAGAAGATGCAGAAGGGTGGCATGAAAGGTATGATGCGCAACATGCAAGGTATGATGGGCGGCATGGGCGGAGGCGGCGGCTTCAACCCCTTTGGTCGTTAATTGAGCATAACGCTCAATTCATCATATTTAGTTTCAAGGTGTTAGCTGACTCACAGTTTGGCCGTAGGGCGAATGTTGGTGAAAAAGTAGCTAAACACCTTGCATTGGTCGGGAATAAGAGTAAAATTCCCGAGCTTTAATTTGGCACGAGACCCCAACCTGTTCAGTTTTTTGAGCAGAATTTGGGGTTAATTTTATTTTTGAGAAAGCAAAGAGGACGACATGGTAACCATTCGTTTGGCACGTCACGGCGCTAAGAAGCGTCCATTTTATCAAATCGTAGTAGCGGACAGCCGCAATGCTGCAACTGGCCGTTTCATCGAGAAAGTTGGTTTCTTCAACCCAACTGCTAAAGGTCAAGAAGAAGGTCTACGTCTAGACCTAGATCGCGTTAACCACTGGGTTGGTCAAGGCGCATCTGTATCTGACCGCGTAGCTAAGCTAGTTAAAGACGCTCAAAAAGCGGCTTAATTGAACAGCTTAAAATCGATGGAAGGTAAAGAAACTATGAGCAAGCAAGACGAAAAAATTGTTGTAGGCAAGTTTGGTGCTACCTATGGCATTCGCGGCTGGCTTAAGGTTTTCTCTTTCACAGATGATTCTGAAAGTATTTTTGATTACGCCCCTTGGTACATTAACCAAAAGGGTAAGTGGGTCGAGTGCAAAGTAGAAAGCTGGAAGCGCCATAACAAAGGTATGGTGGCAAAGCTGGAAGGTCTAGATGTTCGTGAAGACGCGCACCTACTGACTAACTTTGAAATCGCTATTGACCCGGCAACCCTGCCTGAACTGTCAGAAGATGAATTCTACTGGCGTGAATTGTTCGGTATGCAAGTGGTGACCACAAAAGGCTACGACCTTGGTGTTGTAACCGACATGTTGGAAACCGGCTCGAACGATGTTTTGGTAGTTAAAGCCAATCTAAAAGATGCTTTTGGACAAAAGGAACGGTTAATCCCGTACCTTGAAGAGCAAGTGATCATCAAAGTTGATCGCGAAGCTCAACGGATCGAAGTTGACTGGGATCCTGGATTCTAACTCCAAGTAATAAGGCGATTGAGCATGTGGGTTGGCGTAATTAGCCTGTTTCCTGAAATGTTCCGCAGTGTTACTGACTATGGAGTAACAGGTCAAGCGGTTAAAAAAGGTCTCTTATCGATTGAGACATGGAATCCTCGCGATTTCACTCACGATAAGCATCGCACTGTCGATGACAGACCTTACGGTGGTGGACCGGGTATGCTAATGATGGTACAGCCTTTGCGCGACGCCATTCACGCTGCCAAACAGGCCGCACCGGGTAAGACGAAGGTAATCTACCTGTCACCTCAAGGTCGTAAACTCGACCAACAGGGTGTCGAAGAGCTGGCAACCAATGAGAATTTGCTTCTGATTTGTGGCCGTTATGAAGGGGTAGATGAGCGCATCATTCAATCTGAGGTTGACGAAGAATGGTCAATCGGTGATTTTGTGATGACGGGTGGTGAAATCCCCGCCATGACGTTGATTGATTCCGTGTCCAGGTTTGTACCTGATGTACTGGGAGATTTCGCGTCAGCAGAAGAGGACTCTTTTGCAAATGGTTTGTTGGATTGTCCCCATTACACGCGTCCTGAAGTGTTGGATGGACAGGAAGTACCGGCGGTACTGAAGTCTGGCAATCACAAGGACATTCGTCGCTGGCGATTAAAGCAATCGCTAGGCCGTACTTGGCTAAGAAGACCAGAGCTCCTGGAAAACCTAGCTCTGACTGACGAACAGGAACAATTGTTGGTTGAGTTCGTGAAAGAACATCGAGCTCGTTAAAGCAGCCAGCAACCTATTTAAATTAGTATCAGTTTATTCTAGGAATTTAAAAAATGAGTAACATCATCAAAGCTCTTGAGCAAGAGCAAATGAAACAAGACCTACCTACATTCGCACCTGGTGACACTGTAGTAGTTCAAGTTAAAGTAAAAGAAGGTGACCGTGAGCGTCTACAGGCGTTCGAAGGCGTTGTAATCGCAATCCGTAACCGTGGCCTTCACTCAGCATTCACAGTTCGTAAGATCTCGAACGGTGAAGGTGTTGAGCGTACGTTCCAAACTCACTCTCCAATGGTTGATAGCATTGAAGTTAAACGCCGCGGTGCAGTACGTCGTGCCAAACTGTACTACCTACGTGAGCGTTCTGGTAAGTCAGCTCGTATTAAAGAGAAACTTGCTAAGAAGTAATGCTATTAATAGCGTTCTCATAGAAACGGAGACCTTCGGGTCTCCGTTTTTTTTTTTTGCCGTTTTAGCGGCAAAAAAACAGGGGCGGGTAACGAGTACGCTACGCTTCGAGGAAATCAAGGTACGAGTAACGAGGACACTTCGTTTCGAGGAACGAGGTGTTCAGAGGTTGTGGTAATTTAATTGCCTAAAAAAGTATCATTACCATCGTTGTGACCTTACTGAGATTGTAGACACCTAGGTGCTTTTTATAATGGGAGTGCCGAATCTACTCAGTGTGACTCAATACTCGTTCCCCGTAGGGCGTTAGCCCGTCCCCGAACCTCGCTACTTAATAAGGGTCTTCCGACCACCCATCCGCATCCGACATATCCGGCGCGCCTGGAATACTGTTTTCTTCATCCGCCCATTCGCCAAAGTCGATCATCTGGCACTGCTTGCTGCAAAATGGGCGGTGAGGGCTTTGCTCGCCCCATACGACATCCTTGCCGCATTGTGGGCAAGGGACGACGGTGGTTTTCTTGGTCATAACTAACTCTGTGGTGATGGTGAACTCTTTATAAGCTTAGCTACAAACAGCCAGCTCAAAGGTAATGTTTTGGTTGACGGCTTGGCCGGTGCGAAAGTCGAGGAACTTGATCGCGAAGCGGTTCTTGTGACCTGAGATCATTGGGTAGGCGCCGTAATGGATTGGGATATTCAGGCGCAGGATATTGGCTTCCTCGGCATCGCTCTGGAAAAAGCCATTGGTCGCCAGTTGCTCGCGAAAGTGCCCGGTCTCGCGGGTGAGCTTTAGCCACAAGTGTAGGGCATCTTTTAACGGCTCTAGGCTCTTCAGCCAGCGCTGAACATCGCCTTGTTTGTTGTCATTATCGAGGTGTAACCAATGGTGCAGTGCCGGTAGGTCAAAACAGCATGCGCCACCAGGGAGATTGAAGCGCTGGCGAATGGTGCTTAAGAAGCGGTCTTCTTTGAGTGAGTGACCAAAGCGCTCAGCCGAGAGAAGGCTTGAGTGGACAATATCGATATCGGTGAGGATGGTGCGCAGGATCTCTTGATTGACCCCCTCGATATTAAGCCAACTTTTGTAGGCCTGACGCTGCTTCTCGATATCTTTCGCCAGCTCGCTTTTTAGCTGGATTTGGTCGAAGATCTCGAGCAAATCAAACAGTGAGCGAAAGAACAACAGATGCTGATCACGCATGTCTAAACACGACGAAGAGTTCAAAGTATTGAGCAAGGATTCCACTCGCAGGTAGATGCGGGTCTTTTCATTCAGTGGGTGTTCAAACTTTGATGTACTCATTCATTCGCCTTCGTTTCAACCGTGCGTTACAACTTCCCTTGCTGGCTGATTGTAGTAAGTTCGACAAACCGAGTATGCAGCTTCTCGACTTGCGGTAATAAACTGTTGGGATTGCTATTATTTTTAATGATCTCGTCGGCAATAGCCAGTCTTTCTTGTCGATTTGCTTGAGAGTTGACAATGTTAAGCGCTTGTTCACGCGAGACGCCATCGCGAGCCATGGTTCTTTGCAATTGAGTCTCTTGATCCACATCAACCACCAGCACACAATCTGCCATTGATTGCAGCCCGCCCTCCACCATCAATGGGATAACCAAGAGGACATAATCTGACTGCGCCTTGGTTATCTGATACGCCATTTCTTGGCGGATCAATGGGTGCAGGGTCTGGTCGAGCCAGGCCTTTTGCTCTGCCGAGGAAAACACTATCTCGCGCAACTGGCGACGATCCAGTGTGCCATCTGCGTGTAGGATTTTATCCCCAAATCGAGCGACAATCGCTGCCAGTCCTTGGGTATTTGGCTCAACAACTTGGCGCGCAATAATGTCGGCGTCAATGATATCGATATTAAAGTGTTGATGAAAGAGATCAGCAACGGTGGTTTTACCACTGGCGATACCGCCAGTGAGTCCAACAACAAATGGCATACAGTTACCTTGTAAGAAACGACCAGTACAGAGAGAGAATGTCATCGCCCCACAGCATAGTGATCCAACCGGCAATAGCCAGATAGGGACCAAAGGGGAAGGCTTTTTCGATGCCTTGTTTACTCAGGCGCAACTGGATCACGCCGAACACAACCCCAACCATAGAGGAGAACAAAATGATCATCGGCAGGGCTTGCCAGCCGAGCCAGGCACCCAATGCGGCGAGAAGCTTAAAGTCTCCATAGCCCATCCCTTCTTTGCCTGTCAGCAGCTTAAATGCCCAATAGAGGCTCCATAGTGATAAATAGCCCGCCATGGCGCCTATGATGCTATCGGTTAAACTGACTGGACTGATAGCAAGAAGGGAGAGTGTAATCCCACCCCACATCAGGGGCAGGGTCAGTTGGTCAGGCAGCAGCATCGTATCCAAGTCGATAAAGGTCAGTGCGATCAGGACAAAGGTCAGAGCAAGGGCGGCCAGGGTGTAGTAGCTAAAGCCCATGTGCTGAGCAACCAAGTACGCGCTCAATGCCGATAGCAGCTCTATCAGTGGGTAACGCACACTGATGCTCGCTTGGCAGTGGTGGCATCGCCCACGCAGCAGTAGCCAGCTGATCACTGGGATATTATCCACTATCCGAATGCGAGTTTGACATTTGGGACACGTCGAGTGGGGCTTGCTGAGTGTGAGCTCTTCAGTGGGTGGCGTGATCTTGTATTCAGGAAAATAGTCAGCGCACTCTCGGCGCCAGTCGAGCTCCATCATTTTCGGCAGCCGATAGATGACCACATTGAGAAAGCTGCCGACGATTAGGCCAAACACAGTGGCAAAAACCACGAACAACCACGGATGATAGATAAACACGTCCATAAATGCGCTCAAAATAAAAAGGGGGATCCACAAGTCAAATCTTCACTTGCTCTACCAAAAGCTCACTCTAGAGCCGTCACTATCCTAGCACATTCATAAGGTTAAATATGGGTAAATACATTGCCAAGATTAATCCACCAATCAGCCCGCCCAAACCTAAAATGATCACTGGCTCTATCACCTTGCCAAGGCTATCGACGCGCTCCTCAACCTCGGTTTGATATAACGATGCACAACGATTAAGCATCTCTTCAAGCTGCCCTGATTGCTCACCCACCATCACCATCTGTACCATTTGCTCCGGGATCGCGCCGCTGGTACGCATGGCTGTGTGCAGGGCTATGCCACCGCGGATGTCCAGATAGATCTGTGTGATTGCCTGATGATGATAGGCATTGCCTGAGGTTGCCGCGCTGTTTTGTATCGCGCTGACAATCGGAACCCCAGCCTTGATAGTGGTGGCAAGAGTGCGACTGAACCTAGCCATCGCTGCCTTGAGTAAGATTGAGCCTATGACAGGTGTCTTGAGTATGCCTTTCCAGGTGATGATCTGCACACGTTGGCTGCGCCTGATCCAGTGCCTTATTCCCCAGCTTGCTCCAGCAAGGGTAAGCAATAGTATGAGTGCGTACTGCTGAGTCCACTGTGATAGCTGGATCACCGACTGGGTAAACCAAGGCAGCTGACCACCAAAGCCACGTAACATCGACTCAAATTGGGGGATAACCATAGCGAGCATAAGATAGGTTACCCCCAATGCGGTGATGATGATCATCCCGGGATAGATCAGCGCCTTAGTCACCTGTGTTTTTAATTGCTTACTCCTTTCTCGATAGTCTGCCAGACTTAACATCACCTCCTCGAGCGATCCGGAGTATTCACCACTGGCGATCAAATCAATATACAAATTATCAAACAGCGTACTACTGGCACGCATCGCGCTGGAGAGTGGGGTGCCAGATTCGATAGCAGCTGCGATCTGGCTGATAATCAGGCTGACTTCTCGCTTGCGATAACTGGCGGCGATCAGTTTTAGGGCTGTCACGATCGGTACGCCCGTCTGTAACATCACCGCAAGTTGACGGGTCAGTTGGGTAATATCGGATGCGGTCGCACGATGTGAATATTGTACCCAGAAAGGCGCTCTTCGCTTGCTCAATTTAGTGGTCACAATCTGCTGGCTTTTAAGCCAATCAATCACGTCGCTCGCGCTTGAGGTTACCCGATGACCTGAGCGTGGTTTACCCATCGCATCAATGCCTTGCCAACGATAACGACTCAGGCGCATGAGCATCCTACCTTTAATAAAGAAGGGTTAGAGAAAGAGAACCCGTTGCAGCTCTTCAAAGCTGGTGAGCCCTTGACGCAGTTTATCGATGCCGGCTTGTTTGAGTGGCATCATTCCCTCAGAGATCGCAATAGATTCCAGCTCGATACTACTTGCCCCCTTAAGCAGAGCCTCGGCGAGAGAGGCCGAGAAACTCATCACCTCGTAGATACCCACGCGGCCACGGTAGCCATGAATGCACTCACTACAGCCTTGATGATTGGCTTGATAGATTCCTTCAACCTCAATGACCCCAATTGCTTCAAGACCTGGGGTAATCGATTGAGGTTGCTTGCAGTGTTGACACAGGCGACGAGCCAGTCGCTGGGCAATGAGCAGGCTCAGTGAAGAGGCAAGATTCGCCGCATTAACTCCCATATTGCCCAGGCGAGTGAGTGTTTCTGCTGCTGAGTTGGTGTGCAGGGTTGAGAGCACTAGGTGACCAGTGTGCGCTGCTTTAATCGCGATCTCGGCCGTCTCAATATCGCGGATCTCACCCACCATAATAATGTCTGGGTCTTGACGTAAAAACGCGCGCAGGGCCTCGGCGAAATCAAAGCCTATTTTGGGGCGCACTTGGACTTGATTGATCCCCTCTAGGCGTATTTCAACCGGATCCTCCGCCGTTGAGATGTTGACCATCGAGGTATTGAGGTGCTTAAGCCCAGTATACATAGACACGCTCTTACCACTACCGGTTGGGCCGGTCATGAGGATCAGGCCCTGTGGCTTCGCTAGGGCCGCGAGGTAGCGCTGCTTTTGGTCTTGGGTGTAACCGAGTTTGTTGATATCTAGGCTGGTGGCACGATTGTCGAGTAGGCGCAAGACGATCTTCTCGCCCCAGAGCGTCGGTAAGCTGGAGATACGCAAATCTATCGAAACACTCTCACTTAACCGCAATTTAAGGCGGCCATCTTGCGGCAAGCGTCGCTCAGCAATATTCAGCTGCGCCATGGCCTTGAGGCGCGCTGACAGGCGCTGGCTAAGTTGCACTGACGGCTGCTGGACTTCGGTCAAGATACCGTCGCAACGCAGCCGAATTCGATAAGTGCTCTCATAGGGCTCGAAGTGAATATCGGAGGCCTGTTTAGCCACGGCATCAAGTAACACTTGATTGATGTATTGACTGATCGGCGAGTTATCGAGCTGGGTATCATCGCTGGCATCTTGCTCTTGCTTAGTCAACTCCACCATTTCAGATAATGCCTTGTGATTGACTGGGGCTGAGGTCGTGACTTGAGTCTCGTGCACTTGCCCGAACAAATGGCGGGTCATGGTCTTAATCTCAGCGTAATTTGCCAGCACCCACTCGACCTTAAGGCCTGTCGCGAAACCAAACTCACTCTCCGCCTCCCCACAACAAGGGTCAGCCGCTGCCAAAACCAGTTTGGTGTCGTTATGGCTAACTGGGAGACACTGATAACGCATCACCAACTCTTTAAGGCCAAATGAGCAGCACAACTTAGCGACAGGAGCTTGTTGCAGCTCAACCACCTCAAGGTGAAACAAACGCTGTAGGTGGCTACACAACTGCTGAGCACTAAATATATCAAGCGCCATCAGGGCCTCAACCATGCACACCTGATGATGAGAGGCGAAGGCCAACAAGCTTTGCTCTTGCTCGCGAGTCAGCAGCTTCGCTTGGCGCAAAATAGCGCAGAGATTACTGGCCATAGCTTAACAGTTACTCGGAACGGCTTCTTCGGGAACATTGGTTGCGGTGCATTGCCAACCTTGGCCGTCGGTGCGCTTTAACGTTAGTATTCCCTCATCAGCCATGGAGCCAGAGGTAAAACTAAACTGCAGGGTATTGGTTTCAGGGATACTCACTGTCCCCAAGGTACTTGAGGCAGAGGAGATACCAATTTCGCTAAATACAGTTGCCTGATCATCGGCATCGAAATCCCCATTTTGTAGGATATAGAGCTCGGCTGGCGTGACAGTCGCATTGAGTGTCGCCAAGGCCGCTGAAGCCTCACTTTTGGTTACGTAGCCTTTATACATCGGCAGCGCAATCGCCGAAAGGGCACCAATAATCGCCACCACTATCATCAGCTCAATCAAAGTAAAACCACGGTTCTTAGATGGGGCTATTACGCCTTTTTTTAGCTGTTGCTGCATACTGACTCCGAGTAAATTAGAAGCGGAGTAGCAAGACTAGAAAAGGGATAAGACAATCGCCCGACAGAACAGATAGACCACGCGAGTCAGATTGAGCTAATGATGGTAAGAATTGAGAACCAGAGTGAGAGACTGCGAGCGATTTCACATATGAGAGTCGAGAGGCGAGAATCGAGAGGCGAGAGGTTTGACGCACGCGGTTAATACCCCGCACCTCGGAACGAAGTGAAACCCGCGCCTCGTACCCTAAAGAGAGAGGCGAGAATCAGGAGGCGAGAAAATCAACGTGCGTGGTTGACTCCTCGCACCTCGGAACGAAGTGTACCCCGCCCCTCGAACCTTTATTTCTCGAACCTTTATTGAAAGCGCATGGAGAGGTCCATCGCTTTGAGGTGTTTGGTCAGCGCGCCAACCGAAATATAGTCCACACCCGTTTCGGCAAATTCGCGGATGGTTTCTAGCGTGACATTACCTGAGTTTTCTAGTGCTGCACGCCCGGCATTGATTGCGACGGCTTCGCGCATCATGTCGGTGGTAAAGTTATCCAGCATGATGATATCGGCGCCAGCATCGATGGCCTCACGCAACTCATCAAGGCTCTCGGTTTCCACTTCCACAGGTTTGCTTGGGGCAAGCGCTTTAGCTGTCTCAATCGCTTGACGAATACCACCACAGGCAATGATGTGGTTTTCTTTGATCAGGTAAGCATCAAATACACCAATGCGGTGGTTGTAGCCACCTCCGCATGCCACGGCGTATTTCAGCGCGCTACGCAGGCCTGGGATGGTTTTACGTGTATCGAGCAGACGGCACTCTGTACCTTCTAGTTGAGCCGCATACTCTGCAGTCGTTGTCGCGCAGCCTGATAGCGTTTGAATAAAGTTCATCGCATTGCGCTCGCCAGTAAGCAGGATGCGTGCAGGTCCGGTTAGGGTGCATAGGGTTTGGTTAGGAATCACCTTGTCGCCATCTTGCACGTGCCAATCGATAGAGACCTCACCACCAAGTTGCTTAAACACCTCATCAGCCCAAGCCTGGCCACAGAAAATACCGTGCTCGCGGGTAATGATGGTGGCAACACTCACGGTATCAGCCGGGATCAGGTTTGCAGTAATGTCCACATTCACATCCAGTGTGCCACCTAAATCTTCACGCAGGGTATCGGCGACCGCTCGGTTGATCTCTTGTGGAAGTTGTTGCTTTAGGTATTCAAGGCGCTCTTGGCTATTGTGTGTGTTTTTCATTGCAAATCTTTATCGTGTGAGACTGTGCGCTGAATGATACGCCGAGCAGGCAAAAAATTCAGCAGATAAATACCGAAAATTTTTCGCGCACGGTAAACTTGGCAAGTGGAAGAGAAAGACTGAGATTGGGGAGCAAGATGATCGATAAGCAAGGCTGGTATCAAGGGGCACGCCATGTCCCCTCAAATCACTGTGACCTGCGCAGCGATGAGCAAGATATCTCGCTGTTAGTGATGCATAACATCAGTTTACCCCCGGGACAATTTGGCGGTCCCTACATTGAGCAGTTTTTTACTGGTAGGCTCGATGCTACTCAGCACCCTTTCTTCGCGCAGATAGCGGCAATGCGCGTATCTGCACACTGCCTGATACGCCGTGATGGAGAGGTTGTGCAGTTTGTCTCTTTCCTCCAGCGAGCCTGGCATGCCGGTCAGTCTTGCTTTGCTGGGCGAGAGAAATGCAATGATTACTCGATTGGCATCGAGCTCGAGGGGAGTGATTACATTGCTTATACCCAGGCACAGTATCAAGCGCTGGCCACGTTAACTCAAGCCTTGATGAGGCGCTTTCCCCAAATTGAGCCGACGCGGATCACTGGTCATCAATACATTGCACCGATGCGCAAAACCGACCCAGGGTTGGTTTTCGACTGGCGAGGGTTTCGCGCTATGTTGGGCAAACAGTCCGTGAGCAAATAATCGCTGAGCAGTGACTCGCTGCTGGGTGCAGGTTAGAGGCTATCTTGATATTCAATCAGGATCTGTTCCATCCAGGCGGCGATGCGTTCATCACTGAGTTCGTACTGTGAATCTTCATCAAGCGCGAGGCCGACAAACTGGCTGCCATCTTCAGTCAGTGCCTTCGAGGCATCAAATTGATAACCCTCAACAGGCCAATAACCAATGACCTTAGCCCCACCTAGCTTAACCTGGTCGTGAAGTAAGCCCATGGCATCAAGAAACCACTCGCCATAGCCTTCTTGATCGCCCAGACCAAACAGTGCAACGGTTTTACCGGCGAGTGAGACATCGCCAATTTGCTCCCATATCGCACTCCAATCTTCTTGGATTTCACCGAAATCCCAAGTGGAAATGCCTAAGATCAGCAGGTCATAGTCCAGCATCTGTGACAGCGGGGTATCTTTAACATTGTGCAGTTCAACCAAGTCTTCACCAAGGATAACCCGCATCTTTTCTGCGGCCATTTCGGTGTAGCAAGTGGTTGAGCCGTAAAACAAACCTATTTTCATTTATTACTTTCACGTTGTTATGATTTGACAGCATCTAAGCATACATTTTTATAGCATTCAAACCGACTCTCGCTTAACCTGTCGCTAAACGATACCCAAGTTAATCTGAGGCCTGTTACCAAGCTGATTGACTTGGCGTACAGCCAAGACGCTGATTGGAAGATTTAGCCTGACTAAGCAAAGCCGTACGTGGTGTCACAACTAAGCAATTCGGAGAACAATGTGACTGAACAAGATAGCGCTATGATGCAGGAAGAGGACTTTGCGACTGTGGAGCGATTCCTCGATGCGATGTGGATGGAGCGTGGCCTGTCAGAGAATACGCTCGCCTCTTATCGCACCGACTTAATCAAGCTCTTACAATGGATGAATGAGCGCAACTTTCGTTTAAGTTTCATTAGCTTGTCGGGATTGCAGGAGTACCAAGGTTGGCTGACGGATAAAGATTACAAGCAATCGTCCCGAGCCAGAATGATCTCGGCAATCCGGCGACTGTTTCAGTATCTACATCGTGAGAAGATGCGCAGTGACGACCCTTCCGCGCTGCTCGTCAGTCCTAAGCTGCCGTCGCGCTTACCCAAAGATTTGTCGGAAGAGCAGGTCGATGCCCTTCTCGAGGCTCCTGATCCCAATGATGCGCTAGAGTTAAGGGACAAGGCGATGCTCGAGCTGCTTTATGCGACCGGCCTGCGCGTGACAGAGTTGGTCAGTTTGACCATGGAGAACATCAGTCTGCGTCAGGGCGTGGTGCGGGTCGTGGGTAAGGGCGGTAAAGAGCGCTTGGTGCCGATGGGAGAAAATGCCGTTGATTGGATTGAAACTTTTATGGCCCAAGGCCGGTCTGAGTTGTTAGGCGAGCAGACCTCGGATGTGGTGTTTCCTAGTCGCCGAGCAAAACAGATGACGCGTCAAACGTTTTGGCATCGGATCAAACACTATGCCGTTCGCGCGCAGATTGACACGGATAAGTTGTCGCCGCACGTATTACGCCATGCATTTGCAACCCACCTGCTGAACTATGGTGCAGACTTAAGGGTCGTACAGATGCTACTAGGTCATAGCGACTTATCCACCACACAAATATACACGCACGTGGCAACAGAAAGGCTCAAGCAAATCCATCATGAGCATCACCCTCGAGCGTAATTTTGATTCAATAATTAGGAATGTAACTATGCGTTTATTACGCCCTTTATCTTTTTTATCCATCGCGCTTTTAGTGGCGGCCTGTAATGCTGAAGAATCCGTCAACGAGACTGCGTCAGCGACTCAACCTGCAGCGGTTGCCGCTGCTGATTTTGACCGCCAAGCTCTGATCGACAAGTTTACTCAATTGCGCCTGCAAGTCCTGGATGTAGTGGCGTCGGATATCGATGGCATGGTGGAAATCCAGACCAGCAGTGGCGTGCTGTTTAGCTCGCTTGATGGGGAGTTTTTTATCGCAGGCACCTTGTATGGCTATGATGCGCAAGGTAACGTTGAGGATGTGATTGCCAAGCGTCAACAGCCGCTTAATGCTGAGTTGATCGAGCAATACACCGACAGCATGATTGAGTTTAAGGCGGACAACGAGAAGCATGTGATGACTGTCTTTACCGATATCACCTGTGGCTACTGCGTGAAGTTGCATGAAGAGATGAGCGACTACAACGATCTTGGTATCACCGTACGCTATTTGGCATACCCTCGTCAGGGGCCGACCGGTCAGGTCGCTGAGCAAATGGCACAGATTTGGTGTGCAGATGACCAGCAAGCGGCGATGCGTGATGGTAAACTTACGCGCAAGTTCCCAGCCAAGACAGACAACTTCGAACAGTGTTTAGCGACAGTACAAGACAATTTTGCTCTTGGTCGCCAACTGGGTATCAACGGCACACCAGCAATGTTTACTACCAAAGGTGAACAGATTGGTGGCTACGTACCAGCCGCTGCACTGTTGCAACAACTTGAACAATGATCAACCTTGAATAAACACCGACACTGAACGATAACCGACAAAGATAAGCCCCGTACTATGATAGAGATACAACGTCGACCTGAGGTCGATATTAGCCAACTGCCAGATAACATCGATCCATTACTAAGACGTTTGTATTTGGCGCGGGGCATTGCTAGCGAGCATCAATTGGTCAAGACCGTGCAAGGTTTGCACACCTATCGAGACCTGCACGGTATCGAGCACGCGGTGGCCTTGCTGTTTGAAGCGATACGAGAAAATAAACGCATTATTGTCGTTGGTGATTTCGATGCGGATGGGGCAACCAGCAGCGCGTTGTCGGTGCTTGCATTGAGAATGCTGGGTTCAAGCAACGTTGATTATCTGGTGCCAAACCGCTTTGAGGATGGCTATGGCTTGAGCCCTGAGGTCGTTGATCAGGTGCTTGAGCTCAATGCAGACCTGATCATGACCGTTGATAATGGTGTGTCCTCGATTGAAGGGGTGCGCTACGCCAAGCAAAATGGGCTGCAGGTACTGGTCACTGACCATCACCTTCCCGGGCATGTGCTGCCTGAGGTCGATGCGATGGTTAACCCGAACCTTAACGAATGTGCGTTCCCGTCAAAGGCGCTCGCTGGGGTCGGAGTGGCTTTCTACCTGATGATGGCGTTGTGTGTGCATATGCGGCAGTCTGGTTGGTTTACCCAGCAAAATGTTGCAGAGCCCAAGTTGATGGAGCTGATTGACCTGGTTGCGCTTGGGACGGTGGCGGACGTGGTGCCGCTTGATGACAACAACCGCATCTTAGTCCATCAAGGCTTGCAGCGCATTCGTGCGGGCAAGGCGAGACCGGGTATTCAGGCATTGATTGACGTGGCCAAGCGCGATGCGCGCAAGCTGGTGGCGGCCGATTTTGGTTTTGCGCTCGGTCCACGTATCAACGCCGCTGGACGCTTGGACGATATGTCGTTTGGGGTTGAGCTTTTGATGTCGAACAACATTCATGCCGCGCGCCGAATGGCCAGTGAATTGGATGGCCTCAATCAGACCCGCAAGGAGATCGAGGCGGGAATGAAACAGGAGGCGATGGCATTTTGCGAGCGTCTTCAGTTCGGTAAAGACAGTGAACTGCCGTATGGTCTGGTGTTGTTTCAGCGCGACTGGCACCAAGGCGTGATTGGTATCTTGGCCTCTCGGATCAAAGAGCAGTTTCATCGTCCTGTGATTGCGTTTGCCGATGGTGGTGATGGGATGATCAAAGGCTCGTGTCGCTCGATCCCGGGGCTGCATATGCGTGACACGCTCGATCGCATTGATACCCAAAATCCAGGCCTGATTGTCAAATTTGGTGGCCATGCCATGGCTGCGGGTCTGACCATTGCCGAGGAAAACTATGATCAATTTGCTCAGTTGTTTGATCAGGCGGTGAAGCAGGATATCGATGAGGCCGCACTGAAAGGCATCGTACTCTCTGATGGTGAACTGCAGCCAGAGCAATATTCGATGCAGACTGCCGAGCTTATCCGCGCTGGTGGCCCTTGGGGCCAAGCGTTCCCTGAGCCGTTATTCGATGGTGAGTTTAAGGTACTGCACCAAAAGCTGGTCGGCGAAAAACACCTAAAATTGATGGTTGAGCCACTGTTTAAAGGTCATACCACAAACATTATGCTTGATGCGATTGCCTTCAATGTCGACCTGCGGCGCTGGCCTGATGCCTCAACAACGCGCGTACGTCTTGCTTATCGCCTAGATATCAACGAGTTTCGTGGTAACTCCTCGTTGCAACTCATGGTTGAGCACATCGAGCCTATCTAGTATTTCGTTATCATCTAGCCATGCACTAGTCATGCAATGTGATCTACAGCACACTTTGTGGGTCATATTGTATGACAAATCTATGAATCTCTTAGTTTCATTTGTATATTTACACACCAAGTAGCGCGTGTGTGAATACTTCATCACTCATTTTCACCTCTCTCGTGCACTTTATTAACACTCTCAAAATACATTTTTCTGATAATTTTCAACTGTCATTAATATTTTCTTAACCACCTTGCTATACGGTTGTGCGATAAATGTTATCAGGCTGTAGTCCTGGATCTCATTCCATGACCTGAATCAATTTTTCACTAGACAAGTTCAAATGTCCTGTGTTAATTTTTTGGTCAGATTCAATTGGTAATACCAATTAACCTTGATGGCAGAGATACAGGACGATGGCTTACCAAAGGATTCGACAGCCGAAGCTCTCCGATGTGATTGAGCAAGAAATAGAGCGGCTGATAGTAGAAGGCACGCTGGCTCCGGGTCAGCAGTTGCCACCCGAGCGCGAGCTTGCGAAGCAATTTGATGTATCTCGCCCATCAATCAGAGAAGCGATTCAGCGCCTTGAGGCCAAGCAGCTTCTTACCCGCCGTCAGGGTGGGGGGACATTTGTCAGTGAGTCGATTGGCAAGAGCTTTTCCAATCCACTGCTCGACTTGTTAGCAAACCATCCCGAAACACAACTGGATTTACTTGAAACACGACATGCAATGGAAGGCATTGCCGCCTATTTTGCCGCCCTGCGTGGCACCAAAGAAGACTTCCAACGCATCGAGCTTAGCCAAGTCGTGATTCAGCAAGAGCAACAAAGTGGTGATATCCGCGCCGAATCAGCGGCCGTGATGCAATTTTTGATCGCCCTGACTGAGGCCGCCCACAATGTGGTGCTGCTGCATGTGGTGCGCAGCCTTGCTCCCCTGCTCGAACAAAATATTTTACAAAATTTAGAACTATTACACCGCCGCAGCGAAGTGGTGGAGAAAGTAAGTAAACACCGAGCCAATATCGTGAAGGCGATAGTTTCGGGTCAGCCTGAGAAGGCGCGCGAAATGTCACATTCACACTTGGCTTATATCGAAGAAACGCTGCTGGATCTCAACCGTGAAGAGTCTCGTCGAGAGCGCTCTTTGCGTCGGATTCAGCGGGGAAATGAGTCGTGATTGACTCGTAACCAGTTTAAGTAGATCCAACCAACAAAAGGATAGATCGCCATGTCTGACATGAAGCATGACGTAGACGCACTAGAGACTCAAGAATGGCTACAAGCACTAGAGTCTGTAGTTCGTGAAGAGGGTGTAGAGCGTGCTCAATTCTTACTCGAGCAAGTTCTGGATAAAGCACGTTTAGATGGTGTCGATATGCCAACCGGCATCACGACCAACTACATCAACACCATCCCAGCCGACCAAGAGCCAGCTTACCCTGGCGATACCACGCTTGAACGCCGTATTCGCGCGATCATTCGCTGGAATGCAGTGATGATTGTTCTGCGTGCGTCGAAAAAAGATCTGGAACTCGGTGGTCACATGGCCTCATTCCAATCTTCAGCCGCTTTCTACGAAACATGTTTCAACCACTTCTTCCGTGCACCTAACGACAAAGACGGTGGCGATCTGGTTTACTACCAAGGTCATATCTCTCCAGGTATCTACGCGCGTGCCTTCGTTGAAGGTCGCCTAACTGCTGACCAGCTCGATAACTTCCGTCAAGAAGTCGATGGCAAGGGTATCCCTTCTTACCCGCACCCGAAATTGATGCCTGAATTCTGGCAGTTCCCAACGGTTTCTATGGGTCTTGGCCCTATCTCTGCGATCTACCAAGCCCGCTTCCTAAAATACCTCGATGGCCGTGGCTTGAAAGACACCACCGAGCAGCGGGTATACGCTTTCTTGGGTGATGGTGAGATGGATGAGCCAGAATCTCGCGGCGCTATCTCGTTCGCTGCACGTGAGAAGCTCGACAACCTATGCTTCTTAATCAACTGTAACCTGCAGCGCCTAGATGGCCCAGTAATGGGTAACGGTAAGATCATCCAAGAGCTTGAAGGCCTGTTTAAAGGTGCTGGCTGGAACGTGGTTAAGGTTATCTGGGGTCACAATTGGGATGCACTACTGGCGAAAGACACCACAGGCAAACTGCTGCAACTGATGAACGAAACAGTTGATGGCGACTACCAGACGTTTAAGTCAAAAGATGGCGCTTACGTGCGTGAGCACTTCTTTGGTAAGTACCCAGAAACTGCAGCCCTGGTTTCAGATATGACCGATGAGCAGATCTTCGACCTGCAGCGTGGTGGACACGACTCTTCGAAGCTGTACGCAGCGTACAAAAACGCAGAGCAAACCAAAGATCGTCCAACCGTTATTCTAGCCAAGACAGTCAAAGGTTACGGCATGGGTGAAGCGGCGGAAGGTAAGAACATCGCGCACCAAGTGAAGAAAATGGATATGACTCACGTACTTCACCTGCGTGATCGCCTGGGTCTGCAAGATATCCTGACCGATGAAGCGGTCAAAGAGCTACCGTATCTGACGCTAGAGGAAGGCTCAAAAGAGCACGAGTACCTGCACGCGCGCCGTCAGGCTCTGAAAGGTTACACGCCTCAGCGTCTGCCTAAGTTTACTCAAGAGTTCATCACTCCAGAAGTGGATGAGTTTAAGCCTCTTCTAGAAGAGCAGAAGCGTGATATCTCTACGACGATGGCGTTTGTTCGTGCGCTTAACGTGCTGCTGAAGAACAAAAACATTGGCGAGAACATTGTGCCAATCATCGCAGATGAAGCGCGTACCTTTGGTATGGAAGGTCTGTTCCGTCAAATCGGTATCTACAACCCACACGGTCAGAACTACACCCCACAAGATCGCGATATCGTTTCTTACTACAAAGAGGCGACCTCAGGTCAGGTACTTCAAGAGGGTATCAACGAGCTAGGCGCAATGTCATCTTGGGTTGCAGCGGCGACGTCATACTCGACCAACGACCTACCGATGATCCCATTCTACATCTACTACTCAATGTTCGGCTTCCAACGTGTTGGCGATATGGCATGGATGGCGGGTGACCAACAAGCGCGCGGCTTCCTACTGGGCGCAACCGCAGGTCGTACCACACTGAACGGTGAAGGCCTACAGCACGAAGATGGTCACTCACACATCATGGCGGGCACAGTACCTAACTGTATCTCTTACGACCCGACATTTGCTTACGAAGTGGCAGTGATCATGCAAGACGGTATTCGCCGCATGTACGGTGAAGATCAAGAAAACGTGTTCTACTACCTGACACTGATGAACGAGAACTACGCGATGCCAGCGATGCCAGAGGGCGCTGAAGAGGGCATTCGCAAGGGTATCTACAAGCTTGAGACCTACACCGGCGCGAAAGGCAAGGTTCAGCTTATGAGCTCAGGCACCATCATGAACGAAGTGCGCAAAGCGGCGCAGATCCTGAGTGATGATTACGGTATTGCTTCAGACGTTTACTCAGTGACGTCTTTCAACGAAGTGACTCGTGATGGTCAAGCGGCGGAGCGTTTCAACATGCTACACCCAGAAGCCGAGGCACAAGTGCCTTACATTGCACAAGTGATGGGCACAGAGCCTGCGATTGCGGCGACGGATTACATGAAGAACTACGCCGAGCAGGTACGTGCGTTTATCCCGGCTGAATCGTTCAAGGTACTGGGCACGGATGGCTTCGGTCGCTCAGACAGCCGTGAGAATCTACGTCGTCACTTCGAAGTCAACGCAGGTTACGTCGTGGTTGCAGCGCTGACTGAACTGGCGAAACGCGGCGAGATTGAGAAGTCTGTGATCAGTGAAGCGATCAAGAAATTCGACATCGACACTGAAAAAACAAACCCACTATACGCATAACACTGGCGCTTAATTAGAAGGAAGATTAGCAATGGCAATCGAGATTAATGTACCTGACATCGGTGCGGATGAGGTTGAAGTCACAGAGATCCTCGTTAGTGTTGGCGACAAGGTGGAAGAAGAGCAATCACTGATCACCGTTGAAGGCGATAAAGCCTCAATGGAAGTGCCAGCGTCTCAAGCGGGCATCGTTAAAGAGATCAAAGTGTCTGAGGGCGACACGGTTTCAACCGGCTCTCTGATCATGATCTTTGAACAAGAGGGCGCTGCCGCAGCGGTGCCTGCTCCAGCAGTAGAGGCGGCTCCAGCAGCAGCCCCTGCCGCGGCAGCAGAGCTAAAAGAAGTTCACGTACCAGATATTGGCGGAGATGAAGTTGAAGTGACTGAAATCATGGTCGCTGTGGGTGATAGCATCGAAGAAGAGCAGTCACTGATCACAGTGGAAGGTGACAAGGCTTCAATGGAAGTACCTGCTCCATTTGCTGGTGTGCTTAAAGAGATCAAAGTTGCGGCGGGCGACACGGTTTCAACTGGGTCACTGATCATGGTGTTTGAAACGGCTGGCTCTGGCGCGGCACCTGCCCCTGCAGCAGCGGCTCCAGCACCAGCGGCCCCGGCGGTTGCAGCGGCTCAGGATGTCAATGTACCGGACATCGGCGGTGATGAGGTTGAAGTGACTGAGATCATGGTCGCGGTGGGTGACACTATCGAGGAAGAGCAGTCTCTTATCACAGTTGAAGGCGACAAGGCCTCAATGGAAGTACCGGCACCATTTGCTGGTGCGGTGAAAGAGATCAAAGTCGCTGAAGGCGATAAGGTTTCAACTGGCTCATTGATCATGGTGTTTGAGACGGTTGGCGCAGCGCCAGCTGCTGTGGCTGCCACAGCAATGGCTGCCACAGCAGCACCGGCAGCTTCGGCCCCAGCCGCATCTGCACCCGCAGCGAAGGCAGAGTCTGCCCCAGCTGCCGCGGGTGACTTCCAAGAAAACCACGAGTACGCTCATGCCTCACCAGTAGTTCGTCGCCTAGCGCGTGAATTTGGTGTCAACCTGTCGAAGGTTAAAGGCACGGGTCGTAAGAGCCGCATCCTCAAAGAAGACGTGCAGAACTACGTCAAAGAGGCGCTTAAGCGTCTTGAATCGGGTGCAGCAGCGTCTGGTAAGGGTGATGGTAGTGCGCTTGGTCTGCTGCCTTGGCCAAAAGTGGACTTCAGCAAGTTTGGTGAGACGGAAACTCAGCCGCTGTCACGCATCAAGAAGATCTCAGGTGCCAACCTGCACCGTAACTGGGTGATGATCCCACACGTTACCCAATGGGATAACGCAGATATCACTGAGCTAGAGAAATTCCGTAAAGAGCAAAATGCGATTGAAGCGAAGAAAGACTCTGGCATGAAGATCACGCCGTTGGTGTTCATTATGAAAGCCGTGGCGAAAGCGCTTGAGGCGTTCCCTGCGTTCAACTCTTCACTATCAGAAGACGGCGAGAGCTTAATCCTGAAGAAATACGTTAACGTCGGTATCGCGGTCGATACGCCAAATGGCCTAGTGGTACCTGTGTTTAAAGACGTTAACAAGAAGGGTATCTACGAGCTTTCTGAAGAGCTAATGGCGGTATCGAAGAAGGCACGTGCTGGTAAGCTGACCGCAGCAGATATGCAAGGCGGCTGTTTCACCATCTCAAGCCTAGGTGGCATTGGCGGTACGGCATTTACGCCTATCGTTAATGCGCCAGAGGTGGGTATCCTTGGGGTATCGAAGTCTGAGATGAAACCGGTGTGGAATGGCAAAGAGTTTGAGCCGCGTCTGCAACTGCCACTGTCGCTGTCTTACGATCACCGCGTGATCGATGGAGCGGAAGGTGCACGTTTCATTAGCTTCCTAAATGGTGCTCTATCTGATATTCGTCGCTTGGTTCTGTAACCTGCGGCATACTTGAGAGGCGGCAGTCGCCGCCTCGATTAAATTAAAAAAGGCGAGAAAAGCCAAACATTTGTCGCCTAGCTCACAGGCTATGTTGATTTACTTTTCACACCATTAACATCTCGATAAACTATTGCTTGGTATGAAAAATATTTAGAACGACTCGGTCTAAAGATAACAATCAACCCTCACTAAGCCTGTTAGGGATAATGACTACAAGAGGTCAAAATGAGCAAAGAAATTAAAGCCCAAGTTGTTGTACTAGGTTCTGGTCCTGCTGGTTACTCTGCAGCGTTCCGTTGTGCCGACCTAGGTCTAGAAACGGTTCTCGTTGAGCGTTACAGCACGCTGGGTGGTGTGTGTCTCAACGTGGGCTGTATCCCATCAAAAGCATTACTGCACGTATCTAAGGTAATCGAAGAAGCTAAGGCGATGGCCGATCACGGCGTGGTCTTCGGTAAGCCGCAAACGGATATCGAAAAGATCCGCATCTGGAAAGATAAGGTGGTAGATCAGTTGACTGGCGGCCTAAATGGCATGGCCAAGATGCGTAAAGTCACTGTGGTGAATGGTTACGGCAAGTTCACCGGACCGAACACGCTTGCTGTGGAAGGCGAGGGTGAAACCACTGTAGTAAACTTTGATAATGCCATCGTTGCGGCAGGTTCGCGTCCAATTCAACTGCCATTTATCCCGCATGAAGACCCACGTATTTGGGACTCGACGGATGCACTTGAGCTACGTGAAGTACCACAGAAGCTGCTGATCATGGGCGGTGGTATCATCGGTCTTGAGATGGGTACGGTTTATCACTCTCTGGGCTCAAAAGTGGACGTGGTTGAGATGTTCGACCAGGTGATTCCTGCGGCAGACAAAGACATCGTTAAGGTCTACACCAAGCGCATCAAGGATAAGTTTAACTTGATGCTAGAGACCAAGGTGACGGCAGTTGAAGCTAAGCAAGATGGTATCTACGTGTCTATGGAAGGCAAGAAGGCACCGGCTGACGCTGAGCGTTATGATGCGGTTTTGGTTGCCATCGGTCGCGTACCTAACGGTAAGCTGCTTGATGCTGAGAAAGCGGGTCTTGAGGTTGATGAGCGTGGCTTTATCAATGTGGATAAGCAAATGCGCACTAACGTACCGCACATCTTCGCGATTGGCGATATCGTTGGTCAGCCAATGCTGGCGCACAAAGGCGTGCATGAAGGTCACGTCGCGGCTGAGGTGATCTCAGGTAAGAAGCACTACTTCGATCCGAAAGTGATCCCATCGATTGCCTACACCGAGCCTGAGGTGGCTTGGGTTGGTAAGACCGAGAAAGAAGCTAAGGCTGAGGGTATTAACTACGAGGTGGCCTCTTTCCCTTGGGCGGCATCAGGGCGTGCAATCGCTTCTGATTGCTCAGACGGTATGACTAAGCTTATCTTCGATAAAGAGAGTCATCGCGTGATTGGTGGCGCGGTTGTCGGCACCAACGGTGGTGAGCTACTAGGTGAGATTGGCCTTGCGATTGAGATGGGCTGTGATGCAGAAGATATCGCACTGACGATTCACGCTCACCCAACACTGCACGAGTCGGTAGGCTTGGCAGCGGAAGTCTTCGAAGGTTCGATCACTGATTTGCCAAATAAAAAGGCGGTTAAGCGCAAATAATTGCCTCTAGCTCCAGAAAGTAAAATGCCGCTGAAGTATTCAGCGGCATTTTTTGTTTCTATCAGCTTCAAGTTATTGGGCTGGAAAAACCCAAATCACTATTTGTAGATGCAGAGCATTCTTAGATAGTTATCGGTCAAAGTATCCAGACACTCACCTTCTTCAGCACGGTTAGCCTGCAGGAAGAGCGAGTACATCATACCGTGGAACAGGGAAGCGATATGGCGAGGTTCGTGCTCATCGCACACCTCTTGACGCTCAATCGCCGCCTTGAACATGTTCTCTAGCAGCTTAAGGTTAGTCTGATTGCTCGATAGGAACAGCGGCCACACATCACTGCGTGTTGATGCGCTCCATTCGAACCAAACTTTGAGCCAACTGCAGTCCTCTTTAACCAATTGAATGATTGAATTGGCGATGCAGTTGAGATTTTCTTTGATTGGTCTGTCTAGGTCGATGCAATCGGAAAGAAAGTTAGAATACTTGTATTCGATGAACTGAAGCACATCGTCGACTAAGTCTTCGCGAGTTGGGAAGTAATTGAAAACTGTTGCAACAGAAACATTGGCGATTTCTGCGATATCTGCGTGGCCGCCACGGCCAATCCCACGACTGGCAAACACTTCCATCGAGATCTCCATCAGCTGCTCACGACGTTTTTGTGGTGATAAGCGAGTTCTAGGTCTAGATTTAGGTTTGTCCGGTGTGCCAAATTCGGGCTTTTGAGTAGATGAGTCCATAGTATAAATACCTTGCCTAAGTAACGTTTATGCACGCCGGTTATTATTTATGTGGTATCAACGTGCGGTGCAGCGATGAGCAGCCTCCCATGAAGGGTAGAGACTCATATTATTTTTATAATTAGTCCCACTAAGTGTACTGATGCATATCTGTTGGGTCAATAACATACAAATCGGACGTGTGCTACTTAGGTAAGAATCGACGCAAAAATAACGTAGGCAGATGGTTTACTGGTGACATCGGCTATGGCATCGCCTTTGTCGATGATAGAATAGCGAAGTTTTTTCAGATAACGAGATGATTATGAAACATAAAGTAGAGATCATGATCACTGAACAAGAGGTTCAGGATCGCATTCGCGTATTAGGTAAGGAGATCACTCAACACTATCAGGGTAGTGAAGACCTGGTGTTAGTTGGCCTTTTGCGCGGCTCATTTGTGTTTATGGCTGACCTCGCGCGTGCGATTGAGCTCACCCATCAAGTCGATTTTATGACTGCGTCGAGCTACGGCAATGCAATGGAAAGCTCTCGTGATGTGAAAATTTTGAAAGACCTTGATGATGACATCAAGGGCAAAGATGTGCTCTTAGTAGAAGATATCATCGACACGGGTAATACCCTCAACAAGGTCAAAGAGATCTTGTCCTTGCGTGAGCCAAAGTCGATTCGTATTTGCACCCTGCTCGATAAGCCTTCACGTCGTGAGGTTGAGGTGCCGGTTGACTGGATCGGTTTCTCTATCCCTGACGAGTTTGTGGTTGGCGTAGGCATTGATTATGCGCAGAAATACCGTCACTTGCCTTATATTGGTCGCGTTATCCCACTCTAAGCGCACCAGTTTAGTGTTGACTAGCCCACCTTAATGGTGGGCTTTTTGATCTGTGTCTCAGGATTTGGATGCTGATTGGCGCTTTTATGGTCGTTTTTTATTAAAATCAATTGCTTGTACATTATCTTGTTATGGCCTTTTTGGTGATGTGTAAGACAAGCAAAATAACAGTTTAGGATAAGAGGAACATGGATAAAGAAGTGTGTGTAAATCCACTGGGCTTTAAAGGGCAAGGCAGAGAGTTTTTTGGTATTTGGATCGTTAATATTCTGCTTTCGATAGTGACACTAGGTATTTACTCTGCGTGGGCAAAAGTACGTACCAAGCGTTACTTTTACGGCAATACTTTTGTTGCGGGGGACAGTTTTGAGTATCACGCGACACCAATGCAGATTTTACGCGGACGCCTGATTGCTGTGGGGCTGATGATCGTGCTTTTGCTCGGAAATGTGCTTTTCCCTGTGCTAAGTGGACTACTTGTGTTGCTTTTTTATATTGCACTGCCTTGGTTGTTGTGGAGCAGTATCAGGTTTAACGCTGCGATGACCAGCTATCGCAATGTCCGCTTTGCTTTTACTGCTTCGCTCAAGGACGCCTATAAAGTGATGTTTGGTAGAGGGTTCATCGCACTACTTGCCATACTTGGTTTTATGTTTTTGATGATACTAACGGTCGAGTTTATGGCGGGCGCATTTATACCGCTAACTATCGTTGCAGTTGTTGGGAGCCCTGCACTGTATGCTTGGGTGCTGGCAGGTGTTTATCGCTATTTCGCCAATGGTTATAGCTATGGTGACTGGCGAGCTAGCGCGCAAGTAGAGAATGGGTTCTTTGTGCGAACTTTTTATAAAGTGGCGGTATTGGGCGTGATAGCGGCATTGGTGGGTGTTACTTTTGCTTATATTCCAATGTTTAACATGACTGGGAATCCCATTGTGATGGTCGCAAGCTCTTACTTGGGTACTCTGACGGTTATGATTATCCTAACCGCTTACCTAAAGGTTCGTACTCGCAACTATATATTTTCTCGTTTGGTCGTGGAGCAGAACGATAGCCAAGAGAGTCCCCTCTCAAGTTGTGATGCACAAACTCAAGAGACAGAAAGCAAATCGAATAAATTTGGGCTCGATTCTACTTTCACAGTGCCTAGTTATTGCAAACTGGTGGTGACAAACTTCCTATTGCAACTGTTTTCTCTGGGTATCGCACGCCCATGGGTCATGGTGCGTACGGCCCGCTATACCACAGAAAATACCGTGGTACTGGGCGATATGAGCCAGCTTGTTGCCAGTGACATCAATGCTCAACCCAAGTCCGCAGTAACCGATGAGGTTTCACAAGCCTTCGATGTTGACTTTGGACTAGGTTGATAATGTTGGTTAATGGAACTGCGTTCCCACCCAAATCATCGGAGCGATACGCTGCCCAATTAGATCTCGCGCAAAAAGAACAAGTTTGCATGATTGTAGATGGGGAGCGATTTATTTCTGCTAGAGAGCAGCTTAATATAAGTGCCCAAGTAGGTAATTTACCGATCCGATTTCAGCTGCCCAACGGTTGGGTATTTGTTGCTGAGCGCAGCGCTAGCCTCGACCAGTGGTTAAACGATAGCCGTCCGGGCTGGCTGGAGCGCGCCGAGTCTAACCTTGTAGCGTGGCTTGTGGCGAGCCTAGCCTGTGTTGCGTTGCTTCTCGCCAGTTATTGGTATCTGCTACCGTGGGTGACCCAGCAAGTGACTCAGGCGGTTCCCGATAGTGTTGTCGTCCAACTCGGCGAGCAAGTATTTGAAAGTCTGGACTCACACTGGCAGCCCAGTCAAATAGCACCGCAAGAACAAGACGCTATCCGCGCTCGTGTCAAAAACCATATTGATCAGTTGGGCGAACTTCGTTATCCGATTGAGTTGGAGTTTCGCGCTTCGGGGGGAGAGGCCAATGCGTTTGCGCTGCCCGGTGGCAAACTGGTGCTGCTTGATGGCTTAGTTGCAATGGCCGAGACACCAGAGCAATTAGACAGCGTGATCCTCCACGAGCTTGGTCATGTTCATCATCAGCACATGATGAACCGTGTCGTGCGCAGCAGTATCCTCTCGGTTGCGGTGGCGCTAATCACCGGAGAAAGCTCTGGGATCATCGATAACCTCACCGGCATGGGTGTGTTTTTACTTAACAGCGGCTATTCACGCGAAGCGGAAATGGAGGCAGACCACTATGCCAAGCAGGCGATGCAGCTAATATATGGAACAAGCGAGCCAATGGCTGAGATGTTTGAGCATCTATCAGAAAGTCATACTCATGATGTGCCGAAATGGTTAAGTACTCACCCGGAAATGCAACAGCGAATCGAAAAGGCGAGAAGCGAGAAACGAGAGTCGAGAAACGAGGAGTAGCCGCAACCACCTCTCGCCTCTCGTAGCAACGCGATCTCGTTTCTCGCCTCTTCCCGAAGGGAATAAAAAAAGGCAGCGGAAACGCTGCCTTTTTAGCTTTTTCAACTTTTGCGATTAAAGCGCCGCAATCGTAGTCTTTTGCTCTTCAAGCTTAGTCAGGGTCTCTTTGTAGCCCTCAAGCTTCTCACGCTCTTTGGCAACAACCGCTTCTGGTGCTTTCGCTACGAAGCCTTGGTTACCTAGCTTGCCTTCGATACGCTTGATCTCACCGTGGGTCTTCTTGATCTCACCGTCAAGACGAGCCAACTCGGCGTCTTTGTCAATCAGGCCTGCCATTGGGATCATCAGCTCAGACTTCGCTACTAGCGCGGTTGCGCAGGCTGGAGTCTCTTCGCCCGCTTCAAGAATGCGCACAGACTCAAGCTTAGCTAGAGAAACCAGCACTTGCTTGTTCGCTTCTAGGCGAGCTGCGTCTTTCTCATCAGCCGCTTTCAGCATCACCTCTAGAGGCTTACCTGGGTTGATGTCGTACTCAGCACGCAGGTTACGGATGCTAGAGATAAAGGTCTTAACCCACTCGATATCATCCAGTGCATCTTGGTTGAAGTTCGCGTCGTCGTACTGAGGCAGAGCCTGTAGCATGATGGTGTCGCCTTCAACGCCGTCAACCAGCGGCTTGATGCTTTGCCAGATAGTCTCGGTGATGTATGGGATCACTGGGTGAGCCAGGCGTAGCGTCTTTTCAAGCACAGTGATTAGCGTACGACGAGTACCGCGTTGCTGGGCTTCGTTACCTTTCCAAAGAACCGGTTTAGTCAGCTCTAGGTACCAGTCACAGAATTGGTTCCAGATGAACTCATAAATTGTGTTCGCAGCCATATCAAGACGGAAGTTATCAATGTGACCATTGAACTCTTTCGCTGCCAGCTCGAACTGAGACTCGATCCACTTGTCTGCTAGTGAGAATTCAATCTCACCTTCACCAAAGCCACAATCTTGCTCCTCGGTGTTCATCAGTACGTAGCGACTTGCGTTCCATAGCTTGTTACAGAAGTTACGGTAACCCTCAAGGCGCTTCATATCCCAGTTGATATCGCGGCCTGTCGATGCCATCGCAGCCAGGGTAAAGCGCAGTGCGTCAGTGCCGTATGGTTCAATACCGTTTTCAAACGTTTTACGCGTGTTCTTCTCAATCTTCTTCGCTAGCTGAGGCTGCATCATGTTGCCAGTGCGCTTCTCAACCAGAGACTCAAGATCGATACCGTCAATCATGTCGATTGGGTCAAGTACGTTACCCTTAGACTTCGACATCTTGTCGCCGTTCTCGTCACGGATAAGGCCGGTGACGTAAACGGTCTTAAATGGTACTTGTGGCTTGCCGTCGTCATCTTTACAGAAGTGCATGGTCATCATGATCATGCGAGCAACCCAGAAGAAGATGATGTCGAAACCGGTGACCAGCACATCTGATGGGTGGAAGGTCTTTAGATCATCCGTGTTTTCTGGCCAGCCCTGCGTGCCGAAGGTCCAAAGCGCAGAAGAGAACCAGGTATCAAGTACGTCATCGTCTTGGCGCAGAACCACAACCGGTGCTAGACCATTCTTCTCACGAACTTCTTCTTCAGTGCGGCCAACGTACACGTTACCGTCGTTGTCATACCATGCCGGGATGCGGTGACCCCACCAAAGCTGACGAGAGATACACCAGTCTTGAATGTCACGCATCCAAGAGAAGTACATGTTTTCGTATTGCTTAGGTACAAATTGGATCTCACCGTCTTCAACCGCTTTGGTCGCCGTTTCAGCAAGCGGCGCTGTACGCACGTACCATTGGTCGGTAAGCATTGGTTCGATAACCACGCCGCCACGGTCACCGTAAGGCACCGTTAGGTCGTGATCTTTGATTTCTTCTAGAAGACCTAGCTCATCAAATTCTGCCACGATCGCTTTACGCGCAGCAAAACGCTCTAGGCCTTGGTATTTTTCAGGTAGGTCAGTTGAGTAAACATCACTTGGCTCACCGTTGGTAGTGAACACTTCGGCCGCAGCGCGAATGTTCGCGTCAAAGGTCAGGATGTTGATCATCGGCAGGTTGTTACGCTTACCTACTTCGTAGTCGTTGAAATCGTGCGCAGGCGTGATCTTCACACAACCTGTGCCTTTCTCCATATCCGCGTGCTCATCGCCAACGATTGGGATGCGGCGGTTAACGATAGGCAGAACCAGCTCTTTACCGATCAGATCTTTGTAGCGTGGATCTTCAGGGTTTACAGCAACGCCAGTATCACCCAGCATGGTCTCTGGACGCGTGGTTGCAACCACGATGTAGTCTTTGCCTTCCGCTGTCTTAACGCCATCGGCTAGTGGGTAGCGGAAGTGCCACATGTGGCCTTTCTTGTCTTTGTTCTCAACTTCTAGGTCTGAGATCGCCGTGTGCAGCTTTGGATCCCAGTTAACTAGGCGCTTACCACGGTAGATAAGGTCATCTTCGTAGAGGCGCACGAACACTTCTTGTACGGCATTAGATAGGCCGTCATCCATAGTGAAACGCTCACGATCCCAGTCTACTGATGCACCAAGGCGACGAAGCTGTTTAGTAATGGTGCCACCAGACTCGCCCTTCCATTCCCAGATTTTGTCGATAAAGGCATCACGACCGTAATCGTGCTTAGTTTTGCCTTCTTCTGCTGCGATCTTGCGCTCAACAACCATTTGAGTTGCGATACCTGCGTGGTCAGTACCCACCTGCCAAAGGGTGTTCTTGCCCTTCATACGCTCAGCACGGATCAGGGTGTCCATGATCGTATCTTGGAACGCGTGGCCCATGTGTAGGCTACCAGTGACGTTCGGTGGCGGGATCATGATGCTGTATGATTCTTTCGTCGTGTCACCGTGTGGCTTAAAGTAGCCTTTTTCTTCCCAAGCCTGGTATAGGGCTTGTTCAATTGAAGTTGGGTTGTATGTCTTTTCCATAGCGCTCTTTTAATGGATACGTTGATGGTTAATGCGAAGTCAATCTTTATAAGTGAGGGATCTTGGTGAAGATCGCCTTATGTATAAGGATTGACCGTTACTGATATTCGATATCGATAGTTTGCAGCTGATAGCCGCTCTGACGGTAGATTTTATATCTTTCTCTCGCCAGTTGCTTGGCTTTTTCTTCGCAAGGGACGAAGTCTACCACTTCGGCAAACTTGTGCGCAAAGGTTGTGTTATTTTCCGCCAAATTAATTACCAATTGGCGATTCCACAAGGGCTTGACCCCAGGGTAACCAATCTCGATGCTGGTGCCGTACTTTGGTCCTTCCCCGACTAAGTTGTGGGCAATAAACTCACTCGGCTCGACCTGCCAAAAAAGCTCCGCCAGTGATTCCGCTTGCGCCTTATCATGCCCATTGATATAGACCTTAGCACCTTGCTTGGCAAAGTGCTGAGCAAGAAACACGCTGTAAGCAAGCAGGCCCGGCATTTTGGCTTGGTCACTGTCTGGCTTAATGATGTAGAAGGTCGCGGTTGCCATGGTTTGCTTGTTCCCCAAAAAGAAAAAAGGGCCTTGCGGCCCTTTTAAAAATCAGAATCTTACTCTTCTGTTTCTTGGCCACTGCGATTAAGCAGGAATTGGACAAGCATTGAGACCGGACGGCCTGTCGAGCCTTTGGCTGCGCCTGATTTCCAAGCCGTGCCTGCAATATCAATGTGGGCCCAGTTATACTTTTTGGCAAATTTAGCCAAGAAGCAGCCCGCTGTGATGGTACCCGCTGGGCGGCCACCGATGTTCTGCATATCGGCAAATGGGCTCTTGAGCTGCTCGTGGTACTCGTCCGCCATCGGCAGGCGCCACGCGCGATCGCTGGCTTGTTCTGAAGCGTTAACCAGCTCGTGCGCCAGTGGGTTGTGATTCGACAGCACGCCACTGATGTGGTGGCCAAGGGCAATCACACAAGCGCCGGTTAATGTCGCGACATCCACCACACAGTCTGGCTCAAAGCGCTCTGCGTAGGTGAGGGCATCACACAGAACCAAGCGACCCTCAGCATCGGTATTAAGCACCTCAACCGTTTGACCTGACATCGTGGTCAGGATGTCACCTGGGCGGTAAGCATTGCTGCCTGGCATGTTCTCACAGCCGGCCAGTACGCCAATTACGTTGATCGGGAGGTTGAGTTTCGCTAGTGCCTTCATCGCACCGAATACTGAAGCGGCGCCACACATGTCATACTTCATCTCATCCATGCCTTCGCCAGGCTTGAGAGAGATACCACCTGAGTCAAAGGTCAGGCCTTTACCGATCAGTACGATAGGCTTGGAGTCAGACTCTGGGCTACCTTGATACTCGATCACCGACATCATCGATTCATTCTTCGAGCCACGACCGACGGCAAGGTATGAGGTCATACCGAGTTTTTCCATCTCTTCCTCGCCAATCACTTTGGTTGTGACCGACTCATAGTCGTCGGCTAAACGACGGGCCTGAGAGGCAAGGTAAGCAGGATTGGCGATATTTGGTGGCATATTGCCGAGATCTTTCGACGCCTTAACACCAGACGAGATAGCTAAACCGTGGTTAATGGCTTTTTCACCCAGATTCAGCTCACGGCGGGTTGGCACGTTAAACACCAATTTACGCAGTGGGCGACGAGTTTCAGGCTTTTGGCTCTTAAACTGGTCAAAGGTGTACAGGCCATCTTTGGTTGCTTCGACGGCTTGACGCACTTTCCAATAGGTGTCGCGCCCTTTGACGTGCAGCTCGGTCAAGAAACACACAGCTTCCATCGAACCAGTTTCGTTGAGGGTGTTGATGGTCTTTTGAATGATCTCTTTGTATTGACGCTCACCCAACTCGCGCTCTTTGCCGCACCCAACCAGCAGAACGCGCTCTGAGAGCACACCCGGTACTTGATGCAGCAGTAGCATCTGACCCGGTTTTCCTTCTAGATCTCCGCGGCGCAGTAGTGAGCTGATGTAGCCGTCACTGATTTTATCAAGTTGCTCGGCAACTGGAGAAAGTCGGCGCGGCTCAAACACGCCAACGACGATACAGGCGCTGCGTTGCTTCTCCGGACTACCACTTTTTACACTGAACTCCATGCGTACTCCTACATCCTAAAGACAAATAGTGCTAAATGTTAGATAATGACGATTCTTTTTCACCTGCGTATTTGCTTTGGCGAAGTTGAACCTCTATTTAACATTGAGACAAAATAGATAAAATTAAAAGGTTCATCCAGAAATTATAGTTATTCGACCAAAAAAACAAGTTTTGTATAGGTAATTTCAGCGTGATTATTGTTCGATATTTGATCCGGGAAACACTGAAAAGCCAATTTGCTATCTTCTTTGTTCTGTTTTTAGTGTTTTTCAGCCAGAGTTTTATTCAAGTTTTGGCCGATGCCTCCGATGGGGATGTGCCAGCACGAATGATCCTGTCTATTGTGGGCTTAAACATGCCTGCGATGGGCTTACTGATGCTGCCACTCAGTCTGTATATCGGTATCTTGCTGACCTTTGGCCGCTTGTATGCAGAGAGTGAGATCACGGTGATGAATGCCACCGGGATCGGCAATAAGTTTCTCGTGCGGGCGTCGCTGTATCTTGCGGTGATTACCGGCACGCTTGCTGCCTTCAATGCGCTGTGGTTAGCCCCATGGGCACTGGATAAAGAGGCCAGAATGCTCGAAGAGTTTGCCGCTGAGAACAGCGTGGAGCTGCTTAAAAAAGGGCATTTCCAGCGCACTCCGGATGGCTCTTCGGTGGTGTTTATCGATGATATTCAAGGTCAGGAGCTGCAGAGTGTGTTTGTGGCTCAGCTGCGACCGAAAGACTCTATCTTACCGAGCGTGATGTTCTCTAAATCTGGCTTAGTCCAGGAGACCAGTGATGGCCGCCAAGTGATCAATATGTACGACGGAACACGCTACGAGGGCCTGCCCACGCGTGTTGACTATCAGATCACCCACTTTGAGCAGTACGCTGGCGTGATTGGTCAGCGTGAGGTCAAGCGGCGCGATCGAAAATGGGTCGCGATGCCAACGCTTGATCTGATCGAGAACCCGCATCCACGAGCGCAAGGGGAGCTCCATTGGCGTATCGCTTTGGTGGTGTGTATCCCGCTGCTGACCATGCTGGTGGTGCCGCTATCCGCGGTTAACCCACGTCAGGGGCGCTTTGCCAAAATGGGGCCGGCTATCTTGATCTACCTGGCGTACTTTTTGTCCATCAGTGCCACCAAATCTGCGATTGAGGATGGACGGATTGCTAGTGAAATTGGTATGTGGCCGATCCACTTTGCCTTGCTAATCGCGGCGATCAGTGCCAACAGTTTTGACAGTGTTTTCGCGCGTAAGATTAAAGATAGATTAAGACAGAAAAGGATAGCCAAGGCTCGTGTTTAAGTTAATAGATTGGTATATCGGTCGCACCATCATTGTCACGTCTTCGATGGTGCTGGCGACGTTTGTGGGTCTGTCAGGGATCATTAAATTCGTCGACCAAGTGCGACGCGTTGGTGATGGTAACTACGACCTATTGCAGGCCCTGTTGTACGTGCTGCTCAGCTCACTGCGTGACATTGAGATGTTTTTTCCTATGGCGGCGCTACTTGGCGCGCTGATTGGTCTAGGTGCGTTGGCAGCGAGCTCAGAGTTGGTGGTGATGCAAGCGGCAGGTGTGTCCAAGCTCAACATTGGGGTGTCGGTGTTGAAAACCGCGGTACCACTCATGATTGGTGTTACCTTGATTGGTGAGTGGGGGGCACCTCAGGCGCAGGTGATGGCGCGTGATATGCGCGCCGCGGCTCTGTCTGGTGGTAAGATCCTTTCTGTGCGTACTGGTGTGTGGGCGCGTGACGCTAATGATTTTATTTTCATTGCCAAGGTAGAGGACGAGTACCTCTATGGTGTGAATGTATGGCGCTTTGATAACCAGCGCGACTTAGAAAAAGTGATATTTACCGAGCAAGCGCAGTTTGTCGATAATAATGTCTGGCAGATGCAAGAGGCGGTGGTGACTAGCTTTAGCGATGGGGTGGAAATCTCCAAACAGCAGGTCGACAACTTCGAGTGGCGTACCTCACTTGAGCCAGATAAATTGGCGGTGGTGAACGTGAAACCTGAAGAGTTACCCATTAGTGGTTTGTGGGACTACGTCCAATATCTCGAGGCTTCTGAGCAAGATCCGTCGCGCTATCAGTTGGCACTGTGGCGTAAACTCACTCAGCCGTTCTCAATTGCGGTGATGATGTTGATGGCGCTGTCGTTTGTCTTTGGTCCGCTGCGTAGCGTGACGATGGGGGCCCGAATTTTATCTGGAGTCGTCGCCGGTTTTGCTTTCTACATATCGAGTGAATTTTTTGGGCCATTAAGCCTAGTGTACGGTTTCTCTCCGGCTATTGGCGCGATAGCACCTAGCGTGGTGTTCTTAGTGGTGGCAGTGGCACTATTGCGACGCAATCTCTAGGGCGAGTCCAAATCTCAAGTCATTTCAACAAAAAAGGAAGGCATTCGCCTTCCTTTTTTAATGATTACTTTAATATGCCGGTGTTGAGGATTTTTTCCATCGCGGCAGGGTAGTTCCTGTCGAGACTGGCATTATCTCTGCAGCGCACACCAAGGTCTTTCAGCACGCCATCGCCAATGCCGTACACCACGCCATGGATCTCGATCTCCTGTCCACGCTCCCAAGCCGATTGTAGAATCGTCGAATTACCTAGGTTGTAGACTTGCTCAGCCACGTTGATCTCACACAGCTTGTCACCCCATTGCTCACGAGGCAGCTTTTCTAGAGAAGATTTGTGGGTGCGATACAGGTCGCGGATGTGCAGCAGCCAGTTGTTGATCAACCCCAGTTGTGGGTTGTCGATCGCCGCATTAACGCCACCACAGCCGTAGTGACCACAAACGATGATGTGTTTGACTTTGAGCACGTCTACCGCGTACTGCACAACTGACAAGCAGTTGAGGTCGGTGTGAACAACTTGGTTAGCCACATTACGATGAACAAACAGTTCACCAGAGTACAACCCAGTAAGGCGCTCTGCTGGAACACGACTGTCTGAACAACCAATCCATAGAAAGCCGGGGCTCTGTCCCTCTTCAAGCTTGGTAAAATACTCTGGAGTCTCGGCCTTAATCGACTCGGACCACTTGGAGTTGTTGTCAAATAACTCTTTAATCTCAGGCATCTTGCTTGTTAACCCTTTACATAAAACTGGCCCCACTATACACAATCTCCTCAATGGCTTCCTCATTTAATCGTTTGCGTCACACTGTTCAGAGGTCTCACTAGCCACGATCAGCTCCAATTCGGTCATGTCAATATAACTAAGTCGCTGTCGAACCTTACTTTCTGTTATTGATGTTTACCGGTAATTCACCGACCATCTTTCGGGCGGGATAAGTCATTGATATCACCTCGGCATCAGATTAATAGAGATGGAGCTATGTAATGGAGATGGGGCGATTTAAGGATATGAGTCTGGGAGGCGATCTGTTCGGTGGTGTTACTACTGCGATCATTTCACTTCCCTTAGCATTAGCATTTGGTGTTGCCTCGGGAGCAGGCGCAGAGGCTGGGCTGTGGGGGGCAATCTTAGTTGGCTTGTTTGCATCGTTATTTGGTGGCTCAAGCACGCTGATTTCCGAGCCAACCGGCCCAATGACGGTGATCATGACAGCAGTATTGACTAGCATGATGGCCAAATACCCAGAGGCCGGAGTCACCATGACGTTTACCGTTGTGATGATGGCTGGGGCATTTCAGTTCTTGCTTGGCACCCTTAGACTCGGTAAATACGTTACTCTGATGCCCTACAGTGTGGTGTCCGGTTTTATGTCCGGCATTGGCGTAATCCTGATCATCATGCAGTTGGCCCCGCTGCTAGGTCATGCAGCACCGCCGGGAGGGGTAACTGGGGTGTTGTCTGCTCTTCCAGAGCTTTTAAAAACCTTAGACTTTAGCGAGCTGCTGCTCGGTTTGTTGACGCTCGCTATTTTGTTCTTTTTTCCGCAGAAATATCGTAAATACGTTCCCGCTCAGCTCGTTGCCCTGGTCGTGGTGAGTGTGTTCTCGGTGGTGATGTTTGATTCGCAGTCTATCCGCCGTATTGGGGAGATCTCAGCAGGTCTACCCTCTGTGGTTATCCCCTATATTAGCCCTGCAATGTTCACTGAGATGGTGATTGATGCTTTGGTATTAGGCACCCTTGGTTGTATTGATACCTTGCTGACAGCGGTCATTGGCGATTCGCTAACACGCAAAGAGCATAACTCGGATAAAGAGTTACGTGGACAGGGTATTGCCAATATGATCTCGGGCCTGTTTGGCGCACTACCGGGTGCCGGGGCAACCATGGGAACCGTCACCAATATTCAGGTGGGAGCACGCTCTCCTCTCTCCGGCGTGATCCGAGCGTTGGTGCTTGTTCTCGTTGTACTTGTTGCTGGGGGGCTGACAGAGCCAATCCCTATGGCGGTATTGGCGGGTATCGCCGTTTATGTTGGCTTTAATATTCTTGACTGGAGCTTTATTCAACGTGCTCACAAGGTCAGCTATCCGGCGATGGCGATAATGTACGGGGTGATGTTGCTTACGGTATTTGTCGACTTGATTGTTGCTGTGGGGCTTGGGGTGTTTATTTCTAACATCATCATTATCGAGCGCCTGAGTCGCGAACAAGCTAGGCAGGTTAAAGCGATTAGCGATGCCGATCAAGATGATGTTCCGCTGAGTGCAAGTGAGCGTGAATTACTCGATAGGGCGGCGGGGAAAGTTCTGTTTTTCTATCTGTCTGGTCCAATGATATTTAGTGTGTCGAAAGCTATCTCTCGCCAACACTCTTCTATCAGTGATTACCAGGCGATGATCCTTGATTTGACTGATGTGCCAATGATCGATGTCACCGTAGGGCTGGCACTCGAGAATGCGATCAAAGATGCACAGGATGCGTGTTGTGAGGTCTTTTTGCTCTGCCCAAATGAGCAAACGCGCCAGCAGTTAGAGAAGTTTCATGTTGTGGATTTGGTGCCAGTTGAGAATTTTTACCAGCTTAGGTACCAAGCGCTAGAGGCGGCACTGCAAAGTGTTACAGGCTATGAGCGCCCTACAGTGGTGAGTGACGTAAAACCAGAACACTAGCTGCAGCGTTGGTGAGGTAAAGGGCGCGGCACAACTACAATTTATATTTCGAAAAATATAGAAATATAAATTGTAGTTGTGATTGTTCGGCGATAGACTGTGCGCATTGCTAGCGACTGCCGTGTTTGCTAGCGCTTTCCATATAGACAATGAAGAATAGCTATGTACGCGTTAGAAATTGAAAACCTGCGTAAGACCTACGCGGGTGGCTTTGAGGCGCTAAAAGGGATCAGCCTTAAAGTGCAAAAGGGCGATTTTTACGCCCTGCTTGGCCCAAATGGAGCGGGCAAGTCGACCTCGATTGGGGTGGTGTCGTCTTTGGTCAACAAAACCTCGGGTAAGGTTAAGGTCTTTGGCTTTGATATCGATACGGATCTGGAGCTTGCTAAGCAGAACCTAGGTTTGGTACCTCAAGAGTTTAACTTTAACCAGTTTGAAACCGTTGAGCAGATCGTACTGCAGCAAGCGGGTTACTACGGTGTGCCGCGCGACGTGGCTAAGCAGCGAGCGCAAAAGTATCTGACCAAGCTGGATTTGTGGGAGAAGCGCGCTGAGCGAGCACGCAATTTGTCGGGCGGAATGAAACGCCGCTTGATGATCGCGCGCGCCTTGATGCACGAGCCGAAACTGCTGATCTTAGATGAGCCAACGGCTGGGGTTGATATCGAACTTCGCCGCTCAATGTGGGAGTTCTTGAAGGAGATTAATCAGTCTCAAGGGATCACGATTATCTTGACCACTCACTACCTTGAAGAGGCTGAGATGCTGTGTCGCAATATCGGCATCATCAACCGTGGTGAGTTGATTGAAAACACCAGCATGAAGGATCTGCTGAGTAAGCTGCACGTTGAGACCTTCATTCTTGACCTGGCTGAGGGCTCAGCTGCGCCAACCCTTAGCGGTGTCAATAGCCAACATTTCGTCAATGGCTCACTTGAGATCGAGATTGAGAAGACCCAAGGCCTCAACGATATCTTTAGCCAGCTTTCAGAGCAGGGGATTCAAGTGCTATCGATGCGCAACAAGGCCAACCGCCTTGAAGAGCTGTTTGTGACCATCGTGCGCGAGCAGTCTGGCGCTAACTCTGGCTCGGTTAAGTAAGGATTTATTATGTATCAACTGTACTGGACGGCATTTAAAAGCCTGCTGACCAAAGAGATCAATCGTTTTACCCGCATCTGGGTGCAAACCTTGGTGCCACCTGCGATCACTATGACGCTCTACTTCATCATTTTTGGTAGCCTGATTGGCTCAAGAATTGGTGAGATGGGCGGCTTTAGCTACATGGAGTACATCGTTCCTGGCCTGATTATGATGTCGGTGATCACCAACTCATACTCGAATGTCGCCTCGTCGTTCTTTAGTGCTAAGTTTCAGAAGAACATTGAAGAGCTATTGGTTGCGCCGGTGCCAAACTATGTGATCATCGCTGGCTTTGTGATGGGCGGTGTGACGCGCGGCCTGCTGGTGGGGGCGATTGTGACCTTAGTATCGCTGCTGTTTGTTGACCTTCAGGTACAAAACTGGGGCATTATTATTGCGACGGTGTTTATGACCTCGGTGGTGTTCTCGCTCGGCGGCTTGATTAACGCGGTATTTGCTAAGACCTTCGACGATATCTCGATTATCCCCACCTTTGTCCTGACGCCGCTGACCTATCTTGGCGGGGTATTCTACTCCATCAGTCTGCTGCCAGATTTTTGGCAAGGGGTGTCACAGGTCAACCCAATTGTCTACATGGTGAACGCGTTCCGCTACGGCTTCCTTGGCGTATCTGATGTCGGGATCGTGACCTCATTCGGCGTGCTGAGTGTGTTTGTTCTCGCCCTATACGGCGTGGCGCATCATTTGGTGAGTAAGGGGATTGGGCTACGCTCTTAACCGTCACAAAGCCATTATCATCAAAAAAGGTCAGCTTAAGCTGACCTTTTTACTATCTGTCACCCAAGCACTTTAGGCGCTTAGTCTACTGCAGAGTTTGATGTTTCGGCTTCCACATCGTCTTTTTCGGTTGCCAGGTCGATGGTTTGATTATCAATCAAACGCACATTGCCAAGGAAGGCCGACATCAGGATCACCGCTTGATTTGACTCTGGCGTAACCGCTTGTAGGGTGCGCGCGTCGCGAATGAAGATTTCATCTGGATTAAGACCGGCAGCACGCAGCTGATCATTGGCATCTTCAATCACAGACGCGTAATCATCACGTCCACCACGCACAGCACTGCTGATCCAGCGCATGGTGCGGGCCAAAACAGGCGCACGCTGGCGCTCATCGATGGTCAGCAGATTATTGCGTGAGCTCATCGCGAGACCATCCATCTCACGCACGGTCGCAACGCCAATAATCTCAATATCCATTGCCAAGTCTTCAACCATCTTGCGGATCACCGCTAGCTGTTGAAAGTCTTTCTCACCAAAGCATGCCACGTCAGGCTGAACAATATTGAACAACTTAGTGACCACGGTTGCCACGCCACGGAAGTGACCTGGTCTTGAGGCCCCCTCAAGCATGGTCGACAGTCCAGGGACCTCAACCGAGGTATGAGAGTCGAGCCCTTGTGGGTACATCATCTCAGGCGTTGGAGTGAACACCACCTCGACCGCTTCTGCTGATAACTTCTCAAGATCAGCGTCCATGGTACGAGGGTAGTTGGCTAAGTCGTCGGCACGGTCAAACTGCATTGGGTTGACAAAAATACTCACCACGACCACATCCGCGTGCTCGCGAGCCTTGCGTACCAGTGTTAGGTGGCCGTCGTGCAGGTTGCCCATGGTGGGAACAAACGCCACTTTACGTCCTTCACGCTTGTAAAGCTTGATCTGTTCGCGCAGTAACGCAATATCATCAAATGACTGCATGCTGGTTCCTCTAAGCTATTGTGTGCGCAGCATCCGGGAAGCTCCCTGCTTCCACTTCTTGGATGTATTTTGCAACGGCTTGGCGCATATCGCCAGTCTCTGCTAGGTAGTTCTTTGAGAACTTCGGCATATAATTGGCAGAAATGCCAAACATGTCATGCATCACTAGGATCTGACCATCGGTGCCATTACCGGCACCAATGCCAATCACAGGCACATCCAGGACCTCGGTGATGCGCGCCGCCAGATCCGCTGGGACACATTCTAGTAGGACAATTTGCGCGCCCGCTTCTTGCAGTGCAAGAGCATCACGCACCATACGGTCAGCCTTGTCTTGCTCGCGGCCCTGCACCTTGTAGCCACCAAAGATATTGACTGACTGAGGGGTGAGACCGAGGTGCGCACACACAGGGACGGCGCGCTCAGTGAGCATTTTCACGGTATCCACCAACCAGTCACCGCCCTCAAGCTTGACCATGTTGGCACCGGCACGCATCAGCTTACCTGCGCTCTCACACGCTTGCTCAGGGGTTGCGTAGCTCATAAACGGCATATCGGCCATCAGTAGGCTATTTGGGCTGCCAGCGCGCACACAGCGCGTGTGGTAGGCGATATCATCGACAGTCACGGGTAGGGTGTCGTTTTGACCCTGGAGAACCATGCCCAGAGAGTCACCGACCAATAGTACTGGCATTTCTTGGCTTTCAAAAAGTTGCGCAAAGCTCGCGTCGTAAGCGGTAGAGCTGGCAAATTTACGACCTTCGTGTTTCCACTTCATCAGGTCGTTGATATTGATTTTTTTCATGATTTTTCCTTACTAGGATCTGGCTATGATTGCCAAACATCGAGCCCGTTTTTGTCAACCTGGTTGAGAAGGTCAGAGAGCTCGCTCCCATCAGGGAGTGTTAAATTTGGTGCGATTTCTGCGAGCGGATAGAGGACAAATTCTCTCACTTTCATCCCATAATGGGGGATGGTGAGGCGCTCGGAATCTATCACCTCATTGCCGTAAAGAATCAAGTCGAGATCTAGGGTTCTTGGTCCCCAGCGTTCATCCTTACGGACACGCCCTTGCTCAAGCTCAATCGCTTGGGTGCAATCGAGCAGCTCAAGGGGCGTTAATTCGGTGCGGATCTCAGCCACCGCATTGATGTAGTCCGGCTGATCCTGAGGTCCCATCGGGGAGCTCGAGTAGAGCTGAGAGCTACAGATAAACTGAGATTTTGGCAGTGTCTTTAATGCTTCGATGGCTCGCTGTGCCTGTTCGACCGGTTGCGCCATGTTACTGCCAATGGCGATGTACACGGTGATCATGACTGCGGCTTACTCTTCTTGCTTCGGCTGCGACGGCGGCGCGGAGACTTGCCCGTCCCTTTCTCATCGAGATCGGCAACCATCGCTTGGCGCATGGTGCGCCCAGCAGTTTGGAATTTTGCCCACCAGTCAGCCAGCTGTTTGGTTTCGCCCTGTTCAATCTCGCCACGCATCTCTAAGAAGTCGAAGCCGGCGCGGAACTTGTTTAGCTCCATCAGGCGGAACGCGCGTTTGCCCGTGCGACGCGGCAGGCGCAGCTGCAGCTGCCAGATCTCGCGAATGGTGGCGGTGTGGCGACGTGGGATCGCGGTGCTGCGCACCTGCTCATCCAGCACGACATTACCCGCTTCCATGATCGCGTCGTACTCGGTCATCTTACGCGTGGCAACAAACTCATCAGCGAGCGCTTTGACTGGGTACCACAAGATGGCGGCAAACATAAACGCAGGGTTGATACGCTTACCTTCATCGTGACGCAGGTCGGTTGAGTCCAAAGACAGGTCAAGCATCTGTTCGGTCAGCGACTCGTAGTCTTCAGTGAAGTGCTCGGCCACGCGTGGGAACAGCTGCTGGAACAGGTTGTATTCACGCATCAGGTGGTAGGTCTCAAGACCAAAGCCTGACTGAAGCATCTTGAGGGACTCTTCGTACAGGCGCGCGGCTGGGATATCGCGCAGCAGCGGAGCTAAGTACTCAATCGGTTCTGCCGTGTCTTCTTCGATATCAAAGTCGAGCTTAACCGCAAAGCGGATTGCGCGCAGCATGCGCACTGGGTCTTCACGATAACGCGTCTCAGGGTCGCCAATCAGACGTACTAGCTTATCTTCCAAGTCTTCTACACCACCGGCGTAGTCATGGATGCTGTAGTCTTCGATGCTGTAGTACATCGCATTGATGCTGAAGTCACGGCGCTCGGCATCTTGGTCGATGGTGCCGTAGACGTTATCGCGCAGCAGAAGTCCGGCGTCAGACTTTTGTGAGATATTCTTGCTGGTCTCTTGGTGATGACCACGGAACGTCGCCACCTCGATAATATCGCGGCCAAACATAATGTGAGCCAGACGGAAGCGACGGCCGATTAGTCGGCAGTTACGAAACAGCGCCTTGATCTGCTCTGGCGTGGCGTTGGTTGCAATATCGAAGTCTTTCGGTTGGCCACCAAGCAGGAGATCGCGTACCCCGCCACCGACAAGAAAGGCTTGAAAACCTGCCCCATTGAGTCGGTAAAGGACTTTTAGCGCGTTATCACTGATCTGTTTGCGCGAAATATTGTGCTGCTCACGCGCAATAATATTTAGCGACAGTTCTGGATATATCATCGATGTTTGGTCGTTTATGTTCATGAAGTTTCGATATTTTGTGTGTATTTTACGGCGGCAATCTTGAATGCAGCGCACAATTTGCGGCTAATAATAGCCTAGACCGAGCCATTTGAGAATCTTGGCGTGATCTCGGTGCTCTCTGGCAGTTGGCTTACATGCCAGTGGCGCACGCCCCAAGCGATGATTTCTTCTATCGTACCGTGGCTCAATGACGGTTCGATGGCAAAGCCCAAACACGCCATGGCATCGAGCAGAGTCGCCTTGGTATCGAGCGCATCAATCGCCGGTGCATGGTTCTGTTTTGACAGTTTATTGCCATTGCTATCCAGTGCCAAAGGCAGGTGGAGATAGCTGATCACAGGCTGATTGAGCTGATGGTAGAGCGACATCTGTCGCCCGGTTGGCTCAATCAGGTCGGCACCGCGTACCACCTCGGTGACCCCTTGGTCGATATCATCGAGCACAACGGCAAGATTGTAAGCATACAAGCCATCACGACGACGGATAATGAAATCCTCAGCGGCCAGTGCGCTTGGCAGTTGGATACGGCCGTGCTTTAGGTCGTTAAACTCGGTGACTGGCTGTTGAACATGCAGTCTAACAGAGCAGTCAGTTGAGTCACTGATTTGCAACGGTCTACAGTGCCCGTCATAAAAACCACCCATGGCTTTGATTTGCTTGCGGGTGCAGCGGCAGTAGTAAGCCTCGCCTGAGTCCAACCACTTATCTATTTGTGCCTGATAGAGCCCATGACGCTGGCTCTGATACACTACCTCACCGTCCCAGCCAAGCTGATAGGCCTCGAGTGTGCGTAAGATAGAGTCAGCGGCGCCGGGCTGCTCGCGTGGTGGGTCGAGATCTTCGATTCGCACCAGCCACTGCCCCATTGAAGACTTGGCTTGAAAATAGCTGCCGAGCGCGGCAATCAAAGAACCAAAGTGCAGCGGTCCTGATGGTGAGGGCGCAAAGCGGCCGATGTAGTGACTCATGCCTTATCCTAGCCTTCTAAAACAACCTTTCTAAAAACAACAAAAGGGAGCCTAAGCTCCCTTGTGATAATCAGTCGAGACCAATTAACCCTGCATTTGACGCTCTTTGATCTCTGCAAGTGTTTTGCAGTCGATACAAAGATCAGCGGTCGGACGTGCCTCAAGACGACGGATACCGATTTCGATACCACAAGACTCACAAAAGCCGAAATCGTCTTCTTCGATTTTGGTTAGGGTCTTTTCAATCTTCTTGATTAGGCGACGTTCACGGTCGCGGTTACGTAGCTCTAGACTGAACTCCTCTTCCTGAGATGCACGGTCCACGGGATCTGGGAAGTTGGCCGCTTCGTCCTGCATATGGTGAACGGTACGGTCTACTTCTTGATGTAACTGGTCGCGCCAAGCTTTCAAAATTGCTTCAAAGTGAGCCATTTGCTCCGGTGACATATACTCTTCACCTGGCTTTTCTTGGTACGGCTCAACTCCAGCAATAGCTAGGATGCCTAGCGCTTTTTTCTTAGATTCTGGCATACAGCATCTCCTAATAACACCTAGCCAACTGTTTCCTACAGTTGGTATAAGGCGGGTATCTATAGCAGAAAGCAGCAAGTGTGGCAAACGATCCGGGACAAACTGTCTATCTATGTGAACACGATGGCATTTTTATGGCCCAGTGTGTACAAATTGTACAGCGTTTTGTAATTGGATCTCTCGCTGAGTAAGTACTGCTTTATAGCACAGTACTTCGACACCTGCTGAATGTGCTTGTTTCAACAATTGATGATATTTGGCGTCTATATGGTGGGCAGCAGCGACTTTTTCAATCCCTGAATGCAAAATAGTGAACAATAAAACTGCCCTTTGCCCTGATTGTGCGACCTCTTGCAGCTCACGCAGATGTTTTTGACCGCGTGTGGTGACCGCATCGGGGAAGTAGCCCTGCCCAGGGTCTTGTGCGTCAAGCAGAGTGACACTCTTGACCTCGATGTAGCAAGAGGGGCGCTGATTATCCTCGAGTAATATGTCAATTTTACTACTCTCTTGGCCGTATTTTACCTCAGTGCGCAGCGACTCGTAGCCCTGAAGCTCGGCGATGGTACCGTTTTGAATCGCCTCAACGGCCAGCTGGTTGGCGCGAATGGTGTTGATCGCAATCATATCGCCGTTGGGCTTTTCGGTCAGCTCCCAACTATTGGGGTATTTACGCTTGGGGTTGTCGGAGGTGGAGTACCATACGGTATCACCAGGCTCGGCGCAGCCAGTCATGGCGCCCGTGTTGGCGCAGTGGATGGTACGCACTGAGCCATCGGCAAGGGTGATGTCGGCCAAAAAGCGCTTGTAGCGCTTAATCAATGTCGCCGATTCAAGGGGAGTATCAAATTTCATAATCGGTGCTGAATTCAAAGGTGGTTGAGCATTACGCCAGCCCGGTCTTCGCAAGGTCCCGTTTTTCGCAAGGTTATAGTTCTCACAAGGTTATAGTTCTCACAAGGTCTTGGTAAGGTCTTAGCAAGAGAGCTGCATCCGTGCTGACTTAGAGTTAGAATATCGGCAAACATTACATCACAGGAATCGTGAGTTGTCACAACTACCTATCATCTCTGTTCTGCCGCAACTGCTTGAGGCGGTAAAGCAATCTGCCCAAGTGATCCTCAAAGCGGCCCCTGGTGCCGGTAAGTCCACCTACTTTCCCCTTAAGTTGCTAGAGCAGCACCAAGGCAGTGGTAAGATCATCATGCTCGAGCCTCGGCGTCTTGCGGCGAAAAGCATTGCCAGCTACCTCGCGGCGCAGTGTGGCCAGAAAGTCGGTGAGCAGATTGGCTATCGGATCCGAGGAGAGAACAAGGTCAGTCGTGATACCCGGCTTGAGATTGTCACCGAGGGGATCCTAACGCGGATGATTCAGTCGGACCCTGAGCTGACGGGTGTGGATGTGATTGTGTTCGATGAGTTTCACGAGCGCAGTCTACACGCTGATACGGCGCTGGCGCTCAGTCTTGAGATCCAGTCGGCGCTGCGTGATGACCTAACTTTAGTGGTTATGTCGGCAACGCTTGATGACGAAGCGCTGCAAACGCTCCTGCCCGATGCGCGCTATATTGAGTCGCAAGGGCGCGCTTATCCCGTCGAGCATCGCTATCGACCACTGACCGCCAATGAGCGTCTGACCAACGTGATGAGCGCTCAGATCCAGCAGTTGATGACTAACCAGTCAGGCTCGCTGTTGGCCTTTTTGCCAGGCGTCGCGGCCATTAAACAGGTGGAAAATCAGCTGCGTGAGTCCGGCCAGCTAAGCCAAGATATCGACGTGTTGCCACTTTATGGCGCCTTGGACTTCAAACAGCAGCAACAAGCGATTGCTCCCTCAAACAACGGGCGGCGCAAAGTGGTGCTGGCAACCAATATCGCGGAAACCTCGTTGACGATTGAGGGCATTCGCATGGTAGTGGACTCAGGTCAAGAGCGAGTCGCGCGCTTTGACCTCACCACTGGGATCACTCGTCTGGAAGAGGTACGTATCGCTCAATCGTCTGCACAGCAACGCAGTGGCCGCGCTGGACGGTTGGAGCCAGGTGTGTGCGTGCGCCTCTACTCCGAGACGCAGATGGCCTCGCAGCCTCTAGTGCCATCACCCGATATCCTCCACTCCGATCTAGCCCCTCTGGCGATGGAGTTGCTCAATTGGGGAACGCAAGACCCGAGTGATCTGTTGTGGCTCGATACCCCAGCACCAGCAGCAATGAATCAGGCATACGACCTATTAACATCGCTTGGGCTGATTGATGCGCAGCGGCGTCTGACCTCGATGGGTAAGCAGGCTTATCAACTGGGGCTAGAGCCTCGTTTGGCGAGTATGCTGCTGCAAGCCAAAGCTCAGTCAGCTGAGTTGCTTAATGAGGCGATTGTTGCGGCGGCGTTGACGGAAGAGCCGGAGCGTAATGTGGTTGACCTTGGCCATTCGCTGCATCGCTATCAATCGGGGCGTCACGACAGACAATCGCTGCTCAAGCGGCGTATTGACAGTCTGGCGCGTAAGCTCGACACAACAATCAACCCTAATCAGTTGACGGAGGCAGGCTTGGCGCTGGCACTGGCGCATGCTTACCCTGATCGCATCGCGCAAAAGCGTCGCCGCGATGGGCAGGAATACCGCCTCGCCAATGGACATGGCGGTCAGGTGTACGATCCCACGTTGTTTGCTGAGCCAGGGTATGTTGTGGCTGTGGATCTAATGCGCACCAGTGGCCAGGCGAGTGTGATCCAATTAGCCTGTCGCCTCGAAATGGATGAACTCGAGGCACTCGCTCCCCAGTTAATGACCGTTAGGGAACAGGTTGACTGGAGTGAGAGCAAGGGGCGTCTTGTTGCCGAGCGACGCACGTATCTAGGCAAGTTGATTATACGAACAGAAGCTCTGCCTGAGCCTGATAAGAGTCAAATGGCTCAGGCACTCCTTAGCTACGTGCAACGTAAAGGGCTTGGGGTACTCAATTGGAATAAAACGGTTGAGCAGCTTCACCAGCGGATATTATGCGCGGTGGATTGGCTGCCGGAGCAAGCATGGCCTGCTATGGATAAGCCCTCACTCATAAACGAGGTTGAGCAGTGGCTGATGCCTTATCTAAATGGTATTAATAGCGTTAAGCAGCTGGCACAAGTCGATATCCAAGCCGCCTTGCTGGCGCGCCTTGGTTGGCCACTGGATCAGCAGCTCAATGAGTGGCTACCAGAGAAAATTATTTTACCCACGGGGCGTGCTCAGTCGTTATATTATCAGCAAGGACAGGAGCCGATGCTCTCGGTGAGAATGCAGGAGATGTTTGGTGAGCCGCAATCGCCAACGGTGGCGCAGGGGCGAGTGCCGGTAGTGATTGAACTGCTATCGCCCGCACAACGACCTCTGCAGATCACCAAAGACCTAGCCGGTTTTTGGGCTGGCTCCTACAAAGAGGTGCAAAAAGAGATGAAGGGACGCTACCCCAAGCATGTGTGGCCAGATAATCCTGCTGCGCACCAAGCGACCACCAAGACCAAGCGTCAATTGGGGAAATAAAAGACGAGAATCATGAGCGAATCGAATAAAAAACCGCCTGCAAAGCGCCGCACATCGGCCGCGAAGAAAACGCCAGCCAAGGCCAAGCCCGCAAAACGGACCACTTCGCGCACCAAGCCTGTTGGTAAGCGAGGCAGCAAGCGCAACTGGCTCGGTTCATTGTGGTCTCTGTTTTGGAAGGGCTCATTGGCCTTGGTAGCCGTTTTGGCTGTGGTGGGGATCTATCTAGATACCCTAGTGCGACAAAAGTTTGAAGGGCAGTTGTTTGATTTGCCGACCGTGGTGTATGCACGCGTCTTAACCCTGACACCGGGCCAAGAGTTTGGCATTCAAGAGATGCGCAATGAGCTCGATGTGCTCAATTATCGAAAGGTCGCCACGCCGAGGTATCCCGGAGAGTACTCATCCTCATCGACACGAATCGAGCTGATACGGCGTGGCTTTGAGTTCACCGATGGCAAAGAGGGTGAGCGCCATGTGATGCTGCATTTTAACGACTCACAGTTGGAGCGCATCCAATCACTCGATCGCGGTCGTGATCTTGGCTATCTGCATATTGACCCTAAGCTGCTTGGTATGCTGGAAAATAACGTCGATGAGCAGCGACTGTATCTCAAGCGAAACCAGTTCCCGGATATTATGGTTGATGCCTTGTTAGTCACAGAAGACCGCCACTTCTATCAGCACGACGGTGTGTCTCCCATCGCCATTGTGCGGGCATTCTTGGCCAATATTAAGGCGGGGCGCACGGTGCAAGGGGGGAGTACCCTGACGCAACAATTGGCGAAAAACCTGTTTCTCTCCAGCGATCGCACCTTGTGGCGCAAGCTTCGCGAGGCGTATATCGCCATCTTACTTGACTATCGCTACGATAAAGACCAAATCCTAGAGGCGTATCTTAACGAGGTCTATATTGGTCAAAGTGGTGGCCAGGCCGTGCATGGATTTGGTCTTGCCTCTCGATTGTATTTCGGCAAACCTCTCCAAGAGCTGCGCATCGATCAATTGGCGCTGCTGGTTGGGATGGTCAAAGGGCCATCTTACTACAATCCAATTCGCTTCCCTGAGCGTGCCAGACAGCGCCGCGATTTGGTGCTGCGCCTAATGATGCAAAATCACCAGTTAACCCCGAGCGAATATGAACAGGCGGTCGGTCGATCACTGGATATTCAGGATAATCCACGCGTCGCGAGTCGCCAGCCAGCCTACTTTCAACAGGTGAATCGCGAGTTAAGCGAAAAGGTCGGCAGCGCATTTCGCTCTGGTGTTGGGCTGCGAGTCTTTACCTCGCTTGACCCGGTCTCACAAACCAAACTTGAGAAAGCAATTGCGACTAAGGTCCCTGAGCTTGAGCGCGTTGGTGGCGATGGGCTTGAGGGAGCAGCGATCGCCGTCGATCGTCAAACGGGCGAGATCCGCGCTATGGTGGGTGGCAAGCGCACCGGCTATGATGGCTTTAATCGTGCGCTCAACGCCAGTCGTCAAATTGGCTCATTGGCCAAGCCTGCGGTGTATCTCGCTGCCCTGTCCCAGCCCTCTGAGTACCAGTTATCGACCACGCTTGAGGATAAGCCTATTACCTTGCGTGGTAATCAGGGTAATGAGTGGAGCCCGAGAAACTACGATCGCCAGTTCCGTGGTGAGGTGCCGCTTTACGAGGCGTTGTCTAAGTCACTCAATGTGCCCACCGTACAGCTTGGAATGAAGCTTGGCCTGCCTAAAGTGATTGATACGTTTGAAAAGCTTGGGGTTGATCGCGATGAGATCCGTGAGGTGCCCTCGATGCTGCTTGGCTCGTTTACCCTTACGCCATATCAAGTTGCCCAGATGTACCAAACCCTGACCAATAGTGGGCGTATCGCTCCGTTGTCAGCCCTACGCTCGGTAGTGGATAACGATGGGCGGGTACTGTTTGATTCGCTGCCACGCGTCTCCAAAGCCGTGCCTGAGCAGGCGGCGTGGCTGACCACCTACGCAATGAAACATGGTGTGGTTAGTGGTACTGGTCGTTTTCTTCATTCTCAATTCGCGTGGGCGCAACTGGCGGGTAAAACCGGCACCAGTAACGATACGCGCGATAGTTGGTTTGTTGGGGTAGACGGGCGAGAAGTGACCACGGTTTGGCTGGGTAGAGATGATAACTTGCCGACCAACCTTACCGGCTCGAGTGGTGCTCTGCGTGTGTATGCTCACTATTTGGACGATCGAGTGCCACAAAGGTTGGTTTTGCCCTGGCCTCAAAAGCTCTCAACGGTTGGGTTCAGCCGTGAAAAGAACGGCGCACTAGCGTACAACTGCCGCAGTGAGTTCAAGCTGCCGGTATGGGATCCGGAGGGACGATTTAAGCAAGGTTGCGAATCGAATCCAATTGGGTGGTTGAAAGGGCTATTTTCCCGCTAGAATGTAATTTGCCATTTAATCACATACATAGGAAAGATATGTTTCGACGCCTGCTGCTCAGTTGTTCTCTGATAAGCGCTTCAAGCCTGGCTTTTGCCTCATCAAATGTGCCTGATACAACCACAGATACGGCACAAGCACGGCCGAAAATAGCCCTAGTGCTTGCCGGTGGTGGTGCAAAAGGGGCGGCCCATATTGGGGTATTGAAAGCACTTGAGGAGATGCAGATCCCGATCGACTACATCACAGGCACCAGCATGGGCGCCTTTGTCGGCGGCCTCTATTCGACAGGAATGTCGGCAGATGAAATCGAGAGCTTTATCTACAGTGTCGATTGGAATGGCGGCTATCGCGATCGAATCGAGCGCAGTGAGCGGCATATTCGCGATAAAGAGCATGAGGACAGATACACCATCAATCCACAGATGGGCATTGGCTGGGGTGAGTTTCGTGCTCGCCGCGGTATAGTTCAGGGGCAGGGCATGCTCAAACTGTTGCGAGAGACCACGGGTAACGTGGCCAAGCTTGACTCGTTTGATGAACTGGCGATCCCATATCGCTCGGTGGCAAGCGATATTGTCGAGCTAGAGCCTGTCGTGATCGATGATGGCTTTTTGGTCGATGCTATGATGGCCAGTATGTCGGTGCCTGGTGCTCTGCCGCCCTATGAGGTGGATGGGCGGCTGCTGGTGGATGGTGGCGTGACCAATAATATGCCAGTAGATGTGGCTTATGAGATGGGCGCCGATATTGTCATTGCCGTTGACATTAGCAGTGATTATAAGGACCTCGATGAGTTTACTAACTTATTCACGGTTGCTGATCAGCTCTCGAATTATATGGTACGCCGCAGTACCAAAGAGCAGAAGGCGCTGATGCGAGAAGATGATATCTTCCTGCGTCCTGAGGTGGGCGATATGCAAACCACCGAGTTTGAGCGCATGCCACATGCCTTCAATAAGGGGTATCTCATCGCTCAGGATCAACGTGAGCAGTTGCAGGCGCTGTCTGTTTCTGGTGAAGAGTTTCAGGCTTATATCGATCTTAAACAGGCAAGAAGAGCCGAGCTTGCCTTTGGTCATCAGTTGACGATAGACCAAATTGAACTCAACAATGATTCACACTTTAGTGATGAGGTGATCAATAGCCGACTTAAGATCCCGCAAGGAGAAGCGATCAGCTTTGAGCAGCTTGAGGAGAGTGTCGATAGTCTATATGCCTTAGATCGTTTTGAGCTGATCTCCTACGAGTATGAACAGCGCGATCAGGAGAACGTGCTGCAAATCGACGTGCGCGAGAAGAAGTGGGGTCCTAACTACCTGCGCTTGCGTTTCTTCCTCGAAGATGATTTTGACACCACCAGCCAGTACGCGTTGGGGGCCTCGGTCAATTTTACTGATATAAACCGTCATGGTGCTGAGCTTACCACCAGCGTAGAGATGGGGACCGATAAGCTCGCCGCAGCGAGTTTTTATAGCCCGCTAACCTCGAGTCTGAACTGGTTTACAACAGCCGATGTCACCTATACAGAGCAGCAGCGAAATATGCCGATCGATGTTGATACTGATAGTATTCCAGACCCTGGCCTTGATGCAGTTGATGACTTTGTTCCTGTCACCTATCGCTCGTTGGAAACAGAGCTTGCACTGGGTTTTCAAGGGGAGTTGTGGCGCCGTTTTAAAGCCGGTGGTCGCTATACGGTAGGTCGCACCGATTTCACTACATTAGGCTCGGCGGGAAAAGTTGAATTCGATCGGGTCGGAGCGTTTGTTAACTTTCGACTCGATACCCTCGACAGTCTCGCGCTGCCAACGCGTGGTTACTATTTCGATATAGAGTACCTGTACTCGATCGATTCACTTGAGCCACGCAGCAGCTTTGATTTTATTGAACGTGTTAAAAATGATGAGGTGCAAGAGTTCTCGGTTGAGATGATCGGGGCCCACAGCCACAAGCGCCATACCATAGTCGGTAATCTTGACTACGGCGTTGTGCATAACGCGAAGGGAGAATTTCCTGTCGTGCCGAAAGAGTTGGGTGGCTTTTTGAAGCTATCAGGTATCCCACGTAATAGCCTGATTGGCAATAACTTAGTCTATGGCAGTGTGGTGTATCGTTATCGCTGGTTTGACAACGATTTTGGTATGTTTAAATCGCCGGTTTACCTTGGTGGGTCATTAGAGTACGGGGGAGTGTGGAACGATACCGATTTAGAGTTCTACAACGCAGATCTCTACGGCGCTGGGTCTATATTTGCAGGGGTCGACTCGCCAATTGGACCGATTATGTTTGCTTATGGTCGCACCGAACAAAATAGGGATTCCGTATACCTGATCATCGGCACTTCATTTAAGTAAACGGTCAAAAAAACTGCACCTTTGCCACAACTTGCTATGTTGGTCAAGCTGATGAGATTTTAATTTTGCGTTAAATTTGCTATCTTACGTCCCACAGTTTGGCCTCTTCGACGCTGTTCATCCAAATTTTGCAGTGACCACAATCGATTTGAATGAGCCAAAGGCGATGGAGAAGCCAAGTTTTCCAAGGATGTCCACTCCTATTCTAACTATAAGGATGGACCGCAATGAGAGGAAATAGTCGTGCTTGAAGCCTACCGTAAACACGTCGCAGAGCGTGCTTCTGAAGGAGTTGTCCCTAAACCATTAGACGCTGAGCAAGTGGCGGCACTTGTTGAGTTGCTAAAGACTCCACCCGCAGGTGAAGAAGAGTTTATTCTTGACCTACTTGAGAATCGTATCCCCCCAGGTGTTGATGAAGCCGCTTATGTGAAAGCTGGGTTCCTCACTGCTGTCACTAAAGGTGAGGTCGAATCACCCCTAGTAAGCCGCGAAAAAGCCGCCAAATTACTTGGCACCATGCAGGGCGGTTACAACATTGAGCCTCTGATCAGCCTGCTCGATGACAGCGAGCTTGCGCCGATTGCCGCTGAAGCCTTGTCGCATACTCTGCTGATGTTCGATGCATTCTACGATGTTGAAGAGAAAGCCAAAGCAGGTAACGCGCTGGCTAAGCAGGTGATCCAATCTTGGGCAGATGCCGAGTGGTTCCTATCTAAGCCAGAGCTGGCAGAAAAAGTTACCCTAACCGTATTTAAAGTCACTGGTGAAACCAACACCGATGATCTCTCTCCAGCCCCTGATGCTTGGTCGCGTCCAGATATCCCGGTGCACGCTCTAGCGATGCTGAAAAACGCTCGTGAGGGCATCAACCCTGATAAGCCGGGCGAAATCGGCCCAATCCAGCAGATTGAAGAGCTGAAAACCAAGGGTCACCAACTGGTTTATGTTGGCGATGTAGTCGGTACTGGCTCATCACGTAAATCGGCGACTAACTCTGTGTTGTGGTTTATGGGTCAAGATATCCCATGCGTGCCGAATAAGCGCGGTGGCGGCTATGTCTTAGGCGGTAAGATTGCCCCGATCTTTTTCAATACCATGGAAGACGCGGGCGCGCTGCCAATCGAGGTTGACGTGACTAAGCTCAATATGGGTGATGTGATTGACGTCTACCCGTACGAAGGCAAGGTATGTAACCAAGAGACAGGCGCCGTACTGGCTGAGTTCTCCTTAAAGACGGATGTACTGATTGATGAGGTACGTGCTGGTGGTCGTATTCCACTGATCATTGGCCGTGGCTTGACCGATAAAGCGCGTCAATCGCTTGGCCTTGAGCCATCGGACGTATTCCGCAAGCCAGGTGAGGTTGCTGACTCTGGCAAAGGCTTTACACTGGCGCAAAAAATGGTCGGTAAAGCGTGTGGCGTTACTGGTATTCGCCCAGGCACTTACTGTGAGCCGAAAATGACCACCGTTGGCTCGCAAGACACCACCGGCCCTATGACCCGCGATGAGCTAAAAGATTTGGCTTGTCTTGGTTTCTCTGCTGATTTGGTGATGCAGTCGTTCTGTCACACCTCGGCCTATCCGAAACCGGTTGATGTGAATACTCACCACACCCTGCCAGATTTCATTAAGAATCGTGGCGGCGTCTCGCTACGCCCAGGTGATGGTGTTATCCACTCTTGGCTAAACCGCATGTTGCTGCCTGATACGGTAGGTACGGGCGGTGACTCGCATACTCGTTTCCCATTGGGAATTTCTTTCCCTGCTGGCTCTGGTCTTGTCGCCTTTGCGGCGGCAACGGGCGTTATGCCTTTGGATATGCCTGAGTCTATCTTGGTGCGCTTCAAAGGTGAGATGCAGCCAGGGATCACGCTACGTGACCTTGTGCATGCCATCCCTTATTACGGCATCAAGCAAGGCCTACTAACGGTAGAGAAAGCCGGTAAGATCAACGAGTTCTCGGGTCGCGTACTAGAGATTGAGGGCGTTGAGCACCTTACTGTTGAGCAAGCCTTTGAGCTATCAGATGCCTCGGCTGAGCGCTCGGCAGCGGGTTGTACCGTGAAGCTTTCACAGGCCTCTATCGAAGAGTACCTCAACTCGAACATTACCATGCTTAAGTGGATGATTGCTGAAGGCTACGGCGATCGCCGTACCATCGAGCGCCGCATCGTCGCGATGCAAGAGTGGTTGGACAAACCTGAGCTGATGGAAGCTGATAGCGATGCGGAATACGCGCACGTGATTGAGATTGATCTAGCGGAGATCAAAGAGCCAATTCTTTGTGCGCCGAATGATCCAGACGATGCACGTCTGCTATCTGAGGTGCAAGGCACCCAGATTGATGAGGTCTTTATTGGCTCGTGTATGACCAACATTGGTCACTTCCGCGCGGCAGGTAAACTGCTCGATAACTTTACCGGTCAACTCGATACACGCCTATGGGTGGCGCCGCCAACTAAGATGGACCGCGATCAGCTTACCGAAGAGGGCTACTACGGTATCTTTGGCCGCGCTGGGGTACGCATTGAAACTCCAGGCTGTTCACTGTGTATGGGTAACCAAGCTCGCGTGGCAGAGAAGTCGACGGTGATGTCTACCTCAACACGTAACTTCCCGAACCGACTCGGTACGGGCGCGAACGTGTACCTATCTTCAGCAGAGCTGGCCGCCGTCGGCGCTATCATGGGACGCATTCCTACTCTTGAAGAGTATCTAGAATACGCTCAGCAACTGGATGCAACTGCCGCCGACACGTACCGCTACCTAAACTTCCACACGATGGAGCAGTACACGAAGCGTGCTGAGGAAGTGATCTTCCAAGAACCGGCTTAAGCCCAGAGGCGAGATCGCTGCGCTGCGAGAGGCGAGAAGCGAGTGTTTTATTTCGCGCTATGAGTCTCTCGCTCCCCTGTAGGTTAACGCTTGCCCTTATTCCGAGCCCCTTTTTTGAGGGGCTCGGTCGTTTTATTTTCTGAGGACTTCTCGCCTCTCGCCTCTCGATTCTCGCCTCTTCATTTCAATGAATAAAGCGCAGCCACATTGCGCGCTGTTAGCTCAATGTTCTGTGCCGCCTCTGCTAGCGCGGTGGGGAGGTCGACGGCGGCGTTGACTACGGCGAAGACGGCGTCGATGCCGTGTCGGTGGACAACGGCGCAGTCGCTGGCTAGGCAGCCGGCGATGCCGATGACGGGGAGGTCGTATTTCTTGGCAGTGCGCGCTACGCCTATGGGGGTTTTGCCGTGGATGGTTTGGCTGTCGATGCGGCCCTCACCGGTGATCACCAAGTCGGCATCGGCGATGACCTGATCAAGGTTGACAGCATCCATGACGATGTTGATGCCTGGGCGAAGCTCAGCACCGAGTAGGCCAACTAGGGCGGCGCCGAGGCCACCAGCCGCACCTGCGCCTGGCATGTTGATGACATCGCGATTAAGTTGGGTTTTCATCAGCTCGGCGTAGTGGGCGAGGTTGCTATCAAGCTCAGCGACCATCTCTGGCGTGGCGCCTTTCTGTGGGCCGAATACCTGTGAGGCACCTTTAGGGCCACATAGCGGGTTGTCGACATCACATGCGACTTCTAGGCGAACCTGGCTCAGGCGAGGATCTAGGTCGGTTAAGTCGATGTTGGCGAGATTTGCCAACTCGCCGCCACCAAAGCCCAGTGCTTGTCCGTGCTTGTCGAGCATGCGAATACCGAGCGCTTGAGCCATCCCTAGACCACCATCATTGGTGGCGCTGCCGCCAATGCCGATAATGATATGCTCAACGCCTTTATCTAGCACCGCTTTGATCAGCTCACCGGTACCGAAGGTAGTGGTTTTAAGTGGGTTACGCTTATCAGGCTCAACCAAGTGCAAGCCTGAAGCGGCGGCCATCTCAATAATGGCCGTCTTACCATCGCCGAGCAGACCGTAAAACCCTTCGACCTCTTGACCTAAAGGACCCGTCACTGGATGGGTGATGATGCGACCACCTGTGGCATCCACCAAGGATTGGACAGTACCCTCACCCCCATCAGCCATGGGCAGTTTGATGTATTCAGCCTGCGGAAAAACCTGTCTAAACCCGGCTTCAATCGCTTGAGCAACGCCCATAGCAGTGAGACTTTCTTTGTACGAATCTGGAGCAATTACAATTTTCATTTCAATACCTTAAGACGTTAAACAAACAAACCAAATACACCAAACATCATCACAGAGACAAAGGCGATCATCAGACCCACCGCCGACTCATAAGGAATCAGCTTGAGGCGCTCGCGGATATCCATGTGCACCGCACCACCAGTGGCATGAAAGAAGCTGCCGTGTGGCATATGGTCTAGCACCGTCGCACCCGAGTGGATCATTGCAGCACCGGCCAGGGCGGGTACGCCGAGCTCGAGAATAGTGTGGCTAAACACGCTGGCAGCAACCGCTGTTCCTGCGGTGGTTGAGGCTGTCGCGAGTGACATCATCGCGCCAGAGATAGGCGCAAGCAGGAATGACGGCAAGCCAGAGGCGGTTAAAAGATCAATTAGGCCATCTTTGAGTGCTGAATTGGCGACGATGCCCGCCAGCGTACCCGTGCCCAGTAGCATGACGGCAACAGGCGCCATGCGGTTAAGACCGGCAACGGCAAAATGATTGCTGTCTTTGAAACGGCCCATTACTACTGCGCCAAGCAGGCCACCCAGTGGTAGAGCGATCAGGGGATCGACATTGATCCCTGCGATTGGACGCAGGGCCAGCAGGGCAATAGCCACCAATGGAGCGACGATCGCCGCGCCAAATGCGGGTAATTGGCTGTGGTCAACGCTAACCACTTCTGACTCAGCCACTTTGTTACCCTTGTTCACGAGGCGCTTAGCAATCACGTAAGCCAAGAACATGCCGCAAAGGCCCGGGATCACGCCAGCTGCCATGACCGAGGTCAGCGGGACATCGAACGCATCTGCAGCAGCGATGGCATTTGGGTTAGGTGACATCACGTTGCCGGCTTTGCCCCCGCCAACCATCGCTAACAGGATGGCGGTTTTTGACAAGTCTGCACGGCGGGCAATCGCCAGTGCAATCGGCGAGACGGTGATCACTGCAACATCAACAAACACGCCAACAGCGGTAAGGATCATGGTTGCTAGCGCTAAAGCGAGTAGGGCGCGAGTCTCGCCGACTTTCTTGACAATCGTTTCCGCAATCGAAGTCGCGGCGCCAGACTCAATCAGCACACCCGCTAGCACACCAGCGGCAAGGATACGCAACACGGCCGTCACAATACCTTGTGCACCACCAATCATGAGTGCAACGGTGTCGGTCAGTGATATCCCACCAACAATACCGCCAATCAGGGCACCTATGATCATGCCATAAGCGGGTGGGACTTTTTTCAGGATAAGGGCGATAGCAACAACCAGTGCTGAGAGCGCGCCAAGGGTAGAGACTTCGATCATGTTCTATTTTCCGGGTAAAGCGAGTAATGATTTTTCGCCAAATATAGGGTTAGACGCGCAGTGAGTCTTTAGTCGAGCGGACAAATAAACATCGGTTGAGAGGGGTAATATTTGTGCATTTGCACAATTTTAACGGCTCCAATGGAATAAATTGATGGCGATATAAAGCTGAATCATATCATCTATATTGTTGATATTTAATGAAGTGATCTGATTTGTCTTCTCGAGGCGATAGCGCAGGGTGTTACGGTGAATATGCAGCTTTTCACAAGTGAGAGATGAGTCGCAATTTTGCTTAAAATAAGTCTTGAGGGTCTTAATCAGCACGCCTTTGGTGTCTTGATTTTTGAGCAATAGATAAGGGGCCTCTAGCTGCTCACGTCGCCACGAGTCATCAAGCAAACTACTCATGATCACGGGTAGGCGATGATCTTGGTAGAAAAACACCTCTCCTGGTCGATTGGCCACGCTATCAAGCGTGAGTTGTGCGGTGTCATACGAGCGAGCGAGGCCCGATAAGCCGGCAAAGTGGTCGCCAAAGGCCATTTTTATCTTAAAGCTTGCCTCTTTTTTGACTCGCTTTAATAATTGATTAATCCTTTTACTCTCAGCTTGGCGAGACCATCCGTCAGCGGTGAGGCTAATTGGTTTAAGCACGACGACTTCATGATTGGACACCGATAAGATCCCAACCAGGTTGTCTCGCTCAGGGTACTCGAGCAGATGAACCAGTTGCTGAAGGTTTTCCAGCGTTGGTGCTTGATTGCCACTTGGAAGCACTTTGACGACCGCCGCAATACGTGGCTGGCTGAGATCTAGGTCGAGGCGCTGTGCAATGGCCTTGAGCTGAAGCTCATTAAGGCTGCTGCCACGGATCAGTTGCAAGACGAGTTCTTCGCGATGGCGCTTGTTCCATTCTACCTGTGACATTAAGGCGGCTTGCTCAATGATGAGCTCTGCGGTCATTTTGACCAATTCACCAAAATGATGCACCTGCTCAAGGGTACCAGAGATACCGATCGCGCCAATCACCTGTTGGTCAAACAGGATGGGTAAGTTGATCCCTGGCTTAACGCCTTTAAGCCGCTCTGCGGTGGCTTCATCAATCTCAACCACTCGAGATTCAGTGATGGCAAGCACTGCACCCTCGTGCTTCTGGTGTAGACGGATTGGATCGCTTGAGCCAATGATGCGGCCTTGGTTATCCATCACGTTGATCGCATGCGGGATAATCTTCATGGTTCGCTCGACAATCTGGCGTGCAATCAATTCGTTAAGTTGCATTAGTGGCTCCAAATAGTAAAGTTGGCGCAATCATGGCACTAGCATAGCTAGAGCAATTCGATCGTCAATCCAAACCAGTGGTACAATAGCACGTAATTCCCCACAGATAATCTCATCAAGCTCAGGTTGATTTATGGATTTTGAATTTAAAAAGAACACCTTACTCGGAACCTACACGGTTTACTGCAGCATGGGTCACGAAGCCATTGCCCAGTGGGTTGAATCTGAATTAGGCACAGATATCAGTGCTATCGACAGCTACTTGGCGCAAATCGACCAGGCTCGCGTAAATCCGTTCCAAGAGGTGCGCTCCTTAGGGCAGGGCTACAGCCTATCCATCTATGACCATGAGGTGACCATCAAGGCCCATACCGTGTCAGACGACAGTGACGCTTGGCAAGACGAGGAGCTGAGCACTTATTCCGATGAGACTGAGTCGATGTGTGGCCTGGATGATTTTGAATCCCTGCTGATCCAGTGGCGAGAGTTTATCGACTAGCTTGCACCGTTATGGTGAGTTGTTAACGCTTTGCTTCATTTTTGTGAGTCTGGCGCACCAATATGGTGCGCCTTTTTTGTGCGTGAAATCACGAATATATATTAAGTTGTTGATTTTATTGAATTTATAAAAGTTGGCACGTAGTTTGGATTAGTAGAGTCACACCAGACTTAAGATGTTTTCGGAGAGGAAGCGATGAAACTAATCAATGCGATTGTTAAACCATTTAAATTAGACGACGTGCGTGAAGCACTTGCTGATGTAGGTATCGAAGGGATGACGGTATCTGAAGTAAAAGGCTTTGGTCGTCAAAAAGGCCACACGGAGCTGTACCGTGGCGCAGAATACCAGGTGGATTTCCTACCTAAAGTAAAACTAGAAATTGCCACTCAAGCAGAGAACGTTGACCGCGTTATTGAAGCGATCACTAAGGCCGCGCACACAGGTAAAATTGGCGACGGTAAAATCTTCGTTTATGACCTAAGCCAAGCGGTTCGTATCCGTACCGGTGAAATGGACACAGAAGCATTATAACAATTCAAAGGATTGGAGAATAATTATGGAACTTTCAGTAACAGTAGCTGAATTACGTTACGCACTAGATACCTTTTTCTTCCTCATCTCAGGTGCGTTGGTGATGTGGATGGCAGCAGGCTTTGCCATGCTAGAAGCGGGTCTTGTCCGCTCTAAAAACACCACCGAAATCTTGACTAAAAACTTCTGTCTATACGCTATCGCTTGTACGATGTTCTTGCTTGTGGGTTACCACATCATGTACGTCGACAATGGTGAGGGCGGTTGGCTACCATCGATTGGCGGCCTAATCGGCGAGCAAGCAGCGGATGCTGACCACTCGCTAGAGTCAGACTTCTTCTTCCAAGTAGTGTTTGTAGCGACAGCAATGTCTGTTGTTTCAGGCGCGGTTGCTGAGCGCATGAAGCTGTGGTCTTTCCTTATCTTCGCTGTGGTACTAACGGGCTTTATCTACCCAATGGAGGGTTACTGGACTTGGGGCGGCGGTTTCCTAGCTGAAGCTGGATTTAGTGACTTCGCAGGCTCAGGTATTGTCCACATGGCGGGCGCTGCAGCGGCATTGTCTGGTGTGCTTCTACTTGGTGCTCGTAAAGGTAAATACGGTAAGAAAGGCGAAATCTTCCCAATTCCTGGTTCAAACATGCCACTTGCAACACTGGGTACGTTTATCCTTTGGCTAGGTTGGTTCGGCTTTAACGGCGGCTCTCAGCTAATGGTTTCTGATTTCGAGAACGCGACAGCGGTTGGTCAAATCTTCCTAAACACTAACGCAGCAGCAGCAGCTGGTGCAATTGCGGCGCTACTAGTCTGTAAGACGACTTGGGGCAAAGCTGACCTGACTATGATTCTTAACGGCGCGCTAGCGGGCTTGGTAGCAATCACGGCAGATCCACTATCACCATCGCCACTAGCAGCATGTAGTGTTGGTGCGGTAGCCGGTGCACTGGTTGTATTCAGCATCATCGGTCTAGACAAGATTAAGATTGACGATCCAGTGGGCGCTATCTCAGTTCACGGTGTGTGTGGCTTCTTCGGTCTAATGGTTGTGCCACTAAGCAATGCAGACACTACCTTCGGTGCTCAGCTTCTTGGTGCAGTGGTTATCTTCGGCTGGGTATTCGCGGCAAGTATGGTGGTTTGGGGTATCCTGAAAGCGACTATCGGTATCCGCGTCAGCGAAGAAGAAGAGCTAGAGGGTATGGACATGCACGACTGTGGTGTTGGTGCTTACCCAGAGTTTGTTACGGTGAAATAACCGCTAACAACAAACAAAGCTATACCAAGCAGCCCCCCACTTATAGTGGGGGGCTTTTTTTTTTGCGTAATAACTTTTTCTTTCAACATTGAAAAACGACATTGGCAATCTATACTATAAATCTAATTGATAAGTATTATCATTTGCCTGTAACTGCTCAGATAATGGATGACTAATGATGAAAAGACTGCTTACACTCACCTCGCTTGTTTCGACCTTAATTACCCCGAGCATAATGGCTGCCGAAGAGGTCAATGTGTATTCCTATCGTCAGCCCTTCTTGGTTGAGCCAATGTTTGATGAATTTACCAAGCAAACAGGAATTAAGGTTAACGTGATGTTTGCCAAGCAAGGGATGGCAGAAAAGTTGGAACAGGAGGGAGAGTATAGCCCGGCGGATGTTCTACTTACAGTCGATATCAGTCGCTTGGCAGAGCTGGCGGATAAGGAGGTTGTTCAGCCCGTTGAAAGTGAGGTCATCAGCGCTAATGTTCCCGCACAGTATCGTGATGATGAAAATGAATGGTTTGCACTGACATTGCGCACACGTAATGTGTATTCATCACGCGATCGAGTTGGCAAGCTAGGCGAAGCCTTTAATTACGCTGATCTAGCTGATCCGAAATACAAGGGGAAGATATGTACTCGCCCCGGTAAACACCCATACAACGTGTCCTTGGTGTCGGCGATGATTGCCCACCACGGCGAGGCAGAGACCAAGCAATGGTTAGAGGGGGTGAAAGCAAACCTGGCCCGCAAACCGCAAGGGAATGACCGAGCCCAAGTCAAGGCAATACGTGAGGGGCTGTGCGATGTCTCACTAGGTAACAGTTATTATCTGGGTAAAATGTACACTGATGAGGAGCAAAAGGCCTGGGCTGAGGCGGTGTATATTAATTTCCCTAACCAAGAGACCGAAGGAACACACGTCAATATCTCAGGCATGGCGATGGCGAAATACGCTCCTCACCCTGAAAACGCCCTGAAATTGATGGAGTTTTTGACCAGCGATAAAGCGCAAAAGATGTATGCAGAAGTTAATTTTGAGTATCCAGTCAAAGAGGGAGTATCTCGCTCTGAGATGGTTCAATCTTGGGGAGATTTTAAGCCAGACACTATCACTTTAGATGATATCGCTACCTATCACTCTGCCGCCGTTCGTTTACTCGATGAGGTGAAGTTTGACCTTTAGATGAGTGATCAAACTGTTGCGGTAACGAGGGGTTTGAATGGGAGTTTTTGTACTCAAAGAATGAACTCTAGGTCCCTGATGTGGAAAACCAGCAGCTTGGCTTGTGCCTTGCTGCTGGTTTTGCCTATTCTCGCCATTTTTTTCACTGCAGCAGGTGATGCGGACGATGTTTTTGCCCACTTAATGCTAACGGTGATGCCAACGTATGTCGTTAATACGCTGGTATTGGTTGGCGGAGTGATGTTTTTATCACTCCTGTTGGGTATCCCCTCCGCTTGGCTGATGGCCATGTGCCGAGTGCCAGGCGCGGGCGTATTGCAGTGGGCGCTGGTTTTACCCCTAGCAATGCCAGGTTACATCGTTGGTTATATCTTTACCGACTGGTTCGATTTTGCCGGGCCAGTACAGATTATGCTGCGCGATATGACTGGTTGGGGGCCGGGGGAATATTGGTTCCCTGATATTCGTACCTTAGCCGGGGCAACCTGGGTGTTGTCCCTAGTGTTGTATCCGTATGTCTACCTGCTGGCCCGAGCAGCCTTTATGGAGCAAAACGTCTCGCTGCTGCAGTCGGCGCGGCTTTTAAAATGCTCGACTTGGGAGAGCTTCGTGCGCATTTCACTGCCACTGGCGCGCCCTTCGATTGCCGTGGGTTTGTCACTGGTTGCGATGGAGACGATAGGTGACTTTGGTACGGTGAACTATTTCTCTGTCAGTACGTTGACTACGGCGGTTTATGATACTTGGCTTGGTTATTCAAGCCTGTCAGCTGCCGCCAAAATCTCAGCGGTCATGCTGGTGTTTGTGGTGGTGCTGCTCAGTGCCGAGCGCTATAGCCGACGTCGACAAAAGCTGTTCCAAACCACCTTTAGCAGTCATGAAGATGTTCGCTATGAGCTGCACGGCTGGAAAAAATGGCTCGCGGCGGCTTGGTGTTGGGGGCTGGTGACAATTGCGTTTATTCTGCCACTCGGCCAGTTGATCAAATACGCGATGGCCTACTTTGAGCAGAGCTGGACCAGTCAGTTTAAGGAATACGCAATCAACAGCCTGCAGGTATCCATCAGTGCCGCAGTGATCGCAACGGCGGTGGCTATCGTGGTGAACTTTAACCATCGACTCAAAGCCAGTCGCTCCAACGTGGCGGCAATGCGCTTGTCATCAATGGGTTATGCAGTGCCTGGCACAGTGCTCGCCATTGGTATTCTAGTGCCGGTGATTGCGCTTGACCACTTAGTCAACGATATCGCTCGTTGGATGGAGTGGGGCAGACCCGGGCTAATTTTCTCAGGCTCAATGTTCGCGATCGTGTTTGCCATGGTCGTGCGCTTCTCGGCGGTGGCGATTGGCAGTATTGAGAGTAGCCTAAGCAAGGTTTCTCCGTCGCTAGATATGGCGTCACGTACCATGGGCTGCGATTCAAACCGGATGCTGTGGCGTGTGCATTTGCCGTTGATCCGCCGCGGTGCATTAATTGCAGGCTTACTGGTCTTTATCGAAGCGATGAAAGAGCTCAATGCGGCGCTGTTGTTGCGCCCGTTTAACTTTGAAACGCTGGCGACCTATGTGTACAACTTTGCCTCTGATGAACAGCTTGAGTTGGCGGCGATGCCTGCTGTGCTGCTGGTGTTGGTCGGCTTGATCCCCTTGATTGTTATTAACCGCTCGCTTGAGCACTCTCACTAATTGTTTGGAGCATCGACTATGAGCTGCGCACTTTCTGTTCAAAATCTTACCTGCCAGTACGATGACCAAACCGTGTTGGATACCCTGTCGCTTGAAGTGGCGCACGGCGAGATCGTCTGCCTGCTTGGCGCGAGTGGTTGTGGTAAAACCACGCTGCTTAAGTCGATCGCTGGGCTGATCCCACTAAAATCCGGCCAGATGAGTCTCAATTGCATGCTGATCGATGATGGCGAGCACTGGATACCGCCTGAGCAGCGTAATATCGGCATGATCTTCCAAGATTATGCGTTGTTCCCGCACCTAACTGTGGCGGAGAACATTGCGTTTGGCCTGCGTGATATGGATAAATCTGCCAAACAAGCCAAGGTGAAAGAGATGCTCTCACTGGTGCATCTTGAGCCATATGGCGATCGCTACCCACACCAACTCTCTGGTGGTCAGCAACAACGCGTGGCAATCGCTCGCGCGCTGGCGTACAAGCCTGATCTGCTGCTACTCGATGAGCCGTTCTCGAACATCGATACCCAAGTGCGCCACGAGCTGATTGGTGAAATTCGTCGCCTGTTTAAAGAGCAGGGCGTGACGGCGATTTTCGTTACCCACTCGCGTGAAGAGGCGTTCGCCTTTGCCGACAAGATGGCGGTGATGAACCAGGGCGTGATCGAGCAGTATGGCACGGCGTCAGAGCTGTACTTTGAGCCTTCAAGCAAGTTCGTCGCTGACTTCCTAGGTGGAGGCAGCTACCTTAAAGCGACTCGAGTCAGTGAGGACACTTTTGAGACCAGCCTTGGCATCATTGAGGCGAAAGCACAAGACAAGATAGAGTCGGGCAGCGATTGTGAGCTACTTCTTCGTCCGCAACATATCGTGATCAACGCATCAGATGAGAGCAAGATCACCGTGCTCGAGCAGCAGTTTATGGGCGACCACTGCCGCTATGTTATCGATATCGATGACCACCGTCTTCTGGCAACCTCACCGCAGCCGCTGCAGCGTGGGCAGGCCGTCAGTGTTGAAGTGGATACGCAAGGGATTTTAGCGTACAGATAGGGGCGAGGTGCGGGGACGGGCTTTGCCCTTCGGGGAGCGAGGAGTTTATCGCGCTCGGAAAATGACTCGTGTCTCGTGCACAAAAAAGCCCAGCTAATATGCTGGGCAACAGGTTTCCACCTACAGGAACGGACTTTAAAGCGGACTATGACAAAGACAAAAATTGTTTGAATTGTGCGATGGTTTGTTCAGCGGTTTCACGGTCTGGCATTTCGGCGAAGATGCGTAGGAGGGGTTCGGTGCCGGAGAAGCGGGCGATTATCCAGCCGCCGTTGGTGAAGTAGACCTTGGCGCCATCTTCATAGCTGACCCGCTCGATTGACTGCTCGAAATTTGGCAGGGCTTTTTCGACGTAGAGCTTATCGAACAGTGCTTGCTTCTCTTCTGGCTGAAACTGGCAATCACCCTCTGCCATATAGGCGTAGCCATAGCGCTGATAGATCTCCTCCAATAGCTCAGAGAGCTTCTTGCCTGTCACTGAGAGCATCTCTACCAGCAGGCTTGAGGCAAACACGCCGTCTTTGCCCTTGATATGGCCGCGAATGGTTAGGCCCCCGGAGCTTTCACCGCCAATTAATGAGTCGTCTTGCTCCATCTGGGCACTGATGTGCTTGAAGCCTACTGGTACCTCAAAGCATTTTTCGCCGTGATCGGCAGCGATCTTATCTAATAGGTGTGTGGTGGCGAGATTACGTACCACCGAGCCAGTCCAGCCTTTGTACTTGAGCAGGTAGTAGTAGAGCAGCATTAGTACCTCATTGGGATGGATAAAATGGCCCTTTTCATCGATGATGCCGAGTCGGTCGGCATCGCCATCGGTGCCAATGCCAAGATCATAGCCTTCACTTGCGACCAGGTGTTTCAGGCGATACAGGGTCGCCGCGCTGGGTGAGGGCATCAGGCCACCAAAGCCCGGGTTCTTGCCATCATTGATCACATCGACATCACAGCGGCCGTTGATCAACACGGTCTGCAGTGCGTTTTTTGCCACTCCAAACATAGGGTCGATAAGCACTCTCAGATTGGCCGCTTTGATCGCCTCAATATCAATAAAAGCAATGATCGAATCGACGAACTCATTCATTGGGTTGATGGGTTCAATCCATCCCTGCTCGACTGCCTGCTCAAAGCCGATTGAGCGTACATCCGTTTGAGTCAGATGCTCAATCTGCTGCTCGATTTTCTGCGTGATCACCTCATCGGCATCGCGCCCGCCCTCAATAAACACCTTGATGCCGTTGTAATCGGCCGGGTTGTGTGAGGCGGTAATGCAGGCTGAATAGGCGCAGTTCATCTGCTTGGCTTTAAACATTACCACGGGCGTTGGGATAAATTTATCGATAAAGCTGACCTTAATCTGGTTCGCCGCCAGTACTTGGGCAAACCATTTACCTGCTTTGTCAGAGAGAAAGCGCCGATCATAGCCGATGACAAAGCCGCGCTCGGCCACTTGTTCATGGTTAACAATATTGGCGACGGCCTGCGCCACGAGTTCGACGTTATCGCGGGTAAACTCTTCACCAATAAACGCGCGCCAACCACCCGTTCCAAATTTAATCATGGTTATATCCTTATGTTAGAGCGGCAGGGCCGCTCTTTATTACCTAGCCAAGTGTCACGACGACTTGATTGACGCTGCCCGGCGCAAAGATAGGCACGCAACCACTGATGCTATCGCCATTGACAGTGATTGAGGCCACCCCTTTGCTCATGCATAGTGGGTTGAGCACCGTGATCTGATAGGTGGCGCCGCGCCATTGACGGGTAATGCTAAACTCCGGCCAATCGGTTGGAATACAAGGGTCAATCGTCAGGCCATCAAAGCCAGTTCGCACCCCTAAGATATAGTTGGTGACGGCATAATATGCCCAGCCCGATGTGCCTGTTAGCCAAGGGTGATTAGCTCGTCCATGGTCTTGGTGATCGCGCCCCATCACAAACTGCACATATGAGTAGGGCTCGGCGATACGCGTCTCTATCTGATCATTTTGGTTATACGGATTGAGGGCATCGTAGAACTTCATCGCGCGATCGCCGCGCCCGAGTTTCGCCTCGGCAACCCAGGCCCAAGGATTGGGGTGGGAGAAGATCGCGCCGTTCTCTTTGACCCCTTGATAGACTCGGGTCACAAAGCCGATATCGTCATTAGGTGTGGCAAAAGAGGGGGCATTAAGGTGCAGGCCATACTCACAGAAGAGGTGCTCATCCACCGCATCCATCGCTTGCTCGCCGCGCTGCTGACTAACCGCGCCAGAGACGACCGCAAGAGTGTTGGACTCGAGGTGCACGCGCCCCTCTTGCTGCTCTGCTGTCCCTATCTTGTCTCCGTTCTTAGTCAGTCCGCGGATATACCACTGCCCCTCGCTATCCCACAGATGTTTCTCACAAGCTTGCTGAACGGTTTGCGCCATTTGCGTATATTTCTCTACATCTTCGTTTCGGCCGAGGTAGCTGGCTAGCTCGATAAAGGCGTCGAGCGCCCAGTAGTGAAGGAAAGAGACCATGGCTGACTCTCCGCCACCAAGGTTTAGACAATCATTCCAGTCGGCGCGCAGACCCTTGCAGATCCCGGTTTGGCCCACATGCTCAGCCGAGAAATCGAGCGCGGCTTTCATATGCTGATACACGCTTGCCTCACCGCCATCAGCATAAGGGATCACAAGGTCGATAAAGTCCTCTTCACCGGTCTCTTTGATGTACTGACAAATCGTCGGCACTAGCCATAGATGGTCATCTGAGCAGGTGTCATCGATGCCATGGATCTTGTCTTCATCGGATGGTGTAGGGACCACGGTGGGCGATTTAGATGGACTTACATCAGCATTGTCTGGGTCAAACCAATCTGGGTCGAACAGGTGTAGGCCATAGCCCGCTCTAACCTGTCCGCGCAGCAGGTCGACGATGCGCTTGCGGGTCATCTGTGGGTTGGAGTGCGGCACTGAAATCGCATCCTGAGCGGTATCACGATAGCCAAGCCCGGTGCGACCGCCAACCTCAATAAAGGAGGCAAAGCGCGACCAGACCACACAGGTCTCGGCTTGATAGAGCGTCCAAGCGTTGATCATGGTATCAAGACCAGGGTTGGGAGAGCTGACTTGAAACTTATCGCAGCGCTCTTCCCAGTGCTGCTTGATGGCGGAAAAATCGCGGTCAACTTGCGCAGGGTCTTGATACTTCGCTCGCAGGCGCTCACCGTTGCCTTGACCGATACCAAGCACCAGTGCAAAACGAACCTCTTCACCGGGCTCTAAGGTAAATTGCTTGTGCAGCGAACCACACTGGTTATAGCAAGTTTGCGCACTGTTCGAGCACTGCCCCCGCTCAACGGCAATCGGATTGGCCTCATCGCGATAAAGACCGAGGAAGCTATCGCGCTGACCATCATACGAGTCCGGTGAGAAGCTAGAGGCGAGGTAATAAAAGCCCTCGTGTGGGTCGGTGTTGTAGTACAAGTCGTATTCGATAACGCCATCGCGATAACTGGTCCCGGCCGAGTAGAGTGACATTTGGTGGTTTTGGTTATCCGATTGGATATGACTAAATGAGAACTCAACAAAGGAGAACGCGCTGATCACTCGTGCTCGGTCAGAGGTGTTTTTGATCACCACATCCCACACCTCGGCATCTTCGCCTTTGGGTACAAATAGGGTTTTGCTAGCATGGATGCCGTTGTAGTCACACTGAAACTTGGAATAAGACAGGCCATGGCGAACCTCATAATTGGCCTCATCTAAGCTTTTGGCTACCGGTTGCCAAGAGATGCTCCAGTAATCGCCACTCTCATCATCGCGCAGGTAAACATAGTGACCGGGGCGGTCAAAGCTGGCATTGGGGCGAAACTTGGTGACCCGGTTGTACTCAGGGGAGTTGTAAAACGAGTAACCGCCCGCGTTGTGTGAGATAACCGTGCAGAACTTTTCGGTGCCGAGGTAATTGGTCCAGGGCGCCGGGACATCCGGTCTGGTGATCACATACTCGCGATGGTGATTGTCGAAGTAGCCGTATTTCATGGTTATATCCTTTTCAACTCGCTGCTTTGCAGCGTTAAATCTGAGATTGATTCGCGCCCGTGCGGGCGAATAATGTGGTCAATAAACTTGTCATCGAGTGCCTAGGGCGATTGCGACACGCCTTTCGCCTCACTTGCCTGACAGCTGATTGCAAGTAGATACCATGCGGCGTGCGGTATCCATTGTTCGCCCCAGCGCCAGTTTTGCAGAGCGTCTTCACACTGAGGTCTAGGATTAAAAGCGATATCCGTTTCGTCGCTAAAACCGGCTGTAATGCCATTACAGATCCCGCCCTTCGCGTTGAAGAAGCCTTGGCTTGGCAGGTAGTCGGGATTGTTGTAACCATGTCCATCGAGCATGCAGATATCGAATGGATTAAGCCCGACAATCCAGTCCAAGCAGCGCTGGGCGTAGGTCTTAAGCTCAAGGCTGAACCTCTGGTTGGTTAGGTGTGGGCCTGCCATCCAAGCCATTGCGGCAAGGGAGGCTAGGCGGGCGTTCTCACCTTGCCACCAATACTCGCTCTCGTTGTTGTGCGGAATAAAAAACGCATCCTGTTTGGGCTGGTCAGTGGCTTTAATATACTGGCGCGGATAGCCAAATGGGTTCGTCACCATAGTGCTGATATCGAGCTCAAACTGACACGCTTGAGTGATGGTGCGGCGCACTTTTTGCGCCAGAGTGGATTCACTATCAAGGGATAGGTATTCACACAGCGCGATTACCGGCATGCCGGCCTCACTGGCGTGATAATAGGGGCGGGAGCCATCATGGTTGGCTGACCAGAAGTGGCGAAAGCGCATGTCAGATTGTTGGCGCAGCATTAATTGCTGCGCCCATTGCTGCGCCTCTCCCAGGTAGTAATCCTTACCACTGGCTTGATACAGCGCGACGCTGGCCAGCAGCGCGCAGTACTCATCAATGATGTTCTCAGTGCCATCGTTGAGGTAGTCGCGATTGTGGTGCGTGAGGTGACGATAGCCCCGCTCAGCCGCCACGAGATAATCGTCATGGCTAAACTCGCCGCTCAGTCTCAATCGGGCTGCCAAGGCAAGGGCAGCAATCGTTACCCCACCACCTTGACGAAAAGCGGCTTGGTAATCAGCCGATTTCTCTCCCGCTTGGCCTGCGTAGCTGCAGATCTCACGTTGTTCGGTTTGCTTACTCCAGCGGTCAAAAACCGTGGTAAAGAAAAAACCGTCCGGATGCTGCATCCGCATCAGAAAGTCACAGCCGTGCAGGGCTTCGTCACACAGGCGCGAGCGCAGCATTGGGGTCAGCTCATCACGCTGCTCAAGCAGGGTCAGTGACTTGAGCATATTCCACACCACCATCGGAGTCTGCTGTGGGTTGAGGTAGTTGGCATAAGAGAGGTGGCTAAGGTATTTACTCACATCGCCACTGGCGTCATACCAGCCGCCCCGCACGTCATAGAACTCTTCACTTTTTCGTAGTGGCACTTGATGATCATTTCGCTCAAATTCACCACTGCAGCGCTGGGATTTAAAGTAGTGCAGCAGGTCGGAAAACGTGCGTCGATACAGCGGCTTTTGCTCAATACAAAACGGGTGAGAGCGGCAGTCACCATGCTGCAAATAGTAACGGCCAGGCTGACGAAAGGCAGAAAAATCAACGGTATAAAAATAGCCCTGATGCCAGTTATCACAGCGCTCACCAAGCCCTACGGTGAGCTGATGTTGCACTTGATGAGTTCGAGCGCAGTGCAGCGTCACCTGATTGGATGCGAGACTAGGCTGCTTAGCCATCAAAACCGCGTGTTTCGGCGCTGTCTCATCGTAGCCAATATGATTGACCAATAATTGCATTCCCATTCTCCTTCTCCAGGTACAACAGGGAGGGGGGAGCCTCCCAAACAGAGATTAATCTTGATACAGATAGCAGCGCACAAAGTGGTTGGCTGACAGCTGCGTCACTTCAGGCAGTTGCTCGCGGCAGCGGGCGGAGGCGTGGGTGCAGCGACCAGCAAAGGGGCAGCCAACCGATTGTGGTGTCCACAAAGGGATCTCGCCCTTGTTGCCCTCGAGCTTGTGGTGGATAGACTTGCTGGGGTCGGGGACGGCAGAAACCAAAAGTTTAGTGTAAGGGTGCTGAGGGTCATGGATGATCGCTTCCGTATCACCCCATTCCACCATATGCCCGACGTACATCACCGCCAGGTCCTCGGCGATATAGCGGGCAGTGGCGATGTCGTGAGTGATGTACAAAAGCGACATCTGCTTTTCAAACTTCATCTCCTCCATCAGATTAAGCACCCCGGCGCGAATCGAGACATCGAGCATCGAGGTCGGTTCATCGGCAAGCACCACTTCCGCGCCCACTGCGATGTTGCGCGCTAGGTTGACCCGTTGACGCTGACCACCAGAAAGCTGGTGGGGGTATTTGGCCGCGGTCTCCTTGGGCGGGATCAGCCCGACTTGCTCTAGGAGATCATACACCCGCTCCTCAAGCTCTTTTTTGTTGCCCTTGCTGACCTTTTTGTGGATCAGCAAGGGCCGAGCGATATGGTGGAAGATGGTGTGGGTTGGGTTGAGTGAGCCAAACGGGTCTTGCCAAACCATCTGCACACCTTCTCGGTAATGCATCAGGTCACGCTTGGACTGGATCGATTGGATATCGCGTCCTTTGTACTCAATCGCGCCGCTAGAGGGGGCGTACATCTTGGCGATCATTTTCGCCGTGGTAGACTTGCCCGAGCCCGACTCGCCGACCACTGAAAGACCGCGACTTTTGTACATCTTGAACGACACGTCATTGATGGCGCGCATCATAGGCTGATTGAGTGCATTGCTGTTGATTGGGAAGTCTTTGACAAGGTTTTTCCCCTCGACCAGCAGTTGTCCTAATGGTGTATTCATACTTCTCTCCTAGACTCGGGCTTGAGTAATTGGCTCGCCGTAAAGGTGGCAGTTAGATAGGCGGCCAGGCTCAATCTGGCGCAGATGGGTAGCAACGCGAGTACAAGCCTCTTGGACGCGGTCACAGCGCGCTTGGAAGCGACAGCCTGGCGGGATTTCCAGCAGATTGAGCGGGTTGCCTGGAATGCCGGCCAGCTTGGTTTTGGGCCCAGTCAGGGGGGGGAAGGAGCTACCTAGCCCTTTGGTATAGGGGTGATAAGGGCTCTCGAGGATCTGTTTTGACGGCGCGACCTCAATCAACTCACCGGAGTACATGATGCCGATGCGATCGGAGAACTCGACCATCAAAGACAGATCATGGGTGATGAACAGGATAGAGAAGCCAAACTCCTGTTTAAGCGCGTAGATCTTTTGCAGGATCTCTCGCTGTACTACTACATCGAGCGCGGTCGTCGGCTCATCCATTATGATCATCTTTGGATTGAGCGCCAGTGCAATTGCGATCACCAAGCGCTGGCGCATTCCGCCGGAGAATTGGTGCGGGTAGTCATTAAGGCGACTTGGGTGAATATCGACAATCTCCAGCAGCCCCTCTGCACGGCGCTTGGCCTGCTCTCGGGTCATGCTGGTGTGGCGCATGATCACATCGCAAAACTGCTCTTCCATGGTCAGCACCGGGTTTAGGGCGTTCATGGCGCTCTGGAACACCATCGACATCTCACTCCAGCGAAACGCCTGCATGCGCTCGTCGCTGTATTGCAGGATATCTTCTCCATTAAATAGCACCTCTCCGCCGGAGATAAACGCCGGTGGCTTATGCAGGCGCATCAGTGAAAAGGCAACAGTGGACTTACCACAGCCAGATTCGCCCGCAAGGCCAAACACCTCCCCCTGACCAATGTCAAAGCTGACGTTGTTACACGCGCGCACGTCACCGGCATCGGTAATGTAGTCCACGCAGAGGTTACGAATAGAAATCAATGGCTTGGTCATGACTACTTCTCTCCACTAAGAATGGCGGTTGGTGGGGTTGGCTCGGGAGCACGCTCGGCTTTATCGCGCTTGGCGAGCTTTTTCCAGCGTTTCATGCCCTTGTGCGAGCGCAGTTGTGGGTTGGCAATCTCATCGACCGCAAAGTTGAGCAGCGCAAGGCCAGTGACTAGCAAGGTTAGTGCGATACACGGCGCGAGTAGCTCCCACCAAGCACCAATCAGCATCGATGATGAGGTTTGCACGTTGTAGAGCATGATGCCCCAACTGATGGTGTTAGGGTCGCCAAGACCGAGGAAGGACAGCGTCGCCTCCATCATGACCGCGTACATGACTGATCCAATAAAGCTCGCACCGACAATCGAGATCAGGTTAGGCAAGATCTCGACAAAGATGATCCGCCAGGAAGACTCACCCAGCACCTCGGCCGCCTTAACAAACTCTTTTTCACGCAGGGCCAAGGTTTGTGAGCGAATAACCCGTGCGCCCCAGGCCCAGGACATAAAGCCAATCACTAGAGTAATCGTCAGCGGTCCGGCCTCGCCAATAAAGGCGGCGACGACAAACAGCAGAGGATACTGCGGGATCACCAGCATGATGTTCATCGCCGCGGTGAGCACATCATCGACCCGTCCGCCGAAATACCCGGCAGAGACGCCGATGATGGTGGCCAGGATGCACACCGTGATCCCGGCGCCAAAGCCGACCGCGAGGGAGACGCGCGCGCCATGCGCCACTTGTGACCAGACATCACGCCCCATGCGAGTGGTACCAAGCACGTGCTCTGCGTCTTTTGACATCGCCAGCGTGCGACGGTCAGTGGCGAGGTTTTCTGCCACCCAACCGTCTGGGTTATTTTGCGCAGCCTTAACCACAAAACCAGGATACTCGTGGGGCTTACCCGTGCGCTTGTCAGGCACGTGTTGGGTCAGATAGGGCGCAAACAGGGCGATAAAAATAAAGGCAGCGAGAATGATCACCCCGGTTAATGCCATTGGATTGCGCCAGATAAGTTTCGCGAAGTCTTTCATGATTATTTACCTCCCTTGCGTAGGCGAGGGTCGAGCACGACGTAAAGCATGTCGGCGACGAGGTTAAAGAACAGCATAAACAGGGTCATGATCAGCAGTTGTCCTTGCAGCACTTGGTAATCACGCGCGTTGATCGCGTTAAACAGTACCGAGCCAAGGCCTGGGTAGTTGAAGATGATCTCGATGATCAGTTGGCCCCCAATCGCCATGCCAAGGGACATTGATAGCGCGGTCACGCTGGGTAGCAGGGCATTGCGCGCGGCGTAGTTGAACACGACGCGGTTCTCACTCAGCCCCTTGCCTTTGGCCATGGTGATGTAGTCTTCGGCCAACAGGTTGATCATGTTGTTGCGCATGTTGACGAGAAAGCCGCCAATCTGAACCACTGAGGCACAGAACAGAGGCAGCACCGCGTGGTAAGCGACATCCTTGATAAACGCCCAACTGGTCCAGTCGGGCACGTTGCCGGCGGTGTAGGCGTAGCCAGTTGGAAACCATTTGAGGCCAATGGCGAAGGTAAATAGGGCCAGCATGGCGATGACCACCTGAGGAACGGCTTGCAGGATCAGCATCCCTGGGGTGACGAAAGCGTCGTATTTACTACCGCGCTTCCAAGCGGCAAAGATGCCAAGGATTGAGCCAATCGAGAAAGACAGTACCACCGCACTGCCGGCCAAAAACAGTGACCAGCCGAAGGCGCTGCTCAGCAGTTTATTCACTGATAGGGGGTAGAACTGAATCGAGGTACCCAGCTCCCAGCTGAGGATGTTCTTCATATAAGTGAAGTACTGAACTAGCAGCCCTCCATCGACAAAGCCAAGTAGCTCTTTCATTGCGGCAATCCGCTCTGGAGTGACCTGCACTGTGGTATGAGCAAACATCATGGTGACGGGATCGCCCGGCATTGCTCGTGGAATAATAAAGTTCAATGTTGCGGCTACCAAGAGCGCAATCAAATAGAAGGTTAATCGTCGTAAAAAATAGCCCATAACTCACACCTTACTTAACCAAATATCGCCTGTTTCTGGAGTCAGGCCTCCTTGGGTTTTGCTTGTCGCGAGCGAAATTGGGCGCGAGCAAACCCCTGACGCAAAGCGCCACTGAAAATACACAGGAGAGGGTTGAAAGGCGGCGCCCAAGGGACGCCGCAATACAGGGTTACTTAACTGGTTTTAGGTCCAGCACATGCAGAAGACGCTCAGGGATACCGGCCCAGATATTCGGACGGCCCTTAGGATTTTCTTCATTCCACCAGCCGGTAAAGCGCGTGGTGTTGTATTGGTACATGTAGGCGCCAGAGAGCACAGGGATGGTGACCTGATCTTGGGCGATAAGCTTTTGAATGCCATGGGCAATCTCTAACTGCTCACCCTTATCAGCCGTCTTGTAGAAACTGTCGAGCAAGCCATCAAGTTGGGCATTTTGATAGAAGTGCATCGCGAAGCGCGGCATCCCATCGCCCGATTGCAGCGCCGAGTTGTAAGCACTGTTCCAGTAAGTGTATGGGTCAGCGCCGTGGAAGTAGTTGGTGTAGGCAACATCGTAGGTGCCTTCGAGCATCGATTGGTTGTAGACCGAGAAGTCTGGCGTACGCGCTCTGGCGCGGATACCGACCTCTTGTAACTGCTCCACCGCCAGTTGGACTGTGTTGTTAAAGTCGGTCCAGCCGTTTGGTGATTGGATCAGTAGCTCAAAGCGTTTGCCCGATGGAGTCTCTACATAGCCATCATTATTGGTATCTTTAAAGCCAGCTTGCTTAAGAAGGGCCTTGGCACCGTCTTCATCGTAGTTATTGAATTTCTGATATTTCTTGTGCGTCGCTTCATCTGACCAGGTCTCAAACGCATAGCCTAGACCCGAGGCAAAGTCGTTGACCGTGCCACCGCCGTAGAAGGCGATATCAATAATGGTTTGACGGTCAAGTGCCATCGAGAAGGCGCGGCGGAAGTCGACATTGGTCAGCGCTTCGCGTTTGGCTTCATCTGGATTTTTAAAGTTGACCACGAACGCCTGCGTGCCTGCTGGTGGGTACCAATATTGATGATTTGGGCTCGCTGCTGCGTAGGTACGGTCAATATCAGGGACAAACGAGGAGCTCCAGTCCATTTCGCTATTGATGATCTTACCCAGGAACTGGTCGTTGTTGGCGATCTGCGGCACGCGCAAGCAGTCAACTTCTAGGTTGTCATTGTCCCAGTAGTTTGGATTACGACACTGAATATACAGCTGTGGGGTAAAGGTATCGACCACGGTAAAGGGACCTGAGCCAACTGGGTCCTCATTGGTGAAGGTAGCTGGGTCGTCAATCTTGCTCCACACGTGGGCTGGGACAACGGGCACCTTGGCAATTTCGTAAGGAACATTGGAGTTCGCCTCGGTTAGGCTAAAGCGCACTTGGTGCTCATTAAGCTTTTGGACACCAGTAACCCACGCGTTAATTCCGCTCTGATCGAGCTCTGGTTTGTCTTTGACCAAGTTGAATGAGAATACCACATCGTCAGCCGTGAAGGCTTGACCATCCGACCATTTGACCCCTTGGCGAATATCAAAGGTGACGGACATCAGGTCATCCGACATGGTGAAGTTCTCTGCCAGGCGAAAGACCGGCTTGTTGCCGTGCATCTCGTTAAACACCACTAGTGGTTCATACATAAAGTCGGTAGTGGTGTGCAGGTTGGTCGCCCCTAGGTAAGGGTTAAAGTTGCGCACAAAGGTGTTGTACTCTTTGGGGTGCACCGTCAACTCGCTGCGATCTGTCGCTGCGGCGAAGGCTGAAAATCCAGTGGTTGCGGTCGCGATAATCGCGGTTGCCAGAGCTGTTCTTTTTATAAGCATAGCTGTTCCTTACTATTCGCTTCTGTTTCACTATATGGAATTAAACGTGGAATAAAACGCAGCCAATTTACTGCGCATTCTAAGCTCTACCTCGTGGCTTGCTGCCTCTAAATAACCGCTAAAAAGCAGCGCCTCGAGTGGCCTGTAGACCTCAGTTAGGGTTAAGAAAACACCGATTTAACCGGATTAGCAATGTGATTTCCCGTCAAAAACGTAAAAACGACTAAACGATCCGTCAAAAACGTCAAAACCGCGCCAATAGAGCGAAATTGGCTCGCTAGAAAGGCAGTGACTTGAGTCATGTTTTTATACTGAATCGAATTCATAAGTAAGTATTCACTATCTACAAATGCTCTGTTTGTTCTGGTTGGTTTAGGGCTTGGTGTTTCATGGTGATCCAGTTCACCAGACATTTTAATAGATACTTTCTGCCGTGAAATTTATCTCGTTACTTTGTTGTGATTCGACTCTCAAATCACCAAGTTAATGGTCATTCATGGATTGTTTAGACTGAGAAATAGGGTTGAATAGCCTATTTTTTAATGATGAGAAGATGGTTATTTGATTGGATAAATTAAGTGGTGTTGGATAAGACACAAGCGGCTTAAGATGAGAGGCGAGAATTGAGAGGCGTGAAGCGAGAATATAAACACACGTGGTGAACCCCTCGCTCCCCGGAACGAAGTGAAACCCGCTCCTCGCCCCCTTTGTTTATGTAGTGATTAAGTTTTTCAGCTTGTCCCGCAAACCCTGAATATGCAGCCTCTCCGGCGTTTCCCCCGCGCCTTCATGGGCAAGAATAAACTCCAGTGAGCTCAGTACCGTACGCCAGCGTGGCGACTTAGGCAGTGTTTCCACACGCAGATACTTGTCCAACGTGCGCGTTTGCAGAGTGCTGCGGTCGAGATAGACGCGCCACAAGCCACTCTCTTCGGCAAAGCTAAACTTGCTCCTGCCCGTCGTCTCCTCCCAGTACTGCAAACCGCAATTCATCGCCTCTACCAAGGTTTCACGCATCGCCTCTTGCTGCGACTTGGCGCAGGTCTTGGCTTTTTGTGACAACTCATCAAACTCACTGCCAAGGTGCTGCAGCTGCGCAAGCTTGTCTCGATCGCCCTCAAAGGCATAGCTCGACAGTGCCTCTAGGGCGGATTCTAGGTTTTGTACTCGACTGGTGCCAAGGGTGGCACCCAAATCAAAGATATACATCCGACGAAGTCCACTGCCAGGGGCGAGGGTGAGTATCTCGCTGGCGATGGTTTGCTGGGCCTCACCGACCCGAACCTTTACCTGACCACAGAAGCGTGGCTGCTCGGGCTCAAGGTATTCGCAGTCGACAAATTCACTGATGAACGAGCGTAGCAGTTGCTCCTGAGGGCGCCTTAGCAAGCGCGCCGCGGCAAGGTTGGCATACTTTATCTTTAGGTCATCGTGCACACAGACAATTGCCTCAGGCGCACAATCCAGTTGTTCAAGCAGTCGCTGCTGGGTATCGAGCAGGTTAGCTTCCGCTTCGAGGCGCTGCTTTAGCTCTTGTTGCAACTGATGATTTTCCTCGCGGCGCAGTTCAGCGTTGCTGGCCTGCAGGTGAGCGCGGATCCGAGCGGCTAACTCAGGCTTATTAAACGGCTTAGACAGGAAGTCATTGGCACCAGATGAAAACCCTTTGATCTTGTCTTCGGCTTGATTGAGGGCGGTAAGCATAATGATTGGTAGCTCGGCGTGATCGAATCGCTCACGCAAGTGGCGGCAGACTTGATAGCCATTCATTTCGGGCATCATCACATCGAGCAAGACAAGATCGGGCTGCTGACGCTTGATCTGCTCAAGCGCCTGCTGACCATCATAGGCCGTCGTGACTTGATAGCCTTCAAGGCGAAGAAAACTCTCTAATACTCGCACATTAACCGGCTCATCATCGGCAATCAGGATCTTGGCGCCGTTTGGATTCACCGGCAATTGCCCAAGCGTCTCCTCGCCAAGCTCGATCGGCATCGGAACCTCAAAGTGAGGTTGAACGGCGGCGGTACTGGATTGCTCTATCTGGGTTTTGCTTGCCGCTGGAAGGGTAAAACTCATGGTCGTACCCAGCATAGGTTGGCTGCTGACATACAGCGCCCCATGCATCAACTCTACCAGTTGACGGCTAATGGATAACCCAAGCCCTGCTCCCTGACGGTAGCCCGCTGCCCCTTTGCCAGCTTGAATTAAGGGCTCGAAGATATGCTCAAGCTGCTCAGTAGGGATGCCTTGGCCTGTATCGACAATCTGAATGCGGATTTGATCGTCGATTTGGCTGGTGGAGATAACAATCTTCCCCTCACTGGTGTACTTAATCGCATTGCCAATCAGGTTGTATAACACCTGCTCGATACGTTGTGGGTCAGCGTAGACCCAGAGGTTTTCTTCTACTTGATTGATGATCCGAATTGGCTTGTTACCCAGCAAGTGATGGGAGAGCTCGAGGACCAGCCGAGTGGCACTGGCGATGTTGACAGCATTTGGGTGGATATCCAGACTGCCATAGCGCATCTTGTGGTAGTCGAGCAGATCATCCACCAAGTTAGTCAGGCGCTGACCACTGCTGACAATAATATCCAGTTGGTAGCGGTGTTCGGCTGAAATGGGTCCGCTGGCTCCAGCGATCAAGGCCTCGGCGATCCCAACCATGCCGTGCAAGGGGGTACGAAGCTCATGTGAGGTGGTGGCAAGAAACTCGTCTTTGAGCTTGTTGGCGATCTGCAGCTCGTCATTTTGCTTTTGGATCAGGGCAAGGTTGTCCTCGAGCGCCTGGTTTTGGTTGTTTATCAACTGGATCTTATCGCGAATAGAGCGACGCATGCGCTCAAAGCTCACCGCTAGGCGGCCAACCTCGTCTTTGCGCTCGAGATGATTAATCGCTTGTTCAAGATCGCCTGCTGAAGCTTTTTCTGCCGCCCAAGTTAATTTGAGCAGTGGCGCAGTGATAAAGTTAGATAGGTAGTGAGAGGCGACAATCACCAACACCAGCGCAATCAGCATGGTAACAACAAACACCTTTATCAGCTGATGAACGCGCGCAAAGGCTTTGCCCTCTGCAACCTCGGTGACAATGGCCCAGTGCAAACCTGCCACCTCGATGGGGGCATAAGCAGCAAGGATTTTTTGCTCGAGAGCATTGCGATAGCTGCCGACCTGTTTATCACCCAGCAGTGCGTGCTCGATAACCTCTCGGCTAAGCTCAATATCGCGACTCTCAAGCGTGATAACCCGGCTTTGATAGTCATGGCCGACCAAGAGGGTGGTGACTTTTTCGTCTTGGTTATGTGGTGCTATTAGCTCGGAGAGCGCCTGATTAGGCAGGCGGAATAGAGCGTAACTATGTAGGTAGCCCTGCTGAATAATCGGCGCGCCAAACCAAGCGTAGGTGGCGCCGTCTTGTTGGCTAAAATCAGACAGTACAATCGGGGTGGCATCTTTGTTGACATGCTGAGCCTCGCTGACCTGTTGCGTAAGTTGTGCAAAGGTTCTCCCTAAGCTATCGAGCTGAAAGGCCCCCGTTTGCAGGTTGGTCCCAAAATAGTCATGTTTATAGATGGAGTAGGTGACGTTACCCTCGAGATCGACTAGGAGAATATCGTCAAAATCGGAGCGTTCTAGCAGCTCTAGAAACCCCCAGTGGTAACGCTTGTGCAGCAGCCGGTAACGTTCTGAGCCATTAAACAGCGGTGACTGAGGGAGGATGCGCGTCTTAAGTTCATCGCCCGAGCCAGGAATATAGCGATTCTGCGCCTGCTCTCTGGCCTGTTCAATCGACAAACCTAAGCTTTGAAACGCATTGACCAAACCATAAAAGCGCCCACCACTGGCGTAAGCCAGCTCAGAACGGACAAATCCCAGTACTTCTGCCTGTCTAGCCTCAATGTAATCAATTGTTTGTTGTTTTTTTGCGTCTCGAATTGAAACCAGGTGCGAGGTGCTCTGCTCACGCAAGTCACTACTGTGTGAGTGAAGAAAGAAGAGGGCAATCCCAGTTAATGGGGTAATACTTAACACCAAAAAAGCGATCATCAAGGTGTGCTGAAGCCGCTTGAATTTTGTCTTAGAATACAACTCAAACATAAATTTGCCTATTTATCAGTTGCTTGAGGTGGAGGTGCTGTGAGTGTTATCGCTGTTTGACATCAAAAGTCAGCGACCAATCGACCATCCTTGAGGTGCGCAGCCGTTTCATCGGATAAGATCAGCATTGGGGAAAGTGCTGGTTTAACCGCTGCCGATAAACGTAAATACGCCGTTATTTTGACAAAATTAACAAGTTTTTTTTCTTAAGCAAGTAAGTCGAACGGAAAGCGTGTTGAACAGCAAAATTTTTCTAAAACAAAAATTAAAGGGTGCGGGATGAAGGGTGCGGGGTACGAGTTACACTTCGTTCCGAGGAGCGGGTAACAAGACGCGTGCGTTGAACACCTCGCCCCTCGAAGGGCTATGCCCGTACTCGATCCTCGCCCCTTCGCGCTAAGCGCGGCGGGAGCGAGTAAAAAGACGCACGCGTTGAACGCCTCGCACCTCGGAGGGCTGTGCCCGAGCTCGATCCCCGCCCCTTTGCGTTTAGCGCGGCGGGAGCGAGTAAAAAGACGCGCGCGTTGAACGCCTCGCGCCTCGAAGGGCTGTGCCCGTACTCGTTCCTCGCCCCCTCGCGCTACGCGCGGCGGGCGTGATAAATCGCGAACTTGGTGGTTTTGGCAGGGGTATCGCAGTGGCCAAAAGCGGTTTCGATAATTGGGATGTATTTTAAGAAGCTGTTGGCGACGACGAACATCTCGCCATGAGGCTTGAGGTATTTGGGTGCCTCTGCAAGCAGGGTTTCGGTGGCGCTGTAGCTGGTATCGAGACCTGAGTGAAACGGTGGGTTGGTGACTAGGTAATCCAGTCCTGCATCGATGTCGCTGAACACGTCAGAAGCAAATACATGACCTTTGAGTTTATTGGCTGCCAGTGTGGCTTGGCTTGATGCAATCGCTAAGGCACTAATATCACACATCTGAAGGTTAATTTCTGGGTTGAGTTTTGCCATCACAGCGCCAAGCACGCCTGCGCCGCAGCCAAAGTCGAGTACGCGACCTTGCAGTTTAGGCAGGTTATCGAGCAGCAAGCGGCTGCCAATATCGAACTCACCATGGCTAAACACACCCGGCAGGCTGTGGATCTCAAGTGTTTGGTCGGCGTAGGCTACAGAGTACTGCTTAAACCAATCTGCCAGATCAAACGGCTCAGGTGTCTCTGTGCATTGTCCCCAGTAGAAAGAGCAGCGGCGCGCTGAGTCATACTTAGTGATTCGCCCATAAGAGGTAAACATTTTCTCAACGCTTTTCACTCCAGAGCGGTTTTCACCCACGACAACGATCTCAGTGTCTTTACCCAGTTTGGCCATTAACATGCGCAGCAAAAACTCTGCCTCGGCTTTGGCTTTAGGCCAGTAGAGCAGCACCATATCAGCTGGGGTTTCCATGCTGAGTTCAGCAGCAAATTGGCTTTTGATCGATGGGTAATTTTGTATTTGTCGATAGTAGCCGTAGTGAGTAGTGAACACGCTGACTGACTCACAGTGTTTTTGCAGCTCGACCGGGAAAAGATCTTCAATCTCTCCCGCGACCAAGACGTGTTTACCAGCAAAATACTCAAGTTGACGCTCAGCTACCTGGCTTGGGGCAATATAAGCAGACATACAAAATCCATCAAAAGTGAAAAGGCGCGCGATTGTCTCATAACCAGGCGCCCGCTTGAAGTCGGGTTAGTTATTATCTTGGTAATCGAGGAAGCTTTTGAACTCCTCTTCGTAGATATTAAACAAGGTAATGGTGATAGCAAAAATTAGTGGGCCGTAAATTAGGCCAATCAAGCCAAACAAATGGATACCACCGAGGAGCGAAAAGAAGATCATCAGGGTATTCATTCCCGCGCTACCCTGCATAAGCAGTGGGCGCAGGATGTTATCAATTGAGCCGACAATCGCGATACTCCAGATGGCAAGGAATGCGGCCCAGCCAACCTCTCCTGTTAGGAACAGATAAGCGGTGGCTGGTATCCAGATCAGTGCCGTTCCGACTACAGGAATAAACGAGGCAAAGCCCATCATGGTGCCCCAGAATAATCCCGGAAAGCCGGCGAGCCACATACCGATACCGCCAGCAAAACCCTGCGCAATCGCAGTGAGAAATGAGCCCATTACCGCTGATTTAGAGACCTGCTCTATCTCATCGAGCAGCTTGTCTTCTTGGCTGCGTGAGAAGGGCAGGATATGGCGCATTACGCTGATGATCTTGTCGTGATCACGCAGCAAAAAGAACAATACAAACAACATCAAAAAGAACGACACCAAGAAGTTGGTCGCATCACCAAGCACTTTGGCGCTGATGCTCACCAGCCCCGTGCCGAGCGTCGAGGCAGATTGCGCGGCTCTTTGGGCAATTTGTTGTGGGTCGATATCGTCAAAAGGCAGGTAGCTGTTGACAAAGTCGAGCCCTGTCCCGACCCAAGGATGATTCAGTATTTCTTCGATCCCCCCCTGAGTCACCCATTGATAGGCATTTTGTGAAAAGCTTGAGCCTTGCTGAATAATCGCGCCAAACACAAACAGTAGGGGAATCACGATAATAAAGGTCAGCACAATGCATGACAGCAGCGCAGCAAGGTTAGGTGATTTAGGCATCTTGCGCTCAAACCACTCGTGCATCGGAAACATCAAGAGCGAGATGATAAAGGCCATCACAATAGAGTTGATATAAGGCGCAATCAACAAGTAACAGGCAATCGCAGCAGCAATCAGGGCAACGATTAAAACTCGATGACTCGAGGTGATCTTAACTTTTTCACTCATACCAGGGTCTCTACCGTGTCGGCTATGGGTTTCAGGGCTTTGTTTATAATGGATGTAAAACAGTAGGTTATCAACATAAAACAAAGGGGCGAGGAGCGGGGACGGGCGTTGCCCTACGGGGTTCGAGGAAGAGCAGAGGCGGGAATCGAGGAAATTACCGCGCGCTGCGGATTTCTCGCATATTGTTAGGGGTAGGGCTCGAGGACGGGCTTTGCCCTACGGGGTTCGAGTAAGAGCAGAGGCGAGAAGCGAGGAAATTACCGCGCGCTGCGGATTTCTCGCATATTGTTAGGGGCGGGGTTCGAGGACGGGCTTTGCCCTACGGGGAGCGAGGAAGAGCAGAGACGGGCTATGCCCTGCGGGGTACGAGGAGTCTTTCACGAGTATTGAACTCCTCGCTCCTCGGAACGAAGTGTAACCCGCTCCTCGCCCCCTAAAACCGCGTGCGGTGAGTTTATTCCGCGAGTGCAGCGAAGCAGCGATCAGCGGCATCGAGCGTGTTTTGGATTTGTTCTTCACCGTGCGCGAGAGAAGTGAAGCTGGCTTCGAATGCGGATGGGGCTAGGTAGACGCCCTCTTCTAGCATGAGGTGGAAGAAGCGCTTGAAGCGTTCGATGTCGCACTTGGTGACGTCTTCGTAGCAGGTGATCTCGGTTTGGTCGGTGAAGAAGAAGCCGAACATGCCGCCGACTTGGTTTACCAGTAGCGGGATACCGTGCTTGTCGGCGCTGGCTTTAAAGCCATCGGCTAGCTGCTTGGTGATCTCGGCTAGGCGCTCTTCGTTGCCCGCTTTACGCAGCAGAGACAGAGAGGCAAGGCCTGCAGCCATCGCGACTGGGTTACCAGATAGGGTACCTGCTTGGTAAACTGGGCCGGTTGGGGCGATGTACTGCATGACGTCTTTACGGCCACCAAAGGCGCCGACTGGCATGCCGCCGCCGATGACTTTACCTAGAGTAGTGAGGTCTGGCTTGATGTTGTAGTGTGCTTGTGCGCCGCCCAGTGCCACGCGGAAGCCTGTCATCACCTCATCAAAAATCAGCAGCGCGCCTTCTTGGTCACAGATTTCACGCAAGCCCTCGTGGAAGCCCGCGATAGGTGGAATACAGTTCATATTGCCCGCGACTGGCTCGACGATAATACAGGCGATTTCACCAGGGTTAGCACTAAATAGCTCGCGCACAGACTCAAGGTCATTAAAAGTTGCGGTCAGGGTATGTTTAGCAAAATCCGCTGGCACACCCGGTGAGCTTGGCTGGCCAAGGGTAAGTGCGCCTGAGCCGGCTTTGACAAGCAGGCTGTCGGCGTGACCATGGTAGCAGCCCTCGAACTTGATGATCTTGTCGCGACCAGTAAAACCACGCGCAAGACGAATCGCACTCATGGTGGCCTCGGTGCCCGAGCTCACCATGCGCACCTGCTCCATTGAAGGCACCAACTCACTCACTAGCTCCGCCATCTCAATCTCGGTCGCGGTTGGGGCGCCAAAACTCAGGCCACGTTGCGCCGCTTCAATCACAGCATCGCGGATCGCTGGGTGGTTGTGGCCAAGGATCATCGGACCCCAAGAGCCGACATAGTCGATGTAGGCTTTGTCATCAGCATCAAAAATCAGTGGGCCATCGGCGCGCTCAATAAAGATAGGTGAGCCCCCAACGCCATTGAAAGCGCGTACGGGTGAATTTACGCCGCCAGGAATGGTTTGCTGAGCTTTTTGATACAATTGTGCTGATTTGGTCATTCGACAATCCTCTTGTTATTTTTACGGGACCAACTGGCAAGCATTGTACCCCGTCACACATTCAAGTAACAGGTTTCCTCGGCTCATCGCGGCGTAATACTTGAATGGTTCACTCAGGTATTAGATAATCTCGCCAAACTATAAACCTAAGATCGCGTTGTTATCTCAAGTGCTTAGATACTAAGCTTATGTAAAACAACGAGATTGTCTCTATGGGAGAGTATTTGTGAGCGAAGTAAGTATTCCATTGTCGTTTTCTGAAGCGGCAGCAACACGAGTAAAAACGCTGATCGCTGAGGAAGAGAACCCAGCGCTGAAACTGCGCGTGTACATCACCGGTGGCGGTTGCAGCGGTTTCCAATACGGCTTTACCTTTGATGAGGATGTGAACGAGGGCGATACCACGATTGAAAACTGTGGTGTGACGCTTGTGGTTGACCCGATGAGCCTGCAGTACCTAGTTGGTGGTGTGGTGGATTACACCGAAGGGCTTGAAGGCTCGCGTTTCTTCGTCGATAACCCAAATGCCACCACGACCTGTGGTTGTGGTGCGTCATTTAGCGTATAACATCACTACATATAGACCTCATGTGATGTAGCAGTTGGTGTGAGCCAACTGCATCAGCTTACGTAAGTGTGAACAAGGAACTTGGTACGAAATGTACCTGTTCGCACGTAAGTTAAAAAAATAAAAAGGATTTTGTATGTCAAACCTCCCCTATGCTGGCTTGGGGAGACTAGGCTCGGCGATCACTCAGCGTCCTTGGCTAATCTCTCTTTTTCTTCTTGTCTCGCTTGGTCTGTGGCTGATGATGGGACCTGCGCAAGCAGACAATGACCCTAATCGCCAATCCGACCAACAAGTGCCGCTTGCCAAAGTGGTCTATCAAACCTTTCGTGCCGAAAACACCTTTAAGAGTATTGACCTTTATGGCCGCACTGCGCCGAATAAAGCCGCCAACCTTGGTGCTGAGTTTGCCGGGAAAATTGATCAGCTGGCGATAAAAAAAGGCGATAGAGTCAGCAAAGGTCAGGTGGTGGCCACAATAGATAAGGGTGACCTTGATATCCAGATGGCACGCGCACAAGCCATGCTCAAGGTGCGCAACAAGGAGTTCAACGCCGCGCAGTCGCTTAAAAATCGCGGCTTACAGGGTGAGGTGGCGTTTGCCACAGCAGAGGCCTCGCTAGCGGAAGCCAAGGCGATGGTCAGCGCCGTGCGTCTTGCGCTGCGTAATACCCAAGTGATCGCTCCGTTCAGCGGCATCATCGACACCTTACATATCGAGCAAGGCGACTATGTCGCGGTAGGTGACCCCATTGCCCACCTGATTGACCTCGAGAAAGTGGTGATTGAGGCGGATGTCAGTGAGCGACATGTACAAAGCCTCGAACTAGGACAAAATGCCGCTATCCGCTTTATCCAAGGCGACAGCGCAACAGGCGTAGTGCGCTATATCTCGCGCGTGTCTTCCCCTGCGACCAATACCTTCCCAATTGAAATCGAAATAGACAACCCAGAGCAGCGCATTCCAGCCGGGATTAGCTCTGAGGTGACGCTGGCGCTCAGAGAGATTATGGCGGTCAAAATTACCCCAGCGATGTTGGCGCTTGATGAGTCCGGCGACCTTGGTGTGAAAACGTTAGTCGATGAACAGGTTCACTTTGTGCCAATTCAACTAGTCAAAGCCGAGCAAGATGGAGTGTGGCTAGCAGGGCTCGGTGATGAGGTGGATATCATCACTACAGGGCAGGGTTTTGTGCGTGATGGCGATCAGGTGATCGCGACACGCGCAAACAATCAAGCAAGCCAATAGGGGGGCAGCGATGTGGTCTATCATTGATGCGGCGCTGTCGCGCTCGCGCACCATGTTAACGCTGTTGGTGCTGATCCTTATTGCGGGCACGCTCACCTATATCACGATTCCTAAAGAGTCGAGTCCAGATATTACCATCCCAATCATTTATGTTTCCGTCGGGCATCAGGGCATCTCGCCAATCGATGCCGAGCGATTGTTAGTCAGACCGATAGAGCAGGAGCTGCGCTCGATTGAGGGCGTCAAAGAGATGACCTCGACCGCCGCGGAGGGGCACGCCTCAGTGATGCTTGAATTTAGTGTCGGCGTTGATTTGGCCAAGGCAATGGCAGATGTGCGTGATGCAGTCGATCAAGCCAAGCCAAAATTACCTAGCGATAGTGATGAACCCACCGTCAATGAGGTGACTTTGGCCTCAGAAGAGCCGGTGCTGTCGGTGGTGCTCTACGGTACCGTTCCAGAGCGCACGATTGTGCAGATTGCGCGTCAACTGCGAGATCGTCTGGAGAGTTATCGTCAGATCCTTGAGGTGGATATCGCGGGGGATCGTGAGGACATCGTCGAGATCATCGTTGATCCGCTGTTGATGGAGAGCTATAACCTTGATCAGCAAAGTATCTTTAATCTGGTTGCGTTGAATAACAGGGTTGTGGCAGCGGGCTTTGTTGATACGGGTTATGGGCGCTTTTCCGTCAAAGTTCCCTCAGTGTTCTCCACCTTGCAAGACGTGCTTGAGCTTCCAGTCAAAGTGGATGGGCGCCAGGTGATCACCGTTGGTGATGTGGCCACGGTGCGCCGAGCCTTTCGTGACCCAGACTCCTTTGCGCGCATGGATGGCAAATCGGCGGTGGTGCTAGAGGTGAAAAAGCGTGCTGGCGAGAACATCATCGATACCGTTGCTCTAGTAAAGGCCGTTATGGAGGCGGCGCAGCAGCGTGAAGACTGGCCAAGTAACCTACTGGTAAAATACACCGGCGATCAATCCAAAGACGTGCAGATGATGCTCAATGATCTGCAGAACAATGTGTTATCAGCCGTGATTCTGGTGGTGATCGTGATCATCGCCATCTTGGGTGTGCGCACGGCTTTATTGGTAGGGATCTCAATTCCGGGCTCATTTTTAACTGGGTTATTAGTCCTATCGGTGTTTGGTTTGACGGTCAATATTATCGTGTTGTTTGCGCTGATTATGGCGGTTGGCATGCTGGTGGATGGGGCGATAGTGGTCACCGAGTTTGCAGACCGACGTATGCAGGAGGGCACACCTCGCAAGCAGGCGTATCGCGATGCGGCTAGGCGCATGGCATGGCCAATTACGGCATCGACCGCCACCACATTGGCTGCCTTTGCCCCCTTATTGTTTTGGCCTGATGTCACTGGTGAGTTTATGAAGTACTTACCGCTGACCTTAATTGCCACCTTGTCTGCCTCTCTAGTTATGGCGATGCTGTTTGTACCCGTGTTGGGGGGCTTGATCGGTAAGCCACAACATGTCAGTGAGGCCAACCGGATAAAAATGGTCGCCCTGCATGAAGGGGATTTCTCTAAAGCGACCGGGATAACCAAGCTCTACTATCACACCCTGGCGATCGCGATTCGCTATCCACTCAAGATCTTATTAGCTGCAATACTAATGGCTGTCGGGGTTGGGTTTGCTTACAGCAAGGCAGGGCTAGGTGCAGAGTTCTTCCCGGAAGTCGATCCGCCTCATTTTACGGTCAAGGTGCGCTCGTATGGGGACCTGTCCATCTATGAGAAAGACAGCATTATGCTAGAGATTGAGCAGGTCGTGCTTAATCACGATGAGTTCGACAGTATCTACACTCGCACCGGCGGTGATAACGAGATTGGTCAAATTCAGATCACGCCAGTCGATTGGCAGTATCGACGTTCAATTAAGACCATTATCGACGAGCTTGAGCAGCAGACTGCCAATTTTTCTGGCGTAGAGATTGAGTTTAAGTTCCCTGATGCCGGGCCACCGGTAGAGCATGATCTGGTGATTGAAATGACCTCCAGTGAGCCGTCGGTGCTCGATGGCGCCGCTAAGCAAGTGCGCGTTTGGGCCGATGGCAATGCGGCGCTGACCAATATCAGTGACTCATCGAGTAAGCCGGGCATTGATTGGCAAATTGATATCAAGCGCGATGACGCGGCTCGCTTTGCCGCCGATGCAACTCTAGTGGGTAACACAGTTCAATTTGTTACCAACGGACTTAAGATTGGTGAGTATTTGCCAGATGATGCCAGTGAAGAGGTGGATATCTTGGTGCGCTACCCTTCGAGTAAGCGAGATATCGGCCGCTTCGATGAGTTGCGAGTGAAAACGGCAACGGGCCTAGTTCCTATTACTAACTTCGCCCAAATCACCCCCGACCACAAGCAAGATACCATCACTCGAATTGATGGCGAGCGGGTGATCAATATCCAAGCGGATATGCGCGAAGGGTATAACCTAGCGCTCGAGCTACCAAAGATAGAGCAAGCGCTCAGCGCACTGCCATTACCAGCAGAAGTAGAGTTTAAGATCCGAGGTCAAAATGAGGAGCAAGAGAACTCCTCGGCCTTCCTGCAAAGTGCATTTATCGTGGCGCTCGCTGTAATGGCACTGATCCTTATCACTCAGTTCAATAGCTTCTATCAAGCGCTGCTGATCTTGAGCGCGGTGTTGTTTTCCACTGTTGGGGTGTTCGCCGGACTACTGATCTTCCAAAAACCCTTTGGTGTCATCATGTCAGGGATTGGCGTGATTGCCCTAGCGGGGATCGTGGTGAACAACAATATCGTTTTGATTGATACCTATAACCAGCTGCTCAAGCGTGGTTTAAGCAAGCATGAGGCTATCTTGCGCACCGGTGTGCAGCGTTTGCGCCCAGTATTGCTCACCACGGTCACCACCATCTTAGGCTTAATGCCGATGGTGCTGGAGATGAACGTCGATCTGATCAATCAGAAAGTAGAATTCGGCGCACCAAGCACGCAGTGGTGGTCGCAGCTCGCGACCGCCGTCGCAGGTGGGTTGGCGTTCGCGACCGTATTGACGCTGGTGCTCACCCCTTGCTTGTTGATGCTTGGGCGTGGTCAAAGTAAAGATGACAGTGCCAATCAGGATAACTCGACTCGAGAGGCATCCGTTCGCGATATTACCCAGCGGCCGCTGCAACGCCAAGATAACAAGGCAAGCTAATTAGCCACCATTAAATCGCTATAACGACTCAGTGTTGTCAGGTGGGTCGTTGCGTTAGCGATAAACTGACTCTTGGCTTGCCCTTTGAGCGAGGGAGATAGGGGCAAGTCAACCGTGCGCGGATTTTTGTGCACGCCATTGACCAAAAACTCGTAGTGCAGGTGTGGTCCAGTGACGCGGCCGGTGCCGCCTAGCGTGCCGATGGTTTGCCCCTGCTTAACCCGCTGACCAGTTTTGACACTGCGCTTGGTCAGGTGGAGGTACTTAGTCATATAGGTGCGGGTGTGGCGGATAAACACATAGTGGCCGTTGAACTTGTTGTAGCCAGACTTTTCTACTACCCCATCGCCAGCAGCCCAGATTGGGGTGCCGACGGGCGCAGCGTAGTCTGTGCCGTTGTGTGGTACCACGCGGCCCGTCACAGGGTGGCGACGTACTGGATTAAAGTTGGAGGTGACGCGGCGAAAATCCAGCGGAGCGCGCAAAAAGGCTTTTTTCATCGCCCGGCCATTTTGGTCAAAGTACTCGCCGCTGCGCTCATCAAGGATGGCGATAAAGGTTTGTCCCTGGTTGCGAAATGAGGCGGCGATGATTTGGCCGGTTGACACCACTTCTCCTTCCACCAGTTGCTCTTGATAGAGCAGTTCAAAGTGATCCCCCTTGCGAATATCCAGAGCAAAGTCGATATCCCAACTGAAGATGCCCGCGAGCGCCATGATCTGGTTGGCCGTGAGGCCGGCCGACATCCCTGCATTCCAGAAGTTGGAGTGAATGGTCGCTTGCGCGTAGTTGTACTGGGTGATGACTGGCTTTTTGGCCAGTTGCGATTCGAATCCATCCGCAGCGCGGGTAACGACAAAGGTCTCTGTCGCACTGCGTGGGCGGCGCAACTCAATCAGGTCACCATCATCATCAAACCCAAACTCAAGCGTATCGCCCGGCATGAGGCGTGAGAGTTGGCGCTCGATATCTGAGCTGGTGGAGGTTAATTGGTAGAGTAGCCGTGAAGAGAGGTTGAGACGCTTAAATAAGATAGCGGCACTCTCGCCATTGCCGACTTGGTGTTTTTGCCAATTGAGGGAGGCATCACTGGGAAGCGTGATAGTGGGGGCGAGCCTGCGCAGGTTTATTTCAACTGGATATAGCTGACCCACTTTATAGTGGTTGTCAAAATGAGCCAGCGTGTGCGGCTCGGGCAGAAAAAACGCCGCAAAGGCCATCAGTGCGAGTGATAGCCCAATCAGGATTCGGTGCAGCCAAGGCAGACGCTTAAATATTGACAATATCATCGGCGCGATTCGCTTATTGGTTGTTTTTTTGCTCTAGGATCAGTCTAACTGGTTTCAATTGTAGCGGCGATTAAAGTACACTGTCGGACTATTAAATTTTCCGAATATGTGTGGGAGCGAACAAGAATGGCGAGCATTGAAGCTGCACTGGCTGAGATTACGCGCGGTGTTGATGAACTGATTCCAGAAGAAGAACTGATTGCGAAACTAAAAGAGGGTCGTCCTCTGCGCATCAAACTGGGCGCTGATCCAACGGCACCCGACATCCACCTGGGTCACACGGTTATCCTGAACAAGCTGCGTACTTTCCAACAGCTAGGTCATGACGTGACGTTTTTGATTGGTGACTTCACCGGTATGGTGGGTGACCCAACGGGTAAGAATACCACGCGTCCACCACTGACTCGCGAAGACGTACTGCGTAACGCTGAGACGTATAAAGAGCAGGTATTCAAGATCCTAGATCCTGCCAAGACTAAGATTCAATTCAACTCTGAGTGGCTATCTGAGCTCGGTGCCGAGGGCATGATCCGCCTAGCCGCGAACCAAACGGTTGCTCGCATGCTAGAGCGTGATGACTTTAAAAAGCGCTACACCACAGGCCAGCCAATCGCTATCCACGAGTTTATGTACCCACTGCTACAAGGCTATGACTCAGTGGCAATGGAAACCGACGTTGAGCTTGGCGGTACTGACCAGAAGTTCAACCTGCTGATGGGTCGTGAGCTGCAAAAAGCACACGGTCAAAAGCCGCAGGTTATCCTGACTATGCCACTGCTGGTTGGTCTTGATGGCGTGAAGAAAATGTCGAAGTCGGCGCACAACTACATTGGTGTTAGCGAAGCGCCAAGCGAGATGTTCGGTAAGATCATGTCGATCTCTGATGATCTGATGTGGAGCTACTACGACCTACTATCATTCCGTCCTCTAGAAGAGATTGCTGAGTTTAAAGCAGGCGTTGAAGCGGGTAAAAACCCACGCGACGTAAAAGTACTGCTGGCTAAAGAGATCATCGCACGCTTCCACTCAGAAGCAGACGCAGAAGCGGCTGAGCAAGAGTTCGTTAACCGTTTTGCTAAAAACCAGATCCCAGATGAAATGGCTGAGTTCAGCTTTGAAGCTGGCCTTCCGGTAAGTAACCTGCTTAAAGAAGCGGGTCTGTGTTCATCAACATCGGAAGCGATGCGTATGGTGAAACAGGGCGCGGCGAAGATCGATGGTGAAAAAGTGGTTGATGCCAAGTTTACCCCTCAAGCGGGCACGTTTGTGTTCCAAGTCGGCAAACGTAAATTTGCGCGCATCACAATTCAATAATGCCCTCAGGGTGCAATAGTTGATGGGTGGGTCAGGATGGAAACATTTTGACCCACTTTTTTTTCCCCTGAAGGGGAGGGGCGAGATGCGAGGTCGCTTCGCTGCGAGAGGCGAGGAGTATGTCGTGTGTGTTTGCCTCCTCGAACCTCACTAGTCCCAGAACTAAAGGGGATAGCGTGAATTGTACTTAGTCATGTGAGTTTAGTTTAGCCACGATCACTAGACTCCTCGAACCCCGTAGGGCTCCGCCCGTCCCCGCACCTCGCCCCCTTTGTGCTTCCTGATATTTGAAAAATATCATGATCTGTCTCACAAATGTTGTTATACTCCGCCGCGCTGCAATCGTTGCAGTACTTTTGGAGATAACTATGAACAATACCGACCATCCTCCTAGTATGAAGGGAGAAGAATAATCCGCTTCGGTATTGGCGATCTCTGTCTCTACCTTGCGGTAGAGAATCGACTTTTCTAAAGAGCTCACTTTCTTAAAGAACTTACTTTCTCAAAGAACGAGCAGCTCTAACAACTTCTTGAAACGTTCCTCTCTTATTTTTCTCCTGTTTATCTAGATTCGAGATATTCTGCAGTCGCAGCGCGAGTGTTGCGTGGCTGTGTGTGTCTTTGATGGTCGTTACCTGTTGCCAATCGGGAGATTCGCCATGACGGTAATGAGCAATACTACTTTGGAACAAGCGCCACGTTATTCTCGTGAAGAGATCGGGGCGGCACGGAATGCATTTTTACAGTACAACCAGGATAAGCAGGTTGAGCTGTTGACTGTGATGCCAATGGAAGAGGCAGTGGCGATTTTGCACTACTGCTCACTGGGGCATGTACAAGATTTGATTAACCAACTCGATATCGATGGTCACGATAAGCTGGCGCGTCACTTTGCGCACCACTTGGGTTTGATCCACTCGGAAGTTGAGCCGGCCAACACCTATCTATCGACCTCGGTGTTTGGTCACTTTAAGCAGCGTATTGGTTGGATTGTGGCGCTGGCGCTGCTGGGTATCGTGTCGGGTTTGATTATCGCCCAATATGAAGACACCTTGAGTCAATTGGTGCTACTGGCTATCTATATGCCGGTCATCGCGGCAGCGGGTGGTAACACAGGTACTCAGGCGGCCACTCTAGTGATCAGGGCACTTGCCACCGGTGAGCTGAAAAAGCGCCAGTGGGTTGAGGTGCTGTGGAAAGAGAGTCGAGTGGCTATCTGCATTGCGGCGGTGATTGCGCTGGTGATTGTAGGCCGTATCTTAGTGTTTAGCGATAGCAGCTCAACCGGCGGCTTTGATCTCAATACCATTGCGCTAGCGATTGCGGTTGCCCTGTTTATTCAGGTGACGATTTCGACCATCTTGGGTGGTTTGCTACCGATTTTGGCGCGTGCGTTTAAGCTTGACCCCGCAGTACTGGTGAGCCCAGTACTCGCATCCATCGTTGATATTTCAGGCATGTGGATCTACTTCACCGTGGTGAACTACTTCTTGGGCATTGCCTGAGAAAACTCAACCACTTGCTGATAAAACTCAGTCTCAAATAGCGTAATTGGTGCGATGGTAGCTATACCATCGCGCTTTTTCATTGGGTGGTAATCAGCAACAAACTGAACAAATAGAGTTTGCGGCTTACCTTGCTGATCCAAACCAAACCCCGCCATATTATAAGTGCCGTATACCGAGCCACTTTTAGCAATAATGTTACCCTTCACTGGCGCCTTGCGCATGCTGCGGCGGTACTGCAAAGTCCCAGACTCACCTGCAGTAGGCATCAAGCCGATTAAGCCCAAGCTTTCTTCCTGTTGCCAAATGTAGCGTAGCACCTTAGCCATATCTTCACTTGTCAGCAGATTATTGCGCGAGAGACCAGAACCATCCGCTAAGCGAGCATGGCTTAGGTCAATGCCGCTGTGCTCAAACACCACTTGTTTGATGGCTTCTGTCCCATTAGTAAACGTGCCTGCCGTTTTATATATGGTATGACCGAGGGTTTTGGTTAGGTTATCCGCAATCAGGTTATTGGAGCTTTTGAGCATCTTGGCCAGCAGTTGATCGAGTTCGACGGAAGTATGCTGCGCAAGCGGCTGACCATATTGGAAATCGGGCTTAGCACCGACGCGGATATGCCCTTTAAAGGCGATGTTGTGTTGGATAAGCAGTTGTTCAAGCACCAGCGAGACATACTGCGCCGTGTTTTGCACCGCAAAGCGCAGGGGTAGCGGCTTATCTCTGGCCACTAGGCAGCCATCAAGGTGATAGTGGTTATTGTCATCTGGTGTGAGCTCTAGCGTGCAGTGCGTTTCTTGCTGTACTTGTGTTGACACTGTGGTTGCGCGGGTGGTGGCGATGATTGGCTGGTGCTGGGGAACAAACACCCGCGTTGAGCCGTTTTGATTGGTGTAGATCGAGGCTTGGATGCAGTTTTTATCTAGTGAGATAGCACTTGATGGCGCACTGTAGCAGACGCCAAGGATGTCCCATGGCCAGCCAACGGCGCGCTCGTAGCCATCGAACACACTGTTATCGAGCCAGATATCGCCTTCAATAGTCGTGATGCCCTGCGCTTTGGCTTGAGTTAATAAATAGTTTAGATGCTCGCGCCTAAGTAGTGGATCGCCACTAAAGCGGACAATCAGATCGTCTTGATGCTGATAAAGCTCGGTAGCGAAGCTGAAGTCTTTGGGCAGAGTAAGCTTGGCAGCAAGTGCTGTGACCAATTTAAGGGTGCTAGCAGGAGGGAATAGTTGTTGGTTGTTACCCAGTGTTTGCTTTGGGTCAGGCACACTTAATGATTCGATCTGAGTAGTGACGCGACTGCCGTAGGGGAGTGTGCTAGTGATGCCCTGAGCGTCAACGATAGTTGAAGTAAACAAAACAGCCAAGAGCAAAACTTGGCGAGAAAAATAAGCAAGCGATCGTATCATCGGAGTCGGTCCATGACGTAAGGTTAGTGCTTGTTTATCTTAGCGTGTTTTGCCAAGCGATGTGATGTTTGTGCAAAAAAATAAAGAGGCTGAGCATCAGCCCAGCCTCCTTTAACCGGAATGCTTTACTAGCTTAGAAGGTGTACTTCATACCGAAACGCAGCGTGTCTTCATCTGCGGCCTTGTTATCAATATTGTTGTATAGATAAGCAAGGTATGCGTTAACGTTGCTTGTAAAGGCATAATCACCTGTGACTTCAAAGAAATCACTTTGGTCAACGTCGTCAACTTCAGTTTTTTGGTAAGCGCCCAGAAGGGTGAAGCCGTTACCAAAGTTATAGCTTGCGGCGAATTCCATACCGTCGAATTCAGCTTCGCTTGCGCTATCGTCACCTGTTGTGTAAGTCGCTGCAACGTAAAGACCATCAAGGGTATAGCTGATACCACCGATAAAGGCCTCTGGTGATACATCTGGGCCATTGTCGCCACCCGAGTAGCCAAGACCCAATGCTAGACCCATTGGCAGAGTATAGATTGCAGCAACGCCGTAACCGTCTTCATCGTCTGCTTCACCGAGAACTAAACTCGCCTTGACTTCTAATGCGTCAAACTGGCCTGCATATAGAATGGTGTTGTTGACTTGCTCGTTACCGAAGTTGGTAAACTCTTTTTGCGCACCAGTAAACGTGGTGACATCAGACATTTGTGAGATGATAACCGCGGCAGTATCTTGGCGACCAAACGATACGGCACCGAAATCACCCTTTAAGCCAGCAAATAGATAACGTTGAGTAAATGGGTTGTCTCCATCGTCATCATCATCAGCTTCACCGATGGAGTTATCATTGCTAGAGTAGACACCTTGTTCGGCCTCGTAGAAACCGAATGCAGAAAGATTATTGCTAATTTCAGTAGAGCCACCTAAGTTGAGGCGGAAGCGGCTTTTGTTCGCCATAGTGCCGTCGATTTCTGAACCACCAGTACCTATAAAGTCACCTCGGAATTCCGCACGCCCACCAACTTTAAGCTCAGTACCATCGTTGTCATACACGGTAGCGGCGTTTGCGCCGGTAGCCACTGCAGCAGCTGCCACTGCTAATGCGATCACATTTTTTTTCATCTTATTAGTCCTAATTTATTGTCCATAAATCATTGTCGTTATTTTTGCGAAGCGAGGGTTACCTCCTCCCGCGCGAACCATCTTGTGATTAAATTTCAACCAGTTCAAGGGGGTTGTGTCACGTTTGTAGGTTTCTTATTGCGAAATTGTGATCTGTGCTGCGTAAATATTGTGCTTCGGTTGATAAATTGCTGATTAGTTCTTATGAATCAGTTACTTAATGACATATTTTTTTTAAGGGGATTATAAATTTATTGTCCAAGTCACTGATATTTCGAGGTTTAATCTTGGTTTTAGTGCGGGCAAAAAAGTGCTACAGATGAACTTTTCCATCATTTGGCTGTCCCGTTTGAGAGAGAAAGCTCAATCCTGTCGCCAAAGGGCCGTCAAAGGGCAAGGCGACTGCACAAGTCGTGATTCAACGCGCAGAATGATCAATTTAGATGATTTACAGCGCGAGTTTGTTTACACTCAACACATCATCCAAGTTCTATCCACTTCCTGATCATCTGATTGGGCGGTGTTTTTTTGTCCAAAGACATCTTTGGCATAGGGGTAAAAATAATGGAAAAGGTTCCAATGACTGTTCGTGGTGCGGATCTTCTGCGCCAAGAGCTTGATCGCCTACTTAAACTGCGCCCACAAATTTCTGAAGCAATCGCAGAAGCGCGTGAACTCGGCGACTTGAAAGAGAACGCTGAATACCACGCTGCACGTGAAGAGCAGGGGATCTGTGAAGCGCAGATCCGTGACATCGAATATAAGCTGTCTGTGGCGCAAATCATTGATGTGACGCAAATGGACAACAACGGTAAGGTTATCTTTGGTTCAACCGTTACCTTGATCGATATCGATACTGACGAAGAGAAGACTTACCAGATCGTTGGTGACGACGAGGCGGATATCAAAGCGGGTCGTATCTCAGTAAGCTCACCGATTGCTCGCGGCCTTGTGGGTAAGATGGAAGGTGATGAAGTGACGATTACCACGCCAGGTGGTGCGAAAGACTTCGAGATTGATAGCGTCGAATACCTGTAAACACAGGTTCGAGGAGCGGGGGCGGGCATAGCCCTACGGGGTTCGAGGAGTATTATGCACTCTGGTTGTCCCGTGAATAAAGCTTGCTTCGCACAACGTCTTGAAAATTTGGTACAAAAAAGGTCGCCTTGGGCGACCTTTTTTTTGCTCTGCGACTTGAGTAATTTGATTACTTGCGCGGCAGCTCGATTTTACGCTCTTCGGTTTGGCGGTACAGTACCAGTGTTTTACCGATAGTCTGTACTTTCTCGCCGCCGGTTTCACGCACGATAGCATCGATGATCAGGTTCTTTGTCTCACGGTCTTCCGATGCGACTTTTACCTTGATCAACTCGTGGTGGTTGAGAGCAATTTCAATTTCCGCTAGAACAGCCTCTGTCAGTCCATTTGCGCCAAGTAGCACAACTGGTTTTAGAGAGTGTGCTAGGCCTTTTAGATGCTGCTTTTGTTTAGTGCTTAGGTTCATTACGCGGCCAATTTTCTTTAGTCTTAGGGTTGAAAAGCGGTATTTTAACGCCATCTATGGTGGAAGACTATAATTTATTGACCCAATCCTCATTGCGCTTAAGGTTGTGGCGCCCACTTTTAGCAAATAAATAATTGGTTTTTTTACCATAATTGCATAGTTAGACTATCATGTTAGTTAATGACCCTGTCAATAACTGCGCTGCTTCTCCAACCTAGAGTGTGAGGATTGGACTGTTGATACAATCGCTCCGTTTGGTGCCTTACTGGGAATAGAATGAGTAAACAAAAGCACTCGGCCAGCTCTGGTCGCTGGTTGAAGGAACACTTCGATGACAAGTACGCGAATGAAGCACGCAAAAAGGGTTACCGTTCGCGCGCGTACTTCAAGATGGAAGAGATCCAAACAAAAGACAAGCTGCTTAAACCCGGCATGACGGTGGTGGACCTTGGCGCTGCGCCTGGGGGATGGTCACAATATGCTGCTAAAATTGTCGGTGATGCGGGACAGATCATTGCGTGTGATTTGCTGCCGATGGACCCAATAGCAGGCGTGAGTTTCCTTCAGGGCGATTTTCGTGACGATGCCGTACTTGAGGCTCTGCTAGAAAGAATCCAACCGTCGATGGTTGACGTAGTAATGTCTGATATGGCTCCCAATATTGCGGGTAACAACTCGGTCGATCAGCCCAGAGCGATGTACTTGGTAGAGTTAGCGCTGGATATGTGTCGACAAGTTCTAGCCACTAATGGTAGCTTTGTTGTTAAGGTCTTCCAGGGAGAGGGCTTTGACCAGTACGTAAAGGAAATACGTGAGATGTTTAAAACCGTTAAGGTGCGAAAACCAGATTCATCACGAGCACGTTCTCGTGAAGTATTTATTGTAGCCACCGGTTACAAAGGCTAACTATTTTGCCCTTGCTGGCGAGAGTTAACACTATAGCTACAGCCAATAAACTGTAGTACCCTACCTTTAATTACAATTAGTTATCGAGAGGCTGACACCTTGAGTGACATGGCAAAAAATTTAATTCTGTGGCTAGTAATCGCTGTCGTACTAATGACGGTTTTCCAGAGCTTTGGCCCTGGAGACGGCAATAGCAGAACAGTAGACTACACCGCGTTTGTACAGGATGTTGGCCAAGGCCAGATTCAGGAAGCAACCTTTAAAGACAGTGAAATTACCTTTACGCGTAGAGGTAATGGCACTCGCTTTGTAACTTACATGCCAGTGTATGACCAAAAACTGCTGGATGATTTGATTAACCAAAACGTGAAAGTTCAGGGCACCCCACCTGAAGAGCAAAGCCTGCTTGGCTCGATTTTCATCTCTTGGTTCCCAATGATCTTGTTGATCGGTGTGTGGATTTTCTTCATGCGTCAGATGCAAGGCGGTGGTGGCAAAGGCGCGATGTCGTTCGGTAAGAGCAAGGCGCGCATGATGAGCGAAGAGCAAATCAAAACCACCTTTAGCGACGTTGCTGGTTGTGACGAAGCGAAAGAAGACGTGAAGGAGCTGGTGGATTACCTGCGTGACCCAAGCCGTTTCCAAAAGCTGGGTGGTAAGATTCCAACCGGCGTATTGATGGTTGGTCCTCCAGGTACTGGTAAAACGTTACTTGCAAAAGCGATTGCGGGTGAAGCGAAAGTTCCATTCTTTACTATCTCAGGCTCAGACTTCGTTGAAATGTTCGTTGGTGTCGGTGCATCTCGTGTGCGTGACATGTTCGAGCAGGCGAAGAAAGCTGCACCTTGTATCATCTTTATCGATGAAATCGATGCCGTAGGTCGTCAGCGTGGCGCGGGTGTTGGTGGTGGTCACGATGAGCGTGAGCAAACCCTAAACCAAATGCTGGTTGAGATGGATGGTTTCGAGGGTAACGAAGGTATCATCGTTATCGCGGCAACCAACCGTCCTGACGTGCTTGACCCTGCACTACTGCGTCCAGGTCGTTTTGACCGTCAAGTCGTGGTTGGTCTGCCTGATGTGCGCGGACGTGAGCAAATCCTTAAAGTACACATGCGTAAAGTACCACTGGCTGGTGACGTTGAGCCATCTTTGATTGCGCGTGGTACACCGGGTTTCTCAGGTGCGGACTTAGCAAACTTAGTTAACGAAGCGGCACTGTTTGCAGCGCGCGGTAACAAGCGCAATGTCTCTATGGTCGAGTTTGAACTGGCGAAAGACAAAATCATGATGGGTGCAGAGCGCCGCTCTATGGTGATGTCAGAAGAGACCAAAGAGTCAACTGCCTACCACGAAGCGGGACACGCGATTGTCGGCCGCCTGGTGCCTGAGCATGATCCTGTGTACAAGGTGTCTATCATCCCACGCGGTCGTGCACTGGGTGTGACCATGTATCTGCCGGAGCAAGATCGTGTGAGCATGTCTCGCCAGCACCTAGAGTCGATGATCTCGAGTCTTTATGGTGGTCGTCTAGCAGAAGAGCTGATCTACGGTTCTGACAAGGTCTCAACGGGTGCTTCGAACGATATCGAGCGAGCAACTGATATTGCGCGTAAGATGGTCACTCAGTGGGGCTTCTCGGATAAACTTGGTCCACTGCTCTACGCAGAAGAAGAGGGCGAGGTTTTCCTTGGCCGCAGCGTGACCCAGACCAAGCATATGTCAGATGACACCGCTAAGCTGATTGACAACGAAATCCGTCAAATCATTGATCGCAACTACGACCGAGCGAAGCAAATCCTAGAAGACAACATGGATATCATGCACTCGATGAAAGATGCGTTGATGAAGTATGAGACCATCGATGCGGGTCAGATTGATGATCTGATGGATCGTAAAGACGACATCCGCGAGCCTGCTGGTTGGGGTGATCAAGCGAAAGCGCAGTCTGAGGCACCTGCACAAGCTGCAGAAGCGAAACCTGCTGAGCAAGCTCAGCCAGAGAGTAAGCCTGAAGCGAAGCCAACCCAAGAGCCGTCAAGCGACCAAGATGCTGACTAACGCTCATTGAGTTAACTCACAATCAAACCCCGACATGCTCGGGGTTTTTGTCTATTTAGCGATTATGTTTATTCAATCCAAACACAAAACACTCGATTTATCCTCACCCCGAGTCATGGGTATCCTCAATGTCACGCCTGATTCTTTCTCTGACGGTGGTCAATACAACTCACTAGAGTCAGCATTAGCACAAACCAAGGCAATGATTGACGCGGGTGTCAGTATCATTGATATTGGTGGCGAGTCTACTCGCCCAGGTGCACCTGATGTGATGCTTGAGGAAGAGCTGGCTCGGGTGATCCCAGCGATTAAAGCAATCCGCCAATCTTACCCAGATATTTGGATCTCCATCGATACCAGCAAGGCTGAGGTGATGCGCCAAGCACTTGAGAGTGGTGCAGACCTGATCAATGATGTTCGCGCCCTGCAAGAGCCCGGTGCGCTGGCTGTTGCTGCTGAGTATCAGGTCCCTGTATGCCTTATGCATATGCAGGGTCAGCCGCGCACTATGCAGCATAACCCGGAATATCATGATTTACTGCAGGACGTCAGCGAATTCCTGAACGAGCGCGTCGCTGCGTGTGAGCAAGCCGGTCTTGGTAAAGATAAGCTGATCTTAGACCCAGGCTTTGGCTTTGGTAAGACGCTTGAGCACAACTATCAGCTGTTAGACCAACTGGAGTGTTTCCATCAGTTGGGCCTACCTCTTTTGGCGGGGATGTCGAGAAAGTCGATGATTTTTAAGCTGCTCGATAAAGCACCGGTACAAAGCGTCAATGGCAGCGTGGTGTGCGCGACCATTGCTGCGATGAAAGGCGCGCAGATCATTCGCGTGCACGATGTTGAGGAAACGGTAGAGGCGATGAAGATTGTCACTATGCTAAAACAGGCCAGAAATTCAGAGCGTTAGACTTAAGCTTGTCGTAAGTCTGCGCCGATAATAATACACAACGATTAACAACGAAGGTTATTACTATGTCTAATACACGACGTTATTTTGGCACCGATGGTGTGCGTGGTAAGGTAGGTCAGTACCCAATCACGCCAGATTTTGTCCTAAAACTTGGCTGGGCTGCAGGTCGCGTCCTCGCCAAGCAGGGCACCAAGAAGGTCATTATTGGTAAAGATACGCGTATCTCTGGCTATATGCTGGAGTCTGCGTTGGAAGCCGGTCTTGCGGCTGCGGGTCTGAAAGCAACCTTCACCGGTCCAATGCCAACCCCTGCGGTTGCCTACCTGACCCAAACTTTCCGCGCGGAAGCGGGGATTGTGATTTCAGCCTCACACAACCCGTTTTACGACAACGGCATTAAGTTCTTCTCGGCTGAGGGCACCAAGCTACCAGACGAGGTTGAGTTGGCGATTGAGGCGGAACTCGATAAAGAGATCGAGTGTGTGGAGTCTTCACTGCTGGGTAAGGCCACACGTCTGAATGACGCGGCTGGCCGCTATATTGAATTTTGTAAGAGCACCTTCCCGCACGCCCTGAGCCTAAAAGGCCTTAAGATTGTGGTCGACTGTGCGCATGGTGCGACTTACCATATCGCTCCGTCGGTCTTCTCTGAGCTGGGTGCAGAAGTGATTGCGATGGGTGTTGAGCCAAACGGCACCAACATCAATCACGAGGTCGGAGCGACCGATGTGCGCGCTCTGCAGCAGCGTGTTGTTGCTGAGCAGGCGGACCTTGGCCTTGCCTTTGATGGGGATGGCGACCGTATCATGATGGTTGATCACCTAGGTAACAAGATTGACGGTGACCAAATTGCCTACATCATTGCCCGTGATGCGCTGCGTCGTGGTGAGCTGAAAGGCGGTGTGGTTGGCACACTGATGACCAATCTGGGTATGGAAAATGGCCTTAAACAGCTCGGTATCCCATTTGCGCGCGCCGCGGTCGGCGATCGCTACGTGATGGAGCAACTGCTTGAGCGCGGCTGGAAGATTGGTGCTGAGAACTCAGGCCACGTTATCTTGCTTGATAAGGTGACCACAGGCGATGCGATTGTGGCCGCGCTGCAGGTACTGGCCTCTGTCGTCGGCAGTCACATGACGCTTAACGAGCTGTCTCAAGGCATGACGCTATACCCTCAAGTACTGGAAAACGTCCGCTTTGCTGGTGACTCAAACCCACTCGAGGCGCAAGCAGTCCAAAGTGCCACTGAAGAGGTTGAGGCGCAACTTGGTGACAAAGGTCGAGTGTTGCTGCGCAAGTCTGGCACTGAGCCTTTGATCCGTGTAATGGTCGAGGGTGAGGATGCAGAGTTGGTACAAGCAAGCGCAACTAAGATTGCCGACGCTGTTCGAGCAAGTTGCTAATTTTTAGCTATATTCTATCGACGTTAGGCTGAAAATAGGTCTTAACGTCGATATTTTGAGCACTTGACGGCGGTATTGCACTTTTTTGTGAAATATCGCTTGTCAGGGTATGACGGTTCGGCTAGTATTGGCTCCGCCTCCAGAGAGGAGGGTGCTTGTTTGACGCTGGTGTTCATGATGAACTCAAAGCGTATTTAGCTGAACAATTTAGACATAGGTGGAAAATATGTTTCAGGTTCTACTTGTGATTTATCTGTTGGCGGCGCTTGGTGTCATTGGCCTTGTGTTGATTCAACAAGGTAAAGGCGCAGATATGGGAGCTTCTTTCGGCTCTGGTGCTTCAAACACTGTTTTTGGTGCATCGGGATCAGGTAACTTCCTAACTCGAATGACTGCATTATTTGCAACTGTATTCTTTGTGATTAGCTTGGTTCTAGGCAATATGTCAACGCATAAGCCTGAATCTAACTGGATTGACCCAACGCAAGGTCAAGTTATCCAGCAAGCTGATGACAGTGCGAATGACATCCCTGCTGAAAGCGGCGACGAAATTCCACAATAATTGAAGCTTTAATTAGCTTTGTGCCGAGATGGTGAAATTGGTAGACACGCTAGCATGAGGTGCTAGTGCCTTTGGTGTGAGGGTTCGAGTCCCTCTCTCGGCACCATTTTTTACAAACTTGTAAACTGAGTATATAATGCTCGGCAAGTCGGACGCGGGGTGGAGCAGCTTGGTAGCTCGTCGGGCTCATAACCCGAAGGTCGTCGGTTCAAATCCGGCCCCCGCAACCAAATCTTAATTGAGTGACACGCCAGTTAAGATATTGCAAGTTTGGCAGTGCGCGTCACTGCAGATTGGGTCATACTCAATCTATCAGGGTCCAGCAACAAAAAACCCCGACTTTCGGGGTTTTTTGTTATCTGAATTTTGTAAATTCGGATAATGCATGGAATTTAAATTGGGCTCTTATGCCCTTTTTTTGTTTCTGGAGTACGTCTAAATGACAGGTTTAGAGCGACAACTTACTGAAATGCTTGAAGCGCCAGTGGAAGCTTCAGGCTATGAACTGGTTGGCATCGAGTTTATTCGTGCGGGCCAACACTCAACACTGCGCATCTTTATTGACCACGAGAATGGCATCAATGTTGACGATTGCGCGGAAGTTAGCCACCAAGTGAGTGCAGTATTGGATGTTGAAGATCCTATTTCTGTCGCTTATAGCTTAGAGGTGTCTTCTCCAGGACTAGAAAGACCGCTATTTAAAGCGGCTCACTATGAACAGTTTATTGGTCACGAGGTAAATCTTGTCTTGAAGATGGCCGTGGGCAACCGCCGTAAGTGGAAAGGCACGATCCACGCTGTGGATGGCGAGACCATCACGGTAGCTGTTGAAGGACAGAATGAAGAGTTTGTTTTGAGTAACATCTCAAAAGCCAACCTTATCCCGAAATTTTAGTTCTCCTAGAGAAATTGAGCTTAAGAGGCTAGATAAATGAGCAAAGAAATTTTAGCGGTAGTTGAAGCGGTTTCTAACGAGAAAGCGGTACCTCGTGAGCGCATCTTTGAAGCGCTGGAGATCGCACTTGCGACTTCTACTAAGAAAAAATACGAAATCGAAATCGAAGTTCGCGTTGAGATCGATCGTAAAACCGGTGAATTCGAAACTTTCCGTCGTTGGGAAGTGGTTGAAGAAGTTGAAAACCCAACCCGTGAGATCTCGTTTGAAGCGGCACGCTTTGAAGATGAGAACATCGAACTGGGTGAGTTCATCGAAGATGACATCGAGTCAGTAACCTTTGACCGTATTACCACTCAAACTGCCAAGCAAGTGATCGTACAAAAAGTACGTGAAGCTGAGCGCGCGCAGATCGTTGAGCAGTTCATCGACAACGAAGGTGAACTAGTAACGGGCGTGGTTAAGAAAGTTAACCGCGACACCGTGATCCTAGACCTAGGTAACAACGCAGAAGCGGTTATCCTACGTGACGATCAACTGCCACGTGAAAACTTCCGTCCAGGTGACCGAGTACGTGGTCTACTTTACCGCGTTGCACCAGAAGCGCGTGGCTTCCAGTTGTTTATCACTCGCTCTAAGCCTGAAATGCTGGCTGAGCTATTCCGCGTTGAAGTCCCTGAGATTGGTGAAGAGCTGATTGAACTAAAAGGTGCTGCCCGCGATCCTGGTTCTCGTGCTAAAATCGCGGTGAAAACCAACGACAAGCGCATTGACCCTGTGGGTGCGTGTGTTGGTATGCGTGGTGCCCGTGTTCAAGCTGTTTCTGGCGAACTGGGTGGCGAACGTATCGATATCGTACTTTGGGATGATAACCCAGCGCAATTTGTTATCAATGCAATGGCACCAGCGGACGTGGCATCGATCATCGTCGATGAAGATGCAAACTCAATGGATATCGCGGTTGAAGCCGATAACCTTGCTCAAGCTATCGGTCGCAGCGGTCAGAACGTACGTCTAGCTTCACAACTAACGGGTTGGACGCTAAACGTAATGACGGTTGAAGACCTGCAGAAGAAGCACCAAGAAGAGTCTCAAGCGTCGATCGACAACTTTATGAAGCACCTAGACATCGAGCAAGATTTTGCTGAGATGCTGGTGGAAGAAGGTTTCTCAACACTTGAAGAAGTAGCGTACGTTCCTGTAAACGAACTGCTTGAAGTAGAAGGCCTAGACGAAGACCTCGTTGAAGAGCTACGTAGCCGTGCGAAAGATGCACTGACGACACTAGCACTTGCACAAGAAGAGTCTTTTGACGGTCTAGAGCCAGCAGACGATCTATTGGGCCTTGAAGGCCTTGAGCGCGAAATGGCGTTCAAACTAGCTGCAAAAGGTGTGGTTACTCTAGAAGATCTCGCTGACCAAGGTATTGACGATTTAGAAGGTATTGAAGGCCTAACCGAAGAGCGTGCGGGCGAGCTAATCATGGCTGCGCGTAACATCTGTTGGTTCGGCGAAGAAGCATAATTTCAGCGAGGAGGGAGCTACATGACAGAAGTCACAGTAAAGGCCTTAAGTGAAGAGATTGGTACGCCAGTTGAACGCTTAGTAGAGCAACTTGCTGATGCAGGAATGAAAAAAACGGACACGGACACTGTTTCAGAAGATGAGAAGCAACAACTGCTTACTCACCTTAAGCGTGAACACGGTGATACGTCGGGTGAAGCTCAACCAACTCGTTTGACTCTACAACGCAAAAAGCGTAGTACACTAAGTGTTAATGCTGGTGGTGGTAAGAGTAAGGATGTTCAGGTTGAAGTGCGCAAGAAGCGCACCTACGTTAAACGTAGCTCCATCGAAGATGAAGCGAAGCGCGCCGCGGAAGAAGAAGCGAAGCGCCTAGCGGAAGAAACGGCAAAACGCGAGGCTGAAGAGCTAGCCAAGCGCGAAGCTGAAGAAAAAGCAAAACGTGAAGCTGAAGAAAAAGCCAAGCGTGAAGCAGACGAAAAAGCGAAACGTGACGCAGAAGAAAAAGCCAAACGTGACGCAGAAGAGAAGGCGAAGCGCCAAGCAGTAGAATCTGCGAAGCCATCGTCGGAAGATAAATTGAAGCAAGAAGCAGCGCAAAAAGAAGCCGATGAGCTAAAACGACGTCAGGAAGAAGAAGCTCAACGTAAAGCTGAAGAGGAAAGTCAGCGCCAGCTTGAAGAAGCACGCGAAATGGCAGAGAAGAACAAAGAGCGTTGGTCTGCAGAAGAAAAGAAAAAGGGTAGTATGGAAAATACAGATTACCATGTAACAACTTCGGCCTACGCTCGTGAAGCTGAAGATGAAGCTGATCGCCGTGAAGAAGGTGGTTCTCGTCGTAAGAAGAAGAAGAAAGCAACTTCTAACGACCAGAACCGTAATGCACGTGGCGCGCGCGGTGGCCGTAAAGGCAAACTAGCGAAACCAGCAAAACCTGCTTCAATGCAGCACGGTTTTGACAAGTCAGCCACAGTAGCGAAATCTGACGTTGTTATCGGCGAGACAGTCGTTGTTTCTGAGCTTGCTAACAAGATGTCGGTTAAAGCGACAGAAGTTATCAAAGTGATGATGAAGATGGGTGCAATGGCAACCATCAACCAAGTGATTGACCAAGAAACTGCTCAACTTGTAGCGGAAGAAATGGGCCATAAGGTGATTCTGCGTAAAGAGAACGAGCTTGAAGAAGCGGTTCTATCTGATCGTGATAACGATGCAGAAGTATCACCTCGTGCACCGGTTGTTACCATCATGGGTCACGTTGACCACGGTAAGACCTCAACACTGGACTACATTCGTCGTACACACGTTGCTTCAGGCGAAGCGGGTGGTATTACCCAGCACATTGGTGCATACCACGTAGAAACGGATAACGGCATGATCACCTTCCTGGATACTCCAGGACACGCGGCCTTTACAGCAATGCGTGCTCGTGGTGCACAAGCAACGGATATCGTTGTTCTTGTGGTTGCAGCGGACGATGGCGTGATGCCACAAACGGTTGAAGCAATCCAGCACGCGAAAGCGGCAGAGGTTCCTCTAATCGTTGCGGTAAACAAGATCGATAAAGAAGATGCGAACCCAGATAACGTTAAGAACGAGCTTGCTCAGTACGACGTTATTCCTGAGGAGTGGGGCGGTGAGAACATGTTTGTTCACATCTCTGCGAAGCAGGGTACTAACATCGATGGTCTACTAGAAGCTATCCTACTTCAGTCTGAGGTTCTTGAGCTGACGGCTGTGAAAGAAGGTATGGCATCTGGCGTTGTGGTTGAGTCACGTCTTGATAAAGGCCGTGGTCCAGTGGCAACCGTACTGGTTCAATCAGGTACGCTGAACAAGGGCGACATCGTTCTTTGTGGTCAAGAATACGGCCGCGTTCGTGCAATGCGCGACGAGCTAGGTAAAGAGATCACAGAAGCCGGTCCATCTATCCCAGTTGAGATCCTAGGTCTTTCTGGTGTACCTGCATCGGGTGACGAAGCGACGGTTGTACGTGATGAGCGTAAAGCGCGTGAAGTAGCCAACTACCGTGCTGGTAAGTTCCGTGAAGTTAAGCTAGCGCGTCAGCAGAAATCTAAACTAGAGAACATGTTCTCTAACATGGCTGCAGGCGAAGTTGCTGAACTAAACGTGGTACTGAAAGCGGACGTACAGGGTTCTGTGGAAGCGATTGCAGACTCACTACTGAAACTGTCAACTGACGAAGTGAAAGTGAACATCGTTGGTTCTGGTGTTGGTGGTATCACTGAGACTGATGCCGTACTGGCTGAGGCGTCTAACGCTATCATCCTTGGCTTTAACGTTCGTGCTGATGCATCTGCTCGTCGTGCGATTGAAGCTGCAAGCGTTGATCTACGTTACTACTCAATCATCTACCAGCTAATCGACGAAGTGAAACAAGCGATGGGCGGTATGCTTGCACCAGAATTCAAGCAAGAGATCATTGGTCTTGCTGAAGTTCGTGACGTGTTCAAGTCGCCTAAACTTGGTGCAATCGCAGGTTGTATGGTTACTGAAGGTCTGATTAAGCGTAACAACCCAATTCGCGTTCTACGTGATAACGTGGTTATCTACGAAGGTGAACTTGAGTCACTACGTCGCTTTAAAGATGACGTTCAAGAAGTTAAGAACGGCTACGAGTGTGGTATCGGCGTTAAGAACTACAATGATGTTCGCGTTGGTGACCAGATCGAAGTCTTCGAGATTGTCGAAGTTAAACGTACTCTGGACTAATTGACAAAAATTACTAATGTTATCTTGTTAGATACTTAGTGATTGGTTGTTGAATACACCATGGGGGGCTGGTATTTACCATCCCCCCATTCTTGCTAATTGAGAGTAATAAAAATTTATGTCTAAAGAATTTAGCCGCACGCAGCGTGTTGCACAGCAGCTGCAAAAAGAATTGGCGTTGATCCTACAGCGCGAGGTGCGTGATTCTCGCCTTGGTATGGTGACGATTTCTGACGTTGAGGTTTCTCGTGACCTAGCATATGCCAAAGTGTTTGTGACCTTCCTGTGCGTCGGTGAGCAAACGCCTGAGTCTTGCCTAGAAGCGCTGCGTGAGCACGAAGTGCACATCCGCATGATGCTGGGTAAGCGCATCCGTCTACGCCTAACGCCTGAAGTGCGTTTCTTCTACGACAGCACCTTGGTTGACGGCATGCGCATGTCTAACCTTGTGTCTGAGATCGTCAACGAAGACAAGCGTAAGATTGAAGAAGCGGGTCGTGGCAATGATGACGAGGCTTCATCAGGAGAAGAGAGCTAATGGCACGTCGTCGTAAAGGTCGTCCAGTCAACGGGGTGATCCTACTGGATAAGCCAACGGGCATTTCATCGAACGACGCGCTGCAGAAAGTAAAGCGTATCTATTTTGCTGAAAAAGCCGGTCACACAGGCGCACTTGACCCGCTTGCGACGGGCATGCTGCCAATCTGTTTGGGTGAAGCGACCAAGTTTTCTCAGTTCCTATTGGACTCAGATAAGCGCTACCGCGTGATCGCTAAGCTTGGTGAGCGCACCAATACCTCAGACTCTGATGGTGAAGTGGTTGAGACGCGTCCTATCGATGTCGACCTGGCTAAGCTTGAAGCGTGCATCGATAAGTTCCGTGGTGAATCGGACCAAGTACCGTCAATGTTCTCGGCACTTAAGTATCAAGGTAAGCCTCTCTACGAGTACGCTCGTCAAGGTATTGAGGTTCCGCGTGAAGCGCGCAAGATCACTGTGTATGAGATCATCTTACACCGCTTTGAGGGCGATGAGGTTGAAATGGAAGTGCACTGCTCTAAGGGCACTTACATCCGCACTATCGTCGATGATCTTGGTGAGATGCTTGGCTGTGGCGCACACGTGACTATGCTGCGTCGTACTGCCGTTGCTAAGTACCCATACGAGAGCATGGTGACCCTTGAGCAACTCAACGAGCTGCTTGAGCAGGCACACCGCGAAGATAAAGCGCCACGTGAGCTGCTTGATCCTCTGCTATTACCAATGGATACCGCAGTTCAGGACTTACCTGAAGTCAACTTGGTTCCTGAGTTAGTGGATATGGTCCAACACGGTCAGCCGGTACAAGTCTTTGGCGCACCAGAGGGGCCGTTGCGTCTGACTGGTGGTGAGGGTGAGAACAAGCTGTTTGTCGGTGTGGGTGAACTCAACGACGATGGTAAGGTTGCACCTAAACGCCTGGTTGTCTACCGCGACCAATAGTTTATCGCGATCAATAGAGCCAGACTCTAATAACAAAACCCGAAGCTTGGCTTCGGGTTTTGTTTTATCGGCTAAGTAAATCCGCCTCGCTCAGTCTGCTGCGCAGCTGCTCAGCACGTTTGCGGTTGACGCCAAAATCGGAGTGTCCAACCCGTGATTCGGAGCGGACTATCAGGTTTTGACCGTCAATTTTAAGCTCTAAGTCATCGACAAAGCGCATGATCCGTGAGGTGCACTCGATGCGCAGGTAATCTGCCGCTTTATCAGCGCGCTTAGCGCCAGGAAGAGTAACAGCAACTTCTTCCACTTGTTCTAATGTCACTCCTTGTTTGAGTGTAAATGGCTCAAGAGTGAACTTTTCTCGCTCATCAATGGTCGAGACACAATTGGGCTTGTCACCACACGGCTGCGCTGTGCGATCGGTCATCTGTTCTACTCCTTGGCTGCATGCGGTCAGCGCGAGTAGACTCAGCGCTACAAAAACCGTTTTAATCATACCAGCATCCTATGGTTCTAACCCAGTTGGGTTATTGCTTGATAAAGATTAGATCTCGAGATAGTCGAGGATCCCTTCGGCGGCTTTTCTGCCCTCATCGATTGCGGTCACGACCAAGTCTGAGCCGCGCACGGCATCACCGCCAGCGAAGATTTTCGCATTGGTGGTTTGATATTGAAACTGTTGATTTTTCGGCGCTTTAATTCGGCCCCACTGATCGATCTCGACATCATACGGCTCAAGCCAAGCCATTTGGTGGGGTTGAAAGCCAAACGCCATAATCACCGCATCGGCCTCCAGCACATGCTCACTGCCCGTGACAGGTTCCGGTCGTCGGCGTCCTGCTTGGTCGGGCTCTCCTAACGCGGTTTTGACCACTCTTACGCCACTGACCTGCCCCTGCGCATCAACCTCAATGCCGACGGGTTGCAGGTTAAATAAGAAGTTCACGCCCTCTTCACGCGCATTTTTGACCTCGCGCCTTGAGCCGGGCATATTTTCTTCATCACGACGATAGGCGCAGGTCACCTTCGCCGCGCTTTGGCGTATTGAGGTGCGCACACAGTCCATCGCGGTATCACCACCCCCTAACACCACCACACGTTTTCCTGCCATATCGATAAAGGGCTTATCATGAGCCATTTCCATGACCTTGTAGGTGTTAGATACCAAAAATGGCAGGGCATCATACACGCCTTTGGCATCTTCATTATCAAGGTTTGCGCGCATATTCTTATAGGTACCCACACCAATAAACACCGCATCATACTCGTCGATAAGTTGCTGCATTGCTACGTCTTTACCGACTTCGACATTGAGGCGAAACTCAACCCCCATCTCGGTAAAGATCTTGCGCCGATGCTGCATCACGGACTTTTCAAGCTTGAATGAGGGGATGCCAAACGTGAGAAGACCACCGATCTCTGGGTAGCGGTCAAACACCACGGGTTTGACCCCATTACGCACTAAGATATCGGCTGCGGCCAGTCCTGCTGGGCCTGCGCCAATCACGGCAACTCTTTTATCGGTCCATTCCACCTTGGACATGTCGGGCTTCCAGCCCATTTCGAAGGCCTTATCGGTAATGTATTTCTCAACATTACCTATCGTCACGGCACCAAAATCCGCATTGAGTGTACACGAGCCTTCACACAGGCGGTCTTGCGGGCAGACACGACCACACACTTCAGGCAGGCTGTTGGTTTGGTGGGAAAGCTCTGCCGCCTCGATAATCCTTCCTTCATTGGCAAGCTTTAACCATTGGGGGATATAGTTGTGCACTGGGCACTTCCATTCACAATAAGGATTGCCGCAGTCCAAGCAGCGATCGGCTTGTGCGGTGGCTTGCTGCTTGGTAAACGGTTCATAAATCTCAACAAACTCAATCTTACGGATATTGAGCGGCTTTTTTGCTGGGTCAACGCGCTTAACGTCAATAAACTGATACACGTTCTGGCTCATTGCTCTTATCCTCCTTGATTACTGGGCTTGTACGCGCAGCTCAGCAGCGCTGCGACTCTGATGACCAAGTAAGGTGCGCAGGTCAGCAGCTTTAGGTTTGACTAGGTAGAAGCGTGGGATCCAGGCATCGAAGTTAGCCAGAATACTCTCCGCATGCACAGACCCGGTCTCATCAAGGTGCTCTGCAATCAGTCCGCGCAGGTGTTCTTGATGGATATACAGGTCAGACAGTGCCACGGCTTCCACCGATTCGTGATTCACTCGGCCAGTAAAATCATCGTTTTCATCCAGTACATAAGCAAAACCGCCGGTCATCCCTGCGCCAAAGTTGACCCCAGTTGCACCCAAAATAGCGATGATGCCACCGGTCATATACTCACAAGCGTTGTCCCCAGCGCCCTCTATCACCGCAATGGTGCCTGAGTTGCGCACGCCAAAGCGCTCACCGGCTGTGCCTGCTGCAAACAGCTTTCCGCCAGTCGCACCATACAAGCAGGTATTGCCGATGATCGAGGCCTGGTTACAGCGAAAAGCGGTACCTAGATGAGGCTTGATAACGATCTTACCTCCAGCCATACCCTTACCGACATAGTCATTGGCATCGCCGGTGAGATAGAGCTCTACGCCACCGGCGTTCCATACCCCGAGAGACTGGCCAGCAGTGCCATCAAGGTGAATTTTGATTGGACTCGCTGCTAATCCTTGATTGCCATAACGCTTGGCAACCTCTCCGGACAGGCGAGCGCCTACTGAGCGGTCGGTATTACGAACCTGATAAAAAAGGCTTATCGCTTGCTGATGTTCAAGCGCTGAGTAAGCATCGTCGACGATGGTTTGGTTAAGCGCGGCTTTATCGAAGGGCGCGTTTGGTTCTGTCCAGTACATCGGCTGCCCAGTTGGCGAGTGCGGCGTTTCTAAGATACCACTGAGATCAAGTTTGGTTTGCTTAGCCGTGATCCCATCGACGACCTCAAGCAAGTCGGTGCGACCAATCAGGTCGGTGAGCTTCTCAACACCGAGCATGGCTAGTAGCTCACGCACCTCGTCAGCAAGGCCGGTGAAGTAATTAACTACCATCTCAGGCAGCCCTTTAAAATACTCTTTGCGCAGGGTTTCATCTTGAGTGGCAACGCCAGTGGCGCAGTTATTAAGATGACAGATACGCAGGAACTTACAGCCCATCGCCACCATAGGCGCTGTGCCAAAGCCAAAACTCTCCGCGCCGAGAATCGCTGCCTTGACCACGTCGAGCCCCGTTTTCAGGCCACCATCAACCTGCAAACGGATCTTATGTCGCAGACCATTGCTGACCAACGCCTGCTGGGTTTCCGCAAGACCAAGCTCCCATGGGCTACCAGCGTATTTGACCGAGGTCAGTGGGCTAGCAGCGGTACCACCGTCATAACCAGATATGGTGATCAGGTCGGCATACGCCTTAGCCACACCAGTGGCAATGGTGCCCACCCCTGGCTCTGAAACCAGTTTGACGGAGACCAGTGCATTGGGGTTGACCTGCTTGAGGTCAAAGATCAGCTGGGCGAGATCCTCTATCGAGTAGATGTCGTGGTGTGGCGGCGGAGAAATCAACGTCACGCCTTGCACTGAATAGCGCAGTTTGGCGATTTCGGCGGTCACCTTGTGACCAGGGAGTTGGCCGCCCTCACCGGGTTTAGCCCCTTGTGCGACCTTAATTTGCAATACATCTGCGTTGGATAGGTAGTGTGGTGTAACACCAAAACGGCCCGAGGCTACCTGCTTGATGCGCGAGTTACGCTCTGTACCAAAGCGGCGTGGGTCCTCGCCACCTTCACCTGAGTTGGAGTAGCCACCGAGGCGGTTCATTGCGATCGCCAGCGCCTCATGAGCCTCTGGGCTGAGAGCACCAATCGACATTGCCGCCGAGTCAAAGCGCTTGCACAGCTCGCTGTTGGCTTCGATCTTATCGAGGGTGAGGGGCGTCTGGGCGGGCTTTAGCTTAAACATGTCACGCAGCATGGCAATCGGGCGCTGATTGACCTGCTTGGCAAAGCGCTGATAATCGCTCTCTTGCCCGGATTTGACGGCAGTCTGCAGCGTGCCGACCACATCGGGGTTGTAGGCATGAAACTCACCGCCATGGACGTATTTGAGTAGACCACCGTGTTCGACGGGCTTGCGTTTAGCCCATGCACGGCGCGCTAGGTTATGCAGGTCTTGCTCAAAATCAACAAAATCAGCCCCCTCGATGCGGGTCGCGACGCCATTAAAGCACAAATCAACCACGTTTTGACTAAGGCCTACCGCCTCAAATAATTGTGAGCACCGATACGAGGCGACGGTAGAGATGCCCATTTTGGACATGATCTTAAACAGCCCTTTATTGATCCCGGCTTGGTAGTTGAGCATCACCTCACGATAGCTTTTATTTAGAGCACCATTGTCGATGGCCTTACCCAGCGCTTCATAGGCGAGGTAGGGGTAGATAGCGGTCGCGCCAAAGCCGAGCAGCACGGCAAAATGGTGCGGATCACGAGCGGCTGCTGTCTCAACCACAATGTTGGCATCGCAGCGTAGGCTCGCCTCAGTAAGGCGGCGCTGCACAGCACCCACCGCCATTGCGGCAGGGATAGGCAATTTGCCTTTGACCAGGGCTCTGTCAGACAGGACCACGAGTACCGTGCCGTCACGCACCACCTGTTCCGCTTTATCACACAGCGAGATGATCGCCTCTTCGAGGGTGCTCTCTTGCGGGTCAAAGTTAATGTCTAGAATCGTATTGCGATAGTGCTCATCACCGAGCTCGAGCAGTTGCTGCATATCTGAAAACAGCAGCACCGGCGAGCTAAAGGTCACGCGGTGAGCATGGCCGTCGGTTTCGCAGAACACATTCATCTCTTGGCCAATGCTACTGGCGAGCGACATCACGTGTTTCTCGCGCAGTGGGTCGATAGGCGGATTCGTCACCTGAGCGAATTTCTGCCTAAAGTAATCGGTGATCAAGCGCTCTTTTGACGACAGCACCGCCATCGGTGTGTCATCCCCCATTGAGCCGGTGGCCTCTTGACCGAGGTCACCCAGTACGCGCACTACCTGATCCAGCTCTTCATTGGTCATGGCAAACTGCTTTTGATAGGTGCTTAGCAGGTTATCATCAAAGCTGCGGGTACCGACCTGCTCATCTGGGAGCTCAGTGAGAGGGGTTAGGGTCTGGACATTGCTTTGCATCCACTCGCGGTAGGGATGGCGCGATTTGAGATCATTGTCTATCTCAGATGAGTTCCATAACTTGGCTTCTTTGGTGTCGATAACCAACAGCTCGCCCGGTCCAACGCGCCCCTTATGAGAGACCTCATCAGGTGCATAATCCCAAATCCCAACCTCGGAGGCGAGGGTGATCAAGTTATCCTTGGTGATCACATAACGTGCTGGGCGCAGCCCGTTGCGATCAAGATTACACGCGGCGTAGCGTCCATCAGAGAGCACGATACCTGCGGGGCCATCCCATGGCTCCATGTGTTTGGAGTTAAAGTCGTAGAAGGCGCGCAGGTCTTGGTCCATGTCGGGGTGGTTTTGCCAGGCTGGTGGCACGAGCATGCGCATCGCGCGAAAGATATCCATTCCCCCGGCAAGAAACAGGTCGAGCATATTGTCTAGGCTCGAGGAGTCAGAGCCGACCTCGTTAACGAAGGGGGCGGCAGTTTGCAAGTCGGGTAGCAGCGGCGAGGCAAACTTGTAAGCACGGGCTCGTGCCCACTGGCGGTTGCCCTCTATGGTGTTGATTTCACCATTGTGCGCCAGATAGCGAAACGGCTGAGCCAGCGGCCAACGCGGCTGGGTATTGGTTGAAAAGCGCTGGTGGAATAGGCAGATAGCCGACTCCATCCGCAAATCAGCAAGGTCGAGATAAAATCTTGGCAGGTCGGCGGGCATGCATAAGCCTTTGTAAACCACCACCTGAGTCGACAGACTACAGATATAAAACTCATCATCGTCATTGATTTGTTTTTCGATTCGGCGCCGGGCAATGTACAGGCGCCGCTCGACGTCTTTCTCTCGCCATCCGGCGGGGGCTGAGATAAACACCTGCTGGATACTCGGCATCGAAGCCAGGGCGATGGGGCCAAGCACCTCTGAATTGATTGGTACTTCTCGCCAGCCCGAGATGGTCAACGTCTCTTGAGCGAGCTCTTTGTTGATAATATCGCGCGCCGACTGGGCCTTGATTGGGTCTTGACTGAGGAACACCATGCCAACGGCGTATTGCTTGGCAAGATGAAAGCCGAGCTCTTCGGCGACTAAGCGCAGATAGGTATCGGGCTTTTGTAGCAGCAAACCGCAACCATCGCCGGTTTTACCATCGGCGGCAATCCCACCCCGGTGGGTCATGCGATCCAGTGCGGATATCGCGGTGCGCACTAGCTTATGGCTGGTTTCACCCTGCATGTGCGCAATGAGGCCAAAGCCACAGTTGTCTTTCTCTAATGAAGGGTCATATAACGCCATAGCAAACTCTCCCTGTGCCATCTGCTTCCGTGTCTTATTTTTTGCTCTTGAGACAAGTTTAGCTGCCAAGCGCATTTTTGTTATTAGGCGACAAACTGCATACGTACCTTCTAGTACGACGGAGGTAGATGGATCATTCTTCAAACAAATTCACCACTTAGGGCGCTTTTGATTGTAAGTATAATGTTGCCATCTCTGGCGTGAATTTAACAAATTATATGGGCGATCTGAAAAGATCAAGCTTTAGATTGGCTGATTCGACGTGCTGCTTTAGAAAAGAGACGTAAAAAAGACCAGCCAAAATGGCTGGTCAAATTTAAAAAGGAAGGAAATTGAAAGTTACACAGACAGCATCAGCGAGTCTGCTTTTGCTTCTAGATTGGTGCCACCCATAAGGTACTCATCCACCGCACGAGCACATTCACGACCTTCATTGATACAACGCACAACCAGTGACTGACCGGTGCGCATATCACCTGCGGCAAACACACCTGCTTGGTTAGTTTGGAAGTCTTGGGTTGCGACATTGCCGCGCTCATCAAGCTTGATATCCAATTGTGCAAGCACGCCGGTTGGCTCTGGGTGTAAGAAGCCCATGGCCAAGAACGCCATATCACAAGGGATCACGCGCTCAGAGTTCGCCACCTCTTCAAAGCCCGGGCGTTCACCCGGCTTGGCGTCTTGCCACACGATGTCAGCAATACGCAGACCAGTAACTTCCCCCTGATCGTTACCGATAAACTCCTTGGTTAGGATGTTCCAGTGACGCTCACAGCCTTCCTCGTGCGAGGTAGTCGTCTTCATGATCATTGGGTATTGTGGCCATGGCATGTTTGCCGGGCGCTTCTCCGGCGGTACTGGCATGATCTCAACCTGAGTGATGCTCGCCGCTTTATGGCGGTTTGAGGTACCAACACAGTCTGAGCCAGTGTCACCACCACCAATCACCACCACATGCTTATCTTTGGCATGGATCTCTTCACCTTTCAGGTCCATGTCATTGGCACGGCGGTTGTTTTGCGCCAAGAAATCCATCGCAAAATGCACGCCTTTAAGCTCACGACCCGGTACAGGCAGATCGCGCGGCACGGTTGAGCCACCAGTCAGCAGCACCACATCAAACTCTTGACGCAGTTGCTGTGCATTAACTTCAACGCCAACGTGTTGGTTTACTTTGAACTCCACTCCGGCCTCAGCCATCAGGTCGACCTTGCGATCAATGATGTCCATACCCAGTTTAAAGTCAGGGATACCAAAGCGCAGCAGGCCTCCGACCTTCTCATCACGCTCAAACACGGTCACAGAGTGACCGGCGCTGTTAAGCTGCTCTGCCGCCGCTAGACCTGCAGGGCCCGAGCCGATGATCGCCACGGTTTTACCCGTGCGCGAGCGTGGCGTTTTTGGCTTAGCGTAGCCTTCACGATAGGCTGTTTCGACAATCGTCTTCTCGATATTACAGATGGTGATTGGGTCTTGGTTAATCCCCAAAACACACGCGCTCTCACACGGCGATGGACACACACGACCGGTAAACTCAGGGAAGTTGTTGGTCGAGCTGAGGATATTCCACGCCTCTTCCCAACTGTCACGATACACCGCATCGTTAAACTCAGGGATGATGTTACCAATCGGACAACCGCTGTGACAGAACGGCACACCACAGTCCATACAACGTGAGGCCTGAGTGTTGATCTTGTCACCAAACTCCTCGTTAAGGACAAACTCTTTGTTGTTCTCGATACGAACCTCAGGAGCGAGCTTACCTGGCAGCTCGCGACCATGTTCTAAAAATCCAGTAGGCTTACCCATTATACGGCCTCCGCTTCTGCTGCTTGCTCTTCCTGTGCCTTGCGCTTTTGCAGTACTGCTTTGTAATCGCGTGGCATGACTTTCACCATGGTCGCTAGGCTGGCTTCAAAGTTGTCTAGGAACGACTGAGCCACTTCACTTCCTGTGAATTCGACCTGCTTGGTGAGCATCTCTTTGAGTAGTTGACGATCTTCCTCTTCGATCGGGTCAAGGTCGACAAGTTCAGGGTTCAGCTTGGTTTCAAAGTCACCAGACTTGTCCCATACGTACGCGACGCCGCCGCTCATACCCGCTGCAAAGTTGCGACCTGTTGAGCCAAGGATCACCGCGACACCACCGGTCATGTATTCACAGCCGTGGTCACCCACGCCTTCAACCACAACTTTCGCGCCTGAGTTACGCACACAGAAGCGCTCGCCAGCCATACCACGGATGTAAGACTCACCCGATGTTGCGCCGTAGAAACACACGTTACCAACCACGATGTTGTCTTCAGCAACGATGGTTGATTTCGCGTCAGGGTAGAGCACCAAGGTACCGCCTGATAGGCCTTTACCCCAGTAGTCGTTCGCATCACCCTCAACCTCAAACTTGACGCCTTTCGCTAAGAAAGCACCAAACGATTGACCAGCAGAGCCGGTGAACTTAACGTTCATTGGCTGCGGCAGACCTTGGTCTTTGTAGACCTTGGAGATCTCATTCGACAGCATGGTACCTGCTGAGCGGTCCGTGTTGATGATTGGGAACTCAGCGTTGACCGCTTCACCCTTCTCAAGCGCAGGAATCGCCGCTTGAATCAACTGACGGTCAAGAACCTGCTCTAGGTTGTGGTTTTGTTCCGTCTGGTTGTAGACGCCATCTTCTTCACGCGCCTGCTCGATGTGTAGCACTGGCGTTAGGTCGAGGTTCTTGTATTTCCAGTGGTTAACGTCGTCACGAACTTTAAGTTTGTGCGATTGACCGACCATCTCATCAATGGTGCGGAAACCAAGCTCAGCCATGATCTCACGCAGACCTTCTGCAAGGTATTGGAAGAAGGTCACCACATCTTCTACGCGGCCATCAAAGCGCTCACGCAGGGTTTTGTTCTGGGTTGCGATACCAACAGGACAGGTGTTCTTATGACACTTACGCATCATGATACAGCCTTCAACTACAAGCGCTGCAGTTGCGACGCCCCATTCCTCAGCGCCAAGTAGCGTTGCGACGGCAAGGTCACGTGGCGTTTTCATCTGACCATCAGATTGCACCACGATACGGTTACGCAGGCCGTTTTTCAGCAGCGTTTGGTGCGTTTCCGCCAAACCAAGCTCCCACGGCAGACCCGTGTGGCGAATCGATGACATAGGTGAAGCACCTGTACCACCGTCAAAGCCAGCGATCAGAACTACGTCTGCTTTGGCTTTGGCAACACCCGAAGCAATCGTACCGACGCCCGCTTCCGAAACCAGTTTGACATTAACGCGACCATCGCGGTTGGCGTTCTTCAGATCAAAGATCAGCTGCGCCAAATCCTCGATCGAGTAGATATCGTGGTGTGGCGGTGGCGAAATCAGACCAACCCCTGGTGTTGAGTGACGTGTCGCACCGATCCAGTCATCGACTTTATCACCTGGCAATTGACCGCCTTCACCTGGCTTAGCGCCTTGCGCCATCTTGATCTGAATCTCATCAGAGTTAGTTAGGTAGTAAGAGGTTACCCCGAAGCGACCTGAGGCCACCTGTTTGATCGCAGAGCGCTCCCAATCACCGTTTTCTTTACGCTCGAAACGCGTTGGATCTTCACCACCTTCACCCGAGTTAGATTTCGCGCCAATGCGGTTCATCGCCACGGCTAGGGTTGAGTGCGCCTCGTACGAGATCGAACCAAATGACATTGCACCAGTCGCAAAGCGCTTAAGGATGCTCTCGATAGGCTCGACTTCCTCTAGTGGGACAGAGCCAGCTGGGTTTTTGACAAAATCAAGCTGGCTGCGCAGGGTCGCTGCGTTATCGCCTTGGTCATCGACCGCTTTGGCGTACTGCTTAAACTGAGCAAAGTCTTTGTTGCGAGTTGACTCTTGCAGCAGTGAGATGGTCTCTGGGTTGAACAGGTGTTTCTCACCACGCTGTTTCCACTGGTATACGCCGCCGACATCCAGTACTTGGACCGGGATCTCGCGAGTTGGGTAGCCGATACGATGACGAACCAGTACTTCTTTGGCGATATCGTCGATAGTCAGACCTTGAATACGCGATACGGTGCCGGTGAAGTATTTGTCGACGACAGACTTGCTGATACCCAACGCCTCGAAGATCTGCGCGCCGTGGTACGACTGCAGGGTCGAGATACCCATTTTGGAGAAGATCTTCAATAGACCGCCGTTGATGGCTTTGCGGTAGTTATCAAATAGCTCGCGGATGCTGGCTTCAGGATCAAGCTTCTTAATGCGCTGCAGCTCAACCATGCTCTCGATCACTAGGTATGGGTTAACCGCATTTGCGCCGTAACCAACCAGAGTCGCGAAGTGGTGCGTTTCACGCGCATCACCCGTCTCAACCACGATGTCACACTTAGCACGTAGACCCTTGCGGATCAGGTGGTGGTGCACAGCGCCCACCGCCAGCATCGCTGGGATGGCTGCGTGGTTTGAGTTCACTGCGCGGTCTGTCAGGATGATGATTGAATAACCATCAACCACAGCGTCTTCAGCGTATTGACAGATACGCTTTAGCGCACGCTCAAGCTTGCCTTGGTCTTCGCTCGCTTGGAACACGATATCCAGCGTTTTCGCTTGCAGGTGCTCGTTATCGATCGCACGTAGCTTCTCAAGCTCAGAGTTAGCCAGAACTGGCGACTCTAGCTCGACTTTTTGACAGTGCTCTGGCGATTCTGCCAGTAGGTTCTGATCCTTACCGAGGTAAGTATTCAGCGACATTACCATGCGCTCACGGATCGGGTCGATCGGTGGGTTGGTCACCTGGGCGAACAACTGTTTGAAGTAGTTGGATAGGTGCTGAGATTGATGCGAAAGCACCGCTAGCGGCCAGTCGGCACCCATGGCAGACAGAGGCTCTTTCGCGTCTTTCGCCATTGGGATAATGATCTCGTTGATTTCTTCAGAGCTGACGCCAAACGCCTGCTGTTTGTGCAGCAGTTTTTCCGCCGATGGTTGGCTGAACTGGTTGCTCGCATCTGGCAGCTTTTTCAGGCTCAATAGGTTTTCTTTAACCCATTTCTCGTAAGGCTGAGCGTTGGCGATGCCGTCTTTGACTTCTTCATCAGAGATGATGCGGCCTTGCTCTAGGTCAGCAACGAAGATACGGCCTGGCTGTAGACGACCACGGAACTCAACATTCTCAGGCTCAATCTCAACCACGCCAGACTCAGAGGCCATGACCAGGAAGTCATCTTTGGTCACTGTGTAGCGCGATGGGCGCAGGCCATTACGGTCAAGCGTTGCACCAACCTGTACACCGTCAGTGAAACACACCGATGCTGGGCCATCCCATGGTTCCATCACATTGGCGTGGTACTGGTAGAACGCACGACGAGTTGGGTCCATGTTTTTGTTTTCTTGCCACGCCTCAGGGATCATCATCATCAACGCATGTGGCAGGCTGCGACCAGAAAGAACTAGGAGCTCTAGTGCCATATCGAAGTTAGATGAATCCGAGCTGCCCTCTTGACAGATCGGCAATAGCATATCGATCTCAGCCTGAGTAAACAGGTCTGATTCAATGATCGCCTCACGCGCCTTCATCCAGTTCAGGTTACCGCGTACGGTGTTGATCTCACCGTTGTGGGCAATATAACGGAAAGGCTGTGCTAGGCGCCATTTCGGGAAGGTGTTAGTCGAGAAGCGCGAGTGAACCAGCGCTAGCGCCGTAACCATGGTTGGGTTTTGCAGGTCAAGGAAGTACTGCGGTACTTGCTCAGTGGTTAGCTGACCTTTATACACCAAGGTTTTGTATGACATTGAGTTGATGTAGAAGTCATCCCCAATGTTCGACACGCTCTCTAGACAGACGCGTACGGTGTAGTTACGCAGCACATATAGCTTGCGCTCAAGCTCTTCAGGTGTGATGCCAGGGCCGCCTGAGACAAACACATGCTCAAACTGAGGCTCAGTGCTAAGAGGATCGGCACCAATCATTGAGTTGTCGGTTGGCAGTACGCGATAGCCGATCACATCCAGCTCAAGGCGTTTGGCGTTGCGCTCTAAAATGTCACGACACTGTGCGCGTTTGTGCTCGTCTTTCGGGAACAGCACGACGCCCACGCCGTATTTATCGAAAGAAGGCAGCTTGATACCAAGCTTGACCGCTTCTTCGAGGAGGAATTCATGGGGTTTTTGCAGGAGTATGCCTGCGCCATCACCCGAGCATGGATCGCAGCCTTGACCGCCACGGTGCTCCATGCGAGCAAGCATATCCAATGCCTGTGTTACGACGTCATGTGATTTACGGTTCTTGAGGTGAGCAACAAAACCGATACCACAGGCGTCATGCTCCAGCTCAGGAGTATACAGACCCTGTGTATTTTGCTCTCTATCTACCATAGATACATCCTTCCAATTTAATTGCAGACGCACTCAGCCAAACGTTTGTTCCGCGCGAGGGCGCGAAATAGGGACGCTAGGTCGCTTTGTGAGGTGTCTATTCCTTTCTAATAATGATTCCCAGCCACCATGCTGGTGGCCTGATTCCATTCTGTCACTCGCAGGAAATGTGTTGCGAGAAAAACAATCCTTGGAGATATTGCGCAGTTATTTTTCACTTTATAGTGATTTATATAGGTGGGTTGCAATACCATCCGAACATTTCGTCACTTAATCTGGTGTGTCAATCTACTAGATCATCAGAAACGTGTAAGTATCCTACAATTTTGCACCACAGTTTGGCAATCGAAAACCATACTGGTGCAGAGAAAAATTGTCATAAAAATGCCGCATATCGTTTAACAGACAATTAACAACCGAGAAAGACACATAGGCCGAGGGTTTTGTTGTCCTCAACTATCCTCATTTCCCTCAACTGGTGGTATTATGCGCGACCTTCGTTAACACGGATGTAATTTACTTTCATTGAACGAAGCCAGCACGACTAACAGGTGAGATGATGCAACTACATGAACTGGTCAACACAATTGGACAAGACTTGCAGCGCCGCTACGGTGAGAAGGTCCATAAGCTAACCCTGCATGGCGGTTTTAGCTGTCCAAACCGAGACGGCACCATAGGCCGCGGTGGCTGTACCTTCTGTAATGTTGCCTCATTTGCTGATGAAGCCACTCAGCAAAAATCGATTCAGCTCCAGCTGCAAGACCGCGCCGGTGAGGTCAAGCGCGCGAAAAAGTACCTTGCGTACTTCCAAGCCTATACCAACACCTATGCTGAGGTACAAGTCCTCAAGAATATGTATGAGGAAGCGATCTCTTCTGCCGATATCGTCGGCCTATGTGTCGGTACGCGCCCGGACTGTGTGCCGGATGCCGTACTTGAGCTTCTTGCGGGTTATGTTGAGCAAGGTTATGAGATCTGGCTTGAGCTGGGTTTGCAAACCGCCAACAACGATACCCTTAAGCGCATCAATCGCGGCCACGACTTTGAGTGCTACGTTGAGATGACCCAAAAAGCGCGTGCACTAGGGATTAAGGTCTGTACCCACTTGATCGTTGGTCTACCCAAAGAGACCCATCAAGACAACATCGAGACCATGGGTAAAGTGCTAGAGGTGGGCACCGATGGTATCAAGCTTCACGGCTTACATATTGTTGAGGGCAGTACCATGGCCAAGGCCTGGCGTGCAGGGCGCCTCGATGCGCCAGAGCTTGAGACCTACGTCGAGACCGCTTCAGAGATGATCCGTATGACGCCGCCGGAAGTGGTGTTCCATCGCGTCTCTTCTTCGGCAAGACGCCCGACACTGCTTTCGCCACTGTGGTGCGAAAACCGCTGGTTGGCGATGACCGAAATTGGCCGCTCATTGGATAAGTTAGGTGCTCAGGGCAGCCTAGTCGGACAGCCATTTGTTTATCAGCCACCGGCGTAACACGAAACTTTAACGAAACCATTGAACCTGCTAGGTAGGGTGATACCCTTATTAAACTGCATTCAGGTTTGGAGTCGTTAATGAAGCAAATCAAAGGCCTTGCCCAGTTCTACGTTGACCTGTTGGTCAAGCTGGGTATCGTGCGCTTCTCTATGCTGCTCGCCATCGCCTTAGTGGCGCTGGCGGTGGTGGTTCAAGTGGGTATTACCCTCGCTTTTGAGGGAAGTGTTGATGACCTTGATATCGTCCGCTCAGTCTTCTTTGGCCTACTGGTCACGCCGTGGGCGGTGTATTTCTTATCGGTGGTAGTCGATCAACTCGAAGAGTCACGTCAGCGACTGGCCAAGATGGTCTCCAAGCTGCGTGATATGCGTAATCGTGACCAAGAGCTCAACTACCAATTGCAGCAAAATATCGCCAAGCTTAACCAACAGATTGAAGAGCGGGTCAAAGCCGAAGAAGCGCGTGAAGAGGCGATGCTCGACCTTGAGAATGAGGTTTATCATCGCGAGAAGACCCAGCTAGAGCTTGCCGAGCGTACCGCGCTGCTGCGCTCATTCATCGATACCTCACCTGACCTTATCTACTACCGCAACGCCGAAGGGCTTTTTTCTGGCTGTAACCGGGCCATGGAAGAACTGCTTGGGCGCACTGAGCGCGAATTAGTTGGACTAACACCGTGGGATGTCTACGACGAAGAGACCGCAGAAACCATTGTCACCACTGACCAGCAGGTGTTCTCCGAGAATCAATCCGTGACCTATGAGCAGTGGCTTGAGTACCCCGATGGTCGCAAGGCCTACTTTGAGCTGCGCAAGGTTCCGTTTTACAGTAAAAATGGTCGCCACCTTGGGCTGGTCGGCTTTGGGCGTGACATTACCGAGCGCAAGCGTTATGAGGAATCCCTTGAGCAGGCCAGTCGCGATAAGACCACCTTTATCTCCACCATCAGCCATGAGCTGCGTACCCCCCTCAATGGCATCGTTGGCTTGAGTCGAATGTTGCTCGATACCCAGTTGGACAAAGAGCAGCGCAAGCACCTGCAAACGATTAATGTTAGTGCGATAACCCTAGGAAACATCTTCAACGATATCATAGACATGGATAAATTTGACCGCAGCAAGCTTGAGCTGTTGCCTGCACCAGTCAATTTTGAGGATCTGGTGGTTGAGATTGAGAACATCGCCGCGCTGATGGCCGAGCAGAAAGGCCTGCGCTTTAACCTAGAGCGCTTGAGTGACTTGCCAAGCATGATCGAGGTTGATGGCACTCGCCTGCGCCAAGTGCTGTGGAATTTGATCAGTAACGCAATGAAGTTTACTAAAGAGGGCGGGGTAGTGATGAGCGTCAGTGCCGCGCTGCAGGCTGAGCGCGCCCAGATCACGATTGAGATTGAAGACACCGGGATTGGCATCCCAGAGTCCGAGCTCGAAAAGATCTTTGCTATGTACTATCAGGTCAAAAGTGGTGAACACAATCTGCACGCCGTGGGCACCGGCATTGGACTGGCGGTATCTAAGCTTCTGATCAATATGATGAACGGAGATATCACCGCCTCGAGTGAAGAGGGTTTTGGTAGTGTGTTTACCATTGACATCGATGTACCGCTGGCAGACGCTACCGCTGAGATGCAACTGGCAGAGTATCAGCAGTGCAGCCTAAACATCTTTATGGTGGAAGATATCGAGCTGAATGTCACCGTGGCGCGCTCACTGCTCGAAAGTCTTGGTCACTCGGTTAGTGTGGCAATGACGGGTGAGGAGGCGTTAAACCGTTTTGAGCCTGACGTCTATGACCTTGCCCTTTTGGATATCCAGTTGCCCGACATGACAGGCTTTGAGGTGGCGCAGCGGCTGCGTGAGCGCTACACCAATCTGCCACCTTTAGTCGCGCTGACGGCGAATGTGATTAAAGATAAGACGGAATACCTTGACCAAGGCCTCGACAACGCCATCAGTAAGCCGCTTTCGGTGAAGGCAATCTCAAAAGTGATCGGCAAGATCTGTTGTGATCAAGGCTGTGGGAATGCAACGCTGGGTAAGGCTGGCGGCGGGGACGCCCAAGCCGTTCAGGTCCCAAGTAGTGAGCCTGAGCCATCGAGCAATAAGGTCATCTCTGCTGAGAAGTACCAGCAAATGCTCGATATCGAGATGCTGACATCCTACATTGATATAGTCGGCACAGCGCCGGTGCTCGATAATGTCGCTGTGTTTGAGCAGAGTATGCCAGCGTACATTGAGATTTTAGACTCCAACATGATGGCCAAAGATAAGGCCGGAATCGTGTCGGAGGCACACAAAATCAAAGGGGCGGCGGGCTCAATCGGGCTCAAGTATATCCAAAGTGTGGCGCAAAAGGCGCAATCGCCGGACTACCCTGCCTGGTCAGAGAACATTGATGATTGGGTCAATGAGATAAAATCACAGTATGTCGCGAACATCGAGATACTCAAGCAGTGGCTGCAAGAGAGGGACGCACAATGAATCGAATGCTAGTACCCATCCTAGTGAGTATTGCTATGCTTGGCTGTCAATCGATGCCCAACTCGCCGTTTTCTAAGTCAGTTGAGTATCACTGGTCAGTCACACTCAACAGTGTATTGTGGTTCAATATGATGCCGGCACTTGGCGATACCCCAGAGTTGCGTCTTCATGGGGCGTTGACACTGATTAATATTGATGGATTCAGCGCAGCAATGGAGGTTATTGAGGTTGAACTGCATCAAAACGGAGAGAAGTATCAGATCAATGCTGAACAATACGAGCTTCGCGCCCACTCACAAAACCAATGGGAGGTAGCGTTTAACCTCCCCATCCCTCTTGATGATCGCCGACCTGTCGACGTCTTGGTGAAGGTTTCAGAGCAAGGGAAAACGTTTTGGGTGGTTGAGGAGGATGTTGGGGTTGATGTCGTCTATTAAACACAGGTTCGAGGTTCGAGGACGGGCGTTGCCCTACGAGGAGCGAGGGGCTTAACGAGCGTGAAAGACTCCTCGTAACTCGGAACGCAGTGTAACCCGCACCTCGCCCCTGCAAGCATAAAAAAAGCCACACATTTGTGCGGCTTTTTTTATGCTTGCGTCGGTTAGTCTTCCAACTCACCACAGAAACGGTAACCCTCACCGTGAATAGTGGCGATGATTTCAGGGGTGCCTGATACCGATTCGAAGTGTTTACGGATGCGACGGATGGTGACGTCTACTGTGCGATCGTGCGGCTTAAGCTCACGGCCGGTCATCTTCTTCAGTAGGTCAGCACGCGTTTGGATTTTGCCTGGGTTCTCACAGAAGTGCAGTAGGGCGCGGAACTCAGAGCGAGGAAGCTTGTAGCTCTCGCCTGCTGGGCTTACTAGTGAGCGGCTGTTGATGTCCAGCGTCCAGCCGTTGAAGCTGTACTTCTCAACCACACGCTTCTCTTCCGGCGCAGCGGCAGCGTTCATTGAACGGCTTAGCAGGTTGCGTGCACGGATAGTCAGTTCACGTGGGTTGAATGGTTTAGTGATGTAGTCATCCGCGCCAATCTCAAGGCCAAGGATCTTATCGACTTCATTATCACGACCGGTTAAGAACATAAGTGCGATGTTGGCTTGCTCGCGAAGCTCGCGCGCAAGAAGAAGGCCGTTCTTACCAGGAAGGTTGATGTCCATGATGACTAGGTTGACGCGTTGTGCTGAAAGCACTTGGTGCATCTCTTCACCATCGCTGGCTTCGAAAACAGCATATCCCTCTGCTTCAAAAATGCTCTTTAACGTGTTGCGAGTTACTTGCTCGTCTTCAACGATAAGAATCTGCGGAGTCTGCATTGGCGGTTCCTAAACTTGTAAAAATAAATGCTAAATATGAAACTCAAGCAACTGATCAACATGCGAGCTACCAATTGCTAATAATAAACCAAAGTCGTTAAAAAATCAGGGGCTTTGGCAATCCGCCATCCGTGGAGCCATTCTATTATGCAGATACAATCGCTTATACGATCATACCTACTAGATTTTGATGAGCGGATTCTATAGATTTAACAGCATTCTAACAATAGTTTGATGTTAAATTCCTGCTTTTTTTTGATTTGTGTCAATAGTAAACGGTTCAGCAATATCAATCAAAAATAGGTCAGGCTATAAAGAGTGGTAACTGATATGACCAAGCCGCTACAAAATGAGTATACGCAGGTGCGTTTCGAGCTCAGTACACAAGAGTATCAGCGTTGGCGTCATTTATCGTTTGTTATTGTGACAGCATGGAACCCTGGAAGCTTGCGCTTGTCACAACAAGAGAATGGAAAAAGAAATGCAGCGCTTGAAACAGACTTGGAGTCTGTTTTTTCACATAAGCTGTTGGTTGGTAACGAAAACTTTTCGTGGTCTGAATGGTCTTACCTGGCTAGGTTAGACATAAAAGACGGATTAAAACTGGCCAAAAAGTATCAACAAAATGCGATTTATTGGGTGGAAAATGAGCAGGTTTTCCTGGTGTATTGCCAGGATAAACAACCGATAGCGATAGGCCATCTGGGCTCTTTTTTACGCCAGAAAAGGATTCAAAATTAACTCATGGAGGATATATGCAAGATATTACACCAGATATCTGTGACCACTATTCAGAGCAGGTAAAGCTGATTGATCTGCCTCTGCAGAACTATGGGCGAAGGACTGCATTTTGGGGTGAAGTTGTAACAGTTTGTTGCTATCACGATAACTCCAAGGTGCGAGAGGTATTATCTCAACCAGGTCAAGGCAAGGTGTTGTTTGTTGACGGTAATGGTTCTTGCCAGAAAGCGTTGCTCGGCGATCAGTTGGCTATTTTGGCGATTGAGAATGGCTGGGAAGGGATCATCGTCTATGGTGCGATACGCGATGTTGCCGCATTGTCTGAGATGGATCTCGGTGTCAAAGCCCTAGCGGCCTGTCCTTTCAAGACTGAAAAACGTGGGCTTGGTAAGGTTAACGTCACCCTAACAATGCAGAATTACATGGTTCAGCCCGGTGACTATATCTATGCGGATTGGAACGGCACTCTACTATGCGATCAAGCTCTCGATCTGGATAGTGTTTTGAGTAACTAACATTATTTGGTGAGGTTTGGGGGGAGTGTTTAGAATGGCAAGCGTGTGTTAAAGGTTGAACACACCTAAAAGCGGAACCCCAAACCGAACTCAACCCCGCCTTGAAGGTCTTGATAATCAAGCGTGGCATGGATATCAAGATTTTCATTGAGGCGTAAGCGGCTGGTCAGCTCAGCTGAGAGTGTGGTTTCCGCTTCATCGTCATCAATTTGCTCGTAGTCTTTAAAGGTATGCAGCGTACCGTGAATCGATAAGCGCTCGGTGACACTATAGCCAACACCACTGAGAAGACTATTGTCCCCGTCATGAAGGCGCGCCCCAATATAGACATCAAAATTGTCAAACACACTGTAGGCGTAGCCACTGTCGATGCTCATGGTTTGATAGGCAGAGGCGCTGGTGTAGCTTGAGACAAACAGCTTGTGCGACGAGACCGCTTTTTGATTGGGTAGCTGAGGCAGATTACTGGCAGACACGCCCGTGCTGACACAGACAGTAACAATGCACAGTAATGGCATAAACTTACGCATTGTTATCCTCCTTAAAACCAGCTCCTTAGCCAGACTAGTAAAGCACAGTTTCAGCGGTGCGACTATGCAAAGCACAAATTTATCCCTCCTTTAGGTGAATTTTTCGTGCTGGCTCAAATTTTAGTCAGAATATGTTTCTATTCCGTTACTTAAGTCACGGGTAGTTGACGGGCTGCAGTGTATTTGCCTCATTTGCTTTAACTAAGTTAAGTAGGGTTAATTGATTGTTTGTGTAAATTAACGATTGACTTACCTATCAAAAATACGGTACTCATAGATACAGTTCACTGAAATATTGAAGAAATAGCTGTTATGTTTGCGCCACGCACTGTAATCACCACAACCACGATTATTACCGACATGACCACTGTTGGGGCGGGCTGCTGAACGAAATAAATTTCAAAAAAAGGCCTGTATCCCCAGCGGAACAGGCCTTTTTTTATAACCAAATTTGACCATTGGGAGTGAAGGGATGCGAGTTTTAAAATTTGGGGGCTCATCGTTAGCCGATGCTGATCGATTTTTGCGTGCAGCAGATATCATCGCCAATAATGCCCAGCAAGAAGAGGTGGCCGTGGTGCTCTCTGCGCCGGGAAAAACCACCAATAAGTTGGTTGCGGTGATCGACGCTGCGCTGGCTGGTGGTGAGGTAGATCAGCAGATCAATGATCTAGAAGCTGGGTTGTTCGAGTTGTGTGAGCAGGTACAAGCGGGCGTGGGGCAACTCGATACGCAAGGTTTTACCAGCCAAGTGAGAGACTCTATGGAGAATCTGCGTCAGTTTGTACACGGAATTGCTCTGCTGGGAATGTGCCCAGATAACGTCAATGCTCGAATTATCTCTAAGGGTGAGCGCGCCTCAGTCGAGCTGATGAAAGCTGTGTTAGAGGCCAAAGGCCAACCAGCTAGTTTGATTGACCCGGTGAAATACCTGCGTGCCCAAGGCCCTGCGCTAGAGGCAATGGTCGACGTCGAGACCTCATCGCACAACTTCTTCACTCACCCATTGCCGGTTGAGCACGTTAAGATCATGCCAGGCTTTACAGCAGGTAATGATCAAGGCGAGCTAGTGACACTGGGGCGTAACGGCTCTGACTACTCTGCTGCGGTTCTGGCTGCCTGTCTGCGCGCTGAGTGCTGCGAAATCTGGACGGATGTCGATGGGGTGTACAATTGTGACCCTCGCTTGGTCGAAGATGCACGCCTACTTAAATCGCTTAGCTATCAAGAAGCAATGGAGCTTTCTTACTTTGGCGCCTCGGTGTTGCACCCAAAAACCATCGCGCCTATCGCACAATTTCACATCCCATGCTTGATTAAGAACAGCTTTAATCCTCAAGGTGCTGGCACGCTGATCGGTCAAGACACCGGTGAGGACAACCTATCGATTAAAGGCATCACTACGCTGGATAACTTGGTGATGGTCAATGTTTCTGGTCCAGGTATGAAGGGCATGGTCGGCATGGCCAGTCGCGTCTTTGGCGCGATGTCTTCAGCAGGCGTCTCGATTGTCCTTATAACTCAGTCTTCATCGGAATACAGTATCAGCTTCTGTATTGAATCGGGCGACCGAGTGAAAGCGGAGATGGCGCTGAGTGAGCACTTTGAGCTTGAGTTAAAAGATGGCTTGCTTGAGCAGGTTGAGTTTATTGACGACCTTGCGATTGTCACTCTGGTTGGTGATGGCATGCGTACCTCACGCGGTGTTGCCTCGCAGTTCTTCTCTTCTCTAGCTGAGGTGAACGTGAATATCGTTGCGATAGCTCAAGGCTCATCTGAGCGCGCTATCTCGGCGGTGATCCCTGAAGATAAAAAATCAGAGGCGATCAAGGCGTGTCACGAAAACCTATTTAACTCGAAACATTTCCTCGATGTCTTTGTTGTTGGTGTCGGCGGCGTTGGTGGTGAGCTGGTGGATCAGATCCAGCGTCAGCAGAACAAACTGGCCGAAAAGGGAATCGTGATCCGAGTGTGTGGCCTTGCCAACAGCAAAGGGCTGCTTCTTGATGGTGACGGGCTGCCGCTTGAGAGCTGGCGCGACCGCATGCGCGATGTGTCTGAGCGATTCTCAGTGGCGAGCCTTGCCGCGCACGTGCAACGCAACCACATTATCAACCCAGTACTGGTTGACTGTACCTCGAGTGAAGAGATCGCCAACCAATACGCCGATTTCCTCGCCGCAGGCTTCCACGTGGTGACACCAAACAAGAAAGCCAACACCGCGAGCATGGCTTACTATCACCAGCTGCGTGATGTGGCGCGTAACTCTCGTCGCAAGCTGATGTATGAGACCACTGTTGGTGCAGGTCTTCCTGTGATTGAGAACTTGCAGAACCTAATCGCGGCGGGCGATGAGCTTGAGAAATTCAACGGCATCTTGTCAGGTTCACTGTCATACATCTTTGGTAAGCTTGATGAAGGCATGACGCTGAGTGAAGCGACCAATATCGCCAAAGAGAATGGCTTTACTGAACCTGATCCACGCGATGATCTATCGGGCATGGATGTCGCGCGTAAGCTTTTGATCCTGGCACGTGAAGCGGGTATGAACCTTGAGCTTGAAGACGTGGTTGTCGATCAGGCGCTGCCACCGGGCTTTGATGATTCTGGCTCAGTGGATGAGTTTATGGCGCGCCTACCACAAGCGGATGAGTACTTCCGTGAGTTGTCGGCACAAGCGGCCGAGCAGGGTAAAGTGCTGCGCTATGTGGGTGAGATCCTCGACGGTCAGTGCAAGGTTCGCATTGCATCGGTCGATGAGAATGACCCGATGTTTAAGATCAAAGACGGTGAGAATGCATTGGCGTTCTATAGTCGCTACTATCAGCCGATTCCACTGGTGCTGCGCGGTTACGGTGCGGGTACTGAGGTGACTGCAGCGGGTGTGTTCTCGGATGTGATGCGCACCCTTGGCTGGAAATTAGGAGTATAAGCATGAGTCATGGACTAGATGTTACTGTTTATGCCCCGGCATCGATTGGCAACGTGAGTGTTGGCTTTGATGTGCTAGGGGCGGCGGTGTCGCCAATGGATGGGCAGCTTTTGGGCGATTGCGTTAAGGTCACTCGGGGGGTGGAGCCATTTTCTCTGCGTTGTGTAGGACGGTTTGTCGATAAACTGCCTCAAGACCCAGAGCAAAACATTGTGTTTAACTGCTGGCAGGTGTTTGCGCGTGAGCTGGAAAAAAAGCGCATCGACCTGCTTGCGGTTGATATGACCCTTGAAAAGAACATGCCAATTGGCTCGGGTTTGGGTTCTAGTGCTTGTTCGATTGTGGCTGCGCTGGATGCACTCAACCGCTTTCATGGTCAGCCGCTCAACGAGATGGAGCTGCTTGCCCTGATGGGTGAGATGGAAGGTCAGATCTCTGGCGGCGTGCATTATGATAATGTAGCACCCTGCTATCTTGGCGGCTTACAACTGATGCTTGAAGAGCTGGGCATTATAAGCCAGTCAGTACCCTGCTTTGAGGAGTGGTACTGGGTAATGGCATACCCAGGCATCAAGGTCTCGACGGCTGAGGCACGCTCGATATTGCCATCTCAGTATCGACGCCAAGATGTCATTGCTCATGGCCGTCACCTTGCTGGCTTTATTCATGCCTGTCATTCCGGGCAAGATGAGCTGGCAGCGAAGATGATTAAAGATGTGATTGCTGAGCCGTATCGAGAAAAACTCTTGCCAGGGTTTGCCAAAGCGCGGCAATATGCAGCAAGCGCGGGTGCCTTGGCGACCGGAATATCAGGCAGTGGCCCGACTCTGTTCAGTATCTGTAAAGAGCAGGATGTGGCAGAGCGTGTGGCCAACTGGCTAGAACAAAATTATGTACAAAATGAAGAAGGATTCGTTCACATTTGCCGATTGGATCAAATGGGTTCGAGAGTGACAGGAAGCGAGCTATGAAGCTGTACAACATTAAAGAAAACGATGAACAAGTCTCTTTTGGCCAGGCGGTACGCCAGGGGCTAGGGCGCAATCAGGGACTATTTTTCCCAGCCGAGCTACCGTACTTTGACGATATTGATGCGCTGCTGGAGCAGGACTTTGTCACTCGTAGCAGCAAGATCTTATCGGCCCTGATTGGTGATGAGTTACCGGCCTCTCAAGTCGAAGCGCTCGTCGATGCGGCTTTCCAGTTCCCAGCGCCAATCAAGGCTGTGAAAGATGGCGTGTATGCCCTTGAGCTGTTCCATGGCCCGACACTGGCGTTTAAAGACTTTGGCGGCCGTTTTATGGCCCAGTCTCTAGCAGCGGTATCTGATGGCGGTAAGATCACCATCCTAACGGCCACCTCGGGCGATACAGGCGCGGCTGTAGCGCATGCCTTTTACGGCATGGAAGACATCAATGTGGTGATCTTGTATCCAAAGGGTAAGATTAGCCCGCTGCAAGAGAAGCTGTTCTGTACGCTTGGTAAAAATATTCACACTGTTGCGATTGATGGCGATTTTGATGCTTGTCAGGCGCTGGTTAAGCAGGCCTTTGATGATCAGGCGCTACGTGAAGAGATTGGTCTTAACTCCGCCAACTCTATCAATATCAGCCGCCTAATGGCGCAGATTTGCTACTACTTCGAGGCTGCCTCACAGCTGACCAAGCAGCAGCGCGAGAACTTAGTTGTATCAGTACCAAGCGGGAACTTTGGTAACCTCACCGCCGGCCTGTTGGCCAAAGCCATGGGGCTGCCAATCAAGCGCTTTATTGCTGCCACTAACGCCAACGATACCGTGCCTCGCTATCTAGAGACAGGTAACTGGGAACCAAAACCAACCGTCGCGACGACGTCAAATGCTATGGATGTCAGTCAGCCAAACAACTGGCCGCGCATCGAAGAGCTTTGCCGCGTTAAGCAGTGGGGACTTGAAACCCTAGGTAAAGGTGCGGTAAGCGATGAGCAGAGCAGTGAGTCGGTTAAAGACCTGCATCAGTTGGGTTACCTATGTGAGCCACACGGTGCGATTGCGTACCGCGTGTTGGATGAGCAATTGGCAGAAGGCGAGACCGGTCTGTTTTTGTGCACCGCACACCCGGCTAAATTTAAAGAAGTCGTCGATGAGATCCTAGCGACGGATATCGAGCTGCCAGGGCCTTTGGCGAAGCATGCTGCGATGGAGCTTCTCTCTGAAGATCTTGCCAACGATTTTGACGCACTTAAGGCGGTGCTGCGTAAAGTGCAGTAATCAATGCAAGGGGAGCTTTGCCTCCCCTCGTTTTCAGAGCCCCTTTTTTTCATAGCTCCTTGTTTAAATGGAAATCAAAGGTTTCTGAAGATAAAAAAACGGCGCTCAATGAGCGCCGTTTTTCAATTTGGATTACAGATTATAGAGACTCTGTAAAGGTACGTGCGATTACGTCACGCTGCTGCTCTGGAGTTAGAGAGTTGAAGCGTACTGCGTAACCAGATACACGGATAGTCAGCTGTGGGTACTCTTCTGGGTGCTTAACAGCGTCTTCTAGCGTTTCACGCTTAAGAACGTTCACGTTTAGGTGTTGACCACCTTCGATGCGCGCTGCTGTTTCGATAGCCACTTCGCGAGACTCGTACTCACCTAGGTCAGAAGCTGGAACAACTTGGTCCGCTTCGTAGCCAGTGTTAGCCACAACACAGCGAGCTTCGTTAGTCTCGCTATCTAGTAGCCAGATAGAGTTAAGTAGAGCGTCGTTTGCTGATTTTGTAATTTGAATGCCTTGAATCATCACTTTCTCCTAGTCCACTTAGTGGAAATATGTTGATGTTAGTTTTCAGTATTATTGTTGAGCTATGTATCTTGTAGCTGATGGAGTCTATTCTAATATTGATTTGAGTCAAAAAACAACTAAAAACCACATCTTTTTTAAGTTAATTTTTTTGTTCTATATCAATAAAACCCCGTAAAATAAGGTCTGGTAACTATATTTTAATGTTTAAAATATTTTTAAATGGACATTTTGTAGTAAATTTACTACAAAATGTCGCTGAAATTTTGCTCAAGCTCCCAAGTTACCGTGGGCTGCTTGGGTGTCATGTAAGTTTAGAGAGATCAAATGTTACAAACGAAAAATGCTGCGATGGAAGGCAAATTTGCTGGCGCGAATGTGAAATTTGTTGGCGCGCATGTGTCGGCTGCGGGCGGGGTAGAGAACGTACCTGTGCGAGCGCACCAAATTGGTGCTAATGCATTCGCCATGTTTACCAAAAATCAGCGTCAGTGGGTCGCAAAGCCATTGACCCCAGAATCGATTGAGCTGTTTCAACACAACTGTGAGCAGTATGGCTTCTCGGCGCAGCAGATCCTGCCGCACGACTCCTATTTGATTAACTTAGGCCATCCAGAGGAAGAAAAGCTCACTAAGTCGCGTGCCGCCTTTATTGATGAAATGGAGCGTTGCCAGCAGCTGGGGCTGACTCTGCTTAACTTTCACCCTGGCAGTCACCTAAAACAAATCGATGAGGAAGCGTGCCTCGATTTGATCGCGGAATCGATCAATCTTGCTCATCAAGCGGTGCCCGATGTGATAGCGGTGATTGAGAACACCGCAGGCCAAGGCTCCAACCTTGGTTGGGACTTTGCTCACCTAGCGCACATTATTGACAGGGTAGAAGATAAAAGCCGGGTCGGCGTGTGCTTAGATACCTGTCATCTGTTTGCGGCCGGCTATGATTTGAGCTCGGAGTCGGCCTGTGAGGCGACCTTCGCAGAGTTTGATCGCGTGGTTGGCATGCACTTTCTTAAGGCGATGCACCTAAATGATTCAAAGACTCCACTAGGTAGCCGAGTGGATCGCCATCATTCTTTAGGAGAGGGACATATCGGCTGGGCGTGTTTTGATTACATCTCGCGTGACCCTCGTTTTGCTGAGATGCCGCTGATCCTTGAAACCATTGACTCCGAGCGCTGGCCAGAAGAGATCATCGCTGTGCGCGAGGGGCGAACGGAATAATTTTGTGAGGTGGCTGAAAAGTTGGCACTGATTTTTCATATATAAAATGGAGCATCAATTAGTGAACCATCAACCATCGGAGATTTTGCCATGACTACTCGTTTCTCAGCCCCTCGCACTAGCTTGCACAGAGCCGTTCCTAACCGCCACGTTTCAGGAAGAGGTCACTTCCGCGTACCTCAACCGAGACGCTAATCATGAACTTGAGACATTTCCGTCCGAGACTTTTCTGTCCGAGACTTTTCTGTCCGAGACTTGCTGTCCAATGACCTAGGCTCGATAACGCGCTACAATCGACCGCTTACTTTGGTTGTAACGAGATTGAGATATGGTCACTTGGACAGAGGTCATTGACTGCGAGAAGCAGCAACCCTACTTTCAGCAAACCCTAGAATTTGTTCAGCAGCAGCGTGATGCGGGTAAAACCGTTTTTCCACCAGAGAAAGACGTCTTCAATGCCTTTCGCGCCACCGAGTTCGCTGACATCAAAGTGGTCATCTTAGGCCAAGATCCCTACCACGGTCCCAACCAAGCCCATGGCTTGTGTTTCTCAGTGCTGCCTGGCATCAAAACCCCGCCATCTTTGGTGAATATGTACAAAGAGCTCGCCTCTGATATCGATGGTTTCACTATTCCACAGCATGGCTACTTACAGAGCTGGGCTGAACAAGGCGTGTTGCTGCTCAATACCGTACTGACGGTGGAGCAGGGCAAAGCGCACTCTCATGCAAAATCAGGCTGGGAAACATTTACCGATAAAGTCATTGAGGCGATAAACCTGCACCAGTCTGGTGTGGTGTTCCTACTGTGGGGCGCTCACGCGCAGAAGAAGGGGCGTTTTATCGACCGAGACAAGCACCATGTCTTATCTGCGCCGCACCCGTCGCCGCTGTCTGCGCATCGAGGCTTCTTTGGCTGTAAGCACTTTTCTATGACAAACCAGATACTTAATTCTCAGTCAAAGGAAGAGATTGATTGGTGCCTGCCAGCGCAAGTCAGCGCGACTTAAGAGCAATTGTCTAAAGATTGAACAGGGTCAAGCTAATGTTGTCTACCTTGCTATACACTTACTAAATGTAGGTGTTAAGGAGAAACATCATGATGATCGAACGCATCAGGCGTGAGCATGGCTATATGGTGCGCCTGTTGGCCATGTTACGTCGCAAGCTGGTCTCTATCAAAGACGAGCAGACAATCAACTACAGCTTGATCCGAGAGATAGTCGCGTATCTTGCCAATCACTCGGAGAAAGTTCACCACCCGAAAGAGGATATTCTCTATCGTTACTACATTGAGCACTATGATGCCAATGGTGCGATGGCGAACCTCGAGCAGGAACACGAGCAGTTATCGGATAAGACTCATGACTTCTTAGATACGCTGGATATGATCCTGGCGGATGCGGTGATACCACAAGATGTGTTTGTTGCTCAGCTTGAAGAGTTCCTCAATCTGCAGCGCAACCACCTCGACTTCGAAGAGCAGTCAATCTTGCCTCAGATCGCCAACTCGTTTACTACCAAAGATTGGCAACGCGTTGAGGCGCTGTGGAGCACGGAAGAGAGTGATCCGGTCTTTGGTGATACCATCGCCGATGAATATATGTTGCTGGCGGATAGGGTACGCCGTGGCGAGCGAGAGTGTGTATAACCCCGCCCATGCACGTATCATGTGATAGTTAGCTAAAAAGGCACCGTATGGTGCCTTTTTAATCATTAATTAGTAATCCAGATCATCGATATCATAAGAGATATCCATCTCCATCAACTCTTTGCGTAGGCGCTGCCTATCTTTAATTGCCTCGATCTCGCGCCACTTTCTCTTGATCGGTTTTGAGCGCGATGCTTTTACTACTGGGATTTCCATATCTAGCTGGTCATCGAATTGTAAGCCTTCCATAAGCTACCTCTGACGTAGTTTCTGACAAATAGGGTCGATATTGTTGTGGCCGCTTCAGGGAGCCCCTCTAGGCGAGCCTCTCTAAGCGAGCCTCTTTAATAGTATGCATGCAGTGTGCCAAATGTGTTGTACTAACTGCATTGCAATAGTTATATCGCGACACTTGATTGCGTCTGACGCACTAGGACAAATTCATTGCGCCTACCGCCTTGCGATACTAACGATATATCATGAACATCACCAACCTAACCATGATTTATTTCTCATTTGTTGCACAGAGGTGAAGGTTTTACGACGCTTTTGGCGTCGAATTCACACTATTAGAGCTATTTGGGGCTCTTAGCGTCTCTCTGAACGCATGGCAAAGCCATCAGTCTTGGTCCTAACTGTTTAATTATTCTTCGTTTGAACGTTTGGGCCGAAAAAAATTTGATGCAACCACCTTGTTAAATGGCAGTAGAAACTTTGTGCCGCAACCGGTGGTAAGATGTTAGGGCGTTCGAGTGGAGAGTCATGCTGCGCTTAAGTGTGGCACCGGTAGTGCGTGCCTGATGGCGTCGGGCCTGGTGAGCAGCACACCCCCATTCTCCCTCTAAGTAGGTAGATAACAAGATTGAAGACGGAGTGAGATGAAAATTAAACACACATTTCGTCACGTCCATGTAGTATTAATGTAAATAGTCTGTTTGGTTTTGCTTTTGGTGTGCTTGGTTGCATATTGATTTTTGAACTGGCTCAACGCATCATCCCGCCGTCAAAATTCGACAACTACAAGTCATAATGCATGATTATGCATTAATGAACGGGTAACTCGCGCTTAAGTCATGTTTTTTTGCATGAAGATACATCGGCCGTTATCCGCAATGAGAGGTTACAGTGACAGATATCATCAATCTAATGAACGATCTCCTTTGGGGCTCGATCCTAGTTTACTTGCTCGTCGGTGTCGGTATCTACTTTACCGTTCGTCTGGGCTTTATTCAGTTCCGCCATTTCCGCCATATGTTCTCGGTGCTGCGCAATAGTCGCAAGGCCGATAAAGCGGGCATCTCTTCCTTCCAAGCTCTGTGTACCAGTCTTGCAGCACGTGTTGGTACAGGAAACATGGCCGGTGTGGCCGTGGCGTTGACCGTCGGTGGTCCTGGCGCAATCTTCTGGATGTGGTTGATTGCCATGCTGGGTATGGCGACCTCGTTCGCAGAGAGCACTCTGGCGCAGCTATACAAAACCAAAGATGAAGACGGTAACTACCGTGGTGGCCCGGCTTACTACATGGAGAAGGGCCTTGGCATGCGCTGGATGGGCGTGCTGTTCTCTGTCTTCCTGATCATCGCCTTTGGCTTGGTGTTTAACGCCGTTCAAGCTAACTCTATCGCCAGCGCGATGAACACCGCCTTTGGTTGGGATCAAGCTTACGTTGGTGTTGGTGTGGTCGTTCTATCTGCGGTAGTGATCTTTGGTGGTATCAAGCGTATTGCGCGCACAGCTGAGCTTATCGTGCCGTTGATGGCGCTGCTCTACTTGTTGCTGGCACTGTTCATTATGCTGACTAACCTAGACAAGCTGCCTGCCGTCTTGTCGTTGATCATTAAGAGCGCGTTCGGTCTGCAAGAGGCAGCCGCGGGTGGCCTAGGCTATGCCATTGCTCAAGCGATGATTAATGGTATCAAGCGTGGTCTGTTCTCGAATGAAGCAGGTATGGGCTCTGCGCCAAACGCAGCCGCTTCTGCAACGCCTTATCCGCCGCATCCTGCATCTCAAGGTTATGTTCAGATGCTTGGCGTGTTTATGGACACTATCGTGATCTGTTCAGCGACAGTGGCGATCATCTTGATGTCGGGCGAGTACTTAGGCACTGAAACAGCGGTTACGGGTATTGAGCTAACTCAGCGCGCAGTGAGCTCGCAAGTAGGTGACTGGGGCGCGGTGTTTGTCGCGGTAGCGATCTTCTTTTTCGCCTTTACCTCGATCATTGCCAACTACTCATACGCTGAGACGAACCTGATCTTCCTAGAGCATAACCACAAAGGTGGCCTAGGTCTGTTCCGTCTTGTGGTGCTTGGCATGGTCATGTTTGGTGCAGTGGCTTCACTGCCTGTGGTATGGGCGCTAGCCGATGTCTCTATGGGCTTGATGGCGATTGTTAACCTGGTGGCCATCCTATTGCTTTCAGGTATCGTGGTGAAACTGGCTAAAGACTACAACCGCCAGTTGTCTGAGGGTAAAGTGCCAACCTTTGATGCTAATGACTTCCCTGAGCTGCAGTCTCAGCTTGAAGAGGGCATCTGGGATAACAAACAGCCAAAGCAGTAAGCGATAGCTGTTGCCGATTGAAATGATTGAGAAAGCCATGCAGACAACGCATGGCTTTTTTTATAGTCTATTGGGATAAGAAAAAAGATTATAAGGAAGTGTTGTTATGCTTATCGTTGTTTCTCCAGCTAAAACGCTCGATTATGAGTCGCCACTAGCGACGGAGCGCTATACTCAACCTGAATTGATTGAGCACTCTGCTGAGCTGATCGAAGAGTGTCGTAAACTGACGCCGGCCGATGTCAGTGCGCTGATGAAGGTCAGTGACAAGATTGCAGGCCTCAACGTAGCGCGCTTTGAGCAGTGGAGCGAGAGCTTCACCCGAGACAATTCGCGCCAAGCGATCTTAGCCTTTAAAGGCGATGTCTATACTGGTTTAGAGGCGCAAACATTGGATGAGGCAGGGTTTGATTATGCCCAGCGTCACCTGCGTATGCTGTCAGGCTTGTATGGTCTACTCAAACCACTGGACTTGATGCAGCCTTATCGCTTAGAGATGGGCACCAAGCTTGCCAATGGTCGCGGGAGCAACCTGTATCAGTTTTGGGGTGAGATCATCACCAATAAGCTTAATCAGGCGGTTGCTGAGCAAGGGGATGACATCTTGGTTAACTTGGCTTCAAACGAATACTTTAAAGCGGTTAAGCCAAAACAACTGGCAGCGAAAGTGATCACGCCCGTGTTCAAAGACTGCAAAAATGGTCAGTACAAGGTGATCAGTTTTTACGCCAAAAAGGCGCGCGGCATGATGGCGCGTTATATCATCGACCATCAGGTGAACACTATCGAGGCGCTGAAGAACTTTGATGTTGCCGGCTACTATTTCGAGGCAGCAGAATCCACCGACACCGAGTTGGTGTTTAAGCGCGAAGAGCAACAATAGATGTAACAGCCAGCGGTCAAGGAGGCGATGTATGTGGAATCGGTTTAAGCAATGGTTAGCGCGTGGTATTGCACGCTACGATGTGTGGTGCCAATCACTCGGTCTCACGCCAGAGAATAAACGCAGTTGCGTTCCGTACCGCCGCGATCCTGCCTTAGATCCCAAAACGACCGGTACATCTAAGTCCAATGACGGTCAATAACAATCAGATTGAGGGAGCCAGTCTCCCTCTTTTCGACACCCATTGTCACTTTGACTTTGCGGTGTTCGAGGCGCAGTTTGACGAGCACCTTGCCCGCGCTCAACAACAAGGGGTGCAGAAAATCATGCTGCCCGCGATTGGACCGCAAAACTGGCAGCGACTCGATTCACTCAGCCAACGCCACGGTGCGATACACTGGGCGCTCGGCTATCATCCAAATTTTCTCACCACAAAACCTCTCAATCTCACCCCATCTCTTTCCAAGGCTTTCGACCAAGCAAAGCAAAAACCACTCGCAATAGGAGAATGTGGCTTAGATGGTTTGACCGATATTGATGCGCAAGTGCAACAAGAGGTACTGCAATCTCATCTCGATATTGCTAACGAGCTTGAGATGCCGGTGATCTTGCACTGCAGGAAGGCACATAACGAGCTTTTACGCACCTTGAAGCATACTCCGGTCAAAGCGGGTGGAGTGCTGCATGGCTATTCTGGCAGCTATGAGTTGGCGATGCGTTTTGTTGATAAAGGGATAAAAATTGGTGTCGGGGGTGTGATCACTTATCCGCGAGCAAACAAAACTCGCAATGCAATCAGTGCCTTGCCAAACGATTGCTTAGTGCTCGAGACCGATGCCCCTGACATGCCCCTGAATGGATTTCAGGGAAAACCTAATCACCCCAAGCGTTTGCCGCTGATCCTCAACACAGTTTGTGATCTAAAGCAAACGGATACGCAAACGATTGCCTCACAGTTTTGGCAAAACTCTCTAGAATTGTTTTCAATTTGTGAATAGTCTCGAAATTTTCTGTGTTTTAGAACTGCTCAATTAAACTTGGGTGTGATCTGTGTCACATATTTAGTTGTGCGTGTCATGAATACCCTAAAAAAGTGTGAGGGTGGCATTACTTTCTACCTAAAGTGATGAGTATAATTGCGCCGCTTTTGAGCTTCACTATCTAATCGCCTAACAAATAACCTATGAGGAAGTCATAAACTATGAGCGTGTTTATGAGCCTGGTTGGTATGGCTGTGCTACTTGGTATCGCCCTTGCACTGTCAAGCAACCGCAAAAAAATTAATCTACGAACTGTTGGTGGTGCATTCGCTATCCAATTTCTGATCGGTGCCTTCGTACTTTACGTCCCTTGGGGTCGTGAACTACTTGCTGGTTTCTCAGCAGGTGTACAAAACGTAATCGACTACGGTAAAGACGGTACTGGTTTCCTATTTGGTAGCCTAGTTAACTTCTCTGTTGACGGTATCGGCTTCATCTTTGCGTTCCAAGTACTGCCAACACTAATTTTCTTCTCTGCACTTATCTCAGTACTTTACTACGTAGGTATCATGCAGTGGGTCATCAAGGTTCTTGGTGGCGGTCTGCAAAAAGCACTAGGCACGTCTCGCGCCGAGTCTATGTCTGCAGCAGCAAACATCTTTGTTGGTCAAACTGAAGCTCCTCTAGTTGTACGTCCATTCGTACCTCGCATGACTCAATCTGAGCTATTCGCGGTAATGTGTGGCGGTCTAGCTTCTGTTGCTGGTGGTGTACTAGCGGGTTACGCATCTATGGGTGTGCCTCTAGAGTACCTAGTAGCAGCATCATTCATGGCAGCACCAGGTGGTCTACTGTTCGCTAAGATCATCATGCCTGAAACTGAGACGCCAAACGACGACCTAGACTCTGACATCGACGGCGGCGACGACAAGCCAGCTAACGTTATCGATGCAGCGGCAAGCGGCGCGTCTGTTGGTCTACAACTGGCTCTAAACGTTGGTGCAATGCTACTAGCATTCATCGGCCTAATTGCTCTTGTTAACGGCGTACTTGGCGGCGTTGGCGGTTGGTTCGGTATGCCTGAACTGACTCTAGAACTTCTTCTAGGTTGGATCTTCTCGCCTCTAGCGTTCCTAATCGGTGTGCCATGGGATGAAGCCGTACTAGCGGGTTCTTTCATTGGTCAAAAACTGGTTGTGAACGAATTCGTTGCTTACCTAAACTTCGTACCATTCGTGGGTGAAGGCGCTCAAATTGTTGAAGCGACAGGTCAAGTAATGAGTGAGAAGACAGCTGCAATCATCGCATTTGCACTATGTGGTTTTGCGAACCTTTCTTCTATCGCAATCCTACTAGGTGGTCTAGGTGGTCTAGCGCCAAACCGTCGTCACGACATCGCTCGTATGGGTGTTAAAGCCGTGGCAGCAGGTACGCTATCTAACCTAATGGCAGCAACTATTGCTGGTCTATTCCTATCTTTCTAATCGCTTAGAAGATCTGTATAGACGTTAAAAAATCGCCCCGCAGCACTTCCATGCTGCGGGGCTTTTTTAGGTGCGAGGAGCGGGTTTCACTGCGTTCCGAGGAGCGAGGAGACCCAGCGTGTGATACGCCCCTCGCTCACCTTGGCGTAGGGCTGAGCCTGTACCGGCTCTTTTACAGGTGCTAGGTGCGAGTCTCACTGCGTTCCGAGGTGCGAGGAGATCCAGCGCGTGATGTACTCCTCGTACCCCGTAGGGCAAAGCCCGTACCCGCTCCTCGCCCCTATATTTAAGGCAAACGTTTAGCCTGAAATTTTTTGAGATACAAACCGTTTGCTTTTTTCATTTGGCTACAGGGCCGCGACAAATATCTATACTCTGAGTATCGATAAACAAACAGGTAACACACATGAACGAAGTTCTCCTTGCCACCGTCGCGGGCTTTGCGGTTGGAATGCTCTTTACTGCCATTAAACTGCCAATCCCAGCGCCGCCGGTTTTATCTGGTGTGATGGGCATCGTTGGCGTCTATCTTGGCGGCCTCTCATACCAGTGGATTGTTGAGCGATTTTTTAGCTAAACAAACCAGAGATAGCGATGGGGTGTTCTTACCGCACGAGAGAAAAGTAAACGTGCCCCTAGCGGTGAAAAGGAAATCAATTGCTCAAGCGAGCGCTTGAGCAAGTCTTCAAGGAACCAAGTCCGTTCATCATTAGCAGCCAAGTTGTGCATCAGGAGTGCGCTTGGCTGAGATAATTTTGAATATTGATCGGAGATAGAAATGAGCGATTTAAAAACAGCAGCACTGCGTGCATTAAAACTAATGGATTTGACCACACTGAATGACGATGACACCGACGCTAAGGTGATTCAGTTGTGTCATGATGCAAAATCAGCAGTAGGCAACACTGCAGCAATCTGCATCTACCCTCGCTTTATTCCTATTGCGAAGAAAACTCTGCGCGAACAAGGCACGCCAGACGTTCGCATTGCCACAGTCACTAACTTCCCACACGGTAATGATGATATTGAGATTGCCGTGGCTGAGACCAAAGCCGCCGTTGCTTATGGCGCCGATGAGGTTGACGTCGTGTTCCCATACCGCGCGCTGATCGCAGGCAATGAAGAAGTCGGCTTTGAGCTAGTAAAACAGTGTAAGGCGGCTTGTGGTGATGTGCTGCTGAAAGTGATCATCGAAACGGGTGAGCTGAAAGAAGAGGCGCTCATCAAAAAAGCCTCACAAATCTGCATTGAGGCGGGTGCTGACTTTATCAAGACCTCTACCGGTAAAGTGGCAGTCAATGCAACCCCAGAGTTCGCGCGCATGATGCTCGAAGTGATCCGTGATATGGGCGTGGCTAAGACCGTAGGCTTCAAGCCAGCTGGCGGCGTACGCACCGCAGAGGATGCCGCTCAATACTTGGCGATGGCCGATGAGATCCTCGGTGATGACTGGGTAGATGCACGTCACTACCGCTTTGGCGCATCAAGCCTTCTAACCAACCTACTGAATACATTAGACGTTACCGACCAAACGGCCGATCCTTCAGCGTACTAACGCAAGGTTGCAGGGGGGCTTGCCCCTCTGCTTGAGTCTGATAGCCACGCTATAACGTGGGAGGCAATAATGTATTTACCTCAAGAGATCATTCGTAAAAAACGCGATGGCGGCATCCTAAGCGACGAAGAGATCCAATTTTTCATTCAAGGCGTCGCCGATAACAGCGTGTCAGAGGGGCAGATTGCCGCCCTAGCGATGGCGATCTGTTTCAATGAACTCTCGATGCAAGAGCGCATTGCCCTGACCTGTGCCATGCGCGATTCTGGCATGGTGATCGACTGGAGTGCTCAGCAGTTTGGTGGCCCGATTGTGGATAAACACTCCACGGGCGGTGTGGGGGATGTGACCTCGCTGATGCTCGGTCCCATGGTGGCGGCCTGTGGTGGCTTTGTGCCGATGATCTCAGGACGTGGACTTGGTCATACTGGTGGCACGCTGGATAAGCTTGAGTCGATTCCTGGCTACGACGTGACCCCGACCAATCAAGTGTTTGGTGATGTCACCAAAGAGGCGGGGGTTGCTATCATTGGCCAAACCGGCGATCTGGCCCCTGCTGATAAGCGCATCTATGCCACGCGTGATATCACGGCCACTGTTGACAACATGAGCTTGATCACCGCGTCCATCCTATCCAAGAAATTGGCCGCAGGTCTCGAGTCTTTGGTGATGGACGTCAAGGTAGGTAGCGGGGCATTTATGCCGACTTATCAAGAGTCGGAGGAACTCGCTCGCTCGATTGTTGCCGTCGCCAACGGCGCAGGGACGAAGACCACCGCCATCCTAACCGACATGAACCAAGTGCTTGCTTCATCAGCGGGTAATGCGCTTGAGGTGCGTGAGGCGGTGCGCTTTTTGACTGGCGAGTATCGCAATCCGCGCTTGTATGAAGTGACCATGACCTTGTGCGCGGAGATGTTGGTGCTAGCCAATTTGGCAATCGACACTAACGATGCGCGAGACAAGCTCAATCAGGTACTCGACAACGGTAAAGCTGCCGAGTGCTTTGGCAAGATGATCGCAGGTCTCGGTGGTCCGGCAGATTTCATTACCAACTACGAGCAGTACCTCGAAACCGCGCCAGTGGTGAAGCCTGTGTATGCCGATAAGGACGGTGTCGTCAGTGCGATGGACACCCGCGCGATCGGCATGGCGGTGGTGGCGATGGGCGGTGGCCGCCGAGTTGCCAGCGATAAGATTGACTTTGCTGTGGGCTTTGATGGTTTTATCCGTCTGGGTGAGTTCGCCGATGACAAGACGCCATTGGCCATGATCCACGCCCGTGATGAAGCGCAGTGGCAACAAGCGGCGGATACACTTAAAGCGGCGATAGAGATTGGTGGTGACTATCAAGCCACCCCAGATGTTTATCGACAAATCCGCGCAGAGGATATAGACAACGAAGAGTTGGCCTAGCCAGCTTTAAGGATGATGTTATGAAAAGAGCCTTTATTTTAGTACTCGATTCGTTTGGGATCGGCGCTGCAGCGGATGCAGACAAGTTTGGTGATGTGGGCTCAGACACCCTAGGTCATATCGCTGATGAGTGCGCGGCTGGCCGTGCAGACAGCGATGAGCGATCAGGGCGGTTGACCCTGCCGAACCTTTCCAAGCTTGGTTTGGCAATGGCGCACAAAGAATCAACTGGGCGTCTTGCACCCGGTCTGCGCGATGATATCGACGTGATTGCTGCCTATGGCCATGCCGCTGAGCTGTCATCGGGTAAAGACACGCCGTCAGGACACTGGGAGATTGCCGGTGTGCCGGTGCTGTATGACTGGGGCTACTTTACCGATAAGGAAAACAGTTTCCCCAAAGAGCTGACTGATCGCATCCTAGCCCGCGCAGGGCTGGACGGTTTTCTTGGCAATTGCCATGCCTCCGGTACGCAAGTGCTAGACGATCTAGGCGAAGAGCATATGCGCACTGGTTTGCCGATCTTCTACACCTCGGCTGACTCTGTGTTCCAGATCGCCTGCCACGAAGAGACCTTTGGTCTTGAGCGCCTGCTCGAGTTGTGCCAAATCGCACGTGAAGAGCTTGAGGGCTATAACATTGGCCGCGTGATTGCACGACCATTTATCGGTGCCGGTAAGGGCCAGTTTGAGCGCACCGGTAACCGACGCGATCTATCGGTTGAGCCGCCTTCGGCAACGGTATTGCAAAAGCTGGTGGATGAAAAGCAGGGGCAAGTCGTCTCTGTGGGTAAGATTGCTGACATCTATGCCAACTGCGGGATCACCAAGAAGGTCAAAGCAACCGGCCTGGCGGCGCTGTTTGATACGACGCTGGATGAGATTAAGCAAGCGGGCGACAACACGATTGTGTTTGCTAACTTTGTCGACTTCGACTCGCACTATGGCCATCGCCGCAACGTCAGTGGTTACGCTGGGGCACTCGAGTACTTTGACAGCCGCGTCGATGAGGTGTTGGAAATCATGCAGCCAGACGATGTGTTGATCCTCACAGCTGACCATGGCTGTGACCCAACCTGGCAAGGCACTGACCATACCCGTGAGCATATTCCAGTGCTGGTTTATGGTCATAAGGTTCCCGCGGGCTCTCTGGGCAAGCGCGAGACCTTTGCCGATATTGGTCAAACCTTGGCGAGCTACTTTGGTACGAGCCCTATGGATTACGGCAGCAACTTTTTGTGATGAACATCGCTGGGCCTTGCTCGGCAATAGACAATAATGACTTTATTACCCCAGTGGGCGTGCAAAGCGCTGAACGCCATATTTACGCTCACTTGGGTCTATAACAACAAGAGAAACAAAGGAATAAACAATGGCTACTCCTCATATTAATGCAGAAATGGGTGATTTTGCTGACGTCGTATTGATGCCAGGTGATCCACTACGCGCCAAATACATCGCAGAGACGTTTCTTGATGATGTTGTTCAGGTGTGTGATGTGCGCAATATGTATGGCTACACCGGTACGTACAAGGGTCGCAAGATCTCAGTGATGGGTCACGGTATGGGTATCCCTTCGTGCTCTATTTATGTCACGGAACTGATCAAAGACTACGGTGTGAAAAAGGTCATTCGCGTGGGTAGCTGTGGCGCTGTGCGTGATGACGTAAAACTGCGCGATGTGGTGATCGGCATGGGTGCGTGTACCGACTCTAAAGTTAACCGTATCCGCTTTAAGGATCACGACTTTGCTGCGATCGCTGACTACGACATGGTACGTAATGCCGAAAAAGCGGCGCAAGCACGTGGTATCGATGTGAAGATCGGAAACTTGTTCTCAGCCGAGCTTTTCTACACCCCAGAGCCAGAGATGTTCGACGTGATGGACAAATACGGCATCTTGGGTGTTGAGATGGAAGCGGCCGGTATCTATGGTATCGCAGCAGAGTACGGCGCTAAGGCGCTGGCTATCTGTACCGTTTCTGACCACATTAAGCGTGGCGAGCAAACCACGTCTGCTGAGCGTCAAACCACCTTCAATGAGATGATGGAGATTGCGCTTGATTCGGTATTGCTCGGTGATGAAGAGTAATCGACTCTTGCCCTAGAGGCATGGGTTTAGAAACAAAAAAACCGCCAGCTTAATGGCGGTTTTTTTATTGGTGCACTGCTTAAGGCATTAGCTGTTTGGCTTGATAGCAAAAGTTGGCAAGGACAGGTGCCAACGGATCGCGCCAAGGCGAATGATCAAAGTCGAGCTCACTCCCGCGAACAGAGCAGTGGTGGTGTCATAACCAAGCGCCAGCGCGCCGGTATGAAAGATACCACCCATGATACAGGCGGTGGCGTAGACCTCGCTACGTAGCACCATTGGGATTTCGCGCGCCAAGACATCGCGGATGATGCCGCCGCCACAACCGGTGATCACGCCCATGATGATCGCCACCATGTAGGAGTCTTGAAAGCTGAGGGCTTTCTCTACGCCGATACTGACAAAGAATGCCAGGCCAATCGCATCGCTCACAGGCAGAACCCACCAAGGCAGACGTTTCGGGCGACGCACCACCAGCATGGTGAGAATACAGGTAATGAAGATCACCCATAGATAGGTAGTATCACCAATCCAGAAAACCGGTGTAGCGCCAAGCGCCATATCGCGGATAGTACCGCCGCCAATTGCTGTAACACTCCCTAGTACGATTACGCCGAAAGGATCCATTTTCAAGCGTCCAGCCAGTAGAACCCCTGACACGGCAAACACCGCCGTGCCGAAGAGATCCACTAGATATAAAAGTAGTGAGTCCATAGTTGTGAACGTTCATTGCAGACCAAAGAAGAATGGCCGGAATTGTACTCAGTTTGACCGTGTTATAAAAGGCTTATGGCACGTGATTATCGCGCGCTTGGTCAAGGTAATGACAAACTTGCTCAGTGGCGAGCAGTGAGCGCAAGGTTGGGCGGTTCAGCCAATCGGTATTGAGTGTCCAGATATGTTGCTGTTCTATGGCGGGGATCTGTTTTTGCCAGCGCTGCCAGGTGTTCATATCAAAGCTTGCGTGACGCGAGGTAAACAGTACCTCGGGCTGCGCCACCACCACTTGCTCAATACCCACTTGAGGATACGGCGCGCTACTTGAGGCAAAGATATTCTCACCGCCACACAGGGCAAATACATCACTTGGCCAGTGAGGGTCAGAAACGGTGATCAGTGGCGCGGCACTGAGCTGGTAGAAAAAGCGAACTTTGGGCTTGTTGTGATAGCGCTGTTTAAGCTCGTTGATCCGGTCGCGCATCATCTGAGCTTGCTGCTGTCCCTCGCTTGGGTCTTCGGTGTAAAGGCTAAGTTCACTGATGATATCGGGTATCGTTTCCAAGCTCTGGCTATCGGTATACACGATCGGGTAGCCTAAGCTCTCGAGTTGCTCGAGTGGTTTGTGTGGACTGCCTCCGCGCCAAGCTAAGATAAGATCAGGCTTGAGCGCAATGACGCGCTCGAGGTTAATGGTTTTATGGTTGGCGATGCGCTCGAGTTGTTGCGCTTGAACTGGGAAATCACTGTATTCGCTAGCGGCGATAAGCTGCTCTCCCAAGCCAGCGGTATAGGCCAGTTCGGTGGCCGATGGCGCGAGCGAGATAACGCGTTTGGCAATAAACGGTGTTTCTTGTGCTGTGGCAGTAACAGCAAGCAGATACGAGGCGCAAAGTGCGAGGCCTTTCAACGCAAAACCTTTAGGCGTGAAAAGAGTGCGGTACAACATAACAAGCAAACCTCAAGTAGATAGAGTCAGTTAGAGACCCTGATTGATAGTAAGTAAAAATAGGCTGAGTAGCGCCACCCAGATCAGAGTTCGAGCGGTCATCATCTGACGTAATTGTGAAAGGTGGATCGCAGCCGGAGCGATACGCCCGCCAATCTTGGCGCGCAAGCTCTTACGGGATTCATAAATCGCCGGGCCACCAAGGGCCAATTGGTACTTTGCCGCGCTGCTAATCAATAGCCAGCTTGGGCCGGGCAGTGCCCAAGAGGTAGCTTGTTGACGAACTAGGCTCAGGTTGTGCTGGGTGTGCCCACCAATCAGGATCAGTAAGCTAAACAGGCGCAGAGGGACAACATCCAGAGCGGCAGTCAAGCGAGTACTTGCCTGGCCAAAGGGGCTATAGCTTTGACGAGAGGGAGACCACACTCGCGCAAGCTCAATCGTCAGTCGGTAAAGCATCGCGCCAATACCGCCAAGCAAACTAAACCAAAATAGCACTCCAATCACGCCACGTCCCATTGCCATCAGGTAGGTTTCTGCTCCTGCTTTACCCAGCCCAAGCATGGAGAGGCTGTCAGTCTGACGATTGACCCACGGCGCGAGCAGGGCGCGAGCGCGAAATTTGTCTTCATCCGCCATCGCTTGGGTGAGTTCGCGCACCAAGCCATCGCTGTTGCGCCAGTCTAGTGCGAGGATAAGAAGTCCGAGTTGAAACAGTTCACTTTGCCAAGAGAGGGCATTTAACGCCATCAGCAGTAGGGCGGTTGGCAATAGCATCAGTGCCATTGCCAGGCTACCGGCGAGAGCCGCTTGCTGAGGGTTTTGGCTGTTGACCTTAGCGGAGAGTAGCAGGGCAAAACGTCGCCACCACTCGATGGGGTGGCTAAGGCGAGGGATAGGAAGGGCTAGGTGTGCCAGCAGCGCGCCCCACATGATGAGCACCATGCCATTGGCGTAATACGAACCAAGAATGCCTTCCACTGAACTCCCTCTCCTTTATGATTAATGGTTTGAGTTGATTACTTAAGTAGGTCAACCATCTTAATCACCATCTCAGATGAGCTTTGCGCAGCAAGAGGCAAGAACTCTTCAAAGCTCATTGGCGATTCTTTATCCGCAACATCAGAGATGGCGCGCACAACCACGAACGGAACGTTGAACTGGTGACAAGTCTGGGCAATGGCTGCCGCTTCCATCTCTACCGCGATCACGCTTGGGAAGTGCTGGCGAATAAACGCTTGACGCTCAGCGGTGCAGACAAATGCATCACCGGTACAGATAAGGCCGCGCACCGCGTGTTTATCTTCCATTTGTGCCAGTGCTTGCTCAGCAATATCCATTAGCTTGCTGTCTGCGCTAAAGGCTGCCGGTTGACCCGCCATCTGACCGATCTCATAACCAAATGCAGTGACGTCTGCATCGTGGTGGCGCACTTCTGTTGAGATCACCACATCACCAAGGTTAAGGCTGGCGTCAAATCCGCCCGCGCTACCCGTGTTAATCACCACATCTGGTTGGTACTCATCAAGTAGAATTGACGTGCCGATCGCCGCCGCTACTTTACCAATGCCCGATTGCAGCAAAACAACCTCAACGCCATTGAGCTCACCAGAGAAGAAAGTGCAGTTGGCTTTATTTACTTGCTCAAGGTTGGTGAGTGCATTTTTAAGGATGGAAACTTCTTGTTCCATGGCACCGATGATACCGATTTTCATAACTAATTCCGTCATTTCAATGTTGCTTGAATTTGCCGCTAAGGATAGCAGAAGAGTAGGGCTCTAGGCTATGGCCGTACTCGGGCACAAGAAAAAGTCAGTTAATTGAATGATGGGTAAGTAGCCACTTTTTATGGCGTAAATGTAAGTATATCTAAGGATTTTAGTAAATCAGGCGTGTTGCATTACATTGTGTAGCACGAAAAGTGTGATCTTCGTCCATTTGTTATTTAAGTGCAGTCAAAGAGCCATAAAAGAGCAATAAAAGTGTCATTTGATCACTTTAGCCTGCCGCTGTTTTTGTATTTACCGAGAAAGTCATGAAATTAAAGTCACTCTCTGTTGCCATGCTCAGCGCACTTGCGTTGTCAGGTTGTAACTCTTCAAGCTCAGATGAGCAGCCTTCACTTCCTCTTGAGGGCATGAAAGTTGCGTTCATGCCAGATATCCATTTCCATGATGTTTATGGCGACTTTGAAGATGGTTCATTCGATGGCCTGCCAAACAGCATTACCGGTCAAGGCGCGACTATTCGCACCATGCAGTCACAGATGAAATCAACGCGTCTGTTCAACGAGAACTACTTTGCAATGATTGCTGCTCTTGATGACGTGGTTGAGCGTGGTATTAAATACGTGGCGTTGCCGGGTGATTTTAGTGATGATGGTCAGCCTGTACATATGCGCGGTCTAGTCAGCATCTTTGATGAGTACCGCAAAAAGCACGGCCTAGAGTTCTTTGCTGCTCCTGGTAACCACGATCCAAATCGTCCTTTCAGTATTCCAGCAGGTAAAAATGATTACCTAGGTGAAGAGGGCAGAGATCAGCGTATCAAGAGCCGTGGTAAAGATGAATGTAACTTTGACTATGAAGGCGATTGGACCACAGTTGATGCTGGTCATGACTTACTAACTATCTGTACGGAAGAAGTTCAAGAATGGGGATATTTGGAGATTATGGATATCCTAGGTCACCACGGCTTCTACCCACAGGAAGAGTATGTTTACTTCGAAACTCCGTTTAGCTCAGACGAAGCGCGTGAAAACTACTCGCTAGAGCTCGCACAAAAGGAAGCGGCATTCGAGCTGCGTCAATACGAGATCTGTCACGAAGGTGCAGGTGGCGAGTACAAACAAGACGATTACACCAGCTGTTCAATGGTGCCAGATTCGACTTACCTAGTTGAGCCGGTTGAGGGTTTGTGGCTGATGGCGATTGACGCGAACGTATACCGTCCGAGAGCTGATCGACCAGATAACTCAACTAATGGCGATGACTTTGAAGGCAGTAGCAATGCTGGCTACAACATGATGCTGACACACAAAATCCATGTTATTGATTGGATGACAGAGGTCACTAAGGCTGCGAAGGAGCAAGGTAAGGTACTGATGTCATTCAGTCACTTCCCTATGACTGACTTCTACAACGGCGCCTCAGAAGAGATTGAAGATATCTTTGGTGAAGGTAACTTCCAGCTGGCTCGTGAGCCAGAGGATGATACCAGTAAAGCCTTGGCAGCTACGGGTCTAAGCATCCACGTTGGCGGTCACATGCACTTCAACGATACCGGTATGAAGCAGTACACCATTGATGGTGAAACCTATACTCTGTTCAATATTCAAGCGCCTTCATTGGCGGGTTACATCCCAGCCTATAAGATCCTAGAGATCAAACCAGACAACCAGATTGAGGTTGAGACGGCAGTGATTGCAGACGTGCCACGCTTTGATGAGCTATTTGAGCACTACGCAGTCGAGGCTGACTATCTAGAGTCAATTGATTATGAAGGTCGTTGGAACCGCGATATCCTGAATGCAGAAACTTATTATGATCTAACTGACTGGCACATCATTGAACTGACGCGCCTACGTTTCCTTCCAGAAGAGTGGCCAGCTGATATCAAGGAGATGCTTTTTAACCTTGATGGCGACCAGATGCTGATCCTGTCTCAACTTGAAACGGATATCACTCTTTGTCAGATCAAAGAGATTCTGCACGAAGAATTTGACGGTCTTCCTACCTGTGTTGAGGGCTATCAGTCAGATGATGAGGTACTAGATCAGTTACAACGTGAGTGGGCTATTGCCAAAGTCAAAGCTCGTGACCTTGCCCGCAGTGCTGGTCTTACCTTAGGTCACTTTGGTTTGTGGAACGGTGAAGACCTTGCTTTAGACTTTTACCGTCTCCGCAACGCAGATGAGCTGGCTTTCCGCGACATCGACCCAGATCGCTTACCTCAGTACAAAGTACTCAGTGAAGCACTATCTGAGATGGACGCTGAAGTTACCTTTGAAGGAGCCAACCCAGATGATGCGACAATTGGTTACGCCTTCAAGGTTCGCTTTGGTACGCTATTCTACATCCTAGATCGTTTTGCGACCGGTGAAGCGAGTGACCACTTCCTTATCGACGTCGACAAAGGTGAGCTTTACGACCTGAAAACCGCCTATGATCGCGAGAGCCTATAAATCTGCTTAAGCGTTAAATAAGTTGTTGAACTCAAAGCCAGTCCTTCGTGACTGGCTTTATTAGTTGTCTAGCGCTAAATAGCGGTTGCTTAGCACACCCGCTTCGCCTATAATTCGCGCTCCTCGTGTCGGCTGAATCAGAGATTGGCGGCACAAATATTAACCTAACTCTTATTAGGAGAGAATTATGTCTCTGAATGCAGAAACTAAAGCAGCAATCGTTGCAGAATACGCACAATCTGAAGGCGACACTGGTTCACCAGAAGTACAAGTAGCACTACTAACTGCTTCTATCAACCACCTACAAGGTCACTTCAAAGCGCACAAAGGCGATCACCACAGCCGTCGTGGTCTTCTACGTATGGTTTCTCGTCGTCGTAAGCTTCTAGATTACCTAAAAGGTAAGAACCTAGAGCGTTACCAAGACCTAATCAAGCGTCTAGGCCTACGTCGCTAATCAGCGACTGCTTAGCAGTTTGTCAAAAAAGGGGCTTTATGCCCCTTTTTTGTTGGCTAAATTTAGCCAAACCCCATTTATACCGTTATACTACGCGTCAAATCCCCTCGGGGTTTCAATTAGCTCATTGCATTACAACTACTAAACGCACTCAGTCATAGAATTTAGTTTCTAGCTTCTCGTGTTCGATAGACAATCCCATATTGGGAGCTAGCAACTAAACTCTAGACTGTTTAACTTGTAATGCCTTGAGTGTCATAAACTCACTAAGATTTTCTTAGAAACTTTCTTAGAAACAAGGAATAACAATGTTTGAAAAACCAGTTGTTAAAACGTTCCAGTACGGTAACCACACTGTTACCCTAGAAACTGGCGTTATTGCACGTCAAGCGACTGCCGCCGTTATGGTAACAATGGACGATACCGCGGTATTCGTTTCTGTTGTTGGTAAAAAAGAAGCGGTAGAAGGCCAAGACTTCTTCCCACTAACGGTAAACTACCAAGAGCGTACCTACGCTGCGGGTAAAATCCCTGGTGGTTTCTTCAAGCGTGAAGGTCGCCCATCTGAAGGCGAAACGCTAACAGCGCGTCTCATCGACCGTCCAATCCGTCCACTGTTCCCAGATTCGTTCAAAAACGAAGTTCAGGTTATCGCAACAGTGGTATCGGTAAACCCAGACGTTCAGCCTGATATCGTTACTATGATTGGTACCTCAGCAGCGCTAGCAATCTCTGGTATCCCATTCAACGGTCCTATCGGTGCAGCGCGTGTTGGTCACGTTGACGGTCAGCTAGTACTGAACCCAAGCAACACAGAGCTAGAAACGTCTAAGCTTGACCTTGTGGTTGCGGGTACTGAAGGCGCTGTTCTGATGGTTGAGTCAGAAGCTGACAACCTAACTGAAGAAGAGATGCTATCTGCCGTGGTTTACGGCCACGACCAACAGCAAGTTGTGATCAACGCGATCAACGAGTTTGCTGCTGAAGTTGCCACTCCTGCTTGGGATTGGGTTGCTCCAGAAGAGAACACTGCGCTTGTAAACAAGATTGCAGAACTTGCTGAAGCTAAGCTAGTAGAAGCTTACCAAATCACTGAAAAGATGGCTCGTTACGACCGCATCCACGAGATCGCTGGTGAAGTTAACGACGTTCTTCTTGCTGAAGATCCAGAAGCAAACACTAAAGAAATCCACACTATCTTCCACGATCTAGAGAAGACAGTAGTACGTCGCAGCATCATCGCGGGTAACCCACGTATCGATGGCCGCGAAAAAGACATGGTTCGTGCGCTAGATGTACGTACTGGTGTTCTTCCACGTACACACGGCTCGTCACTATTTACTCGTGGTGAGACTCAGGCGCTAGTGACAGCGACTCTTGGTACGCAGCGCGATGCTCAAATCATCGATGAGCTAACTGGTGAGCGTAAAGATCACTTCCTACTACACTACAACTTCCCTCCATACTGTGTGGGTGAGACTGGTTTTGTAGGCTCTCCTAAGCGTCGTGAAATCGGCCACGGTAAGCTAGCTAAGCGTGGTATCGCGGCAGTAATGCCTTCTGTAGATGAGTTCCCGTACACAGTACGTGTTGTTTCAGAAATCACTGAATCAAACGGCTCATCGTCAATGGCTTCTGTATGTGGTACTTCTCTAGCACTTATGGATGCTGGTGTGCCAATCAAGTCTTCTGTTGCGGGTATCGCAATGGGTCTAGTTAAAGAAGGCGACGATTTCGTGGTTCTTTCTGACATCCTAGGCGACGAAGACCACCTAGGCGACATGGACTTTAAAGTAGCAGGTACTAACACAGGTATCACTGCGCTGCAGATGGACATCAAGATCGAAGGTATCACCAAAGAGATCATGCAAATCGCGCTTAACCAAGCGCAAGGTGCACGTAAGCACATCCTATCGGTAATGGATGAGGCTATCTCTGGTGCTCGTGAAGATATCTCTGAGTTCGCTCCGCGTATTCACACTATGAAGATCAGCGCTGAGAAGATCAAAGACGTTATCGGTAAAGGTGGCGCGGTTATCCGTCAGCTAACGGAAGAAACCGGTACAACTATCGAGATCGAAGACGACGGTACTATCAAGATTGCAGCGACCGAAGGTACTGCTGCGAAAGAAGCTATCCGCCGTATCGAAGAGATCACTGCTGAAGTTGAAGTAGGTCGTATCTACACGGGTAAAGTTGCTCGTCTAGCAGACTTCGGTGCATTCGTTACTGTTCTACCTGGTAAAGATGGTCTAGTACACATCTCACAAATCGCTGACAAGCGCGTTGAGAAAGTGTCTGACTACCTAAGCGAAGGTCAGGAAGTGAAAGTGAAAGTACTTGAGATTGACCGTCAAGGCCGTGTTCGTCTGAGCATGAAAGAAGCGGTTGAGCAGCAAGACGCACCTCAAGCAGACGCACCAAGCACTGACGCAGAGTAATTTGCGCATTGGCTAAATTAGCTGAATGCACTTAAGCGTGTTATAAAAGGGGGCAGGTATGCCCCCTTTTTTTATCCTACCCATGGACTACAGGGCAGAGGGTTACCGTTTCAGGTGGCCAACTAAGCCGGTGAATATCAGGGTATACAAGGAGTTTGTTAGTGAAATGGTTTAAATCGGCAGCGATTGGTGTTGCCCTAGCCGTATTAAGTGGCTGCAGTGCGATAGACGACTCGCCATCAAGCAGCAGTCAGTGGCTGTATCCGCCGATGGCTGTACCACTGCAGGCAAGCATGCAACAAGAGGTGCAGATCGCGAGATTGACTCAGTTGCTTCAGCGCGGCGATTTGAGTGATGACGTTCGAGCTAAGATGCTGTATGAGCGGGGCAATTACTATGACAGTGTGGGTTTACGTGACCTAGCGCGGCTGGATTTTAATCAGTCACTCGCACTTAATCCTGCCCAGCCAGAAATCTTTAATTTGCTCGGTGTGCACTACACACAAATTGCTGAATTTGATGCAGCGTATGAGGCATTTGATTCAACACTTGAGCTTGATCCTGCCAATAGCTACGCCAAGCGCAATCGCGCAATCGCACTGTATTACGGTGGGCGTATAGAGCTAGCGCTTGAAGATATTCAGGAGCACTTTGCTGAAGACCCCAAAGATGCTTTCCGAGCGCTTTGGCTCTATATCATTGAGAGTGAGCTAAACCCTGAGCAAGCACGCGCCGAGCTGACGCAACGCTATGAGCAGCGCGATGAGCAGTGGGGGTGGGTGCTGGCAGCGCTGATGCTGGATGAGGTCTCGGAAGAGCGCGTATTTCAGATTATCTACTCGACTAGCACAGATAATACCTTGCTGGCTGAGCAGTTGACCGAGGTGTATTTCTACCTAGGCAAACGCTATCAGCAGCAGGAGCGCTACGCCGACGCGATCTCCCTGTATAAGCTTGCGATGTCATTTAACGTCTATGAGTACGTTGAACACCGCTACGCCTTTTTAGAGCTTGGACGGATCTATAAGCAGCTCAGTCAAGACTGATTCCCTAGCGGGAGAATTGAGAGGCGAGAGGCGAGACCGCGTTGCTTCGAGAGGCGAGGGGCGCCCGGCGAGAAGCAACTGTGATCCCTGGCAGCGGTGTAGTGTTTGGGTTTTTTCTCGACTCTCGATTCTCGCCTCTTTTCCCCCTTGCTTTTTACTCGTGAAAGAATAATATAGTTAGCCTAACTAACTATTTGGTCGAAATCCGATGTCATTAGAAAAAGCCCTGATTGATCTGGAGCGTTACTGCGCCAAAGCGTGGCGGCAGTATGCTAAGCATGATGAGTTGTCTCAGCTGAGTTTTAATGAGTTTGATTATTTGCGGATGATCAAAGAGGCGGGGGATAACGGTGTACGTATTACCGACCTCGCTGATGAGATGTCGGTGACTAAGCCATCGGCGTCGAATATGGTGGCACGACTAGAGCGTAAGCAGCTGGTTATGCGTCGTCCCTGCCCAGAAGATGCCCGTTCAAGCCGAATCGTTGTTACACAGCAATTGCTTGAGCAGTGGGCGCTAGAGAATGTGGTCTATCGAGATATTGTCGCCAAGTTAAGTGCCAAACTTACCGACGATGAGACAAGCCAACTTATCCATCTACTGAATAAATCACTGTCCTAATTACTTGCTCGGATTTACTTGAGTACAGATTAACGACAATTTAGTTAGCTTGGCTAACTGTTACTGGAATCATTATGAAAACCTCAATTGTGCGTCAGTTTTGGCGCTATACCATCCCAACGGTTGCCGCGATGCTGGTCAATGGCCTTTATCAAGTCGTCGACGGGATATTTATTGGACAGTATGTTGGCGCAGATGGTCTAGCGGCAATCAATGTTGCCTGGCCTTTGATTGGTACCATTTTAGGCATCGGCATGCTAGTAGGGGTCGGGACTGGCGCCTTGGTCTCGATTCGCCAAGGTGAGCAAAAAATGCAGCAAGCCAAACAGCTATTGGCGACCGGCTTGTTGTTACTTGTCATGATCGCACCGATTATCGCCACGTTATTACACGTGGTTGGTGATGATTTTATCCGCCTGCAAGGTGCTGGAGGGCGGGTCTATCAGCTTGGCTGGCAATATGTCTCGGTATTAGTCTATGCGTGTATCTTCTCGCTTGGCTCAATTGCATTACCTTTTTTGCTGCGTAATGATAACAGTCCCAATATTGCTACCCTACTGATGGTGATTGGTGCAATTGCCAATATTGTGTTCGATTACCTGTTTATCGCATGGCTCGGTTGGGAGTTGCGCGGCGCCGCTTTTGCGACGGCCCTAGCACAACTGATTGTCACCGTGCTGGGAGTCGCCTATTTCTTCTCGCCACGCGCAACGCTACGGCTGAAACTTAGCGATCTAAAGGTGCAGTGGGCGAGCATTCCACAAATTGCCGCGATTGGCACCTCCAGTTTCTTTATGTATGCCTATGGCTCTATGATGGTCGCGGTGCACAATGGACTGTTCGCCAGTTATGGCAGCCCAGTGCTTATTGGTGCTTATGCTATCTTAGGCTACATCGTCACCGTCTACTATCTCACAGCAGAAGGTATTGCCAACGGTATGCAGCCCCTGGTTAGCTATAACCATGGTGCGGGCAACCAAGACAATATTCGAACTCTGCTCAAGGTGGCAATGTCGACGGCTGTGCTGCTTGGTGTGCTGTTTGTTGTGGTGCTTAACCTCTACCCATATCAGTTCGTTTCTATCTTTAACGATCAAGATCAGGCTCTGATAGATGGGGCGGTATTAGGGATTAGATTGCACATGTTTGCGCTATTCTTGGATGGCTTTCTAGTGGTTGCCGCAGCTTACTATCAAGCGATCAACAAAGGCAGCCGCGCGATGTTTGTCACCATAGGGAACATGGCAGTCCAATTGCCCTTCTTATTTATTCTGCCGCCGCTTTTAGGCGTAACCGGCATCTGGCTCGCCTTCCCAATCTCCAATATCGCGCTAAGCCTAGTCGTCTTTCTGATGTTGTATAAAGACGTCAAGCGAACGCTCTACCGATAAACACAGGTACGAGGTGCGGGGACGCTGCGCTACGAGGAGCGAGGACTCTTCACGCGCGTTAAGCTCCTCGCTCCCCGAAGGGCAACGCCCGTACTCGCACCTCGAACCTGTGTGTTATAGGTTTTTGATCTCAAGTCCCGCCAGCTGATGCCAGAAGCCATTACACTGCCTGTAGGCAATCGGTTGGGGGCTTTGGCCTTTTTCGTTGCTGCGGAACTGTTCGAGCTCGGAGAAGGTGCTTACCCCAAGTGGGCTGAGGCGCACGACATCGACCAAGCCTTGCATGCTTGGTAGGTCGTTAACCAGGTTGTAGCAGTAACCTGACTGGGTCTGGATACCATTGAGGTTGAACACCTCTTGTCCTTCTTGGCTGCGCACCTGAATACCGGTTGGGTATTTGATGCAGCAGGTCTCGCAGTCATCTTTAGAGCGGTTTTCGGCGCGAGCGGTAAAACAGCGTGCGGAGTAGGCCAGGGGTAGATAGCCATGACTGAATACCTCGACTTCGAACTGATTGCGGATCCCTAGCTCGTCACATTGCGTAAGTGTGTTACTTAGCCAATCGCGCGAGAGCTCAACCGGCATACACCAACGAGTCATACCCTGCTTGAGAAACAGCTTGAGCGTGTGGGCGTTATAGGTATTGATAGCCGGTCCCACCACAAACGGTACCTTGCTTTGGCTGGCAAGCTGGATGGCAGAGACATCATTGGCCTCAATGGCAAAGTCGCCATTATCAATGTACTTTTTCATTACATTGACCTCGCTTGGCGCTTCGAGCAGGGCCATGGTTGAGATCACCACCTGCTTACCGGTGCTTGAGAGCTCTTTGGCGATATCGAGCCAATGGTTTACCTTCATCTCACGGCGCTTGGAGCACACAGACTCACCAAGATAAACAATATCCGCTGAGCTATTTTTGGCTTGCTGATAGAAGTCTTCCACGTCCTGTTTTGGCCAGAAGTACAGCAGGGGTCCTAGGGCGTATTTCATTGAGTGTTCCTCTATTGCCATTTACGGTGGTAGGCACCAAGGGTGGTCTGTGAGCCCTCAGAGACATTAGCTAAGGCAGTGTCCCAGGCAGATTCGACGGTGTAGCCTTCAGGGTCAGCTAGGTAGCGATCAATCGCGGCGCGCCAAGTGCGAGTGACTTGCTCAACATAGGCCGGGCTACGTTGGCGTCCCTCAATCTTGACTGAGGCGACATTGGCTTTGAATAGCTCTGGTAGCATCGAGAGGGTATTGAGACTCGTAGGCTCTTCGAGAGCATGGTAATGGTTGGTATCACCAGTGAGATCAGTGGTAAAACGGCCCTTACATAGGGTCGGGTAACCAGCGTTCTCTCCAGCGGCATAGCGATCGATCAAGATATCGTTCAGGCGTGACTCCAGGCCTTGCTCGGTTTCTTGCCAACGGACAAACTTCGCCGGAGAGCACGCGCCGACGGTGTTAGGTGACTCGCCGGTCATATACGAAGACAGATAACAGCGTCCCTCAGACATGATACACAAGCTGCCGAAGGCGAAGACCTCAAGTTCGACATCAGAGGTGATATTTCGCGACAGCTGCTTGACCTGATGAATAGATAATACGCGAGGTAGTACGACGCGTTTGACATTAAAATTCTGTTGATAGAAGTCGATGGCCGCCACATTGGTGGCCGAAGCTTGCACTGAAAGATGCAGCTCAAGATGAGGGTATCGGGTTGCCGCATACTCGAGCACGGCAATATCTGCGACGATAAGAGCATCTACACCGATCTGAGCCGCCATGTCGACCGCCTGGGTCCAGCGCTCAAAACCATCAGGGTGAGCAAAGGTGTTCAGGGCAACGTGGATTTTTTTGTTGTGATCGTGAACGTATTGAACCGCTCGTTCTAACTTCTTACCAGTAAAGTTCAATCCAGCAAAGTGACGGGCATTGGTGTCATCTTTAAAGCCGATATAGACTGCATCTGCACCGCAGTCTACGGCCGTTTTTAGTGCGGGTAAGTTACCTGCAGGACATAGTAATTCCATTACACGTTGTTCTTTTTTTATTTGTGAGTAACTGGTGATTTTATGCAGAAAGCTCGAGGTTAGATTTGATATAAACCAGATTTGGCAGAGTTAATCGGTGATCAGAATGATTATCTACCCAAGCAAACTCACCCAGCGCGTAGCGATGTATCGGCGTCGACGTCTGTATCTTGATAAGCTTTGGGTTTATGCCGACCAACAGCGAGTCGAGAGGTTAGTTTTTATGTTGACGATGCTGCATAAACAACTCTTCAACATCTTGCTTCGGTTGTGGGCGATAAAAGTGAAAACCCTGAATCGAGTGGCAGCGTAAATTGGATAAAACGGTCGCTTGGTGCTGAGTTTCTACCCCCTCAGCGACGATTTTTAGTTCAAGGGATTTGCCAAGGTTGATGATATTCTCGATAACCGTAACCTGCTTGGGCAGCTTATCCATTTGCTGAATAAAGGTTCGGTCAATTTTAAGCTCATCGATTGGAAAGCGAGCCAGATAGGCCAAGGATGAGTAGCCGGTACCGAAGTCATCAATAGACAACGCAAAGCCGAGCTTTTTGATCGCGTTGAGCATTTGAATCGTGTACTCACTGTCGCTCATTACCGCACTCTCAGTCAGCTCAAAGGTAATCAAGCTCGGTGTGAGATTGGTCGACTTGAGCAGCTTTTTCATGTACTCGATCAGCTTAGGGTTAGCAAACTGCTCTGGAGAGAGGTTGATTGCCACAGGACCTGGCAAAATCCCTTGTCGGTGCCAGCGCTTGACGGTGTTGAACACCTCACGCATGACCACCATCCCCATCTGCTCAATCAATCCAGCTTTCTCTGCCACGGGGATAAAGGAACCTGGACTGATGTAACCCTCAACCGGGTGTTTCCAGCGGATCAGTGCCTCGGCGCCATTGATACTAAAGTCCTTGGCACTGACTTTGGGTTGATACCACACCTCAAGCCCGTTTTGCTGCAGCGCTTTTTGCAGCTCGATCTCGAGCCAAAGGCGCATGCGCGCCTCCTTGTTCATCTGCTCGCTAAACCTGATCAGTCGGTTTCTTCCACGAGCCTTAGCCTCATACATCGCGGTATCGGCGTTTTGCAGCAAGATACGTGCATCATTGCCATCGCCAGGGTAGACGACACTGCCGATTGAGCAGGCGAGGCGCTTGCTAAAGTGGTGCAGATCGAACGGTTGATTGATTAAGGCGATTATTCTCTCAGCCAGACTTTCAATGCGTCGATTACTCTCCTGAGAAGGCAGTAAAACCCCAAATTCATCGGCACCTAAATGCCCGAGCGTTGCTGACTCAGGTAGGACGCGCTGCAGGCGTGATGCCACCTCTTTGATCACCATATCCCCGATATGATGACCAAGCGAGTCATTGATATTTTTAAAGTTATCAATATCAAGGTAGAAAACAGTCAGAGGAGTTTCACAGCTGATGTAATACGCCAGTCGGTTACTAAACCCAAAACGATTGATAAGACCGGTCAGTGGATCAACGTTGGCTATACCTTGAGTCGATACGCCTGGGCGATGACGCTGCTCCAGATCTTGTATGACGACAATCGAGCAGTTCTGCCCGTGTGACGCAAGGGTATCGGCATAAAGCCGGACGCGCTTACAGTGCTTGTTGTCTTGATGGGTCATGCCCTCGAGGGTGCCCTGCTCTGCTTCGATAAGTTGATCTTGGCGTAACGGGTTGCCTTGCACGTCGCGCAAGTAGTCACTCAGCGTTTGACCAATAAGATCGCGATGGTGATTGCAACTCAGGATTTTGGCTGCGTTGGCGTTAGCGGAAACTATCGACTCCCCCTCGAGGATAAGCAACCCCTCGGGCAGGATATGCGAGAGGGTGAAAAACTTGTCTTCTGCTTCTTCTAACGAGCGCGCGAGGATCTGCTTTTCGGATGTATCGATCGCATGAAATAAAATGTGGTCTATCTCATCACTGCTGCTAATGGGCGAGATACAAAAGCGCAAACTCGTCTCGGCCTCGACGAGGTTCAGCGTCAGTTCGGTGTCGATGGTTTCGCCTTGAAAGGCGCGTTGATAGTATGGCTCGAACAGACGGTAGAAGTGTTCCCCGAGTACCTGAACGTCACTCATGCCAATAAGCTCATGCGGCTCTAGTCCCGATAGCTCTGTATAGCGGGCATTGACGCTGGTGTACTGATGTTCGCGGTTAAGAATCGCGAAATAGTAGGGACTCGTCGAGGTAAACTTGGAAAACCAACTTTTTAACTCTGTGGTGGGCATCAATAACAACCGATTTGTGACGTCTGCGAAAATTCCATGGTACTTGTGCACTATAACGCGCTATTGCGGCGGTGAAAAGAACTTGCCCAATGAAGGGTTTTATTGATACACAACAGGAATGATGAAATATAACTCTCATAATATGGAGAGTTATTGAGATAAATTAACGGAAAATACGCGTGATTAACAAGATTCGCACTCAATTAGTTAGAAATGCGGCTTCAATTTTGAGATCTCCGATCCACTTGTTGCCACAGGCGCTACAAAAAAAAGCGCTGCTGGAAGGACTTAAGGTTGTTTTTCAAGAAGCCTTGGAAGATGGCGATTTCGAGTTTTTAGAGCGTAAGTGGCTTAAAATTGCAATTTCCGATTTGCAAGTAAGTTGGCTGATCAGTTATCAAAATGACCAGTTGGTGGTCGCCGACAGTCCCATAGACGAAGACGTAAGCTTTAGCGGCTCTCTCAATGATTTGGTGCTTATTGCTGGGCGTAAAGAAGATCCCGATACCTTGTTTTTCCAGCGTCGCTTGTCAATTGAAGGCGATACTGAGCTTGGTCTTGAGGTTAAGAACTTGATGGATAGCATTGATTGGGACTCATTGCCAAAACCGGTGCAAGTGATGATTAATCAACTGGCTGACTTCGTACAGAAAGGCCTGCAAGGCAATCAAGATCAGAGTGAGGTCAGCAATGCTTATTAGGAGTGAAGCACCAGCCGATATGCTGGTTATCGATCAACTGCTACGTGAGTCTTTTCCAACCGAGGCAGAAGCGAAGTTGGTGCAGAGCTTGCGTGAGAATGGCCAATTTACCCTCTCGCTGGTGGCGTGTACTGATGAAGGGCAGGTGGTTGGACATTTGTTGTTTACCCCGGTTTCTATCGAGGGGCACGATGTGACATGGCAAGGATTAGCGCCGCTGTGTGTGCACCCCGATCACCAAGGCCAAGGTATCGCTCGGTTGCTGATCGATGAGGGATTTGCCACCCTACCTGAGCTTGGGTACGCTGGTGTGGTTGTATTGGGTGACCCGGCATTTTATGGCAAGTTTGGCTTTGAGGCCGCTGAGCAATCAGGTTTTGATTGTCAATGGGACGTGCCAGCAGGTGCATTTCAAATTAAGCCACTGATCGCAGGCACATTCGATGACCATTCTGGGCTTATCCATTATTGCCCAGAATTCTCTGAGCTATAGTTCTTATAGGTATGGTTCTTATTGGTATCGTTCTCTGAGTAAGAACCGATAGCTGGCGTCGGCTGGCCGTTAAAGGGTGTGGAGATATGCAGCGCCATTTGCTAGTATCTCCCACCGTTTCAACCCATCAAGTGAGAGTAATGACCAATCCGACCCCAGCCCAACGTCGTGCCGCTTATCTTACCGAAATGGGGATCACCCAGTGGGTTGTCACGCATCCGGAACGTTTGACGGGCGTGAGCATCGCTCCGCAGTCTCTCCCTGACGACTGTCGTTTATTGTTTGTTTCCTCTCAGTGCCCACAGGGCGCCTTGGCTGAGTTTCTAGAAAAAGTCCTTAAAGCGATGGGGCTGTCACTAAGTCAGGTGCAACATATTGAGCCTCAGCACTGGAGTGAGCTCGATAGCTCACAGCTTGAGTGGGTATGGTTTGCAGGTTGCGATGAGCAGCCAACAGGCGCAAAGCGCTTGCTCAGCCCTAAGCTTGAGATGATCGACGGTAACAATCAGCAGCGTCGAGCACTCTGGTCTCAGATACAATCTCAACAGTAAGTATTATGGCGAATATTTCTATCGTCGCACTAGAGCGTGCGCACCTTTCAGCGGTGAAGACCATTGAACCTCAAGCTCATAGCCACCCATGGAGTGATAAGCTACTTAGCGACCTCGACAGCCGCGGTGCCGAGCACCATGCGATGCTGGTGGGCCAAGAGTTGGTCGGGTATTTTTATGCCCAACATATCGTTGGCGAGGTGACTCTTCTCAATATTGCCATCGCACCGGCTTGGCAGGGGAAAGGCCTTGGTAGGCGCCTACTAGAAGCTTTTCTAGCCCGCTGTGAAGCGCTTAATGCCGAGAGTGCTTGGCTTGAAGTACGCGAGAGCAATCTTCGCGCATTTGAGCTCTACCAAGCTGAAGGGTTTAATGAGGTTGACCGTCGCCGCAACTACTACCCAACCGAGCGTGGCAAAGAAGACGCGATTATCATGAGTTATCTCTTCCTCTAGCTTGGTCTAAGCTGAGCCGACAGGGAAACAGTCGCTAATCTAGCGACTTTTCTGTATAATCCGCGCACAAAATTTTAAGGTAGAGAGTGGCGAAAGGCTCTCTACGCTTCACTCATGAATGACAGCAAAGGGCGTTTATGTCTTTTCAACAAGAAGTAAGCAAGCGCAGAACGTTTGCAATTATCTCTCACCCGGATGCGGGTAAAACCACCATCACCGAAAAAGTGCTTTTGTTCGGAAACGCGATCCAAAAAGCCGGTACAGTCAAAGGTCGTGGCTCTGCGCAGCACGCCAAATCTGACTGGATGGAGATGGAGAAAGAGCGTGGCATCTCGGTCACGACCTCGGTGATGCAGTTCCCATACAACGACTGTCTGGTGAACCTGCTTGATACCCCGGGACACGAAGACTTCTCAGAAGATACTTACCGTACCTTAACGGCTGTTGATTCGTGTTTGATGGTGATTGACGCAGCGAAGGGTGTCGAGGACCGTACTCGTAAGCTGATGGAAGTGACCCGTCTACGTGATACCCCGATTGTGACCTTCATGAACAAATTGGACCGTGATGTGCGCGATCCAATGGAAGTCCTTGACGAGGTTGAGAGCGAATTGGGCATGGCGTGTGCGCCAATCTCATGGCCAATTGGTTGCGGTAAAGAGTTTAAGGGTGTGTACCACATCCACCGTGATGAGACGATCTTGTACGAATCTGGCCACGGCCACGAGATTCAAGAAGTCCGTATCATCAAGGGTCTAGATAACCCTGAGCTTGATGAAAAAGTTGGCGCAGACTTGGCTGAAAGCGTGCGTGAAGAGCTTGAGTTGGTGATGGGTGCTTGTCCTGAGTTTGACCTAGAGCTATTCCTAGCCGGTGAACTGACGCCAGTCTACTTCGGTACCGCATTAGGTAACTTTGGTGTCGACCATATGCTGGATGGCCTAACCAAATGGGCTCCTGAGCCAAAAACGCGTCAAGCGGTTGAGCGTGAAGTGGAAGCGACCGAAGAGAAGTTCTCTGGCTTTGTATTCAAGATCCAAGCGAACATGGACCCGAAACACCGTGACCGCATTGCGTTTATGCGTATCGTTTCTGGTACCTACAAGCAAGGCATGAAGATGAACCACGTGCGTACGGGTAAAAACGTCAGCATCTCGGATGCCGTGACCTTTATGGCGGGTGACCGCTCACGTGCAGAAAACGCGTATGCGGGCGATATTATCGGTCTGCACAACCACGGTACGATCCAGATTGGTGATACCTTCACTCAAGGTGAAGCGCTGAAATTCTCGGGTATCCCTAACTTTGCGCCAGAACTGTTCCGTCGTATCCGCCTTAAAGATCCATTGAAGCAGAAGCAGCTGCTGAAAGGCCTAGTTCAGCTATCTGAAGAGGGTGCAGTTCAGGTTTTCCGTCCATTGCAAAACAACGATTTGATCGTTGGCGCGGTCGGTGTGCTTCAGTTTGATGTGGTTGTTGCGCGCTTGAAAGCGGAATATAACGTAGAAGCGATCTACGAGGGCGTTAACGTAGCAACTGCTCGCTGGGTCGAGTGTGGCGACGATAAGAAGCTTGAAGAGTTTAAGCGCAAGAACCAAGCGAACCTAGCGTTGGATGGTGGTGATAACCTGTCGTACATCGCACCGACAATGGTGAACCTGAACCTCGCGCAGGAGCGTTTCCCTGACGTAGAGTTCCGTGCTACTCGCGAACACTAAAACACAGGTGCGGGGTTCGGGGACGGGCTTCGCCCTTCGGGGAGCGAGGAGTTCAGTGCACGCGGCTTATTCCTCGCTACCCGGAACGAAGTGAAACTCGCTCCTCGCCCCTATCTTCTCAGGTGCGAGGTTCGGGGACGGGCTTCGCCCTGCGGGGAGCGAGTTAAAGCGAGAGGCGGGATTCGAGAGGCGAGAAGCGAGAAGCGAGGTTTTTTTCTCGCGCTGTAGATTACTCGCATCTAAGAATAAAGTGTCACTTGCTACCCAAACCTAAAAAAACGCCACTTGCGAGAGCAAGTGGCGTTTTTGTTTATCTAGTCAGAAAGAAGAGCGATACATTTATCTCACACTACGGACTCCTCTCTCCTCGGAACGAAGTGTAACCCGCTCCTCGCACCTGAAAAAAGCTTACTTTTTTTTCTTAGCGCTTTTTTTCTCTGCTTTTTTCTTATTCTTTTTCTTGAACACTGGTTTTTTGTGTTTTGGGCGTAGCTCTTTGATGTAGCGCTCTTTGATGTCTTCTTTTACGTAGCGGGCTACGCGGTCCATCATTGGCTGGTCGTGGGCTTCGACTAGCGAGATTGCGTTGCCTTTTTTGCCTGCGCGGGCGGTGCGGCCGATGCGGTGCAAGTAGACGTCAGCGGTGCGTGGCAAGTCGTAGTTGATCACGTGGCTCACATCTGGAAGATCGATTCCACGCGCGGCGACATCAGTGGCCAGAAGAACATTGACGGTACCATCGCGGAAGCGGGAAATCGCGTTGTTGCGGCGATCTTGTGGCATCTCACCTTGGATCCATGAGCATGGGATCTGGGCACTCTCAAGTTGGGCGCGCAGCTCGGCTAGGCGCTCACGGGTTTTCAGAAATACAATCGTGCGCTCAGCTTGCTCGGTGATGATCACCTTAAGCAGCGCCAGTTTGTGCTCCATATCATCCGCGCGGTGGTACCACTGAGCGATCTTTTTGCGCTCACGGCGCGATGGCTCGGCATCAACCTCAGCTGGGTTTTTCAACAGATCTGCGGTAAAGCCTTCCACACCGCGACCTTCTAGGGTTGCTGAGAACAGCAGGGTCTGCTTACGCCAGCGACACTCACCCGACAGACGATCGACAGTCGGACCGAAGCCCATATCCAGCATGCGATCCGCTTCATCAAGGATCAGCCACTCAATCGCGCGACAATCAAAGCGCTCGGCATTGATGTACTCCATCAAACGTCCTGGAGTGGCAACCACGATATCTTGAGTCGTCTTTAGGATGTCTGCATGCTCTTCGTACTGCACGCCACCAGTGATGGTAAAGATGTTCAGACGCGTGTTCTTAGCTAGTGCACGTGCTTGGTCGGCGACCTGCATGGCAAGCTCACGGGTTGGGGTGAGGATCAGCACGCGGGCAGGGCCAGACTTCTTACGTGGAAAGTCTTGTAGGTATTGCAGCGCTGGGATAACGAACGCGGCAGTTTTACCTGTGCCAGTTGGTGCGGATGCTAAAACATCACGTCCATCTAGTGCCTGTGGAATGGCCTCGGCTTGCACTTGCGTTGGGCGAGAAAAGCCCATTTCTTCAATAGCGTCAAGCAGGTTAGGGTCGAGGTCTAAATCTGCAAAGTTTTTAATCACAGTGGTTTCTCCACAAGCAGGGTCAAAGGAAAGGGCGCGTATTATATACCCAGTCTAGACAAGATGCGAGTACGAGTGATCTAGATCACTGATAAGTCAGGCGGCAAGCTTACATCTTGAGATAGAACTCGCGAGTTAAGGCGATAAAATCATCGCTGTAACGCCCATTTTTGTGAATCGTGATTTCATCCTCTTGGCAGTGTGCGGTGCCTAGGCGCTGCTCATTGGCTAGCTGCTGATCATTGTTTAGCTCAATCAGCAGGCGAGAGACGGGTTTCGCCGCGGTTGGGCGCACTCGACACAAGCGCGTCAGTTGCAGCCCAGACTTGCGGGCGAGGTCGATAAACTGCTCCCCCTCTGTTTTAGGCAAGATCAAACATGCACGACCGATTTGCGGGGTAAGCAGACGCGCAATGTGCTCTGCTAGCTCGCCATGACTGAGTGAGCCGGTGTGGCGTGCGGTGGCGCGCTGCTGATTTTGTGCCGACTCACCGGAGTTGAAATAGGGTGGATTGCAGATTATGGCATCGTAACAAGCATGGCTGTACTGCGCCAATGGCTGGTGGAAGACCTTAATGCGCGCGGACCAGGGACTGTTAGCGATATTATCTGATGAGGCCTCAAAGGCTTGCTGGTCAATATCAATCGCATCCACACTCAGTGACTCAAAACGCTGCGCGCACATCAGCGCCAGCAACCCAGTACCGGTGCCAATATCGAGTAGGCGCTCGGCATCGGCAAAGTCAGCCCAAGCCCCGAGTAGCACCCCGTCGGTACTGACGGCCATGCCCGCATGACCACCGATAATACTGAATTGCTTAAAGTGAAAGTTCTTGGTTTTGCGTGTCATTGCGCGGCTGCTACTGGGATAAAAAAGTGGTGAGATAATAGCAAATGCCTTCCTGTGGGGAAATCTCAGTAGAAAGTCATGTGTCGAACAAGCTTGGTAGTCATGAGACGCTGACGCCCAGTTAGAGAACATCGTAAGCAAAATCAACACTCTTTATTACTTAGGCGGTAAGGTGCGCTGGTGGGACTACCAGTTTTAGAAATTTCAATCTAGTGAGCAGCGATTTTTTCTGTATCTTCATCACATTTTTGAGTACACTTCCTCGGTTAAATTCTATTCTAAAATGTTGAGTAAACATGTTTGAAATCAATCCTATTAAAAACCGTCTAAAGGACGTGACTGAGCGCACGAATGTCCTTAGGGGGTATCTTTGACTATGACGCTAAGAAAGAGCGTCTAGAAGAGGTCAATGCAGAACTTGAGCAACCGGATGTGTGGAACGAGCCTGAGCGTGCACAAGCGCTAGGTAAAGAGCGCGCCTCACTGGAAGCGGTTGTTGAAACCATCGACCTCCTTGACCAGGGTGTGGAAGACGTAGACGGTCTTCTTGAGCTGGCGGTTGAGGAAGAAGACCAAGAAACCTTTGATGAAATCGAGCCAGAACTGGCTGAACTTGAAGCCAAGCTCGAGAAGCTAGAGTTCCGTCGCATGTTCTCTGGCGATCACGACAGCTCAGATTGCTACATCGACTTGCAGTCAGGCTCAGGCGGTACTGAGGCGCAAGACTGGACATCAATGATGCTGCGCATGTACTTGCGCTGGGCAGAAGCGAAGGGCTTCAAAACCGAAGTGATCGAGGTTTCTGAGGGTGAAGTAGCCGGTCTGAAAGGCGCAACTGTGCGTATTTCGGGTGAGTATGCTTATGGTTGGTTGCGTACCGAGACAGGCGTACACCGCCTAGTGCGTAAGTCGCCGTTTGACTCAAGCGGCCGTCGTCACACCTCATTTGCGTCTGCATTTATCTACCCAGAGATTGACGACAACATCCAGATCGACATCAACCCATCTGATCTGCGTATCGATGTGTACCGTGCCTCGGGCGCGGGTGGTCAGCACGTTAACACCACCGAATCGGCAGTACGTATTACCCACGTACCGACCAACACCGTGGTGCAGTGTCAGAACGACCGCTCTCAGCACAAGAACAAAGATCAGGCGATGAAGCAGTTGCGTGCGAAGTTGTTTGAGCTTGAGATTCAAAAGCAAAATGCTGAGAAGCAGGCCAACGAAGACGCCAAGTCTGACATCGGTTGGGGTAGCCAGATCCGCTCTTATGTTCTTGATGACTCGCGCATCAAAGACTTGCGTACTGGCGTTGAAAACCGTAACACTCAAGCCGTTCTTGACGGCGACCTAGACAAATTTATTGAAGCTAGCCTGAAGTCAGGTCTTTAAGCTTTTCACCGAAAAAGAGAAAACAGGATACATCGAAAATGACTGATGCTGTTAACCAAGAGAATCAACAAGAAGAAAACAAGCTGATTGCTGAGCGTCGTAGCAAGCTGGATCATATCCGCCAAAGCTGCAAAGCAAACGGCCACCCAAATGACTTCCGTCGCGAGCACCTAGCGGGCGATCTTCAGGCGGAATTCGGTGAAAAAACCAAAGAAGAGCTAGAAGAGCTAAATCACGTGGTAGCGATCGCGGGTCGTGTAATGGCTAAGCGTGGTCCATTCTTGGCGATCCAAGAGACTTCTGGTCGCATCCAAGCATACGCTGCAAAAGATGTGCAAAAAGAGCTGAAAGAGAAGTACCAGGGCCTAGATATCGGTGACATCATCGGTGTGAAAGGTGCACTGCACAAATCAGGTAAGGGTGACCTTTACGTGAACATGGAAGAGTACGAGCTGCTGACTAAAGCGCTGCGTCCACTGCCAGAGAAGTTCCACGGCCTAACAGACCAAGAGATGCGTTACCGTCAGCGTTATGTTGACCTGATTGTGAACGAAGACTCACGTCAAGCATTCATCATCCGCTCTAAGCTAGTATCAGCAATCCGTAACTTCATGAGCTCAAAAGGCTACCTAGAAGTAGAAACGCCAATGATGCACGTGATCCCAGGTGGCGCGACGGCACGCCCGTTTATCACTCATCACAACGCGCTAGATATCGACATGTACCTACGTGTTGCGCCAGAGCTATACCTTAAGCGCCTCGTTGTGGGTGGCTTTGATCGCGTATTTGAGATCAACCGTAACTTCCGTAACGAGGGTCTATCACCGCGCCACAACCCAGAATTCACCATGATGGAATTCTACCAAGCTTACGCAGACTACAAAGATCTGATGGATCTAACCGAAGAGATGCTAAGCACGGTAGCGATGGAAGTTCTTGGCTCAACCTCTATGCCTTACGGTGAAGAGACGGTAGAGTTTGGCGGCACTTACGCGCGCATGAGCATGTTTGAAGCGATCAAGCACTACAACCCAGACCACGCAGAGATCCAAGCGCTAACTGAAGCGGATCTACAAGACCGTGAGAAGATGGTTGCGATCGCGAAATCAGTCCACGTTGAAGTTGAAACCTTCTGGACCTGTGGTCAGCTTCTAGAAGAGATCTTTGGAGAAACGGCTGAGCCTCAGCTAATCCAACCAACCTTCATCACAGGCTACCCAGCGGACATCTCGCCACTGGCACGTCGCAGCGATGATAACCCATTCTTCACTGACCGCTTCGAGTTCTTTATCGGCGGTCGCGAAGTCGCGAACGGCTTCTCAGAGCTAAACGATGCAGAAGACCAAGACGCACGCTTTAAAGCTCAGGTTGACGCAAAAGATGCTGGTGACGATGAAGCAATGTACTACGATGCGGACTACATCACTGCACTAGAGCACGGCCTACCGCCAACAGCAGGTCAAGGTATTGGTATCGACCGTCTAGCGATGCTATTTACCAACACGCACACCATCCGTGACGTAATCCTGTTCCCAGCAATGCGCCCACAAGCGTCTGCTTAAGCGAAACAGTCAATTTGAATGAAAAGAGCTACCTTCGGGTGGCTCTTTTTTTAGGTGCGAGGTGCGGGTTACACTTCGTTCCGAGGTGCGAGTAGTCATCACGCGCGATAAAACCCTCGCTCCTCGAAGCGATAGCGTCCTCGCTCCTCGCTCCTCGCCGGGCTTTGCCCGTCCCTGTTTTTTAAGTTTGATTTTCTCAAATCTGTCCTACCTTAATATTTAGGTGGTTGGGCAAATTTTGTACCTAACCTAGAATGTTACAAAATGTTACTGTAGTCTTAACGTTGAAACGGAATCACGTGCTGACACGTTTGACGCATGTTTGTGGCTAGCAAATAAAAAGTGGATAGCAAATAAAAAAGAAGGAAAGGACATGGGCTCTAACTTTAAACAAGACACAATACCCGGTTCCTTAATCGTCGTTGGTGGTACCTCTGAGCCTTGGCTGAAAGTACTGGAAAACGCCGGTTGGCGCTGCACCATCAGCGGTGACTTGCGCAAGGCAGATACACTGTTTACTGAAACCGGGCCTTGTATCGGTGTCGTTGACCTAAGCCATGATGAGTTCAGTCTCAATGGCATCGCGAGCTTGGTCAGCCAGCATAAACACGTGCGTTGGCTTGCACTTATCCGCGAATCACAGATCAAGTCGGATACCATTTGCCAGTTTATCGTCAATTTCTGTATTGATTTTTTCACCACGCCGATCCCCGATGCACAACTGCTGAGCACGATAGGCCACCAATTAGGCATGCTTAAGCTTGAGACACGGGTATGGCCACACTACGGCACCAATCACGATCTTGGCTTAGTGGGTGAATCGATGCCAATGAAGCGCCTGCGTGATCAGGTTAAGCGTATAGGCCCGACCGACGTCAGCATCCTCATCTACGGTGAAAGCGGCTCAGGTAAGGAGAAGGTTGCAAGAGCCATCCACAAAACCTCTTCGCGTTCGCAGCGTGAGTTTATCTCCGTCAACTGCCGCGCCCTGTCTGAGAGCAGCCTCGAGTCAGAGCTGTTTGGCATTAATGGTGAAATCGGCTGCAAGTCGATGCTAGAGCGAGCTGATGGTGGTACGGTGCTGCTTAACGACATCCTTACCTTGCCTAAATCGCAACAACTGAATCTATTGCGGTTTTTGCAAGAGGGGACCATTGAAACTCAAGATGGGCTGAAGAAGGTGGATGTGCGCATTCTGGCAGCGAACTCGATGGATATCGAAAAAGCCCTGATCGACGGCGATTTCAACGAGGACCTCTACCACTATATCAACGTGTTGCGCATCAATGTGCCAAGCCTCAAAGAGCGCTCAGGTGATATAGCGCTGCTGGCAAAACATTTTCTTCAGGTTTATGCCAAGGATTACAACGCTCAGGCGCGAAGTTTCAGTGAGGAGTCGATCAAGTCTCTGGCTCGTTACCACTGGCCAGGCAATGTCCGCGAGCTGATGAACCTGATCAAGCGGGTGGTACTGATGTCGGAGCAACCGATGATCGAAGAGTCGCAGCTCGAGCTACCAATTCGTAATAACGGCAAGCGTAGCCTGAAGAGCATTCGTGAGCGCAGCGAGCGGGATGCTCTGATGTTGGTGCTCGAGTCGCACGATGGCCAGGTATCACAAGCGGCCAAAGAGCTGGGGGTATCAAGAGCAACCATGTACAGGCTACTGAACAAGCACAACCTGATAAGTGAAAGCTCGGTTTAGTTCATTTTGCTAATCACACTCTAACTAAGGCAGCGTAATCGCTGCCTTTTTTCATCTATGGTAAACAGCAAACCTGTGGCTAAATATAGAATAATCCACCAGTTTTTTATACTTGGGTCTGACTTATAAAGAGCTTTGTGTGTTTTTTGGTCGTAAAGTGATTTATGGGTTGTTTTAAGCGACTTGTTGCGTAAATATTAACCATGAGTCTGATGAGACTCTCAATGTATTCAGGAACTTATTTAGAGTTGGAGGTAAGCATGATTTTGATTCAAAAACATAAATTTGTCGCTAAACCTTCACTCGTGCGCGTGGGTGGCTCGATGCCGCATGTGTCTGATATCGCTCGACCTAAAGCGATGGATAAATAACGTTCCCGTAGTCTTTTTCCAGCTGCGGTTAACTGCAGCTGAGTCCCCACCCTAATTAGGATCCCTGCAGTTCTCCGCGATACATCTTTAACAGGAGAACCACAATGAACCACTCAATCTACCTAAAACTTGCCGCTTGGTGTGTACTTGCCGATCTTAAACAAGAGGAGCGAGCGTGGCGTCGTCGCGTACGCAAGAGCCGCTACGCCCTGCCTCTGCACAGCACCCACCTCCTGCGTGATATTGGTCTGGATAAAGATGGTCGTCCACTAGGCTGTGAGCAGCCACCACAAGCCGTCGCACATCGCCGTATCAGACATCTTCGGCGCATACTCCAATCTAGAATAACCACGTAACATTAGGGGGAGAGCAGGTTTGCTCTCCCCCGGTAACACGTTATGGGCAAGGATTGGAGTAGCGTACTCCGATTTGTGCGATGCCCTCTAGCAACTCCTCACAGAGGGAGATCTCGACACTGTCGATATTATCTTTCAATTGTTCCATCGAAGTCGCGCCGATGATATTAGCCGCGACAAACGGGCGCTGATTAACAAATGCCAGTGCCATCTGCGCGGGCTCTAAACCATGCTGTTTAGCCAGTTCAACATACGCTCGAGTTGCCTCAATCCCTTGTGGGGTAAAGTAGCGCACAAAGCGCTTATACAAGGTGCAGCGGGCGTTGTCTGGCCATTGGTCATTGAGGTATTTACCGCTTAAACAGCCAAAGGCGAGCGGCGAGTAGGCCAGTAGCTTGATGCCCTCATAATGACTCACCTCAGAGAGCCCAATCTCAAAGGTACGATTAAGCAGGTTATACGGATTTTGAATCGAGACCACTCGCTCCAAGCCATGCTTCTCAGCGAGCTTAAGTAATGACATCACTCCCCAAGGCGTCTCGTTAGACACCCCAATATGACGCACTTTTCCTTCTTTCACCAACTTACTCAGCGCCTCGAGTGAATCGAGAAGGGTCACCTCTTCATGTTTCTCAGGGTAGGGGTAGTTAAGCTGACCAAAGCAGTTGGTCTGACGCTGCGGCCAGTGCAACTGGTAGAGATCGATGTAGTCGGTTTGCAGTCGACGCAGGCTATCGTTGACCGCATCATTGATGTTGTTGTGATCGAGCGCCATGTTATCGCGAATATAGGGCAGATTACGTGGCCCCGCTACCTTGGTCGCGATAATGACTTTATCTCGCTTGCCCGATGCGCGCAGCCATTTGCCAATATACTCTTCCGTGGTGCCCTGAGTACTGGGCTGAGGCGGAACCGGGTACATTTCTGCGGTATCGATAAAGTTGACCCCGCGCTCAAGCGCATAATCAAGCTGCGAGTGTGCCTCGGCAAGCGTATTTTGCTCACCAAAGGTCATAGTACCAAGACAAATCTTACTCACCTCAAGCGATGAGTGGGGGAGCTGAGTATATTCCATTATAAAACCCTCCTATTTAGGTTCGAGGTACGAGGACGGGCAGAGCCCTACGAGGTACGAGGGGTCTTACGAACGTGATGGGGTTCTCGTACCCGAAACGAAGTGGAACCCGCTCCTCTAATTTGGGTGCGAGGTTCGAGGACGGGCGAAACCCTGCGAGGTGCGGGGAATCTTGTGCACATGATGAACTCCTCGTACCCCGGAACGAAGTGAAACTCGCACCTCGGAACGAAGTGAAACTTAGTCTCAACTATAAGCGAAGAAATTCGTTGAGAAAAGAATCACCTTCGATTCCCTTGACTACAATAAAAAAGATGGAGGTGTGCAATGCAAAAACGACAACTCGATAAGTGGTTGCATGGTTATCACAAAGCGACGTATCGCACTCCTAAGGTCTTTGTGATTGGCTGTGCAGACCTAGCCAAATACCAAATTGCGGTGGAATACAAACACAAACTTGAGCCTGTTACGATTGATGATGAACCTATCCGTTTTGACTCCTTGGAGTTGGTCAAAGAAGAGTTGACCCGTCTCGGTCTCGATAAGGCCTATCTGCGTCTTCATAATGCCTATGATGAGTGCGGATCGAGCTCACCAGTGGGTTACAGTGATATTGAACTATCACTGATGACTCACTAGGTTAGATGCGCTTATGAATAGTAATTGGTGAGGATCTGAGCGGTAAATTGGGTGCGCAAATAAAACCCGCGAGGGCGGGTGCGGATCACTTTACCGCTTGCACCATAGGCCTCAGTGAGTGCCCGACCGTTCGCGGCCTTAGGCCGAAGCTGCAAGACTTCGCCATGCTTAGCGGTGACTTGCTCAATCCGGCCCAGCACGATCATATCCATCAACTCCTCCCAATCTTGGCGCAGCTGCTGCTCTTCTTCAGAGCTGGGTGACCAAAGGAGCGGTGCCCCCACCTTGCGCTCAGCTAATGGGATCTCGCGCTCTCCCTCGACGGGCACCCAAAGCACGCGAGAAAGCTTATTCCGCACATGGCTGCTCTCCCAAGTCAGGCCGTGCACGCCGATAAGTGGTGCTACACAGACAAACGTTGTCTCGAGTGGTTTGCCCTGATAGCTGATGGGAATGCTTTTTAATTCAATGCCCAGTTGTTCAAAGTCTTGTTGTGGCTTGCTGCCAGCAGTCGCACCTAAGTGCCATTCTAGCAACTGACCCACCCATCCCTTATCGCGAGTGAGATCATCAGGCACTGTCATCTTGGCTTGCTGCGCAAGCTCAGCAAAAGTGACCCCGGCCATCATCCATGCGCGCTCGAGCAGCTCTTGTTCGGTTTTGGGTTCAGGTTTCATATTCTAATGGGTAAATCGTTAAATAGGTAAATAGTCAAATGGGTAACGGTGATGTTGAAGGGGACATTTTAACAGATCGCTTGGTAGGGGAAAGCAAGGATTGGACGATCTGTTTACACTCAAAAGGCTCACATTACGTCACTCTAACGGCGAATTGACCATGGTTTTACTTAACTTATCCACAGCCTGTGCTTGGCGAGTTAACTCATGTATGAATTAACAGGGGTTTAATCACGATTAACTGCTTGAAAAAATGAAAATATCCTCATTTTATATCACCCAGTGTGGATAAAAACGTGGTTGGGTGTTTTTTGTGCAAATTAAGTGAGTGATAGCACAATAGTCAATAAATACAGTGAGAAGGAAAAGTGATTAGCGTAAGGCTATGAAATATATGACTTTTAACTTGTGGTTTGGATTTGGGTGTTTACGCTTTGGTGCGGTTTTAAGCAGTTATTACATTCCATACGGTTATTTTACACATGGTTATTCACAGAAAAGGTGAATAAATGTGGGCTAGGTCGCATTCTTGTGTTGATAAGTATTGAGTGGGCTAAAATTTATCCATATCTGCCTATGGTCCGCATAAATTATGCATTTATCACATTTGTGGGTTTGCTAGTGTTGGGGATATGTGGAAAAATCACTGTCATTAAAAATTTATTTTGAGGTTGGCCAGTGATCGATGGCGATGGTTACCGCTTAAATGTGGGAATAGTGATTTGTAACAACCATGGTCAGGTATTCTGGGCTAAACGATTCGGACAACACTCATGGCAGTTCCCCCAAGGGGGAATTGATGAAGGCGAGAGCGCAGAGCAAGCCATGTACCGTGAGTTATACGAGGAAGTCGGCTTAACAAAGAAAGATGTGAAGATCGTTGCAACTAGTCGTCATTGGTTGAGATACAAGCTCCCCAAACGCCTGGTTCGATGGGATTCAAAGCCGGTCTGTATTGGCCAAAAACAGAAGTGGTTTTTGCTGAAGTTGGACTGTGATGAGTCACGGATCAATATGCAGCGAGGAAACATGCCTGAGTTTGATGGGTGGCGCTGGGTAAGCTATTGGTATCCAGTGAGACAAGTAGTATCTTTTAAACGTGATGTGTATCGACGCGCGATGAAGGAGTTTGCCTCAGCAGCCATGCCATTTCATGAGCGTAAGCAGAAGTCCAAGCGCAAGCACCGACGGGGATAAATATGCTCTCTCAGCTAAGGGACATAGTTGAACAAGTATCACGGGTTGATGATCTCCAGCAGGCATTATCAATCCTAGTAAAACAGACTTGCAGCGCGATGAGTACCGAGTGCTGCACGGTCTATCTGGCTAATGAGGAGATGGAACGCCTCGAATTGATGGCCACCCAAGGCCTGACCTTCAAGGGCGACAGTGTCCACATTCGTTTCTCTGAGGGCTTGGTGGGCATGGTTAAGCGCACCGCTGAGCCGATCAATGTCGCCGAGGCCTCCAAACACCCCAGCTATAAATTCTTCCCTGAGCTTGGTGAGCAAGTTTACCAAAGCTTCCTCGGTACCCCGATCATTCACCGTAAGAAGGTGCTTGGTGTATTGGTGGTGCAGCAAAAGCAGCCACGCTTATTTGATGAAGCGGAAGAGTCTTTTTTAGTTACCTTATCCGCCCAGCTCGCGGTATTGATCGCGCATGGTCAAACGCTTGGCCATTGGTTACCAACTCAGAATGCGCGCACACTCAAGGGTGTCCCTGCTTCGAGTGGCGTTGCAATTGGCGAGTTTTGGCTCGATAACACTCAGCCAAGCTTGGCTGAGATTGCACCGGCCTCTTCAGTGGATATCGACCAAGAGCATGAACGCCTCGCCCTCGCGATGGAAGCGGCTCAGGCCGATTTTCGTCGGATGAGAAAAAAGCTGGAGGGGGAGATCACGTCTGAGGCGAAAGGGATCTTCGACCTGTTTACTCACCTGCTCAATGACCCGATGCTAAAGCAGGATCTGAAAAAGCATATCCAGAATCACGACCGTGCGGAATGGGCGCTGCGCCAAGTGATAGACTCTTATTCAAGTCGCTTTGCCAAGATGTCCGATCCTTACCTGAAGGAGCGCGCTCAGGATTTTCGCGAGCTGGGGCAGCGATTGTTGTTTTTCCTCCACAACACTGAGCAGACGCATCAAAGTATTGATAATCCGATTATCTTGGTGGTGCAGGAGCTGACCGCGAGCCTGCTTGCCTCTGTGCCCAAAGACAAACTACTGGCCGTGGTTTCGATAGAGGGGGCGGCGAACTCTCACGCCGCGATCTTGTCGCGGGCGCTGGGTATACCCGCTGTGATGGGGCTTGAGTGTGATATCAGTCAGCTCAATGGTCTTACCGGCATCGTGGATGGCTACAGCGGTAAGCTGTTTATCTCGCCAAATCAACAGTTGTTGCACGAGTATCGTGGCCTGTTGCATGAAGAGCGAGAGCTGGCGTGTATGGTCAGCAGCCACAGCGACAAGCCAGCAGTTACCGAAGATGGGCTCGGGGTGAATATCATGCTCAATTCCGGGCTCAGCGCCGACAGCAGCATCGCGGTGAATCAAGGGGTTGATGGTGTTGGCTTGTATCGTACCGAGATCTCGTTTTTGCTTCAGCACCGCTTCCCGTCTGAAGAGGAGCAGGAGGGGCAGTACCGGGCCGTGCTCGCTGCGTATCCAAACAAGAATGTTGTAATGCGCACACTGGATATTGGTGGCGATAAGGCGTTGCCCTATTTTCCGATTGAGGAAGAGAATCCCTTCCTTGGTTGGCGAGGGATCCGTTTTACCCTCGACCACCCGGATATCTTTCTGATCCAGATGCGTGCCATGTTGCGTGCCAGTCAAAACAACGACAATCTGAGCATCTTGCTGCCCATGGTTTCAAATGTGCAAGAGCTGGATGATGCTCTTACGTTATTTGAGCAGGCGTTTGCCGAGGTGAGTGCTCTGTATCCGATCCAGCGGCCGACAATCGGTGTGATGATTGAAGTGCCTTCGATGCTGTACCTGTTGCCACATTTGGCAGAGAAGATTGATTTCGTCTCCGTTGGCACCAATGACCTGACGCAATATTTGCTTGCGGTCGATCGTAATAACAGTCGGGTATCAACCCTGTATGAAACCATGCATCCAGCGGTGCTCTCAGCTCTCAAACACATCCATGTGATCTGTGAATCTGTATCGCTCCCCGTGTGTGTGTGCGGTGAGCTCGCGGGAGATCCAATGGGGGCCTTGTTGCTGGTGGGGATGGGCTATCGCTCGTTGAGTATGAATACCTCGAATGTGGCAAAGGTGAAGTACTTGTTGTGCCACAGCAGTCAGCAAGAGTTAGAACAATTGGCGGAAACTGCCCTTAGTCAACCCTATGCACAAGCCATCTATGATATGATGCTGAGTCACTTTGAGTATAAAGAGTTTGCCGGTTTCGTTCGTGCTGGTAAGCACTAATTGTCTGTAAGGAAGCCCAGTGTCGATTGAATTCTTGCTTGTGTTGTGTCTGCTTGGTGGAGTGGTTGGCACACTAGCGGGCCTATTAGGCATCGGCGGCGGCTTGATTGTGGTGCCGGCACTCACGTTTCTTCTTCCCCTGGTCGGCGCAAGCCCTGAGTATGTGATGCAAATGGCGTTGGGCACCTCATTGGCGACCATCATTGTCACTTCGGCCTCTTCCGCCGCTAATCACCTTAAGCTTGGCAATGTTGACCTGTATGCGATTAAATGGCTGATGCCCGGAGTGGTGCTTGGTGGCTTTTTCGGGGCCTACCTGGTTGAGTTAATCGCCAGCGATTATCTACCCAAAATCTTCTCCTTGATTGTTTTTATGCTGGCTGTGCAAATGTTTGTTTCGTCAAGGAGTCAGGTGTCATATTCGATGCCCTCTAAACCCGTTACACTGACCGTTGGCTCGGTCATTGGTGTGGTATCGAGCTTGGCAGGGATTGGTGGCGGCTCGATGTCGGTACCATTTTTAAGTCGCCACGGTGTTGAGATGCGTCATGCGGTTGGCTCTTCATCGGTCTGTGGCTGTATGATTGCCATCGCCGGGATGTTGGGCTTTATCCTTAATGGGATAGGGGTTGAGGATCTGCCTCAATACAGTGTTGGTTATGTCTACCTGCCGGCACTTATTGCGATTTCATTGGTCTCAGTGTTTACCACGCGCATTGGCGCGGTGATGGCGACATCCATGCCCACAGGGCAGCTAAAGCGGGTGTTTGCCGTTTTTTTATTATTTGTAGCGGGTATCATGCTGTTTAAGTCGTGATGCTGATTGAATTTTTTTAGAGAAAATAACTATGTCTCAAGGATTTATTGACTTTCCCAATATTGATCCGGTGCTGTTTAGCATCGGCCCATTGTCTGTTCGCTGGTATGGTTTGATGTACCTGGTTGGTTTCGCCTTTGCTCTGTGGCTGGCTAATCGTCGTGCGGATAAGAAGGGCAGTGGTTGGACGCGTGAGCAGGTTTCAGACCTACTGTTTGCTGGTTTTCTCGGGGTAGTCATTGGCGGTCGCGTCGGCTATGTACTCTTCTATAACTTTGACTTGTTCATTCAAAACCCACTATACCTGTTCCAAGTCTGGACAGGGGGCATGTCATTCCATGGTGGCTTGCTGGGTGTGATTGCGGCCATGTTCTGGTACGCCAAGCGCAATGGCCGAACCTTTTTTGGTGTTGCAGACTTTATTGCTCCGTTAGTGCCGTTTGGGCTAGGTATGGGCCGCCTGGGCAACTTTATGAACAGTGAGCTGTGGGGACGCGTGACCGACGCGCCATGGGGTGTCGTATTCCCTAATGGCGGACCGTTGCCACGTCACCCGTCACAGTTGTATGAAATGGCCCTGGAAGGGGTGGTACTGTTCTTTATCCTTAACTGGTTTATTAAAAAACCACGCCCGCTTGGCTCAGTTTCGGGACTTTTCCTACTCGGTTATGGTACCTTCCGTTTCCTAGTGGAATATGTGCGAGAGCCGGATGCTCACTTAGGTCTCTTCGGTGACTTTATTTCGATGGGACAGATCTTGTCTCTACCTATGATTATTATTGGTGGACTGATGATTGCCTGGGCATACAAGCGCGGTCATTTTTCAGAGCAGCAATCGGCAAAAAAGAGTGAATCGTGAAACAGTATCTAGACTTATGTCAGCGTATCGTCGAGCAGGGCGAGTGGATTGAAAACGAACGTACAGGCAAGCGCTGCCTGACGGTCATCAACGCTGACCTCACTTATGACGTCGCGAACAATCAGTTTCCTTTGGTCACCACACGCAAGAGCTTTTGGAAAGCGGCAGTGGCAGAGCTACTTGGCTACATTCGCGGTTATGACAGTGCCGAGGATTTTCGCAAGCTGGGCACCAAAACTTGGGATGCCAACGCTAACCTAAACCAAGCATGGCTAGACAACCCTTACCGTAAAGGTGAGGACGACATGGGCCGTGTGTACGGTGTTCAAGGGCGTGCCTGGGCCAAGCCAGATGGTGGCCACATCGACCAACTGCGCAAAATAGTGGACGACTTGACCCGTGGTGTCGATGACCGCGGTGAGATCCTTAACTTCTACAACCCAGGTGAGTTCCACATGGGCTGCTTGCGCCCATGTATGTACAGCCACCACTTTTCGCTGCTGGGTGATACCCTGTACCTCAACAGCACACAGCGCTCTTGCGATGTGCCGCTGGGGCTAAACTTCAATATGGTTCAGGTGTATGTCTTCTTGGCGATCATGGCTCAGATCACTGGCAAGAAACCGGGCGTGGCGTACCACAAGATCGTCAACGCACATATCTACGAAGATCAGCTTGAGCTGATGCGTGATGTACAACTAAAGCGCGAGCCACTGGCTGCGCCGCAGTTTAAGATCAACCCAAAAATCAAATCTCTTGAAGACCTTGAAACCTGGGTAACCCTAGACGACTTCGAAGTGATTGGCTACGAGTCACACGAACCGATTAAGTATCCTTTCTCGGTATAAAAAAACGGTAGGCTTGAGGCCTACCGTTTTTTTTAGGGGCGGGGTTCGGGTTACACTTCGTTCCGAGGTGCGAGTGGTTTATCACGCGAGATGTGCCCCTCGCTCCCCGCAGGGCACCGCTCGTCCTCGAACCCCGCACCTGAGGTTATAGTCCTTTAAGCAACAAGTTCTCAGCTTTCTGCTTCGGTTTACGACGGAGTAAAACCACCATCAGCATGCCACAGACAAAACTGAGGGCGATGAGTCCGTACATGTAGCGGTCACTCTTGCGGTAGAAGTGATCCGAGATTGCTGTTACGCGGCCAGTTTCAAAGGTGATGCGTACATAGCCGATGATGACGCCATCGTTGACCACGGGCTCAACCAATTGTTGGCGACCGATACGCGCGGTGGCTAAAGGGGTATCCAAGCCAAGCGCCTCGCGAACGCTTTGCGCGTTGTCGCTGGCGGCCAGGCGCACACCCTCTGCGTCGTAGACGCTGGCATCAAATACCAAGCGATCTTGCGCCAGTTGGTTAGTCAGAGTGCGCAGGCGCTCCTGCTCGTCGTTAACGATTTCTTGGCGCGCGGACAGCGAAGCCTGAGAGATAAGAATTTTGGTCAACGTTTCAAGCTGATTCGCTTGAATACGCTCATTCTCTTTACTGATACGCAGACTGTTGACAGCAATGACTATAACCATAGTGGTAAGTAGAATTAGACCGATCACCTTGAGTGCCGTGCGAAAAGAGAACAGAGACTGGTTCATTGCCGATGCTCATGAAAATTTGGGATTGTGTCATATTGAGACTTGCGTTTATAAAAAGCAATAGGGTAAGTTTGACCAAACGGATATGGAACAAAGGACATGGAATTGTTATCTAAACTACCGATTCATCGGCACACCTCACTTCTCAAGCGCTTCCCTGAGGTAAGAAACGTCTCACAATGGGAAAAAAGCAAAGCCAATTGGCTGATTTATGGTCGCTTCCTCGCGTGTCGTCAGTTGGAAGACATCGACTTTTTTACCGGTGTATACAACCACATTGTCGACGTTTGGCAGGTAGGCCCTTATGAGGTTGCTTTGATGCGTGGTAACTTGACGCCAGAGCACAAGCAGATCCTTGATGAGCTAGAACTGGAGTATGCCTCACTCAATGATGTGCCCGACCTGTCTAAGCCAGGCCTGATTGTGTTTGATATGGACTCAACCGCGATTCAGATTGAGTGTATCGATGAGCTGGCAAAGCTCGCTGGTGTTGGGGACGAGGTGTCGGCGGTCACTGAGCGTGCCATGCAGGGGGAGCTTGATTTTGAGCAGAGCCTGCGTCAGCGTGTTGCTAAGCTGCAAGGCGCAGATGAGTCTATCTTACAAGCGGTGCGCGCTGAGCTGCCACTGATGCCTGATTTAGTTGAACTGGTGACTGCTTTGCAAAGCTTTGGCTGGAAGACTGCGATTGCCTCTGGCGGCTTTACCTATTTTTCTGACCACCTTAAGGCGATGCTCGGATTAGATTACGCGCGTTCAAATCAGTTAGAGATCGTCGACGGTAAGCTAACTGGACAAGTGCTTGGTGATGTGGTGTGTGCCCAAACCAAGGCTGATATCCTGCTTGAACTTGCCGAGCAACACGATATCGAGCTGCACAACACCATTGCGGTCGGCGATGGAGCAAATGATTTGGTGATGATGCGGGCTGCGGGGCTTGGCATCGCCTACCACGCCAAGCCTAAAGTTGAGCGCGAGGCGCAGGTCGCTGTGCGCCATCTTGGCCTCGGGGGAGTATTGTGTGTCCTTTCCGCTCAATACGCGAAACAGGGTAAACTGAGTTGGCGCACAAGATAACCTTGGATTACTCAGGATACTTGGATTATTCAGGATAAAGTGACACAAGCGCTTGGAGCTAATCGGTGATCTCCAAGCGCACCAATACCTCATCTGTAATATCCACCATCTCACTATAACCAACAATCGCTAGCATCTCGCGCTCAATGGTGCGCGCCTGAGCAAGGCTTATCGACAGCAGTTCTTCTATATCGTCACGCAACAGGTTGGTGATTGGGTTAAACACGGGCGCAGCACTGAGTCGGAAGGCATAAAAGTCGCCATGAAGCTTGGCTTTCTTGATGAAGGTTAACCGCTCTTGCAGACTATCGAATTCGCTGAGTAAGCGCGTTTGGATATGTTGGGTACGGTCATTGAGCAGTATCGCATGCACGTAAACCTCAAAATACTGTGGACCATAACCATCAATACGCTTCATTGGGCTGGCCATTAGGGTATTGGTTCTGCCTTTAAAGATCGGATCCAGCACCAACTGCTCGCCCTGCTCTAGGCGGGTAAAGGGAGTCAGGAAGCTCGGCAGAGGATAGTTGACTCCAATAGTGCGCGGTCGCAGCGTATTTTTTGGTTTGTCATAAAATATCGGGATAGTGACGATCTTATCGAGCAAGATGTTGTGAAGCCCTTCTAAGACATGATTGCTCGGCAGGGCCTCTCCACGCTGCTCCAACTTATCAAGGTTGTGCTTGATGATCCGCTCGAATACGGCCGCAATACGTCGATTGCTGTCATCCGGTTGCAGCTTTAGCTGCAGTTGTCGCCCGCCTCGACAGACACGAACGGTTTGATAAAGGACCTTATCAAGCCCTAAGTCTGTTTTGTATTGCTGCAATTGAGTAAAACTGACCACACACTCTTGCTGGGCGACCAAATTGGCCCGGCGTTCAAGCAATACGCCCAATCCGCGCTTAGAGATATCGGTGGTAAAGCCGCGCACCTGCTCCCCATCTGGGGTGGTGACCACGACCGGTGACTTGAGGGTGTAGCGTGGCTCCTTGCGACGACTGCAGGCGTCGAAGTAGAGTGAACGAATTTGATGGCCCGGTACTCTGGGGTGGCAAAACTTGCGCAAGGCCTTCCCACTCAGGGTTGACTTCTGCGTTAGTAAGTAGTCACTTGCAGTTTGCTCATCGCCAAGTTCTTGTAGGATCCCGCAATGGGTTAGCTCCTCAATTGCGGTATTTGATTGCACCAAACCAAGCTCTTGAGCATGTCGTGCCAGTTCATCTCGCTCCGCTTGCTTAAGCTCGAATATATGCAGCCTAAAGACCTTCCAACTAGGCTTGCGAGCGCCAACGCGCCAAAATAGGTGCCGCTCCTCGCGCGTCGCCTCGGGCACCATCATGGAGTAATGCAGCAACTTTCCTTGGTGTTCATGCTGGAAAGCATAGAGGATATTGTTTGATGTACTGAGGCCCTGTGGCGCCATCCTTTCCATGCGCTGCGGATGAAATAGAGAGCTTAACACCTCTTGATTGCGTTCATTTTGCCAGTATTGCCAAATCGGTTGGTTGTTCTCGGTTTGCAGCACCAGTTTGAGTTGATGCTGGCTAAAAAACACCGGAAGATTACCGGTGTGTTTGAGGAAGTTGTGCTCAAAGCCTCGTGTCCGCGCACGCAGTAACTTGTCCTGGTTATCATGGCGCAAGCGCTGCTCTGACCTGGCTAAGGTTTCGCGGATTAATTGGTTGGGGATGTCACTCTCTGATAGCTTGAGCACGCGCAGATAACGAATCGCCTCATGCTCACTGCAATCATCAATACCGACCACGCGATAACTTAAGGCCTGATTGATGTCTTTGAGCTTGGAGTTATGATTCAATTCGGTGAACACGATCTCAACAAATTCCCCCAATTTATAGTTGAACGCAGCCGGAACCTTGAGTTTGGCGCCAGAGGCAGACAAGTCGACGGTCGTCGCGTGGATTAATTGCCCACGAGATAAGGTGATTTCTATCTGTGAGCCAACCTTGAGGCGGTTTTCTTTGCGTTTTAGGTCATAGCCTAGCTGGAGCGGCTCGACTCGATATTGATACTTCGGGGCATTAGCTTGAACGGAGGAGGGCTGCTTTTGATTCATCACCCGGTAGCTGTTGTGGGTGTTGATCAGCGCTTCCCATACGCCCTCTGTATAGCGACCAAAGCGGGCGACGTTTTTGTTATAGGCATTAAAGGCCACGTCATCTAGCCAGTGATCAATGCCATCGAGAGAGAATTGGCGACACTCACCCTGGACTCGACCGCGTAAGTCGATCTTTTTGGTACAAGGCGCCATCAGCCGTTTGAGCTCCATTTTGACCAGTAACCGGGTCGACGGAGAGTATTCGCTTGCCACTTGACACAGCACTTGCTCAAAGTCTGCAGATTGGTAAGCAGGAATTAGGCGGTTAACGATGGAAAGAATTTCAGCTTGCTGCATGATTTTTTGTTAGACTTCCTATTCATCAAATCTATCGAAATGAGACCGTTAATCCGTAACGGTGCACCTTTTATGTGGCACTTCGCTAGTATCAATGAATTTCTCAAATTTATCAAATAGGTAGCTATGGCTAAGGCAAAACGCGCCTACGTGTGTAATGACTGCGGCGCAGACTTTCCGCGCTGGCAAGGGCAATGCAATGCGTGCGGCGCATGGAACACAATTGCGGAGGTGCGACTTGCCGCATCACCAACAGTGGCGCGTAACGAGCGCCTGTCGGGTTATGCTGGCGCAACCAACGATGCCCAAGTACAAACGCTGGCGGAGATCGACTTGCAGGAAGTGCCGCGTTTCAGTAGTGGCTTTAAAGAGCTCGATCGGGTGCTTGGCGGCGGTGTCGTGCCGGGTGCCGCGATATTGATTGGCGGTAACCCAGGCGCTGGTAAATCCACCTTGTTGCTGCAGACTATGTGTACCCTCGCCAGTCAAATGCCAACGCTGTATGTCACGGGCGAGGAGTCGCTCCAGCAGGTGGCACTGCGCGCTTCGCGCCTAGGCCTGCCGAAAGACAACCTGAAGATGCTCTCAGAAACTAACGTCGATCGCATCTGTCAGATCGCCGAAAAAGAGCAGCCGCGTTTGATGGTGATCGACTCGATTCAGGTGATGCATGTTGCGGATGTGCAGTCTTCGCCGGGCAGTGTGGCCCAGGTGCGTGAGGCAGCAACCGCATTGACGCGTTATGCCAAACAGAACAATGTCGCGGTATTTATTGTCGGCCACGTGACTAAAGATGGCACGTTGGCCGGTCCTAAGGTACTCGAGCACATTATCGATTGCTCAGTGCTGCTCGATGGTGGCGCCGACAGTCGTTTTCGCACCCTGCGCAGCCACAAAAACCGCTTTGGCGCGGTCAATGAGTTAGGCGTATTTGCTATGACGGGGCAAGGCCTGCGAGAGGTGAGTAACCCTTCTGCTATTTTCCTATCACGCGGAGAAGAGGAAACCTCGGGTAGCTCGGTAATGGTGGTGTGGGAAGGCACGCGTCCACTATTGGTAGAGATCCAGGCGTTGGTGGACTATTCACAACTGGCCAATCCGCGCCGTGTTGCGGTGGGTCTTGAGCAGAACCGTTTATCCTTGCTGCTGGCAGTACTGCATAAGCACGGTGGTTTACAGATGGCGGACCAAGATGTATTTGTTAACGTTGTCGGTGGCGTGAAGGTGACAGAAACCAGTGCTGACTTAGCGCTCGTCATGGCATTACTATCTAGCTTTAGAGATAGACCTTTGCCAAAAGACGTGGTGGTTTTTGGTGAGGTAGGCTTGGCCGGCGAAATCCGCCCAGTGCCTAGCGGTCAAGAGCGACTTAATGAAGCCTTTAAGCACGGCTTTAAAAAAGCCATCGTCCCTGCGGCGAATATGCCAAAGGGCGGAATTGAGGGCATGCAGATTCACGGGGTAAAGAAGCTTTCGGAGGCTATCACGGCATTTGACGAGCTTTAGTGAGCGACCCTGCCCACATATACAGTGCTAGGTGAGAGTGATAGTTGTGGAAACGCAAAATTTCACCTAGCTTTACCTACCAGAGATATGAAATGCACGGTCCCAATCGACTGTGTAACTTTTTTTTCACCCAACGGCTCGCAGGGCTATGAGTTTTAACCGAATGTGATATACTCTGCGCGCACTTTATACCTTATTAACAGAGTAAGACAATGGCAGATTTATCGAAATACAGAAACATTGGTATTTTCGCGCACGTTGATGCGGGTAAAACAACTACCACTGAGCGTATCCTGAAGCTAACAGGCCAAATCCATAAAACTGGTGAGGTTCACGATGGTGAATCTACAACTGACTTCATGGATCAGGAAGCTGAGCGTGGTATTACAATCCAGTCAGCTGCTGTAAGCTGTTTCTGGAACGGTCACCGTCTAAACGTTATCGATACTCCTGGACACGTTGACTTCACAGTAGAAGTATACCGTTCTCTTAAAGTACTTGATGGCGGTATCGGTGTATTCTGTGGTTCTGGCGGTGTTGAGCCTCAGTCAGAAACTAACTGGCGTTACGCTAACGAATCAGAAGTATCTCGTATCATCTTCGTAAACAAGCTGGACCGTATGGGTGCAGACTTCTTTAACGTTGTTGGTCAAGTTAAAAACGTACTAGCGGCTAACCCACTAGTAATGGTTCTACCAATCGGTCGCGAAGACGACTTCGTTGGTGTTGTTGACCTACTAAGCCGTAAAGCTTACGTATGGGATGACTCTGGTCTACCAGAAAACTACGAAGTTCAAGATGTTCCTGCGGACATGGTTGACGACGTAGAGCAATACCGTGAAGAGCTTATCGAGACTGCTGTAGAGCAAGACGATGACCTAATGGAAGCTTACATGGAAGGTGAAGAGCCTTCTATCGAAGACATCAAGCGTTGTATCCGTAAAGGTACACGTGACCTAGCATTCTTCCCAACATTCTGTGGTTCTGCATTTAAGAACAAGGGTGTTCAGCTAGTACTAGACGCTGTTGTAGATTACCTACCAGCGCCAACAGAAGTTGATCCTCAGCCTCTAACTGACAAAGAAACTGGTGAGCCAACTGGTGAAGTTGCAACTGTTTCTGCAGAAGAGCCACTACGTGCACTAGCGTTTAAGATCATGGACGACCGCTTCGGCGCACTAACGTTCATCCGTATCTACTCTGGTGTTATGAAGAAGGGTGACACTGTTCTTAACGCTGCTACAGGTAAAACTGAGCGTATCGGCCGTATGGTTGAGATGCAAGCAGATGAGCGTAACGAGCTAACTGAAGCACAAGCTGGTGACATCATCGCTGTAGTTGGTATGAAGAACGTTCAAACTGGTCACACTCTATGTGATCCTAAGCACGAGTGTACTCTTGAGCCAATGATCTTCCCAGAGCCAGTAATCTCAATTGCTGTATCTCCAAAAGACAAAGGTTCTACTGAGAAGATGGGTATCGCTATCGGTAAGATGGTTGCAGAAGATCCATCATTCCAGGTTGAGACTGATGAAGAGTCAGGCGAAACTATCCTGAAAGGTATGGGTGAACTTCACCTAGACATCAAGGTAGATATCCTTAAGCGTACTTACGGCGTTGAGCTAGAAGTAGGTGCTCCTCAGGTAGCTTACCGTGAAACTATCACTCAACCAGTTGAAGATAGCTACACGCACAAGAAGCAGTCTGGTGGTTCTGGTCAGTTCGCGAAAATCGACTACCGCATCAAACCAGGTGAGCCAAACTCTGGCTTCACGTTCTCTTCTTCAGTTGTTGGCGGTAACGTTCCTAAGGAATTCTGGCCTGCAGTTGAGAAAGGCTTCGAAGGCATGATGGACAACGGTGTTCTAGCTGGCTTCCCAACGCTAGACGTTGAAGTTGAGCTGTTCGACGGTGGCTTCCACGCAGTTGACTCATCAGCAATCGCTTACGAAATCGCTGCTAAAGGCGCATTCCGTCAGTCTATGCCAAAAGCTGGCGCGCAACTTCTTGAGCCAATCATGAACGTTGACGTGTTCACTCCAGAAGACAACGTTGGTGACGTAATCGGTGACCTTAACCGTCGTCGTGGTATGATCAAAGACCAGCAAGCTGGTACTACTGGTGTTCGTATTAAAGCTGACGTACCTCTATCAGAGATGTTCGGCTACATCGGTCACCTACGTACTATCACTTCTGGCCGTGGTCAGTTCTCTATGGAATTCGGTCAATACGCACCGTGTCCACAGAACGTTGCTGAGCAAGTAATCGCAGAAGTTAAAGAGCGCAACGAGAAGAAGTAATTCTTTTTAAACGCTTAATAGCTTAAAAAAAGCCCCATCGGTTTTCCGGTGGGGCTTTTTATTTTTTTGGGGCAGCGCTTTTTTTCAGGGGCGGGGTTCGGGTTACACTTCGTTCCGAGGTGCCTTCAGGGTGCGAGGTTCGAGTCACACTTCGTTCTGAGGTGCGAGTAGTCACCGCGCGTGATCAGCCCCTCGCTCCCCGTAGCGAAGCGTCCCCGGACCTCGCACCTTTATTTAAGATCTTCTTCCCATTGAACAAGCACGCCTTTCGGCCAGTCTTGACCGATCTGGTGGTATTTTTTCTCTAGCTCGTGGCGTTTTATTTTTAGGGTTGGGGTTAGGATGCCGTTGGCGATGCTCCAGGGCTCTTTGATCATTAATACACCCTTGATTTGTTCATGGGACTCGAGCTGCGCGTTCATCTTGGCGATGACCTTATGTGAGCTTGCTTCGTATCTGGCCTTATCGAAGTTAGGGAAGGCATGCGGAACGACGAGTAATACCGGGGCGGGTAGCCCTGAACCAATCAGGCATAGCATCTCGACTCGGCTGTATTCGACTAGCTTCTTCTCAATAGGCACTGGAGCCACGAACTTACCCTTGGCGGTTTTGAAGGTGTCCTTTTTACGCCCTTGAATGGTCAAGAAGCCCTCTTCATCAATGAAGCCGATATCGCCGGTATGCAACCAGCCTTGTTCATCGAATGACTCTCTGGAGGCTTGGTCGTTTTTGTAATAGCCTGAGAACAAGCCCAGTCCTTTCACCAAGATCTCTTCATCATCGGCAATTTTCAGTTCAATACCAGGCCCTGCTTGCCCCACCGAGCCTATCTTGTCAGCACGAAATGGGTAATTGAGTGTGCTATAGGCAAACGATTCGGTCATGCCCCACGCCTCCGTGATATTCAGTCCAACGCTGTGATACCACTCGAGCAGCGCAGGAGAGACAGGGGCAGAGCCGCAGCCGAGTACACGCGCCTGATCCAGCCCCAATCCATCGGCAATTTTTCGCTTGATGATGTTATTAATGAAGGGCACTTTGAGTAAGATTGCGAGTTTTTTCTGTGGCAAGGTGTCTTGAATACGTTGTTGAAACAGGGTCCAAAGCCTAGGTACCGAGATAAATAAGGTCGGTCGGTGCATTTTGACATCTTGGATAAAGGTGTCCAAGGATTCAGGGAATGCGGTGGTGACGCCACCAGCGATGGATGAGCCAAAAATGTACACACGCTCGGTGATATGGGCCAGTGGTAGGTAAGAGAAAAGTCGATCGCTCGGCTCAATTCCTATAAGAGTTTTGAGTTGCTCGACTGACCAGCTGAAGGCCCCATAAGTCAGCATCGCGCCTTTAGGCAGTCCGGATGTTCCCGAGGTGTACACTAAAGACATGACTTTATCATCATGGTGCTCTGCTCTAAGTTCACTGGGTTGATGGTTAGTGATTAGGTCGTTGAGTTGATGTTGGCATGTAGGGGCGGTGTCATAGGGTAAGGCGATGGATATCAGCTCGGCTTTACTGTCTAGGACTTGTTGCGTCTCAGCAGGGTCATCGAGCTTTCCAGCCAACACCACCTTACTCTCACTGTGAGTTATACAGTAGTCAATCGTGTCAGCGGCGGCGGTTGGAAAGATAGGGACACTGACGAAATCACCCAGCATCAGGGCAAGATCGCAAATAAACCATTCAGCACAATTTTTTGATATCAGGGCAACTCTATCACCGGGTTTCACCCCAAGCTGCTGCAGTGCAGTGACCAATCGCAATGCCTTGTCTGCAACTTCAGAGAAGGTAAACTCGACAAACTGTCGGTTAATGATCTGCTTTAGGTACACCTCATCGGGGCGCTCTTGGGCCCACTTTAGGATCAATTCGTTGGGCGGGGGAAGGGTACACGATGTTTGAATAGCGTTACTGGGCTGACTCATTATTGGCGCTCCACTTTTTATGCATGGCCATCGTTTAGTGTGATTAATTTACTGAATCGATGGATGTTAATGTAATGTTAACCGTAGCATAGGTGTGCAAAAAGTAGAAACGCAACTCAGTGATTATCTTCAGTATTGTTGTCGGTAGCCCGCTGGTGTCAGACCGGTCTTTTTCTTAAATATTCGCGAAAAATACGACACGTCTTTATATCCGCACCGATAGGCAACGGAGGCAATTTTTGACTTGCGGTCTTCTATCAGTATCTGCTTTGCCATCCCGATACGCTTTTCAACCACGTAGTCGCGAAAGCTCACCCCCATTGTTTTGCGAAACAACTTAGAAAAATAGGTTACTGAGTAATGGCACTGCTCTGCGAGGTGTTCCTCCCGTATTGCATTAGGAAGGTTGTTGTTGATAAAGCGTACTACCTTGTCGATCTCTGGCGAACTCGATGGGATGATTGTCTCTGTTGCATCCCCCGTATCAAACGCAAGATCAAGATAATCACGGTTTAAATTCGTACTAAGGTTTGCCGCCCACTTGGCAGAGTCTCTCGAGGCTGTATTGAATGCCGAGTAGATATACTTAGATCCTGAGGTGACAAGGGAGCTCACAGAGCCAGAGTGGATTAGGATGACTTTCTTATTAAGGTTTTTACACAGACGCAATGCAGACTGGAGCAACTCAAGCTGATGTTGGCCCTCGAGGTAGAAGAAGCAATAGTAGACATCAGGCTCGCTGAGTACTGAGATATCCCCGCCAAGCTCAACAAGCTGAAAATGAAACTGCAGATCATTTCTAATCGCGCTAGGAACCCCAGAGCTGCTAGCTCCCAGCCAATAACCTTTATGCAAATTGTCCATCCACTCCCCTAGAAATCAACCTCTTGTCTGTATGATATAAGGTTAGGATCGCTCAACAGGCGTGTAAACCTGAGCGGTGTCTAAGGAGTGAAAATGAACAGTTTTTAACGATTCAGGTAGTACTTTCTAATTAAACCTTGACTGAATTAAGACTGAAAATAGACAAAAAGACTTAGTCTCAACACTTGGAATAGGATTTTTATGTTGTACGGTAAAATAAAAGTTATTTATTCCTGATTAAATAATTAATAGCTATTAATATCATGAATTTATAATCTAAAAATGAGTTTCTTATATCTGGGATTATAGCGAGCGTTTCATATGAAAATATTGATGTAAGCTATTGATTTAGATCTTATACACTATTGTTTATGACAACAAAGTACCAGAAATAATCAAGAAAGTCCTAACTCCAAAGTTTATTCGCTCCTAAATTATCACTTAATCACAGCGCAACGTGCCTCGGTTGGTACGGTGCAATATTCATAAGGGAGAGAGTGATATGTTTAACCTAGTAACTAGCATTAAAACGTTTATGCAAGATGAAGAGGGCCTTTCGGTTGTGGAGTACGTGGTAGGAGCAGGCCTGCTTGTTACTGCGATTGGCGTGGTATTTGGTGAGTGGGGCACCACTTTGGATACTGAGCTAGACAACGTATTCTCATAAACATTCACTCAGCAAGGAGAAAGTAAAATGAACAACATGATTAACAATATCAAAGCGTTTATGCAGGACGAAGAAGGTCTATCAGTGGTGGAATACGTCGTTGGGGCCGGTCTTCTGGTTACTGCGATTGGTGTTGTATTTGGTGAGTGGGGTACTACGTTGGATACCGAGCTAGACAACGTATTCTCTTAGGAACAAAGCGACAGACGGAGAGAGCGACATGCGTAATTTAGCAGCAAGCATTCTGAAATTTATTCAGAATGAGCAAGGGCTCTCGGTCGTTGAGTATGTCGTCGGTGCGGGGCTATTGGTTACAGCGCTAGGGGTTGTCTTCCTTGATTGGGGAACTCTGCTAAACACCGAATTAGACGACGTATTTTCATAGACTCATTTGAGTTAAGGGAAGAGCAAGGATGCAATAGCGAGTAAGTACCACTCTGTGGGGGCAGTGCCGCGAATCTCAACGTTCACATGCCCCCCCCTCTATCCGCTCATCCTTTCGCATAGAAATGGCTACAAAGATATCTGATTTTAGAGGCGATTATTTAAAGCACTTACATAGTCGTTTGCAAAATCAACCTATCTATATGGCTTAAAAGCTTTTGGACTCTTTATCGTTATGGAAGACAGATAATGTATTTATCAATCGTATGCTGGACCCTGTGGGTGCTGATAGGCACCTTCGATGCGCGGGAAAATAGAATTCCCAACCAGCTAGTGCTTCTGCTGATTGTTGCCTCACTGACCCAGCACTGGGCTCAGACCCATGACGTAGGCAGCGTGTTGGCAGCGGCCGGCTGCGGAGTTGTGGTCTTTGCGGGAGCGCTGGTTCTGCACTTACTCAAAATGATGGCTCCAGGTGACGTCAAGCTAATGGCAGCGTTTGGCTGTTTCGTTGGCTGGACAAGCATCGGCTCTGCATTGTATTGGGTGTGTGTTGCAACAGTCGTTGTAGGGTGTTTTTACTGGGTTCAAAAGCAAGTGTTTAATCTCGCGCAGCAACGTAGCGACGTGTCATTAGCACAGCACGTCATCGGATCTGCAATCGTGAGTGCGTCACTTAAGGGACACAGCAAGAAAAAAGCACTGATGCCTTTTGCTCCCGTGGTGGTGGTTGGCCTTGCATTACATAACTACTTTATTTAGGGGGCATGGATGACAGAGGCAATTTCAGGCACAGCAGGAGCGGTAACCTTTAAGGCGGTGGATGCGCCAGTACCGGCTGTACCCACTTCGTTCAAAGAGGTGGATATCCCAAGAGTCGTTCTAGATAACCTGATGCTCAAGATACTTTCGGCATACCCTAAGTCGGACGCAATGGAGCTGACACGCGCCATTGGGCTAAATAGCCATTTAGTTGATGAGATATTGGCTGACCTCAAGCGCAAAGCATTGGTCGAGGTGTATCAAGCTGATGGCGTATCTCCTCTGCACCAGAGCTTGGGGCATGTACGTTTCGCCTTATCAGAAGCGGGTATGGCCGCAGCAGACAACTGTTTTGCTCAAGACGCTTACATCGGACCAGCGCCCGTTTCAGCAATACAGTATGAGGAGATGGTACAGGCCCAAGACGTAAGATTGAATCAGATCTCGAGAACGGCGGTCTCTAGTGCACTCAAGGACGTTTATGGAGCAGAACGTATCATTAGTCTGTTCGGGCCAGCATTAAATTCTGGCCGGGCACTACTACTTTATGGAGATGCAGGGACAGGCAAGACCTTTGTTGCGAGCAAAATCCTAGCTTCTTTGGACTCGTCAGTTTTTATTCCCTATTCCGTCTATGCCTCAGGAAACATCATTAAGGTCATGTCGACCCAGCATCATACCGTGTTGGACGATGGTTGTCATAGGGATAGTGTGGTGTTCAAAGAGCAGTTTGACCGCCGCTGGGCGCGCTGCTCGCGGCCCAATATCCAGGTGGGCGGAGAGCTGACCATGGATATGCTCGAGGTCAATCACAGCGGTCACAACCGAGTATGGTTAGCCCCTCTCCAGATGATGGCCAACAACGGCGTGTTGGTGATAGACGATTTGGGTCGTCAGGCGATGTCAGTTGAAAGGCTACTCAACCGCTGGATCATTCCGATGGAGTACTGCTTCGATCAGTTCTCATTACCTAACGGTCAGCAGATGACCATTCCATTTATTTTAACACTGGCGTTCTCGACTAACCTCGATCCCGACGTCATTGGCGACCCAGCGTTTTTACGTCGCTTGGGTTACAAGATTCAATTCAAGCCTTTAGAGCAGCATGACTACCTTGCACTATGGCAAGAGGTCGCGCAGAACAAATCGCTGACAATTGATGAAAATACAGTAACACAGCTGCTCTCGCTGCATCGCCAGCGTGGGGTTAGCTATTACCCTTGCCTACCCAAAGACTTGGTTGGTATTAGTAGTGACATTATTGCCTTTGAAGAGGTAGCGAACGTGATTACACCAGAGATCTTGGCGACAGCTTGGGAGGTCTACTTTACGGCTGAAAAAAATGAGCAAGGAGGCGCCCAATGAGCCGGAGTCAATTATTTTTAATCTTCCTACTGTCGATCGTCTTGGGATTAGCAGCGGTATTTTTTGCCAAAAAATGGATGGATAGACAAGTGCAGCCGCAAGTAGAGGTAGAGGTGGTCGAGCGTGAGCCTGTTGTGGTTGCTGCTCAGGAAATCCCAGCTGGTACAGTGATTTCAAGCCAGCACTTAACCACCCGATTGCTCGAGAAAGACTGGCGTAGTGAGGAGCAGTACCCGTCAGAGGAACAATTAATTGGTCAGATTGCTGATACCACAATTTTTGCCCAGGAAATCGTAATCAAGTCTCGCGTAGCCCGACCTGGAGAAGGGTCGACCTTAGCAGCGCTAATCCCTGAGAATAAGCGTGCGGTAACGATCCGGGTTAATGATGTAATCGGTGTGGCGGGCTTTCTTTTGCCGGGTAATAAGGTCGATGTTTTGAATACCGTGAATTACTCAAAAACATCAGCCAACACCTCAACTATTTTACGCGACATCAAAGTCCTGGCGGTCGACCAAACAGCCAAAACCGATGATAACAAACCAGTAATAGTGCGAGCTGTTACGCTTGAGGTCACCCCGATTGAAGCAGAAAAATTATTGACTGCTCAAAACAAAGGTGACATTCAGCTGGCGCTGAGAAACCCGCACGATGACTACAAGCCAGTGGCAAGAAAGCGCTATGTTGCCCCAAGCGTCACTATCATCAAGGGCACAGAATCTTCCAATGTTCGAGTAAGCAACTAAGGTGTGACACATGAATAAAATAATATCCTTGCTGTTCGCGCTGTTAGTTATGAGTAGTAGCAGCATTGCGGCGACCAGCCAAACGGGACAAACGATCACCGTTCCTCATCACAAATCGATTCAAATCAACCTTGCGGGTAAAGCGAAAAAGGTCTCGCTCGGAGATCCTGAGGTGCTTGATATTGTGATGTTAAAGTCCAACGAGCTATTCCTAATCGGTAAGAAACTTGGCTCGACTAACCTAATGGCCTGGGACAGCCAAGGGCGCTTGATTGAGTCGGTGAATATTCAGGTTACCCATGACCTAAATAGTCTCAAATCGAAACTGTTTGAGTTTTTACCTAATGAGTCTATCGAGGTACATAGCGCACAGAACCGTCTAGTCTTGAGCGGCCAAGTAACGAATCAAGCGGCAATGAGTATGGCGTTGCGCATCGCAGAAACCTACGCAGCAGGGCAAACCGCAGATGAGGAAAATGAGTCTTTAAGCACCCAAGTCGATCAGACTGGGGTCATAAACCTGATGACGATAGGCGGTGCTCAACAGGTCATGTTAGAGGTGACGATTGCAGAGGTGCAGCGCAGCTTGGTGAGACGCTTTGATGCCGATTTTAACTTTTTCCAGGACAACGGCAGTTTTTCATTTGGAGCGACCTCTGCTGGCGGCGCATTATTAGGTGGACTCGGACCAATCCTTAATCCGCCCACCATTCAAGACACGGGGCTACTTGGCTCGTTTATCGATAGCAACACATTATTTACCTTTGCACTGGATATTGCCAAGCAAAATGGTACGGCCAAGGTGCTGGCAGAACCTAACCTCACCGCGCTGAGTGGCTCTAAAGCCGAGTTTCTAGCAGGTGGAGAGTTTCCCATCCCGGTACCTGATGATGATGGTATTACTATCGAATACAAAGAGTACGGCGTTGGATTGAAATTTATCCCAACGATTCTAAGTGACCAAAAGATCAACCTTAACCTAGCGGTCGACGTCAGTGAGATTGCAAACTCTAGCTCTCTCACCCTGCAACCAGGTGGCACTAACGGTACCTATGTGATTCCTCCTATTACCCGTCGTAGCGCCTCATCGACACTCGAGCTCGCTGATGGACAGACCATAGGGATTGCAGGGCTGTTGAGTGAAAACGTTCGCGATGTGATCGATGAAATGCCCGGATTTAGTGACATTCCAGTACTTGGGCAGATGTTCAATAGCCAAGAATATATCTCTGGCGAGACGGAGTTGGTCATTTTAGTTACACCTCGCCTAGCGAAGCCCGTTGATCGCAGTCGCATTACTTTGCCAACCGACGCATTTGTTGAGCCGAATGACTTTGAGTATTACCTCCTTGGTCGCGGAGCAAATATTGATACCGAAGCAGGATCACGGTCAGCTTCGAGTACATCATCTTCTTCAGGCTCAGTAATTGAGAACTCGAAAGGTGGTACCGAAGGTTCTTTTGGACACAGTTTATAGGGTGAATCAGGATGAAACCAATCATAGTCGTATGCAGCCTATTAGGGCTACTGCTGGGGTGTGCCAACCAGGCCCCGCTCGGCAGTCACGTGGCAAAACTTCGCGCTGAGCAAACTTATAACCCCAGCGCGACCAGTGAAAATCTGGGAGTTATCCCAACCGGAAGCGGTGAGCGAATGGAAGGAGCTTACCAAGTGTATACCGGGAAACAGGATGCTGATCTGCAGGGAAGTGACAGTCAATTTGTTGACGGCTTCTCGAGCGATTAAGCAGTGGTAATCAAGGCGCACAACATGTGCGCCGGGGTTTTAGAGGTCGGAGCCACCTCAAGCCCCAAGTCGCATTTTTGAGCGTTGTGTAAGGATGAGGAGTGAGTTATGGGAGAGGCACTAAAGCTGACGACTGAGGCGGATGAGCGCCCGAGGCTGAGAACCAATCTTGTGGTTTGGGTTTTCTATATGAGTGAGTCATTTCTCAACCACATCACCACGCAACTGAAAAAGTGCGACAACATTCATTGTGATTCGGTGTCACTGATGAACGTGAGCTTGGTTGAACTATCGAAACTGGCACCACCGGACATCATTTTTGTTGAGACTGGTGAGCACTGGGCTCAGCGCGTGGTGGAGCTGCAAAACTCGGAGACCCCGATTGTACCGGAGGGCAATGAGGCGTCACTGATTGTTTTTGGTGACGAGGAGGACAATCGCTCTTTGCGCGTGGCACTTAAGCTAGGTGCGGCGGACTTCCTTTCTTCAAAGTCACACCTGATCGATTTTTTTCCCATTCTAAAGGGGGTTGCAGACGAAAAACTGAGTCGCCGCCAGATGGGGGAGTTTATTGTGTTTATCAATAGTAAAGGTGGCAGCGGCGCTTCAACCTTGGCACTGAACTCCGCGCTTGAAATTGCAGCTTATCACCCAGAGCAGGTGCTATTGCTCGATTTAGACTTGCAGTTTGGGGTGATAGAGGACTACTTGAACGTTAGTTCATCGTACAGCCTTGCCGATGCCATTGCTCAAGTGGGTGACATTGATGAAAGTTCACTCGGAGGACTGGTCACCAAGCACTCTTCAGGACTGCACGTGTTGGCTTTTGATCATGATCATAGCCATGATAACTACGAAAAAGCCCCACAACTGCGTAAGCTTCTGCCTGTTTTACGTGAGTACTATCAGTTCGTTATTGTTGACATGTCGCGTGGTATGGATCGCTTGTTTGCCAATGTACTGGCCCCTGCGACCAAAACCTATGTTGTCGCCCAGCAGAATCTCGTCTCTATCAAAAATGCCAGCCGGATGATAAAGCAGCTGTCTTACGAGTTTGGTATCCAAACCTCGCAGATTGAGGTCGTGGTCAATCGTTATGAAAAGCGCGGCGAGATAAGTATTAAGGACATGGAGGCAACAGTAAATGGTTGTGACCTGCACTTAATACCCAACGATTTTAAGGTGGCAATAGAGAGTGCTAACTTGGGCAAACCTTTGATTGACGTGAAAAGCAACAGTGCGATTTCCAAGGGAGTCAAGGAGTTTGCACACACCATGATGCCAAAACAAGATGAAAAACAGAGTTGGATTAAACGTCTGTTTACCTAAACAAAGCTAGGGGAATATTATGTTTTTCAAGAGAAAAGCGATTAACCCTGAGTTGCAGGATAAGTTAGCCACAGCGGATGTGATAGCACAAAGCACACGAGATGAGGCCACTTTAGATAAGGGTGTCGTACAGTCCCTGCCGACTCAGGCTACTCAGTCGAAACTGAGTGAGAAAGAGGTACAAGCGCAAAAAAACGCCGTTCAAAAGGTGCTTCAGCAGCAAGAGCAGGAACAAGAGATTAAGCATTTTTATCACAAGAAACTGCTTGAAACACTTGATCTTGGTTTGTTGGCCAGCCTAGAAACGGAGCGAGCGAAAAAAGACCTTCATGAGGCGACTGTACAGCTAATGGCAGCGGACCAAACTCATGTGCTCAGCGCCGAGGGCCGCAAGCGTATTATTCAACAGATCGAGGACGAGGTGTTTGGCCTTGGGCCTCTTGAGCCGCTGCTCAATGACTCAACCGTTTCTGATATTTTGGTTAACGGTCCAAAAAGTGTGTACGTGGAGCGTCATGGTAAGCTTGAGCGCACTCTCTATACCTTCTTAGATGACCGCCACTTACGTAACATTATCGACCGTATCGTCAGCCAGGTTGGCCGTCGTATCGACGAGGCCTCCCCAATGGTGGATGCTCGCCTGCTTGATGGTTCGCGTGTTAACGCCATTATTCCCCCTCTAGCCCTCGATGGTCCATCCGTCTCTATCCGCCGTTTTGCGGTTGATAAACTGACCATGGATAACCTGCTTGGCTACAACTCCCTGTCGAAAGAGATGGCGCGCTTTCTTGATGCTGCTGTTCAAGGAGAGCTCAATATCTTGATCTCTGGCGGTACCGGTTCAGGTAAAACCACAACATTGAACATTTTCTCAGGCTTTATCCCCGAGGCGGCACGCATCGTGACCATTGAAGACTCTGCAGAGCTACAACTTCAGCAGCCGCATGTGGTTCGACTTGAAACTCGCCCAGCCAACCTTGAGGGGAAAGGGGAAATCACCCAGCGTGACTTGGTCAAGAACTGTCTTCGTATGCGACCAGACAGAATTATTCTTGGTGAGGTACGTGGTGCAGAAGCCGTTGATATGCTTGCTGCTATGAACACCGGCCATGATGGCTCTTTGGCCACCATTCACGCCAATACTCCAAGGGATGCGTTGAGCCGAGTTGAAAACATGTTCTCTATGGCGGGCTGGAATATGTCCACTAAGAACCTGCGCTCGCAGATTGCTTCAGCAATCCACCTAGTCGTTCAGATGGAGCGTCAAGAGGATGGGAAGCGACGCATGGTTAGTATTTCTGAGATCAACGGTATGGAAGGCGAAATTATCACCATGTCAGAGATCTTCCGCTTTAAGCGTCAAGGTGTTGATTCTGAGGGTAATGTGATCGGTGATTATACCGCCATGGGCATCGTTCCAGATTGCCATGATCAGCTAGTAAAACGTGGCTTGGATGTGCCGTATGAACTGTTTAACGAGCGCAATTCGTAGGGGGCTGTCATGACTGAAACACAAGACGCGGGCTACTTTTTTTTCCTTCTGTTCCTTGCTGTAGTCTTTATTTCACAGGCCTTGATACTGCCTGCGGCGGGCAATAAAGTTCGCCACAAGGAACTGACTAAACGATTAAAAGCGTCTCAGACTGATTTAGATGATGAGACAACCTCTTTGCTTAACGAGCATTACCTCAAAGAGCTTACGCCACTCGATAGGAAGCTTGTCTCTTTTAAGTTTCTAGCCTCTCTTAAGAAGTCGATTGAACTCTCTGGGTTCAGCTGGAGCTTGTCATTTGTTGTGTTTGTTGGTTTGGTAGTTTCAACGTCGCTCGCTGCCGTTATGGTGATATTCAAACAGCCTATTTACATTTCGTTGGCTGCATTTGGTTTGGTTTGGGCTTGTATCCATTTCTTTTTCCAACACAAGACCAGTCAGCGATTAGCAGAGTTTGAGAATCAGCTTCCTGAGGCACTAGATATCATGCGCCGGATGTTGCAGGCGGGCCAGCCGATCAGCCAGGCGTTTGGAGAGGTGGGAAGAGAGATGCCACCCCCTCTCGGACCCGAGTTTACCAACACCTTTAACCTTCTGAACTACGGCTATGACATGCGACTGGCCATTATGCAGATGGCAGAACGTACCCCAACGGTGTCAATGTTGGCTTTCTCAAGCGCGGTGTTGTTGCAAAAAGAGACCGGTGGCAATCTGTCAGAGAACTTGGAGAAGGTAAGCCGGATCTTACGCGCACGCTTCAAGCTGGCACGAAAAATCAAGACTATCTCTGCCGAGAGCCGCTTATCTGCATGGATTTTGGTGCTTTCGCCCTTTGTACTGTTCGTTGTGATGTACCTGATGCATCCACATTATGTCGATCCTCTTTTGACTGATCCACGAGCCCCTTCACTGATTATTTATGGGGTGATTAGCTTATGCGTTGGCTCCCTGTGGATCAGAAAGATAGTGAATTTTGAGGTGTAATATGGAGACGATAATGAGTTGGCTGGAGAGTGTAACACTCAACGAGCAGACGATTTTTCTCTCGTTGACCTTAGTCTCGACGATGCTTGTAGTCTTGACTGTATCGGTCTTGCTTGTTGGAACACGTAAACCTTTGCAAGATAAGCTAGACACGCTTAAGGGTGACAATAGGTCGTTAGGTACACAGGGCAATAAACGCTTGGAAAACACACTGGAGTCATTGGCACCAATAATAGCACCGAGTAGTGGTAAAGAGCGGGAAAGTGTCAGGCATCGCCTGATGCATGCGGGGTATCACGATGCTGGAGCATTGAATATCTTCTATGCAATAAAAGGGATTGCGTTGATTGTTGGTGGTGCCATTGCAGCGATGCTGTATTTCCTGCGTCCAGAGATGTCTAATTTGGAGCTTTGGATGATAGCGAGTGTGGCTGTGGGTCTCTATTTACCGAATATTGGATTAAACCGATTGGCAGACAAGCGTCAGTCTAAAATGCGAGCTGGCGTCCCTGATGCTCTTGATTTGCTGGTGGTATGTACTGAATCTGGTCTCGGTTTTAACGCCGCTCTGCGTCGTGTTGCCGATGAGTTGGTCATATCACACCCAGATTTGGCCGATGAATTAGATACGGTATGCGTCAAAATTAAAGCTGGGTTTGAGATGTCTGATGCATTTCAGGACCTAGTCACTCGGACCGGTTTGAAGGACATATCGGGCTTAGCCTCCATGTTAGCTCATGCGACAAAAATTGGTGGCAGCTTATCGCAAACCCTACGTGAATACATTGACGATTACCGAGACCGAAGAAACCAAGAGGTGGAGGAGATAGCAGCGAAGATCCCAACCAAGATGATCTTTCCACTGCTGATGTTTATTTGGCCATGTTTCTTCATTGTCGCCGTTGGTCCGTCAATACTCACTTTGACGGCAACTTTGGGTAAGTAAAAGGATAAACTATGAAAACAATACAGATAGGATGTATGACCCTAGTCATGTTATTGGTCGGTTGTGCCAATACCAATTCAGAATCCGCCTCGTCGCTAGATACGTCTCTGTATGAAGGCAAGCCGATCGACTCAATCGCAGGAAAAATGCCGTCAACCAGTGAAGTAGAAGCTATTCAGCGTGGCGACCAAGCGTTAAGTGAAGGCAACTATGATCTTGCGCTGTATGAATATATTCGTTCGCTCTCCTTTGATGATGCGGTAATGAAAGACCAATCGCTCTATCAGATTGGCCGGATTCATCAAGCAAGAGGCAACGGGCCATTAGCTGAAAAGGCGTATTTACAAGCGGTAGAAGAAAACCCAAATAACGCGCAAGTTCTTGAACAATTAGGTGTGCTGTACACCAAATCAGGGGATGTTGTTCTGGGAGAGACCTACTTCTATCGTGCCATCAACGCAGACCAAATTCGTCAAGGCCATAATGTATCAATTAAGGTCCAGGATGAGGACAGAGGTATCCAGGTAAATGGTTTAGTGGTTGATAGACAGTCTCCTCTGAAGGCCTACTCTGGGCTTGGGGTGATTTATGATGTTGAAAAAGAGCACGACCTAGCTCAGGCATTCTATCGTAAGGCGTTGCAAATCGATCCTGCTTCAGTCAATGCTCTAATTAACACTGGGTATTCCTTCTATATGTCCGGCGACTATTCAGCGGCAAGGCGTTATACCTTGTCCGCACTGGAGAAACAGCCTGACAATGAGAAAGCCTTGAATAACCTCGCCCTTATTTATCTGGGAGATGGAGAGATCAAGCGTGCCTTGAATGTTTTCCAGCAACAGATGGACGTGGCTGAGGCGTTAAACAATGTCGGATACTTCCTTATGCTTCAGGGTAACTATGAGCAAGCTATTCCTTATTTAGAGCAGGCGATCGATAAGAAGCCGACTTATTATAAGGTTGCCAATGAGAACCTCGCGCGAGCGCTTGAGAAGGTAAGAGAGGCGAATCTAGTCGTCGCGCAAACCAACGAATAATCACTGCCCCCCGAAGGCGACTTTGGGGGGCTTTTTCTCACTACCACATCTGCACGATAGGGCCACTGGCAGAAAAGAGCGCGACCATCCAAACGATCGGCAACTTTTTGTGCTTTAGCAAGTATAGGCCGGCAATCACTAGGGCAAAATCAACTCCAGATAGGACCGCACTGGTGAAAACAGGTTGATAAAGCGCTGACAGCAGCAAGCCAACGACCGCGGCATTAACCCCTTTTAGAGCGCCCGACACCTTGGGCATGGCAGCCAAAACATCCCAGTGTTTTAACACGCCCAGCAACAGCAAGAAGCCTGGCAAAAAGACCGCTAACGTAGCCAATACTGCCCCCCAGATCGGTGCGCTTGGTAATAGGTCGTAGCCGAGATAAGTCGCAAAAGTAAACATCGGTCCTGGTACGGCTTGAGCTGCGGCGTAGCCAGTCAAAAAGGTATCGGGGCCAAGCTGTTCACCCACCAGGTTTTGTAGTAGCGGTAGGACCACATGACCGCCGCCGAAAACTAAGCTCCCCGCCTGAAAGAAGCTGTTGAATAGGCTCAACTCAGGGGTGAGCTGGGCGATAAATGGCAGACCCGCAAATAAGGCCAAGAAAAGTAGTAGGGGAGACCAACTCGCGGTAAAGCGCAACTTGTCTTTTGGCGCCTCGCCTTGCAGGGTGCGCATCCCGATGATCGCCGCGATCATTAATACAAGGATCTGAGTGGCAATACTGGGTAAGAGTAGTAAAGCGAGTGCGGTAAACACAAACAGCCCAAGCCCGACCTTGCTCTTACAAAAATTGTTATACATCCCCCAGGTTGCATCGGCAACCACCACGACGGCAAGCAATTTTAGCCCATGAATGACAGAGTCAAACCAGGTTAAGTCTGAGAGCTCGGCACTTAAGGTGGCTAAAACCAACATAATGATCACGGAAGGCAGAGTGAAGCCAACAAATGCTAGCATGCCCCCGATAAGGCCGGATTTCTTATAACCCACCGCAAAACCAACCTGGCTAGAGCCTGGGCCCGGCAAGAATTGACTGAGCGCGACTAATTGAGCGTACTCTTCGTCAGTGAGCCATCTTAGCTTTTCAACGAAGGTATTGCGAAAGTAGCCAATGTGGGCGGCGGGCCCACCAAAGCTCACCCAGCCGAGCAGAAAGAAAGTTTTAAACAGGGAAAACATTATCCAAAGTCTCTTATCAAAATTAGTCAGTGCACACCTTAAAGAATCGATTAAAATTACTCAAATTAATGCTTTTAATACATAATATGAATCAAATGGGATTTACCGATGAATCAGTTCAACTGGAAAGGCATTGACCTCAATCTGCTGGTCGCCTTTCAAGCCCTTTACCAAACGCGCAGTGTTAGCCTCGCTGCCGAGCAGTGCTTTGTCAGTCAATCGGCCATGAGTCATACCTTGCAGAGAATTCGTCAACTGTTTGCCGACCCAATGTTTGAGCGCGTGGGCACACGCATGGAGCCAACACGGCGTGCCATTGAGCTTGCGCCCAAGGTAAACACACTGCTTAGCACCATCCAGTACGAGTTTTTAGCCCAAGAGGAGTTTATTGTTGGTGCATTTAAGGGGGTGTGCAAAATAGGTTTAACGGATTATGCCGAGCAGTTGTTTGCCCCTGCTTTGTATGATGCTATCAAGTCTCAGGCGCCTCAGGCACAGGTGAGCTTTTTCAACGTCAATCGTAGCAATTACAATGAGATGGTAGAGCGTCATGAAATAGATGTCGTCATCGGCAGTATCGAGAGAGTCCACTCAAGGTATTGCTCCGAGCGGCTTTATACCGAGCAGCACTTGTGTTTGTTTGACCCCAAAACAGTGCGTTTTTCTAATCCCGTTTCGTTAGAGGAGTTTATTCAAGTAGAGCAGGCTCTAGTGAGTCCGGATGGGAACTTACATACCATGGTGGATGCTTTGCTGGCCGAGCAAGGTGTAAGTCGCCGGGTCGGTGTAAGCTCTCGTCACTTTTTGACCATACGCCGTCTGCTGCTAGGGCGAGAGTTGGTGTGCACTGTACCAAAGCGCTTTGCTGAAATGGAGATGGACAATCATGCGCTTAAAGCAGCTAAGGCGCCGATTGAAGTGGCCGACTTTGATATCCAACTGCTTTACCTCAAATCTCGCCAGCATGAAGAGCCACTAAAATGGCTAATTGAGTGTGTTCGAGCTGTGGTAAAGTAACTCACTTCCTACCAGGGTCTGCGCTGCAGTTGTACCCTAACCAGAACTGAGTTTTTATCTTTGGTTGATATTCTGGGTAGTGGCTTGCTCTCTGGTAGCCTTTGTAAGTAAGCGAGACTAGAGAAAGCAGAGCGACGGCGATCAGTATAAACCCTAAGCGGCGAGGTTTTTTTCCCGCGCTTGGTTGGGAGGGGCACAGGGCTCCCCAGAAAATAGCACAACTCAGCACGGCCAAGAGCTGACTAAGCGGAGAGTCTAGTACCCCCGAGACTAGGCTATAGGCTAGCCCCGCCAAGAGCGTTGCCCCAGCGACACGAATGCGGGTGCTGGTGGCGCGTAAGGTAACCAGCAGTGCCTTACAGCTCAATAACACATAGGATATCGCTGCCAATACCCCCCAATGAACCAGAACATTGAGAACCGAGTTGTGTGGCCGGCCAAACTTATTGCTATCACAAACAAAAGCTTCGCCTCCTAACCCCCAAAAGTTGCTCATAGACAGGGTTTCTTGCCACATTTTTAGGCGGGCAGACTCCTTGATTTCCTCTGCAGCAAATTCAAAAGTGTGGCCAAGCAGGAAGCTTGGCAGCGGGTAAAGAAAAATCTTGCTGACGATAAAGCCAGTTAATGCACTCTGCCACACAAGCTGCCACCACAGTTGGCGATTTGGTTTATCAGCGTAGATAAGCAGCAAAGACGCGCCGAGCAAGGCGAGCACCGGCCCTCGTGCATTGGTGGCGGCGATAATGGCACAGTGGAGAATGAGTAAACTACGGGTGAGAAGCGTACTTGTTCCTTGCCGCGTTTGGAGGATGACTAGGTAGGCTATTGGGATCACAAGCCAGATCTGTACCTGATTGAGAAAGCGCGGGTTAACAAAGCTTAGTATCGTTGATTGACTGACATTGAGGCCCTGGCCGAGCCGCATCCAGAAGCCAAGAGCGACACTTAGAAATAGCAAGACACTGATCCAACAAAAGTACAGCCAGACCCTTTTTCGCTCACGATAGGCGATAGGCTGAAGGGTAAACAGCAGAGCCGTTAAACCAATCAAATATAGCCAGTGCGTCACAGCGCCAAGTGGGTAGAGCGCAAACAGAGTGGCAATCAGGCTAGAAGCCAAAAACACCCCAACGAGGCTTTGTGTCGTGAGAGAGAGTGATTGCCAACTGGCGACAATAGACTGCCTAACCGAGGGCATCAGCGCTATCGCAGCGAGACTGAGACCGATCACCGCCATAGCAAAAAAACGCTTACTGTCGTACAGGAGCAAGGTCTCCTCACGGGCGATAAACGGATTGAAGGCAAAAAGCGCGATACCCATTAAGAACAGGATCAGCAGATTGGTTATCAGGGGGTGTTGCTGTCTCATACTTTCCCTACTGTTTGCCAGTAACTAGGCACAAGTGTAGGAAAGTATGAGATTTATTTCTTTAAGTGTGCGAGTTTTTAGCCTAGATGTCGCGTCACTGAGTCACGACGCACTAGGGTAGGCGTATAGCAAATTGAATCTTGATTGCTTTGATCATCGTGAGCCAAGGCCAGGGCAAGCTCGGCGGCTTTTTCTGCCATCATCGCGATAGGGTAGCGCACGGTGGTTAGCTGTGGGTATACGTAGCGGGCAATCAAGCCATCATCAAAGCCGACAATCGACAGCTGATCAGGCACGGATATGCTGTTCTCCTGAGTGATCGACAGCGCGCCTGCCGCGATATAATCGTTGTAGGCTACCACTGCAGTCATATCGAGTGATTTACTCAGCAGGGTCGTCATCGCTTGCTCTCCGCCTTCACTGTTCGGTTCACAGTACTCGATGTAAGAGCTAGGCAGTTCGATACCATTGTCTCTGAGCGCCTCTTGATAGCCTTTGATCCGCTCTTCGGCATCGTCAATCTGATGCGTTGAGGAGATACAGGCAATTTTGCTGTGGCCCTGCTTGATTAGGTGCTCGGTAGCCAGGTAGGCACCGCGATAGTTATCCAGCGAAATGCAGCGCTCAGCGATCTCAGGGATGGTGCGGTTGATCAGCACCAAGCCTTTGACTTCCTCGGCGTAGGCGATCAGCTCCTCATCGGTCAAGCCCTTGGAGTGGATCACAAGCGCATCACAGCGACTGTTGATCAGCAGTTCTATCACGCGGCGCTCACTCGCGGCGTCGTGATAACCATTACCGACTAGGATGTGCTTGTCATTTTGATGGGCAATACGATCGATGGACTTGAGCATCACACCAAAAAAGGGGTCCGAAACATCACTGACCAGCACACCAATGGTGCTCGAGCTCTTGCTAACCAGTGCTCTAGCTGTGGCATTAGGGCGGTAACCCAGCTTTTTCATCGCCGCGTTAACCACATCGATGGAGTTTTTACTCGCTTTTGGCGAGTTGTTAAGAACCCGTGAGACCGTAGCGACAGAGACACCTGCTTCTTTCGCGACATCCTTGATGGTAGCCATTGGTTCTTCTCCCTTGTGTTTTACGCATCGATTGGTGGTGGATCAAATAAGTCCTTTGTTGTAGCTATTACAACCTAAGTGTAACAACAGAGCAATAATAGAAATGAAAAAAATAGTTTATAAGATATATCGTTGATAATTATCAATTTAAAATATGGAAACGTTGACAGATAAAACATGTATATATTGTGCATGTTTTAAAGTGTAGATACACTGAGCAAAAACGCACCGCAGAGGACTCCTTTCCATGTTGAACATCACTGACCGCAAGGTTGAAGAGGGCATTACCCCGGTTTTACGACTTGGCTTTCGACCTTTTTTCTTACTGGGTAGCGTCTATGCCATAGTGGCTATCGTGTTGTGGGTATGGATGTTTCGCACTGGCGCCCCTTCGCAGCTCTCTGTTCCTCCACTATGGTGGCATGTGCACGAGATGATGTTTGGTTTTGGTATGGCGATTGTCGCTGGCTTTGTGCTGACGGCAGTGCAAAATTGGACGGGAATAGCGGGAGTTAAGTCTTATCGGCTAGGATGGCTTGTCGCCCTTTGGCTTGTGGTGCGAGTGTTATTCTGGACACCCATCCCTTTGTGGCTGGTGGCGACGATTGAGGCGGTTTTCTTAGCCCTGACGGCATTTGAAGTTGGTAGCCGAGTGTTTCAGGCTAAGGGGTGGCGTAACCTATTTTTTGTTCCCCTGTTTTTGCTTGCGATCGCAGCGAATTTTGCCAGTTATGCGACGATCAAGGGAGTCGCCCCATTTAGTGCCTCCGCGGTTTGGCAAGCGATGCTGTGGTGGTTCGCCTTGCTTCTTTCGGTAATGGGGGGGAGGGTGATCCCGTTTTTTACCGCCCGCCGGCTTGAGTTTGCTAAGCCCCAGCCATTGATTTGGCTAGAGTGGCTTAGTAATCTGCCTTTGATCGGGTTGTTTATTTTAAGCTTTTTCCCACTGAGCTATATCCAACTCGCACCTACCCTAATGCTTTCAGGTGGTCTGTTCCAGCTTGCGCGCGTGTTACGTTGGCGACCATGGTTAACCTTAAAAGAGCCGCTATTGTGGTCATTGCATCTGAGTTACTTGTGCTTACCAATTAGCTTGGTATTACGTGGCGCTTGGGACAACCCCGCCGCGCAGCATGCACTTATCCATCTGTTTGCGATTGGTACGTTTGGCGGGGTTATCTTATCGATGATTGCTCGCGTCACCATGGGACATACCGGGCGTGCCATTTACCAGGGCCCCTCGATGGGCCTGGCGTTTGCTGCCATTATCGCTGCCGCGTTGATCCGTAGCCTTGGGACGGCGTTGTACCCTGAGTTGATGTTGCGCTGGATAGAGATAAGTGCAGGCTTATGGGTGTTGGCATTTGGCCTGTTTGTGGTGAAATTTGCCAGAATGCTCTGCACCCCAAGAGTGGATGGGCATCCTGGCTAACTGGTTATTTGCGAAATAGATAGCAAAGCTTTGCGTGTTGCTGATGGATATACTGCTCAACGCTTTGCACCTGTGCAGCGGATAGCTCAAGACCGACCTTAGTGCGACGCCACAAGATATCCTCGGCATTGTAGGCCCACTCGGTGTTCATCAGGAAGTCGACCTCATGCTGATAAAGGCTGCCGCCAAAGTGCTGCCCCATGTCTTCAACTGACTTGATCCCCTCGAGAAGTCGCTTGACCTGCGAGCCATACTGCTTGGCATAGCGAGCAAGCTGAGTCTTTTCAACAAAGGGATAACGCACCTCAAGTTGCAGGGTATAGCTGTGCAGGTCGGTATCTAAGTCTCCCCCAAACAGTGGCTTAGCGCACTCAAGTGGTGGGGCGATATGACGAAAATAGGGTGTGAGTTTGTCGATGGCCGTTTGGGCCAGTTTGCGGTAGGTGGTGAGCTTACCACCAAACACCGACAGCAGTGGTGCTTCGTCCAGCTCTTGCTCCAACTCTAGCGTGTAGTCTCGACTGATCGCCTGTGGTGAGGCTTCTTCGTCATCACACAGAGGGCGCACGCCGCTAAATGACCAGACAATATCGTCACGCTCAATACCCTTGACAAAGTGCTGGCCGATGATGTCGATCAGGTAGTCAATCTCATGGTCTGAGATAGCCACATCGCGCGGATCGCCATGGTACTCTTGGTCGGTGGTGCCAATCATGGAGTACTTGTCGAGGTAAGGGATCACAAACACAATTCGCCCATCTTGGTTTTGTAAGATATAGGCTTCATCGCTGTCATAGAGCTTGGGCACCACGATATGACTACCCTTAATCAGACGAACATTGTGCGGGGATGGGTTGGTTAAATGGTGATCATAAAAGTGTTTAACCCAAGGGCCGGTGGCGTTGACGAGTGTTTTAGCATAATAGGCCTCTTTGCGCTTGGTGCGCAGGTTATCGACCCAAACTTTCCATAAGCCTTGCTCGCGCTCGGCACTCACCACGCGAGAATAGTTTTGTACCACCGCGCGGCTATCTCGAGCCGTCTGCATGTTGGCCAAAACCAGGCGCGCATCATCGACCCAACAGTCGGAATACTCAAAACCAATCCGGATATCGGGCTTGAACAAGCCGGTCTCACTCAGGTTGACCCGCTTGCTGCTGGCCAGTACCGAGTCCTCACGGCCAACCACGGGATATTTGCCGAGAGTATCATAGAGAAACAGTCCGGCACGGATCATCCATGCTGGGCGAAGAAACGGCCGATGGGGCAGGCGAAAGCGCATCGGAAAAGAGAGGTGTGGCACCTTTTTAAGCAGGATTTCCCGCTCAGCAAGCGCCTCAGCGACCAAGCGAAATTCATAGTGCTCAAGGTAGCGCAGCCCACCGTGGATCAGTTTAGAGCTTGCCGAGGAGGTCGAAGAGGCAAAGTCTGCAGCATCAAAAACACCGACTGATAAGCCGCGAGTCGCACCTTCCGCCGCAATACCGGCGCCATTAATCCCCCCGCCAATCACCAGGAGATCAAGCGGGTGGTCTGGGTGTGCATAAGGGTTGTTCAATCCATTCATTCATTATTCCCTAATCTTGTGTCATCCGAAGCCATTTTGACGGGAACGAATTAGGGCTATCGTTCGCGTAAAAACACCATGGATATGGAGACCTGGAGTCAGTATATTGAAAACGTTTTCAGGCTAACCGTGAGCAACCCAGTGTTTTGGCTTGAAGCTAAGGCTCAATGTTCATTTTTGCGAGATTGAGCCAGTGAAAACTCTCGATATTTTATTCGCTATCACCACTCTCTAACTCGGCCCAAACCCGGGCACACTTGATGGCTCGTTGCCAACCCGTGTAGCGCTGTTGACGCTTATTGTCATCAGGGTGCGGCTCAAAGCAGGTATCGATATCCGCTTTGTCTCTAAGTACATCGATATCGGGCCAAAAATCCACCGCCAGCCCCGCGAGGTAAGCCGCGCCGAGTGCCGTGACTTCGGTGATCTTGGGCCTTACCACTTTACAGTCGAGCAGATCGGCTTGGTATTGCATCAAGAAGTTGTTGGCAACCGCTCCACCGTCCACCTTGAGGGTGCTGATGGTGAGTGCCGAATCGGCTTGCATGGCACTAAGGACATCATAGGTTTGATAAGCGATGCTCTCTAATGTGGCGCGAATAATATGATTGCTGCTGGTACCGCGAGTAAGACCGACGATGGTGCCACGCGCATAGGCATCCCAATGGGGCGCACCGAGACCGGTAAAGGCAGGCACCACATAGACGCCGTTGGAGGAGTCGACCTTAGTCGCGAAGTATTCGCTGTCTTTGGCATCGGCTATGAGCTTCAACTCATCTCGCAGCCACTGGATAGCCGCCCCGCCCATAAATACCGAGCCCTCGAGCGCAAAGCAAGGTTTTCCATGGCTATCACAAGCAAGGGTAGTCAACAGCCCATTTTGTGACACCACTTTCTCTTTGCCCGTGTTCATCAACAAGAAACAGCCGGTCCCATAGGTGTTCTTGGCTTGCCCTGGTGAGACACACATCTGACCGAACAGCGCCGCTTGCTGATCGCCCGCAATACCGGCAATGGGGATGCGAGTGCCGCCCTTGCCCCCGATATTGACCTGGCCGTACAAGGACGAAGAGGGTTTGACCTCTGGCATCATGCTGGTCGGAATAGTAAAGAGCTCAAGCAATCGCGGGTCCCACTCGAGCGTGTTGATATTGAACAGCATGGTGCGTGATGCATTGGTGTAGTCGGTGGCATGCACCCGCCCTGCCGTCATTTTCCACACTAGCCAAGTATCAATGGTACCAAACAATAACTCGCCAGCTTCGGCTTGCTCTCGAGCCCCTTCGACGTTATCCAAAATCCACTGCACTTTTGAGGCAGAAAAGTAGGGGTCAAGCACCAGGCCGGTTCGCTCGCGGATCTCTGGCTCAAGTCCTTGCTTTTTCAGTGTCTGACAAATATCGGAGGTGCGCCGACACTGCCAAACAATCGCGTTATGCACGGGCTTGCCAGTATGCTTATTCCACACCACGGTCGTTTCGCGCTGATTAGTAATGCCGATCGCGGCGACCTGATCGCTGCGGATCTCCGATTTGGCCAGCGCTTCAACCAAAGTGGCGCTCTGGCTTGCCCAGATCTCCAGCGGGTCGTGTTCTACCCAACCAGCGTTAGGATAGATTTGGCTAAACTCGCGCTGTGAGGTCGCGACAATATTGGCATCATGGTCGAGAACCACGGCACGTGAGCTGGTGGTGCCCTGATCAAGAGCAACGACATAACGAGGGGTGGAGATAGCATTGACTGGCATAGGCACATCCATACTGAATTCATCATTGGGTAAAGTATGCACCGAACTGGGTCATTCTACAGGGGCAGGGGAAAAAACTGTTGCTTTAGACGAAAAAACGGCCTCATAGCGAGACCGTTTTGTGATATTCAATACGCCGTCATTGACTGCGTGAACAACCTAATTAGTTGTTTTTGTGCAGCTCGCTGTTCAGTTCAACCGCTGACTTGTTCGCTAGACACTCAATTTGACCCGTTACAGAGTTACGACGGAACAGTAGGTCAGAAACACCGGCAAGATCGCGCGCTTTAACCACTTCCACTTCGTTGCCTGAAGAGTCTAGCATGCGCACTTTAGAACCCGCAGTCACGTAAAGACCAGATTCAATCGTACAACGGTCACCCATAGGGAAGCCAAGACCTGCGTTAGCGCCAAGCAGTGAGTTCTCACCGATAGACACAACCACTTTACCGCCGCCAGAAAGCGTGCCCATGATAGACGCGCCGCCACCGATATCTGAGCCATTGCCAACCACAACGCCCGCAGAGATACGACCTTCAACCATGCTCACGCCGGTGGTACCTGCGTTGAAGTTGATAAAGCCTTCGTGCATAACCGTGGTGCCTTCGCCCACGTGCGCGCCAAGACGTACGCGAGAGGTATCTGCGATACGCACGCCCGTTGGTACTACGTAATCAACCATTTTCGGGAACTTATCCACGCAGTCAACGCTAAGTGCGCGACCTGCCAGGCGAGCTTCGATTTGACGCTCAGCCAGCTCAGGCAGATCGATTGGGCCTTCGTTAGTCCATGCAATGTTGTGCAGCAGGCCAAAGATACCGTCAAGTACTGTGCCGTGCGGCTGAACTAGGCGGTTTGAGATAAGTTGCAGCTTAAGGAAGCCCTCAGCAACGCTCTGTGGTTGCTCATCAGTCGCTAGAATAACCAGCACCAATGGCTGCGCTGAATGCGCCGCTTTTTCAGCGAAAGACGCGTTAGCCGCATCGCCATTGGCAGCAAAAGCGGTTGCTAGCTCAGCCGCAAGTTCAGCAGAGATTTCAATAGCCTGGTTACCTTGCTCGTAGCCTGCAACGCTAGCAAGTGCTTGAACAAGTTCGTCAGCAGGGTTTAGAACAGGGTTTGGGAAAAACGCTTCGATGATTTTACCGTCACGGTTTTTGGTTGCCGTACCGAAGGCTAGAGAGAAGTAAGCCATGATTGAATCTCCATGTATCAATTCGTTGTTGTATGAGCCCAGTAAAAACGTTGACCAGCACTCATCAGTTGAGAGCCATCTTAAATACACACCGACAGACTTTAAAGACCCCAAGCAAATTAAGTCCGTAAATGAATACTAAATGTCGTTTCAGTAACACAGGGGCGAGGTGCGAGTACGGGCGTTGCCCTACGGGGAGCGAGGGGTTCTATGGATGCTACTAGTCTTGAGGAGTGACGTGAAACCAAATTGTAGACCCAATATTTTGCGAAACCAGTCGAACTCCTCGTACCCCGAAGCGCAGCGTCCCCGCACCTCGCACCTGTGTTTTAAAATAAGAAAGCCCGAAGTAAACTTCGGGCTTTTATCGTTAAGACTTTACTTAAACATGCTAAAACTGATTGGCGTTGGTGCTTTTTGCACTCGTTGTTTTATAACTTCCAACCAAGGCACCAGTTGAGCGCTGGTGCGAGACCCTTACTTAGCTAGGTCTTCTGCGTGCTCAGATAGGAACGCTGCAACACCTTTTGGAGATGCGTCCATACCTGATTTACCTTCTTCCCACTGTGCAGGACATACTTCGCCGTGCTTCTGGTGGAAGTTTAGAGCGTCTACCATGCGTAGCATCTCGTCGATGTTACGGCCTAGTGGTAGGTCGTTAACGACTTGGTGACGTACAAGACCGTCTTCGTCGATTAGGAAAGAACCACGGAAAGCAACGCCCGCTTCTGGGTGCTCAACGTCGTACGCTTTACAGATTTCGTGCTTAACGTCAGCAACTAGTGGGTACTTAACTTGACCGATACCGCCATCTTCGATAGCAGTGTTACGCCATGCGTTGTGAGAGAACTGAGAATCGATTGAAACACCGATAACCTCTACACCTTTAGCTTGGAAGTCAGCTAGACGGTTATCGAAAGCGATTAGCTCTGATGGGCAAACGAAAGTGAAGTCTAGTGGGTAGAAGAAAACAACCGCTTTCTTACCTTTAGTGAACTCTGCAAAGTTGAAGTTATCAACGATTTCACCGTTACCTAGAACCGCTGCTGCAGTGAAGTCTGGGGCTTGACGACCTACTAGTACCATTTTTTTGCTCCTAAAAAATTGTTTTATTCCAAACCGTTAATTATCAGGTGTTGGTTTGGGTCTCGTTTGTACGGGACAAATACTAGTACAAAAGTTAATATAGAAAAAAGCGAATTAAATAGATTGAGTTAATCGAAAAAAGCGATAGTTAAACCTATGCCGCCTGCGATGTTAGCTCGGTTACAAATTGATGATATTTACCTGACATTCCTATGAATAAGTGGCCCAGTTTAAAGCAGATCCATTACCTGATCACCCTGCACGAAACCCGTCATTTCAGCGAGGCTGCTGAAAAGTGTTTTGTCAGTCAGTCGACGCTTAGTAAGGGGATCCAAAACCTCGAAGAGCTGATTGGCTGCCCGCTGTATGAGAAAAAAGACAAGAAGAGCCCACTGGTATTTACCCATGCTGGTGAGTTAGTGGTTGAGCATGGTCGTGAGCTTCTCGCCAAAGGGCAAGATATCGTCGAGCTTGGCTATTTATGTCAGGGTGACTCGATGCAAGGTCAGCTGCGCGTTGGGTGTATCCCAACCATTGCGCCGTTTCTACTCTGCGATCTGGTTCAAGAGGTTAATGCCCGCTATCCACAGCTGGACTTGCTGCTGCGTGAAGACACCACCACCAACTTGCTGGCGGCGCTGCGCCAAGGCTCGCTGGATGTGTTGATCTTGGCCTTGCCGGTAGATATCGACGAGATGCACAGCCGTATCGTGGGTGAAGATCCGTTTAAGATGATCATCAGTCGCAACCAAGCGGATCAGATCACCGCTCCGATCCGTTATGACGACCTGCCCAATGAGTCGGTATTCTTACTCGAAAAAGAGCACTGCTTGACCGAGCATGCTGTGTCTGCGTGCGCACTGACCGAGAAAGAGAAGATTAACCCATTTAGTGCCACTAGCTTGCATACCCTGGTACAGATGGTGGCCAACGGCCTTGGCACCACCTTTATTCCGCAGATGGCCATTGAGCACGGCTTGCTCGATAACCAAAACCTGGTCATCGTCGATCCGCCTGGGCAAGAGGCGTATCGTAAGATTGGCCTGGTATGGCGCCCAAGCTCTTCGCGCACGGCGACCTTTGATGAGTTAGCTGAGGTGGTCTCTGAGCTTCTGTAAGTTGCAGGCATAGCTTGCAAGGTCAATCGTATGCACATGTTTTTCAGGTAGGAGGCACACAATGTGCCTCTCAAATGAGTCGAGTTAGTCGCATTCAACACATTTCACCCTAGTCTCATGCCAATAATAGTTAAAATTGCCCGTTAATATGTTGCTATTTATCATCTAGGTAGAGCTTTCCACTTTCTGTGATTTTTTTATTGTGAAATTTCACAGCTTCTCTGTGGAGAAGTTTTCATAAAATTGTGAAATTTCACAGTGTTAATTTTACACCTATCACGGATACGCTCACGGCTCGTCCAACCCTCCACTGTCACAAAACCTCCCTACATTACAGTGTCTTGCCGAACGTGCTACAAATCATATCGCTGAGGTAGGTAATTCAGCAGTAGGGTTTGTGTAATTAAATTACGTAATTATTACCAAATGAGTCACCTAGGTAGGGTATTAGTTCAGACAATACAAAACTTCAAATTTAACTTTTGATTAACTTTGAAGGTTTTCCTTTTTCGCCCTTTGATATAAGGTTTTACTATGTCAAGCAAGCTAAATTAGCACCTAAGGTATGACGACTGAAAAGGGATAATAAGTGATATTTTACTCAGTAGTCGCGGTGTCGATATCGAAGGGAAAGAAAATAAAAATGTAGTTTGTAAGTTACAAATGAAATCTGACTAAGGACGACGGATCATGTTAACGCAACCGACTTCAAGCAACTCAAACAGTCATGCCCAAGATAACCCACCTATGGTTTCGCTCACACACAGCTTGAGCAGCGAGCATCAACACATCTTCCCAGAGCAAGCGCAAGTCTTCCTGTCTCAGCTGTGCGCGCGATTTGCCGGTCGAGTCGACGAGTTGCTAGCTGAGCGAGAAACGCGCCAACAGGCAATCGATAATGGCCAACTGCCAGACTTTAACCCTGACACCGCCGATATTCGCGAGGGGAGCTGGAAGATCATGGGTATCCCTGCCGACCTGCAGGACCGAAGAGTAGAGATCACCGGTCCCACGGATCGCAAGATGGTCATTAATGCCCTTAACGCCAACGTTAAGGTGTTTATGGCCGACTTTGAGGACTCGATGTCGCCGGCTTGGACCAAAGTACTCGATGGCCAAGTCAACCTACGCGATGCCGTACGCGGCGAAATCGACTATACCAACCCAGATAACGGCAAGCATTATCAACTGTGCGACGACCCGGCGGTCTTGATTTGTCGCGTGCGTGGCTTGCACTTAAAAGAAAAGCACGTTGAATTTAACGGCGCCATCATTCCCGGTGCGTTGTTTGATTTTGCTGTGTACTTCTACAACAACCACCAAGCCTTGCTAGCGAAGGGCAGTGGTCCCTACTTCTATCTGCCCAAGTTGCAGTCGCATCATGAGGCAAAATGGTGGAGCGAGGTATTCCACTTTACGGAGGATTACTTTGGCCTGGATACCGGCACGATCAAAGCCACGGTGCTGATTGAGACCTTGCCGGCCGTGTTTGAGATGGATGAGATCTTGTTCGCACTCAAAGAGCACATCGTTGGCCTCAACTGTGGGCGCTGGGATTATATCTTTAGCTACATCAAAACCCTAAAAAAATACCCTGAGCGTATCTTGCCTGACCGCCAGGTTGTCACCATGGATAAGCCTTTCCTGAATGCCTATTCGCGCTTGTTGGTGCGCACCTGTCATAAGCGCGGCGCGTTTGCGATGGGCGGCATGGCAGCATTTATCCCTGCTAAAGACCCACAGCAAAATGAGCAGGTGCTCACCAAGATCCGCAATGACAAATCACTCGAGGCCAACAATGGCCACGATGGTACATGGGTCGCCCACCCGGGCCTTGCCGACACGGCTCGAGAGATATTTGATGCCAAGCTCGGTGAGCGTACTAACCAGCTCGATGTGCTTAGGGACACCGATGATCCAATTACTGCCGAGATGCTGCTTGAGCCTTGTCAGGGCGAGCGCACGGAGCAGGGCATGCGCCACAATATTCGCGTCGCTTTGCAATACATCGAAGCTTGGATCTCAGGCAACGGGTGTGTGCCTATCTATGGCTTGATGGAGGATGCGGCCACCGCAGAGATCTCACGCGCCTCAATCTGGCAGTGGATCCAACATGGAAAATCGCTCGATAACGGGCAAGTGGTGACCAAGGCGCTGTTTGAGCAATACCTGGCAGAAGAGATAGAGGTGGTCAAGCAGGAGGTGGGTCAGGCTCGCTTTGAAAGTGGACGCTTTGCTGAAGCCGCTGCGCTGATGGCAAGACTGACCACCAGCGATGAGCTGACTAACTTCTTAACCGTCCCAGGCTATGACTACTTAGATTAATTAATCATAACTATAACCACCGCAAAGGTGACACTGAACTCGCTTTAGTTTCGTTCACGAAATCATTGGTACTGCGAGCAATAACTAACATGAAATGAAAGAGGGAACGACCATGACACTTACTCGCCGCCAACAAATTGAAGCACTAGAAAAAGATTGGGCAGAGAACCCACGCTGGAAAAACGTTAAACGCACCTATACTGCAGAAGAAGTCGTAGAGCTGCGTGGCTCTATGGTGCCGGCGAATACTATCGCCCAGCGCGGTGCCGACAAGCTTTGGTCACTGGTTAATGGCAGCGCGAAAAAGGGCTATGTTAACTGCCTTGGCGCGCTAACTGGTGGTCAAGCAGTGCAGCAAGCCAAAGCCGGCATCGAAGCGATCTACCTATCAGGCTGGCAGGTCGCCGCGGATAACAACACCGCCTCAACCATGTACCCAGACCAATCGCTCTACCCGGTTGACTCTGTGCCTTCAGTAGTGAAACGCATCAACAACTCATTCCGCCGCGCTGACCAAATCCAGTGGTCAAATGGCAAAGCGCCAGAAGATGAGGGTGGTGTAGACTACTTCTTGCCTATCGTTGCCGATGCGGAAGCGGGCTTTGGTGGCGTACTCAATGCCTATGAGCTAATGAAGTCGATGATTGATGCAGGGGCAGCCGGGGTGCACTTTGAAGACCAGCTAGCATCTGTGAAGAAATGTGGTCACATGGGCGGTAAAGTGTTGGTACCAACCCAAGAAGCGGTGCAGAAGCTAGTCGCAGCACGTTTAGCAGCAGACGTTGCGGGCACCACGACTTTGGTTATCGCACGCACCGATGCCAATGCGGCTGATTTGTTGACTTCCGACTGTGACCCTTACGATCAGGACTTTATCCAAGGTGAACGCACACCAGAGGGCTTCTACCGCGTTCGCGCAGGTATCGACCAAGCGATTGCACGTGGCTTAGCTTACGCTCCATACGCTGACCTTATCTGGTGTGAGACCGCTAAGCCATGCCTTGAAGAAGCACGTAAATTTGCTGAAGCGATCCACGCTGAGCACCCAGAGCAACTGCTGGCTTATAACTGCTCGCCATCGTTCAACTGGGAGAAAAACCTCGACGCGGAAACTATCGCTAAGTTCCAGCAAGAGCTCGCGAATATGGGCTACAAATACCAGTTCATTACACTAGCTGGTATTCATAACATGTGGTTCAACATGTTTGAACTGGCTCACGCGTATGCACAAGGCGAGGGTATGCGCCACTACGTTGAAAAAGTTCAGCGCCCTGAGTTCGAAGCGGCCGAAAAAGGCTATACCTTTGTCGCGCACCAACAAGAGGTGGGTACCGGCTACTTTGACCGTATGACCAACACGATTCAAGGTGGTAACTCTTCTGTCACGGCGTTGACTGGCTCAACCGAAGAAGACCAATTCTGATGGTAGCCGATTAATCATCGTGATCTAACAACCGCGTGGTTGGCTTACTGCCAAGCGCGCGGTTTTCTTTTATACTGCCCGTAACATGGAACGACGAGTCTAGGGCATGCTGCCGCTAATTTACCACCCCATCTATTCCCAATTACCACTGCCCGAAGGGCATCGTTATCCGATCAATAAGTATCGTTACTTGCACCGCGCCGTACAACAGCGCTGCAACGTTGATCCTCACTGGAAGGCTCAAGTGGCCTTTTTCCAACCACAAATGCTCGAGCTTGAGGTCGTCAAGCAAACCCATAGCTCGGATTATGTCGATGCGTTGGTTTCAGGAGATATTGCTGCCGCCAAGATGCGTCGAATCGGCTTTCCCTGGAGTGAGCAGTTGATCACCCGCACCCTTACCTCAGCCGCGGGCACTGTGCTAGCGATGGAGAAAGCGCTAGAAACCGGTCTGGCGATTCATTTAAGCGGCGGCTATCACCACGCGCATGCGGATTTTGGTAGTGGTTTTTGCCTGTTCAACGATTTGGTGATTGCCGCGCAGCAGGCACTAGAGCGTGATGAGATTGGCACCGTGCTGATTGTGGATAGCGATGTCCATCATGGCGACGGCACGGCTACATTGTGTGGCAATAATCCCGATATCATTAGCTTGTCTTTTCATTGTGAGAAAAATTTTCCCGCCCGTAAGCCCGCTTCGGATTTGGATGTGCCATTAGCGAGAGGGACACAAGATGATGAGTTTTTGAACAGCTTTGAGCAGGTGGTGCGGATGGCGATAAATTTGCACCAACCAGACATGATTATCTATGACGCCGGGGTGGATATTCACCAATCTGATGAGCTTGGTTATCTGTCAATCTCAGCCCAAGGCATCTTTCATCGAGACAAACTGCTGTTTGAGATCGCCGGTCAGGCAGGTTTACCGGTCGCCGCGGTGGTCGGTGGGGGCTATCGCACTAATCATGATGACCTGACGGGATTGCATTTAGGGCTGATAGAAGCGGCGCTTGCCCCATAATGTTTCTCAATAACAAACACTTGCACTGGTAGTGCGCAGGGTTTGCACCTATCTCCAACTGAATTCTTCATTTTGGTTCAACGGCGTGAATATTGCACCAAGCTGAGGCAGTGGTGGTGAGAGATAAAATACAGCTGATGAGGCTTTTTTGGGTTTATTTCTATACAAATCAATACCTTAAATTTTGGTTCTAACTCTGAGACAATCTGGCACCGTTTTTGTAACCCATTGAATGAATAACAATTCACTTTGATGGAGTATCCTCTATGAACAAGAAGTTCAACTTATCGGTAGCAGCACTGTGCACCTCTCTAACCCTTTCTTGCGGTGCGGCTTTCGCTGCAGACGACACAATTAAAGTCGGCGTTCTGCACTCGTTATCGGGCACGATGGCAATCAGTGAAACCACACTGAAAGATACCGTGTTGATGCTAGTTGATGAGCAGAACAAAAAGGGCGGCCTGCTAGGTAGAAAACTTGAAGCAGTCGTAGTTGACCCAGCGTCCAACTGGCCAATGTTTGCGGAAAAAGCCCGTGAGCTGATCGAGAAAGAGAAGGTCGACGTGGTGTTTGGTGGCTGGACGTCAGTATCGCGCAAATCGATGCTACCAGTCTTCGAAGAGCTAAACAGCATCCTTTTCTACCCAGTACAGTACGAAGGTGAAGAGTCATCGAAAAACGTCTTCTACACAGGTGCCGCGCCAAACCAGCAAGCTATCCCAGCGGTTGACTACCTAATGGAAGAGCTGGAAGTGGAGCGTTGGGTACTGGCGGGAACTGACTATGTTTACCCTCGTACGACTAACCGTATCCTTGAGTCATACCTAAAAGCCAAAGGTGTCGATGAAGCCGACATCATGATCAACTACACGCCATTTGGTCACTCAGATTGGCAATCCATCGTTTCTGACATCAAGCGCTTTGGCTCTGAGGGCAAACAGACTGCCGTTGTCTCTACCATCAATGGTGACGCGAACGTGCCGTTCTACAAAGAGCTAGGCGCGCAAGGCGTATCATCGGAAGACATTCCAGTTATCGCCTTCTCAGTTGGTGAGGAAGAGCTATCTGGTATGGACACTGAGCCTCTAGTCGGTCACCTAGCCGCTTGGAACTACTTCATGAGCGTCGATACTGACCAAAACGAAGAGTTTGTTGAAGCGTGGCACAGCTTTATCAAGAACGAAGACCGTGTAACTAACGACCCAATGGAAGCGCATTACATCGGCTTTAACATGTGGACTCAAGCGGTCACCATCGCAGGCACCACTGACTCTGAAGCGGTTCAAGATGCGATGATCGGCGTCTCGGTACCAAACCTATCAGGTGGCTACTCGACTATGATGCCTAACCACCACATCACTAAACCAGTCTTGATCGGTGAGATCCAAGACGATGGTCAGTTTGACATCGTATGGGAAACCACCGGCCTAGTCGCAGGTGATGCCTGGTCTAAATACCTTCCTGAATCGGCCAAGCTGTACTCAAGCTGGTCTAAGCCATTCTCTTGTGGCGCATTCAACATCGAAACCAAGACATGTGCGGGCGGTAACTAATCCCCTGACTGTCGACGGCGCCTCAGGCCTTGAGGCGCCGTTATTCGTGGTACCCAAGCAAAAAGAACATGGTAGGCCAAATGCCTAACCAACCAATAACAATGCTTGGTAGATGAAGGACGTAAGAAATGAAGAATGTATTAAAAATATTTCAAGCAGTGTGCTTACTGCTTGCCTCGCTGAGCGTGAGCTGGGCGGCGGTGAGCGATCAGTCAAGCTTTGAGCAAGCCTTGATTGGTAAAAACAACAGCCACAAACAGCAAGCGATTGATTGGCTGGTGGCCAACAGTGAAGCCAGTCAGGCCAAACTCATCCTCAACAGCTGGCTTAATGGCCAACTGTACTATTTTGATCAATCCTCAAGCGAGCACCATCAGGCGCTGTTTGTGATTGACGATCCGAAAACAGCGCCATTGGCACAGTTTGCTTGGAGCGAGCAAACGCTGGCGATCGAGAACAGTCGCCAATTTAAACGAGTGCGAGTTAATAACCGCTTGCGGCGTGAAATTCGTGCCGAGCTGGCTTCGCTAGGTATCAACAGCGATGAGGCGAGTGTGCGTCAGAGCGCCGTGATGGCCCTGCTAGGTACCGAGGATGATGAGCTTCTCGAGGCACTGGCGACCCGTCTAACAATTGAAGACGACAGCAAGGTTGCTGAGCTGATTGAGCTGGCCCTGGCGATAGATATCGCCAATGACGCTGAGCAAAGCGATGCTAAGCGCGTCGCGGCGCTTGATACCATCGGTGACTATAAGCTGCCGATTGTGGCGCAGACGCTCAATAAAGTTCTAGCGGCTGAACCTGCCGCCGAGGTTGAGTCTGCCGCAAACAAAGCCTTATCCCAGTATCAGCAATCCCAAAGCCTATATGCTGGTGTTGAAACCGTGTTCTTTGGCTTGAGCATGGGCTCGGTGTTAGTCCTCGCCGGGATCGGCCTTGCGATCACCTTTGGTGTGATGGGCGTGATCAATATGGCCCATGGTGAGCTGATCATGATTGGTGCCTACACCACCTATGTGATGCAGCAACTGCTGCCACAGCAAGTAGGCCTTGCATTGATCCTATCGATTCCAATGGCCTTTATCGTTTCTGGTCTGGTGGGTATCTTGATTGAGCGCAGCGTGATCCGCCACCTCTACGGCCGCCCGCTGGAAACCCTGCTCGCCACCTTTGGTATCAGTCTTATCTTGCAGCAAGCGGTGCGCTCTATCTTCTCTCCACTCAACCGCTCGGTAAGCACCCCAAACTGGATGTCAGGGGCGCTTGAGATCAACCCAATGCTGTCTCTAACCTATAACCGTCTGTACATCATCATCTTCTGTGTGATGGTGTTCTTTGGCCTTTTGATGGTACTGAAGAAAACTCCGCTAGGCTTGCAGGTTCGTGCTGTATCACAAAACCGCGCCATGGCGCGTGCGATGGGTATTCGCTCTGAGCGCGTCGATGCGATGACCTTTGGCCTCGGCTCTGGTGTAGCCGGTATCGCTGGTGTGGCGCTATCACAGTTGACCAACGTTGGGCCGAACATGGGCCAAGCGTACATCATCGACTCGTTTATGGTGGTGGTGTTTGGTGGTGTCGGCAACCTATGGGGCACGTTGGTGGCTGGTCTCAGCCTTGGCCTATTTAATAAGGTCCTTGAGCCATGGGCTGGTGCGGTTCTAGCCAAGATCTTAGTCCTGGTGTTTATCATCCTATTTATTCAAAAACGTCCACGGGGCCTGTTCCCTCAACGTGGCCGTGCGGCTGAAGGTTAAGGAGCGCATTATGCAGTCGAAATCGTTTGTTCTTTCAGCCATGCGCGGCGACCGTGGTGGGCAAATTACCCTGCTGGTTCTGCTTGCTGCTGTCATTTTTGTTCCGTTGGCCAATACGTTATTGCCGGTTGGCCACCCTCTGCACGTCGAGACCTTTACCGTCTCACTGCTGGGTAAATACCTGAGCTACGCGATGCTGGCTCTTGCCCTGGACTTGGTCTGGGGTTACCTCGGTATTCTCAGCCTTGGCCATGCGGCATTCTTTGCCATCGGTGGCTATGGCATGGGCATGTACCTGATGCGTCAAATCGGCGACCGTGGGGTCTATGGTGACCCAATCCTGCCGGACTTTATGGTGTTCCTTAACTGGGAGCAACTGCCGTGGTTCTGGCATGGCTTTGACCAGTTCTGGTTTGCAGCCTTGATGGTGGTGCTCGTACCTGGGGCACTTGCCTATGTATTTGGTTACTTAGCTTTCCGCTCACGAGTGTCCGGCGTTTACCTATCCATCATGACGCAGGCCTTGACCTACGCCTTAATGCTGGCCTTCTTCCGCAATGAGATGGGCTTTGGTGGTAATAACGGCCTAACCGACTTTAAAGATATCCTCGGCTTTAGCCTGCAAAGTGACAGCACTAAGGTTGCCCTGTTTGTGATCACTGGCGTGGCACTCATGCTTAGCTACCTTGTGTGCCGCATGGTGGTCACCTCGCGTTTGGGACGAGTGGCGCTGGCTATTCGTGATACCGAGTCACGCACCCGCTTTATGGGTTATGACGTGGATGGCATCAAGCTGTGGGTGTTTGTTTTATCGGCGGTGATCGCCGGTATTGCTGGCGCTCTGTATGTGCCTCAAGTCGGCATTATCAACCCAGGTGAGTTCACGCCAATCAACTCGATTGAGGTGGTGGTTTGGGTTGCGCTTGGCGGCCGTGCAACCTTGTTCGGTGCTATCTTCGGCGCGCTTATCATTAACTACGCCAAGAGCTGGTTTACGGTTGAGTTCCCAGAAGTATGGCTGTTTGCCCTAGGTGGCATCTTTGTTCTGTCGACCATGTACTTCCCGCAAGGGGTGATGGGCTTTATCAGCAGCAAAACTCAGCTGCTTACCAAGCTCTTCAAGCGCGATAAGAAAGCAGAGACACCAGTGAAGGAGGCCACGGCATGAGTGCATTGCAATCGGTACAGCAAATCAAGAGTAACTACCAATCCTTCACCCGACGTGATGAGGTGTTCTCTTTTCTAAGACCGGATGTGCATCCGGCGATCGATACTCGCCACAACGTACTGTTGTACGTCGAAGGGGTAAACAAGAGCTTTGATGGCTTTAAGGCGATCAATGATCTCAACCTTTATATTCGTGAGGGTGAGCTGCGCTGCATCATCGGCCCTAACGGCGCCGGCAAAACCACTATGATGGACATCATCACGGGTAAGACCAAACCTGATAGTGGTCAGGTGTGGCTAGGCTCTAACATCAACCTGCTTAAGATGAACGAAGCCGAGATCGCGAATGCGGGTATTGGACGTAAGTTTCAAAAGCCAACCGTGATCGAGTGTCTCACCGTATGGCAAAACCTTGAGCTGTCGATGGCGGGCGTGCGCTCGGTGTGGGGAACGTTCCGCGCACAGATGAGTGGCGAGCAGCGCGACAAGCTGGAGTCGGTGCTAGAGCTTATCCACCTCAAAGATGAAGCCACCAACAGCGCCGGTAACCTATCTCACGGTCAGAAGCAGTGGCTGGAGATCGGCATGTTGCTGATGCAAAACCCGAAACTGCTGCTGGTCGATGAGCCCGTTGCAGGGATGACCCACCAAGAGATGGACCGCACCTCAGAGCTGCTCAACTCGCTAGCGGGCAAGCACTCGGTGGTAGTCGTTGAGCACGATATGGACTTTGTGCGCTCGATTGCTAGCCACGTGACTGTGCTGCACCAAGGCCATGTACTGGCTGAGGGCAGTATGGATCAGGTCCAAGCCCACCCTGAAGTTAAACAAGTTTATCTCGGAGAATAGGATGTTAGAGATTCAGTCGTTAAACCAGTTTTATGGTGAGAGTCATACCCTGTGGGATCTTGATATGACCATTCCCGAGGGTAAGTGTACTGTGCTAATGGGTCGTAATGGCGTGGGTAAGACCACGCTGCTGCAATGCATCATGGGCCTGGTCAAAGTACAAAGCGGTGATATCAAACTTGGCGAGCAGTCGCTACTCAAGCTGGATGCCGAAGAGCGTCCACGACAAGGGATTGGCTATGTCCCGCAGGGAAGACAGATTTTTCCGATGCTGACGGTCCAAGAGAACCTTGAGGTGGGTCTACCGATTCGCGCCAAGGGGGATCGCAAGATCCCAGAGTTTATCTTTGAGCTCTTCCCGGTGCTGAAAGAGATGCTTCATCGCCGCGGCGGTGACCTTTCTGGTGGTCAGCAGCAGCAATTGGCGATTGGCCGTGCGCTGGTGGTTAACCCGAAACTGCTTATCCTTGATGAGCCTACCGAGGGTATCCAGCCCAATATCGTCCAAGAGATTGGCGATATTATCCGCATGCTGAACGAAAAGCTTGGCTTAACCGTGCTCTTGGTTGAGCAGAAACTGCCGTTTGCGCGTAAGGTCGGCGATCGCTTCTGTATCCTCGACCGCGGTCGCCAAGTCGCGCAAGGCGAGATTGATGAGCTGGATGAGCGCTTGATCAAGGAGTATCTAACCGTATGAGTGCAGTGCTGGAGTGTGATACGACGGCAAGCCACCAGATTGGTGGTGCAATCGAGCAGGATATTCGCGATGGGTGGAAGGCGCAGCTTGACCTGACCTTTACTCAGCGCGGCGATAAAACGGTGCTCAAGCACCGCTCTCAACGTGGACCGCTGGCGATCCAGCGGCCTCTTTATCCTGATGGCACCACCTGTCATACCTATCTACTCCACCCGCCGGGTGGAGTAGTGGGTGGCGATACCCTATCGATTAATGTCAATGTCGACCAAGGTGCCGAGGTCCTAGTGACCACGCCGGGGGCGACCAAGTTCTACCGCTCTGATAATAAATACGCGCGCCAGACCCAGGTATTGCGGGTCAAATCCGGTGCGCGGTTGGAGTGGTTCCCGCAAGAGAATATCTTTTTTCCCAACGCGCACAGTCGCTTAGACACCGAAATCCATCTAGATGCTGATGCACAATTTTGGGGCTGGGAGATGCACTGTTTTGGTCGTCCTGCACTAAATGAGGGATTTGACCAAGGACACCTAGTCGGTAAAACCGAGATATTCGTCGACCAAAAGCGAATTATCACCGAAGGATTAAATTTTATTGGTGGTGATAAGTTAATGATTAGTAAAGGTTTACTTAATTATCCATTGGTTGGAACCCTGTATATCAAAGCCAATGATATGCACTTGCTTGAGTTGGTACAGAGCTTGCTCTGTTCTAGTACAACAGGGATCCCAAAGGTCAATGGGCAGCCGGGCATCTTGCTTGGTGTGACTCAGGTTGAACAGATGTTGGTCGTGCGAGCACTCGGTCACTGGAGCGAGTCGATGATCGAACTCTTCAGTGCCGTGTGGCAACTGACTCGCGCGCACCTCACCGATACCACGCCAGACCGGCCAAGGATTTGGGCAACATAATTTCAAATAAGATGTGAGCGGTAACATGGAATTATCACCAAGAGAAAAGGATAAGTTACTGATTTTTTGTGCAGGCCTACTGGCTAAGCAGCGCAAAGACAAAGGTTTAAAACTTAATTACCCAGAGGCGATCGCCTTTATCAGCAGCGCCATCTTAGAGGGTGCTCGTGAAGGAAAAACCGTCTCCGAGCTAATGGATTATGGGCGCACCCTGCTTGGCGTCGAGGATGTTATGGAGGGGGTGCCCTCGATGATCCCGGATGTTCAAGTCGAGGCAACCTTTCCTGATGGCACCAAGTTGGTCACGGTGCACGAGCCGATAGTCTAAGGAGGCGATGATGGCAGCAAGCAAAGTAGCCGTCGGTGGCTTCGTCCCTGGCGCAATCGAAACCCCAAGCGGTGAGATAGAGATCAACCAAGGACGCGACACCTGCAAAGTGGCGGTCAAGAACCTTGGCGACCGACCGATTCAGATCGGCTCTCACTATCACTTCTATGAGGCCAACCAAGCGCTCGAGTTTGACCGCGAGCAGACTAAAGGCTTTCGTCTCAATATTCCTGCTGGCACCGCGACGCGCTTTGAGCCGGGCCAATCGCGCACGGTTGAATTGGTGCGTTACGCTGGCAAGCTCGAGGTATATGGCTTCCAGGGTAAGGTGATGGGCAAGGTGTAATCACCTGCCTAGCAGTGCAATTTCTCTAGTAAAGGCAATTGCTGTCCACAAACTTTTGTGGGCAGCAAAAACAATAACAAAGGATTGAAAATGGCGACGATATCCAGACAGGCTTACGCCGAGATGTTTGGTCCCACGCTGGGAGACCGGGTACGTCTAGCAGATACAGAGCTCTGGCTTGAGGTTGAGAAAGACTTCACCGTGTATGGCGATGAAGTGAAATTTGGCGGTGGCAAGGTGATCCGCGATGGCATGGGCCAGAGTCAGCGCCCAAGTGCAGAGACCCCTGATTTGGTGATCACCAATGCCGTGGTCTTGGATTACTGGGGCATCGTTAAGGCCGACGTGGCGATCAAAAATGGTCGCATCCAAGCGTTAGGTAAAGCGGGCAACCCAGATGTGCAGCCGGGCGTTGATATCGTGATTGGCCCAGGTACTGAGGTCCTAGCGGGCGAGGGCAATATCCTCACCGCGGGCGGTATCGACTCACACATTCACTTTATTTGTCCACAGCAGATTGAAGAGGCGCTCGCCTCTGGCGTCACCACAATGATTGGCGGCGGCACCGGGCCGAATACCGGCACTAATGCGACCACGTGTACACCGGGGCCTTGGAACATGCATCGAATGCTCGAATCGCTCGATCAGTTCCCAATGAACTTTGGCCTGCTTGGTAAGGGTAACGCCAGCCAACCTGAGGCGCTGCGTGAGCAAGTGGCCGCTGGCGCAGTCGGGCTTAAACTGCATGAAGACTGGGGTACCACACCCGCTTCTATCGATACCTGCCTAACCGTGGCGGATGAGATGGACGTGCAGGTAGCCATTCACACCGATACCCTTAATGAGTCGGGCTTTGTCGAATCGACCCTTGGCGCGATTGGCGATCGCGTGATCCACACCTATCACACCGAAGGGGCAGGTGGTGGTCATGCGCCGGATATTATTCGCGCTGCAGGTGAGGCGAATGTCCTGCCATCTTCCACCAACCCAACTCGCCCTTACACCATCAACACCGTTGATGAACACCTCGATATGCTGATGGTGTGTCACCACTTATCGCCATCGATAGCCGAAGATGTGGCGTTTGCCGAGTCGCGTATCCGCCGTGAGACGATTGCCGCTGAGGATATTCTCCACGACCTCGGGGCATTCTCGATGATCGCGTCCGATTCTCAAGCCATGGGCCGCGTGGGTGAGGTGATCACTCGCACCTGGCAAACGGCGCACAAGATGAAAGTGCAGCGCGGCAGCTTGCCGGAGGATTCTAGCTACAGCGATAACTTCCGCCTCAAGCGTTATGTCGCTAAGTACACGATTAACCCTGCCATCACCCATGGTATGGCGCACGAGATTGGCTCGATTGAGCCGGGCAAGCTTGCTGACCTAGTGCTGTGGAAACCGGCCTTCTTTGGCGTTAAGCCAAGCGTGATCCTAAAAGGCGGCATGATAGCGATGGCGCCGATGGGTGACCCGAATGCGTCCATCCCAACCCCGCAGCCCGTGCACTACCGCTCGATGTTTGGTAGCTACGGCAAGGCGAGCCAGAACACGTCAATGCTGTTTGTTTCACAGCAAGCAGCCAAAGACAACATCGCTGAGCAATTGGGTCTCAATAGTCTAATTGGCGAGGTCAGCCACTGCCGTGATATCAGCAAGTCGGATATGAAGCTCAATGACTGGATGCCGAAGATTGAGGTCGACTCGCAAACCTATCAGGTGCGCGCCGATGGTGAGCTTCTAGTATGTGAGCCAGCAGACGTCCTGCCGATGGCCCAGCGCTATTTCTTGTTTTAATTTCCTGATTAAGTTGTATAGGAGCCGATAACAACATGATTGAACTAACTCAGATCGATAGCCAAGGCAGCAATAAGGCCGATGGTTACTTGAGCCTGCCCATCGACAGCCGGATCAAGAGCCGCCTAAAGGTCACCCTCGACGATGGTCGTGAGGCTGGGCTGTTTTTACCGCGCGGACACATTCTGCGCGGCGGTGAGCAGCTGCACAGCGAGTGTGGCCTGGTGGTTGAGGTCAAGGCTGCCCCTGAGCAGGTATCGAGTGTGTATTGCGATGATGCGCATCTGTTGACCCGCGTTGCTTACCATCTTGGTAACCGTCACGTGCCACTGCAAGTTGAGGCTGGCTGGGTGCGCTATCAGCACGACCATGTGCTTGATGAGATGGTGGAAGGGTTAGGGGCTACCGTGACCTCAGAGCTACAGCCGTTTGAACCAGAGGGTGGCGCTTATGGCGGCCGCTCAGGTGGTCATCACCACCACCATTAATGCGGATAAGCATCGTTATTACGGAATAAAAATACCCCAAAAGGAATCGATTATGAAAACCAAATTTACTGCAGCTCTAGCGCTGTTAGCCACCCCTTCTCTGGCTTTAGCGCACCCAGGTCATGACCACCACTCTTTCTCTGCAGGCCTTTTGCACCCTGTGACCGGAGTGGATCACCTGATCATGCTGGTCGCTTTTGGCCTACTGGTAGCCTGCGTTGCACTCACGCGCACCAACGCAGTTAAACTGGCAGGTGCAGGCATTGCGTCATTGATGGTGGGGCTGTTTGCCGGTCAAATGCTGGGCTTTGCCGCCATGGTTGAGCCAGCAATCATCGCCTCGTTGTTTGTGGTTAGCCTTTGTCTATGGCAAGCCTTCTCTCCATCAACAGCGCGCGTTAAGCTTGCTAGCGGCGCAGCGGTAGCCATGCTGTTCTTCCACGGCTACGCTCATGGCGTTGAAGCCACCGGTAGCGTGTCTTTGTTTGCCATGGGTATGTTGCTCAGTGCGGCAGCGCTAATGGCGGCAGGGAACATGGTAGGCCAAATGCTTCGCTCTAAGTGGTTATCGCTTGGCGTTGCTTCAGCGAGCGCCGTGCTACTACTGGCAGCATAAGCCCGGAGCCTGCCAATGAATCCGCTCAGCACAAGCCCGCAGCAGCTAGCCTGCTACCGCTTGTTTCAGTTGATCAGCCCATCACTCCCGATTGGCGGCTTTACCTACTCTCAAGGGCTAGAGTACGCCGTGGAGGCCGGATGGGTGCATGACCGCGCTAGCATGGAGCAGTGGCTTGAATACATGGCGCAGTCGAGTATCGCGACCCTAGAGCTGCCAGTGCTAGAAAAGTTCTACCACGCGCTGGGCGAGCAGGATACGCACACCTTAACTCACTGGAGTGAGGTGCTGTACACCAGCCGTGAAACCAGTGAGCTGCGCGCCGAAGAGCGCCAGCGTGGCCTGGCAATGAACACCTTGCTTGGCAAATTAGATATCGATTTAAGCCTGATACAGGACTTATCCTGCCAGCCCAATCAGCTTTTAGGGCTGTGCGTCGCAGCTAGGGCGTGGTCTATCGATATCGATACCTTAAAGCAAGGCTATCTATGGAGTTGGCTTGAGAACTTAGTCACGGCTGGGGTGAAGTTGATTCCCCTTGGGCAGACTGATGGCCAGCTAGCTTTGATCAATATTACCGACAGCTTTCCTCGCGTCATCGCGAGCGCATTACAAATAGAAGAGTGGATGATTGGCAGCTTTACGCCGTCGATTGCTCTAGCCAGTGCACTGCATGAAACCCAGTACACGCGGCTATTCCGCTCATAAAAAAAGATAGGAACAGAACAGAATGGAAACTTACAAACAACCACTACGTATCGGAATTGGTGGGCCGGTGGGCTCGGGTAAAACAGCCCTGCTTGAGGTCCTGTGTAAGTCGATTCGCGATAAGCTCAATATCGCCGTGGTGACCAATGACATCTACACCCAAGAAGATGCAAAAATTCTCACTCGCGCTGAGGCGCTAGAGCCGGATCGGATCATCGGTGTCGAAACCGGTGGTTGTCCGCACACTGCGATCCGTGAAGATGCCTCGATGAATCTCGCCGCGGTTGAAGAGCTGGCGAAAAAACACAAAAACCTCGATGTGGTGTTTGTCGAAAGTGGCGGTGATAACCTCAGCGCCACCTTCAGCCCAGAGCTCGCGGATTTGACCATCTACGTGATTGACGTTGCCGAAGGCGAGAAGATCCCGCGCAAAGGAGGCCCGGGCATCACTCGCTCAGACCTTTTGGTCATCAACAAAATCGACCTCGCCCCTTACGTAGGCGCCTCTCTTGAGGTCATGGAGCAAGACACCGCCCGCATGCGCCCAACCAAGCCTTACGTCTTCACCAACCTTAAAGAAAGCCAAGGCCTAGACACCATCATCGACTTCATCGTTACCGAAGGCATGCTCACGCTTAAAGATTAGGTTCGAGGAGCGGGTTTCACTTCGTTCCGAGGTTCGGGGAGTTCATCACGTGCTGTAAACTCCTCGCACCTCGTAGGACGCAGTCCGTACTCGCGCCTCGCACCCCAGCTAGGGGCGAGGCTCGGGTTTCACTTCGTTCCGGGGTTCGAGGATTTTGTCACGTGCGTTTGACTCCTCGCACCTCGTAGGACGCAGTCCGTACCCGCACCTCGCACCCTAGCGCAAGCGTCCTCTCGCCTCTTTATTTCCCCTTAAGTTGGCGGCTTGCGCTTTGGACGCTGCGGTACATTTTCCCGAGCTGTTTGTCGTGTGCGCGCTGTTCGGCTAGGGTGGCGCCGTTGTGGCGTTGCTCGCGGAGGAGTTTGAGGTAGTTGTTGAGTCGGCGTGGCTCGAGCTCGCCGGATTCCAGGGCGGCTTGAATGGCGCAGCCTGGTTCGGTTTGGTGGGCGCAGTCACTGAAGCGACAACCACTGGCGAGCGTTTCGATATCGGCGAAGGTTTCGCTGACGCCTTGCTCGCAATCGGCCAACTGCAACTCACGCATTCCCGGTGTATCAATCAATACTGCGCCAGCAGGCAGCACGTGAATCGAGCGTGAGGTAGTGGTGTGGCGACCCTTGCTGTCATCCTCGCGGATCGAACCGGTGGCCTGTGCCTGTTGCCCCATCAGGGTATTGACCAGGGTTGACTTACCGACCCCCGATGAGCCCATAAAGGCGACGGTTTGTCCTTGCTTGCACCAAGCCTCTAAGCTTTGGACGCTATCGGTGTCTAGAGCATTGACGGCCTCGACCATCATCAGCGGGTTTAGTGCGCTGACCTGTTGCTTAAGCGTGTCGCTATCAAGACATAGGTCTGCTTTAGTCAAAACCACCACCGGCTCAACCTCAGCATCCAGTGCGAGTGCCAGATAGCGCTCAATACGACTAAGGTTAAAGTCATCGTTAAGCGAAACCACGATAAATAGGGTATCGATATTGGCGGCAATTAACTGCTCCGCTACCTTAGTGCCGGCTGCTTTACGACTAAAAAGACTACGACGATCCAAAAGCCTAACGAACTGTTGGTCTTCATCGAGGATCACCCAGTCACCGACCGTCATCGCGGGTAGGTCATGGTGGATATCCAGACGGATCTCACCCTGCTCAGAGCTGAGTACATAACCGCTGCGATGGTGGGCGATAACGCGCGCAAACACTCTGCCCTCATAGTCTTCAAGTGACAGTTGCTGCTGAAAATGCCCCTTCCATCCAAGTTGTTGGATTGACGGTGTTTGAGTATTTGTCGTGGTTTTTAAATTAATAGTTGAATGAGAAATAATCGTTTTTTGGTTCATTGCCGAATAGTCCCAGACGCGATCAGTAGATGTGAAAAAGCGCCTAAAAGTAATAACACGATTAGGGTCAAATTCGAGATGAGTTTAGACCCCGGATAGTCCGGGCTATGAAGATAAAAGTAGGGAAGTACTAGTAAGGAAAGGGTTGTGGTTTTCGTTACTTCTGCATAGCCCAGTGGTTAAAAGTCATTACAATCATTCGTGTCCTCCAATTTTCGTTCGTTAGTATGTGTGTTCAATAAACGCGGCGATTATAACGATGAAATAATCGCCTTGTCTCTATTTTTTCGCCTTGCGGCGCACTGCAAGTAAATGCGATAGCCCAAGGCCAATAGCGCGCAGATGGCCGAGGGTGCCATCAAGGCATAAAAGGCCCAGCGGCTAAACAGGTAAGCTCCAACCGCACCACCGCTGATAAAGCCGAGAGTGATCAGGCTAAACAGCAGTACACGTCGACGGTTAAATGACTCTCCGCGCAGCATAGAGCCAAGCATGATCCCCAGGTCGGTGATGATACCCGTTAGGTGCGTGGTGCGGACAATCGCGCCGCTGTAAGTGGTCACCATGGCATTTTGTAGGCCGCATGCGGCAGAGGCAGCAAAGTGGCCATAGAAGGAGTCATTCGCTAGCAGATACATTGCAATCAGCAGCAATAAGGCCTCAATCGCGAGGGCGGTATCGTAATGTCGGCCAAGCTTGACCGCCGTGCTCGGTAGTAGAACGCCGGATAGGGCGGCTCCAGCAAAAAACGCAACCACGACACCAGCGAGGTGTAAAGTCACTGAAGGGGTATGATTGAGTAGGCTGGCACCGATCAGTGTTGCCGTGCCAGATAGGTGTGATACCGATTGGTGCTCAAAGCCGAGCAGACCAATGGCATTAATACACCCTGCGACAAACGCGAGAAGAAATGCACCGTATTCGATCCATTTGGGGAGTTTTGTAATCAACCTATACCTTGCCTAACTAATGCGCCACTTATTACCCATAACCTGCCAACACAAAGTGGTTAGCCTTGATCGTGAGCGAAAAAGCGGCGCATTATATCGGCAGAATTAGGCTGCGGCTAGTGCTAGTTTGTGTAAGCGTTGCGACATCGAGGCAAGCCCGGCACCACATAGGAAAATTGCGCCGCCGATGCCACCAAAGATACAGGCATCTGACAGTGTCTCAGTCGTGCAGGCAAACAGCGAGACAATCACGCCCAGTGCCATCATTGCCCGGCCCATAAAGATACCATTAGCATGGTCAATTGGTGTCTGCTCTTGCTCACTCATTGGTGTTGCAAGTCGTTGCTCTACCTCAGGATTGTAATTGCGGTTTGGTGTCATCCAGCGTGTGGCAGCAAAGAAGCCACCCGTGAACACGATATGCGCAATCAGCGTCAAACCAATCACCAAATCAATCTGCTCGCGACCATTGAGCACGCCCGTCCAAGGCTCAAGCCAGCGCACGTCAAAGATAAAGTGCATAAAGGCAGAGACTAGCAAGCCAACGCATACCGTAGCCCAGCCAGACCATGATGGGGTGCGCAAGTTAACCAGCGCGAGGAAAGAAGGCACCGAGAGTGGCATCTGCAATAGCGCGGTAAAGATCATCATGATATCAAACAGGCTATAGCCCTCGATACGGGCAAAAATCAGCGCCACTGCGCCAGCCAAGATGCCGGTGGCAAGGGTTGAAGCTTTACCCCACAGCATCTGCTGTTGATCGCTCGCTGCCGGGTTAATCAATGATAAGTACACATTGTTGACCACGATCCCTGCATTGCGATTGAGCGCAGTGGTCATAGGTGACACTGTCGCGGCGAGCATCGCTACCATCACCAAACCGAGCAGGCCATGCGGCATGTAGTATTCGATGTAGTAGAGATAGGCGGCATTATTGGCGCCCGCCCCGAGGTTTGGATAGATTGAAGCCAAGTCGACATCCAGCGAGGCAACAAACCATGGTGGCGAGAACCACAACAGCGGTGCTAACAGAAATAAGAATCCAGCAAGCAGCGCAGAGCGAGTCGCTTCTTTTTCGTTACTGGTGATCAAAAAGCGGTAGCTGCTCAGGGCATTATTGGTGTTGAGGGTCTGCTTAAGCATCATCACCCCGGCCCACAGAACAAAGATCTGCCATACCGAGATATCATCGCCCATCACCATCTCAGGGACGGACTCTACCGGTAGGCTCACTACATGTTTTGCTGCGGTAGCGCCAACCACGACCGTGATGGTAACCAGCAGCACCAACTGGATCACATTGGTGGCAGAGACGGTCCATACCCCACCTGCAACCGCAATAAACGTCACCAGTGTGGTGATAGCAATAATCGTAATATCAATACTGATGCCAAAGGTCGCAGATAGGAAAGCCCCTAGGCCATTGAGCCAGATGGCGGCACCGACCAGGGTGATCGGAAAGCTTGACCAGGTAAAGACTTGCTCAGACAGCTTATCAAAACGCAGGCGGATCACATCCATGGCCGTTGCCACGCGCAAGCGGCGATAGCGCTTGGCAAAGTACAGCGCCGAGACAAAAAAGCCCAGCGCATTGCCCCAGAAAACAAACATAATACTCAGGCCGTCCTCAAACGCTTTCGCGGCCGCGCCGGTAAAGGTCCAAGCAGAAAACTGAGTCATAAAAGCGGTGGCACCCGCCATCCACCAAGTCATTGCGCCATTGCCCTTGATAAAGCCATCAGCGCTGCTGGCATGGCGTTTGAACGCCGAGGTTACGATAAGTAGAAACACAAAATACAGTGCTAGTACTGACCAATCGAGATGTGTCACGTGAGTTACCCAAAATGTGAGAAGAACAGGAAGGCGTTATTTTCAAAATAACGTTTTAGAAATATTGTATGACAAAATCACTCTCACATATTGAGACATCGATCACTAATGGTGGAGAAAGCACCTTTTCAGCTGTGGTGTCGCCAAAGCGCTGAACAAGGTGAGCCTGTGCGCTTTGACTATAGTTAACAGCATAATGGTGAGCGCTCGGAGGGGCTATGTTGTTTGTACTCTCGATGATTTGTATCTTTGTCTTAGGCTACTTAGCGCAGTCTACCGGGCTGTGTATGGTCAACGGAGTAAGGCGAGCAATAGAGGGCGCACCGATGTTTCTTATTGCGATCATTTTCAGTGGCACACTAGGTTGGCTATTTATGGGGGTGGGATTGTGGTTTGATAAAAGCACCGTCTTCACTGCTTATTGGCCAAGCTTTTACTCCCTGTTTGGCGGGCTTTTGTTTGGTATTGGTGCTGCGGTGAATAGTGGCTGTGGGGTGTCAACCATTAGCCGGTTAGCGCGTGGAGAGTTAGTGATGCTGGCAACCATAGCGGGTTGGGTTGTTGCTTGGATAGCACTGATCGCGACGTTACCCGATAACCTCGCTGGGCGGCCAATAACAATGCCGGGCTGGGCGCATTATGCGGTGTTGGTGGGTTTAACCATTGCTGTTTTGGTCGTGGTGTGGCGGATGACAGAAGGTCATCGCAAGTTATGGGCATCGATGCTGGGCATTGGGCTTATGGCAGGAGTGGTGTTTGTGTTTGAGCCCCATTGGACGCCGAGTGGTTTGCTCAACTCGATTAGCGCGACGCTCTGGTATCAGAGTGAGCATTCGTGGCCTAGTGGTGAACGCTTTTGGCTGATGGCCGTGTTGCTCAGTGGTATGGTCGTGGCCGCTGTGCACTCAAGTAGTTTTTCTCTGCGCTTGGCAGGTCTCAAAGCTGGACTCAAACACCTAGGGGCTGGCGTCTTGATGGGGCTGGGGGCTGTGATGGCCGGAGGTGGGAATGATACCCAACTGCTGGTCGCCATGCCGGCTCTCTCACCTGCAGGAGTTGCCAGCGTGGCGAGCATAGTGATCGGTATCTATCTAGGAATTAAGCTGATAGCGCGCGGCTAACAGCGCGCTATTAGGTCACTTTTATCGTGACCTATTCTGGTCGCTTACGGCTTTGTGCTACGGGCTTTTGGTTACGTGATAACAGGCGTTGATAGCACTGAGTTAGGCGGTAGTTTACTTGCTCCATCATATCTGCAAGCACTCGCACCACACCTTTACTCTTTAGCTTGTGCATTAGATAAAGCAGGTAGGCGTTGCCCGTTTTTGTGCTCTGGTTAATCACACCAGAAAGTTGCTCAGCAAGGCGTTGGTACACTCTGCGCTTATAGTGGCGAATATCATAGGCGTAGTCACTGGTGCTGGTGATGAGTTTTCTCACATCCACAAGAGTAACCCGCTCAGAGTTCTCACTCACAAAGCGATCAACAACCTTGTTCATCTCCTTGTGCCTCGCAACACAGCCAGGCTCAACCTTTAAAGGCGGCTCAACCTCCGCACCATTAATCAATATTAAGCGCGTGTTGGGTGCGATAACGTCCAGCAGTTGGTTGAGGTTGGTATAGAACTCCTCACCACTGATCGGGCCAATGTTGGTATGCGTTTTATAAAACTGCTCGAGCTGGGCAACCTCTCGCTCATCAATCCCCTTGGTTTTAAGCGGACGGTAATAACCCGCAAATGGTGTGATATGGCCATCCTCAGAGCGATACAGGTCTTGGGTATAGTCCATCAGCACACTGAAGATCACGTAGTCAAAGCGCGGGTCTGACAGCTGGGACTCAAAGGCTGAGCGAGGTAGGAATGGCACATTGTCACGATAGTGCGTTTTGCCCAACATAATGTAAGAGTGATCAGGATGAATGGGCATATTGCCCGAGCTAGTGTAATTAACTTCCTCTTCAATATCGCTTTTGTTGGTCAAATAGATGGTCATTTGGGTCAAATCGCAGCCACCTTTTAGTAGTATGCGCAATTGCTGAGTCTTGGCCTCTGGCTGTGATTGTACACCCTGCTTTGCATTCTCACTTAGGGCTATCCAGTCTGGGCAAAAGTCGCGGTCTAACTCACCGGATACATCACCAACAATATTGAGTTCGGGTGCTCCTAGATGATGATACAGAAATTGCTCCACACCGAGGTTGAGGATCCGACAAGAAAACACAAAGTGAACTAGCTGCTGATTCTGCTTGTTCAACGCAATAAAGCCGACTAAGCCATAATCACCATAGTTATCGGCTACCTTGACACTCAAAGTCTCAACATCGTCTGAACGTACTAGTGTCGTCAGTGCTAATTGAGAGTCACGCTGCTTGGTAAAATTGAGCTGGTTGGTGCGTGACACGAGTTCGGTGAGTCGCTCAATATCGGACTCAACACTGGGGTTGAGGTAAACATGAATGTTGGAGTCGCGCAGAAAATCCAAGTCAGTGTCGTAATGACTCTTGGCTTGATGCTTTTGCTCCAATAGTTTGTATTGGTTTAGGCGGCTGTGCTCCCGGTCATCCTTACCTTTCACGTCATACAGTGATTCTAGTTGTGGCAACTGATCTGGGTGCATGGTGTGAATCGACGGGACAACGGTCTGCACTTCTTTGAGATTCAGATGATTATCGTCAATAAACAGCACATTCACTGGGCGCAGCCCCATCGCCTCGATAGTGTCTTTGACAGCGTTTCCCTTGGCATAAAAACCAATCTTGGCGAAAACAAAATAGGACCAAACCCCTAACTCTTCGAGCTTTTGCTTGGTCTGGTCATAATGGTTTTTAGAAGAGATTGAGTTGATGATCCCACGGTCGGTCAAGCGTTTGACCAAATCAATGTTGCTCTCTATCGGCGTGATCCCTTCCTCAGAAAGCGTCCCGCTCCAGAAGGTCTCATCCAGGTCCCAAATAATGGCTTTAATCAACGTCATGTCGAACCTACCAAATTTTCTCAATCAAAGTGAATACACAGTGAAGGTGCAGCTCTGTTGGCTGACGCTTCACGGCTTGCAACGTGACGTCTCATACAAATTATTATTTTTATAGAGTGCTGCTGTTGTCTACCAGCAACGCTGACTACGCTCAGAGTCGGTGACTCAGTGCTATACCGGAGATGACTCCGGCGTAATTGCCCGCAAGATCAAGCCAGGAAAAGTCCCGCAAGTCCGAAAATAGTTGCAGCAGTTCATCACCAGTAAAGGCCACGAGGAGCACGGCGAGTGCGGGATTAAACGCATAGTTACCAAGCTTAAAGCGCCACTGAGCAAAGGCGCTATAGACAAACAGAGTAACGACACCCGTGGCGACAAAGTGCAGCACTAGGTCACCGCCTAAGCTCTGCTCAATGTAGGTAAAAAAAGGGTCGAAAAAGCCGAGGCTTTTAAACTGAGATGCGATTAAAAAAAGGGCGAAAAAAATCGCAGCAACCAGTTTAGCGCTTTTAAATTGAAGCATGAGCAGTGCCTCCATCCTTGTGAGTGCGTGCTGTCATCGCGCCGCTAAACCCTATCCGTGTTTTGCCCAGAGGCGGACGGGGGTGAATTAAAGCTTTTCAGTCGCTCTTTGATTAGTAACCAGGCAAAGGTAGTGTTGGTGACTAGATAGCGTTTCCACATACGACGGGGCTCCTGAATGACACGATAAAGCCACTCTAATCCGGCGTTTTGCATCCATAAAGGAGCTCGAGTGACCTTGCCTGCGACGACATCAAATGTGCCGCCGACTCCCATCACGAAATTAACACCAAGTTGGTCTTTCCATTGGTTGATAAAGTTCTCTTTTTTAGGCGAGGTGATCGCCACAAATAGAAGCTTGGCACCAGAGCGATGAATCTTATCAACGACGGCTTGCTCGTTATCCCAAAAATAGCCATGGTGGTACCCTGCTACCACAAGATCGGGGTGTTGCTGGCTTAAGGTTTGAGCTGTTTTCGCCACCACCTCTTCTTCGGCACCCAGTAGGAAAATCGGCAGCGAGCGAGCAGCACTCATAGCAACGAGGTTGTGAAACAGATCCACACCTGCCACACGCTCTGGGACATCATGACCACAAAAACGAGCGCCCCAAACCACACCCATGCCATCAATATTGATCAGATCGCATTCAGTCACTGATTGGGCCAGTTGAGGATCTTTTTGCATGTTGACCAGCTTTGCGACATTAACGACAACATGTTGGGTGAATGAGCCATCCAGTACCGCAGATTCAATCTGCGACACCGTTTCACCCATACTAGCGACATCCATAGGACTGTTGAGAAAGTTGATCCGTTTCACGAGAGGCTCCTTGTGATTTAATCCGGCTAAGGTATGAAAATGAGTAGTAGACCCATGCTTGCGTCCATCGAAGGTAGTCTACTGAGTTGGTCAACAATGCATGCTTTTGATAAACAAAGCGTCGGTTACGCTTTTTGTATAAAGTATCGATAGAGCGCTGACAGACCTTTTCAGCCCATAGAATGTCCTGTGGCGTGCCGCCAACTTTAACAAAGGTTAAGATAGCCTGGGCTACAGAGTGCATGTCCAAAGGGTAGCGAGACTGGTTGTAGTATTTCGCAGTGCCATCTTGTTCAAACAGGGCGCGACGATAGAAATTTAGTCCCTTTTTGATGACCACATCAAACTCGCTGATATTGAGGCTTTGTTTAATTAGGTGCAGTGCCTCAAGGTTATATCCAGTATGAAACCCATCAATAAACTGGTGATGGCTGCGACTGCCGTAGACCCATGAGCCATCGTCTTGTTGGGCACGAGCCGAGCTGCGTGCGCAGCGCAGCGCAGACTCGACCAGAGCATAATCATGGGTGATGCCTCCAGCCTTGGCCATCCATGCAGCGCCCCACAAATTGGCATTGTGGACAAATGCGGTTTCTCCAGGGATGTAAGCGACATAGCTATCATCCCCCGCCTCGACAACCAGTGACTGGGCGATAAACTGAGCAGCATCGAGTGCCGGACGCACATACTTGAGGTTATCGGTCACTTTCCCCAACTGATAGAGTGCCTGCGCGACATAAATGGTGGTAATCACGTTGGGCTTACCTTTAGGCACATAAAACGCGCGCGCATTCCAGTCAAAATGGTAGCCCCAGCAACTGTGCTGCCAAATGGTTTGGTCACAGCGCTGCTCTAACAGCCAATCACCCAGGTCAGTCGCTTGTGAGAGATAGGCCTTATCACCACTGGTGTGATAATTTTCTAACAGACCTAGAATAAACAAACCGATCCCTTTCGGATTGCGTTTTTTTGGCACACCGAGTAGGGGGCGAAAATTCACCATCGAGCGCTTATGGAACTGTGTCCATATTAATCCAAATAGGCTTCTTCGTAGGCTGGGGTGACTTTCTAAATAAGTGCTGTTTAGGCCATCAAAAGGATCGTAACCTGCAAAGTCATCTTTTATAGCATTATCAAGAATATCTTGATTTATCTTGTCTAACATTCTACCGCGTCCATTGTGTTCAAAAGTTAGCGAGTTATTTTAATTGCTCGGTCAATCGACAGGGCAATACTACATATTAGAAATAACCTGTATGACTTTGCCATTTTCAGTTCTTGGAATCTTCTCAACTTCTTTAATAATCACCTTCATCGAATCCCCAAGCTTCAGCTTGCACTTGGCGATGAGTAGCTCTTGTTGGTGGCTATCAAAGGCCTCATTGACGACGACATGTGCCTCAATGGTGTCTTCTGACTGCTGGATGATTTGCGTTGCCAGCAGTCCGTGGATTCCTTTTGATATGTGGGCAACAGATGAAACGTTATTGCCGAGCTTATCGGTGATGTAGTCACACAGCCGGCCCTCAATGTAATCAAAGCTCAGGGTAACCTTGCCACATTGGCAGGGACCTTGATTGGTGATGGTGACGAAATCTCCGGTGCGATAGCGCAAAATGGGGTAAAGATGATTTATAAAGTTGGTGCCGATGATCTCATAGCGGTTGTCGTCGACTTTTTCTAGCTCGACATAGCTGTAGTCTTCGTTAATGTGATAGCGGCCGTGTTCGCACATTCCAGCACTGGCGACACGTTCAGAGAGCCCGTACCAATCAAAAACCTTGCATCTAAAGCGCTCCTCGACGATGTGGCGCATTTCTGGGGGCAGCCATTCCGAAGAGGTGATAATCGACTTTAGCTCACCTGCATAGTATGCGTCATTAGCCTCGAGGTACTTGGCTAGAGCCATTATCGATGAGGGTGTTGCCTGGATTATTTGAGTGCCAAATTTCTCTAGTGCCTCAAGATACAAGGGGATCGATTGGTTGCTGAGATGAAACGAGGACATCAGCATCATGTTTTCAAAGTAAGAGTAACGCCAGTATGGCGGTGTCTGAGATTTGAGTGGCACAATTAGCTCTGCGCGGATCCAAGCTCGCTTGTCACCCTTGATATAACCTGCTTGACGTAGATAACGGCTGACAAAGGCCTGCTCAATCTTCACCGTGCGTAAATCTTGGTGAATGGTGATAGGTATCCCGCTGGTACCACTGGTGCAGTTTTTGATGGACACCCCTTTTTGCTTTTTGTTCACAAAAGCACCTGGGTTACTCACAATATCTTGCTTAGAGATAGTGGGGATCTGCTTTAGGATCACATAGGGGTCTGACTCACTCACAAGCAAATGACGAAACTGGCTGTAGTACTCGGTATTTTCAATTGCGTTATGTAGCGCTTCACGCAGTCGCTTCTCTTTGTAGGCATCCATAGCGTCGCGGTCGTATTCGAGATCAATGACCTTTTCTAAAATCTCATCGGTATCACTACGCTCCCTAACCAGCATTCGCAGTAATCCACGAATCGATATAAAAATGCTTTGGATATGGGGGTGACTCCAAGTGTAAAATATGGTTCTGAACATTTCAGTTTGCCTCTCAGTTCCATTTTGGCGTTTACCGCAAGTGTTATATTTTCGCCTTGATTCGTAGTTGGAACTTTAATAATGGTCACTCACTATAAAAGTGACGGTTATTATTTTCTTGATGCAATGGTCTTCCGCGAGTATAGCTATACGACTTGAACGGAAAACCGGATTATAAATTTCAAGCTTTGGTACTATTTTAATCCCTTAGGCACTGTCACGACTATAGCGAAAGCAACTCTTGATATATTTTTTCTATCTTTGGCATCACGACAGAAGGGCTAAAATTATTACAATACTTTTGATACGCCTGTTGAGATATTCGATTACGCAATGCTTCACTGGCCAACAGCGCTTTCAACGCATTGGCGAGGCCGTCCGTATCGCCGGCCTGGACCAGAAGGCCATCTTGATTGTTGGTGATGGCATCGGGAATCCCCCCAACGGTGGAGGAGATGACGGGTATTTTGGCGCACATTGCCTCGAGAATACCCATTGGAAAACCCTCTTTATAGCTGGGTAGAACGTAAATGCTCGATCTTGCCATCCAGTCACTTTTCTCTTTGCCTGCGATCCAGCCAAGAAACATCACTTGGTCGTTGATCCCGAGTTTGTCCGCGAGCTCTTGATAACCGTTAATGTCACCATCGCCCCCTAACGCAAGACGACTGGTGGGAAATTGCGGTGCAACCTGGGCGAACGCTCGCAGTAGATCCCCGGTACCTTTATAGCCACACAGACGACCAAGAAATAGGATATTAATGGTTTCGCACGGAACCGGCGGGATCTCGACCTGAGGGACCGCATTGTGGACCAAGGCGGCCTTATCTGAGTCATTAAGTAGGGTTTGTACCCATTTAAGCCATTGAGTTGAAAGGACAATGACTTTATCGGCAAGATTAAAGGTCTCGCGAATACGCGCTTGTTTTCTTGGTGGGCACTTATCAAAGAAATCTTTAAAGCCACCACCGTGCAAATGAATAATGACTCGCGCGCCCAACCACTTTCCAAGGCGCACGACCTGAGCCTTACGCATGTAGCTGCCACGAGAGGCCATATGCACGTGGATCAGGCCGATATTGTAGCGCAAGGCGTAGGCAGTAATGGTCAGTAAGCAGCGCATATGGGTCCACAGCGCTTGGAGCTTGGTCGTGTTGCGAGATGAGTGACTGGCCACATAGCGGAAGTTGTGTTTGCTGAGCAACCCCTCTTCTTGGTAGATACTGACAACCGTGGCGATGCCACCTTGACCTGTCCAGTCAGTACCCACCATAAGATTAATCGTTTGTCTCATTATAGGCCCCCGGTCCGGATCACTGAGCGAAACTTACCTGAAGCGGTGCGAGGGATCTCCTCCGTCGCTTCAAACTTGAGATTGACCAATGATCCCAGCCTAGAGCGGAGGCCTTTCTCCATCGCGGTCTCTAGCTTAACTAGATTGGTATTCTGGTGCGGTACATAACGGATGATCAATTCATCGCTCAGACGCTGCTCGATCTGGCACTCAATCAGGCCATTTAACCCTTTGAAAGCAACATCGAGACGGCCGATCCGCCGCCCATCAGCGAGGATCACATAGTCATCATTGCGGCCCAAGATCCGAGTAACAAAAGGGGCAGGGTTGCCGCACGCACAGCCGCCATCGGTACGCAGCCCCTCGACATAATCCTTGGTGTCATAGCGCAGCAGCGGCATAGCGCTGTTGTGGACGTTACTGCCGACAATCTTAGTGCCATGCTCATCCTCTACAAACTCGACAATCGAGTAATCATCTCGCACATGATAATTGCCATAGCGGCACTGCTGAAGGGTCGCCACACGTTCAGCTTGACCATAGTGGTCAAATACACTGCCAAAGACACTTTTGACCAGCTGTTGATTTTCAACCGTGAAGGTTTCACTACTGGTAAATACGCACTTCAAGTCCCAACTGGGCTGCCAGCCGATACTTTGCGCCATTTTTGCTAATGGTGTGATGGTACTTGGATAAGCCATTATCACATCTGGCTTGTAGCGTTCTAGCTCAGCCAAATAGTCGCCGAAAGTATGTTCGGATAGGTGGAAAGAGGACATCATTAGTCGTTTGGTAAAGGGCATTTTTCGCCAGTAAGGAGCCGACTTTATGTCTGGATCGCATACCTTGTCGCCACGTAGTACCGCGATTTTAGGTCGAACAGGGACATCTTGTGCCTTAAGGTGAGTCTTGACGATGTACTCTTCGAGGATCACGGATTTATAGCTACGATACACCGTCATTGGAGAATTCGTCGTGCCACTGGTGTAGCCCTTAATGAAAAAGTGGCTGTTCCGCCGCTCAGACTCTGCTCGGCTCATTAGGTCAGCCTTATCAATGATGGGCAGATTCTGAGTGCTAATTTGATATGGGGTAAAGTTCTTAAAAATCTTACCTAAATGATTACGATAGATAAAATTGGCGGCGTAGTTCTCCTTGAGTAGCCACCAAAAAAAATCTTTTGTATATACCGGCAACTGCTTAAACATTGATTTATATCCTATAAACTTGCAGTCAGTAAAATGACATCAATAAGGTTAGTCGCGCTCAGGTCCCAGTGCTAGTGCGACCACTTAAGGCCAGAGTTATTGTGCACAAGCGTAATCTTCTCGGGCCATTATGTTGTCATTAGGTTAATAATCACCTTTGGTGTTTATCTGTCTCTTATGTCGGGGTTTTAACGGGGTTATCATCCCTTCGAATGCTTGATCTCAATACTGGTTGTTGTTTGCTGAGACTTTGTGCTTGTCACATTATTCCGGTTCATTATTTGCGCTGCGTAATGGTGGTTGAGATACAGTTTTATGCCCTGAAAGCCAACAAACAACAGCATTAATAACAAGGCACGCTCGTAGCCCTGAGCCATGGTTAAAAACGCAAGACCACTGGCTAGCGCGAGCAATAGCGACGAAAAGGCATTAATCTTCATTATTGTGCTCGAACGGCCACAAACTTGCAGAACGTTTGAAAAGGGTAGGCTGAGCTGCGATACCTGCATGGCGACAAAAATCAGCAAAAATGCTAACCAGCTTTCTGGATAGACGTATTGGACCACCTGCCAAACCGTGAAAATAGCCACACTGGCAAAAGCAAGGATGCAGAAAAAGAAGGTGTAAACATTGTGCTTGTGAATACCATTGAGTCGCATATCGGGAATATGCTTGGCTGACATTGCGCGCGGGATTAAGTAGGCCACGCCCGAGATATAGAACACCTGGGTGATCTGAGGCGCAAGATCTTCACCTAACTCTCCTATCAAGACGAGGGGCACGAAACACATCAGGGAGGTGGAGAACATATTTGATGCGGCGTACTTAAAGTAGTGTGAAATTGCTTCCCGGTGACCAACCGCTGGGGCTTGGTTTGCACACTCATCCTCGGCCTTATCAATGAACAAAAGGGGCAGGAAAAACAGCAAGATTGACATGGTGAGCAATAATGGCGCGTTGTCGATGACAAAGTAGGCGCAGATGCTAAATAGTAACGTGGTGGCAAAACTGGCTTTGAGTAACGGCTTAAATGCCGCAATGTTGAGATGCTCGCGTTTGGCTACCTCATACAGCGATAAAAAAATCGTCGACAGCAATACGGCGACACAGTAGGCGGCACCGTCGTCTTTTAGGGTGAAGGCGTACGCAATCAGAAAGGCAATAACAGAGAAGATAATCGGGATCAGGTATTTCTGCTGTAAGCTGAGCTTATACTCTTTTGACATCATTATTGAGGCGATCGGTAGCCCAGTAAATGACGATAAAAAAGCCACCCAAAAGAAGCCCTGTGAGAACTCTTTTGCGACCTCATGACCTGCTAATACTGTCGCCACCAATACCACAAACAGTTTGTAGCCGCTGGGAAATGAGATCGCGAGTAGAGGGTATATTTTATTGATCATGTTGTTCTTCTTGATAAAAGTAGGCAAAGGCCAGTGCCAGTGAAATATAAAAGATATACGCTGGCAGAGGGCGCGTGATAAGCCCGTTACTAAAGGTAATGGTGAACATGAACGCCAAAATGATAAAGCGCACCCCTGACTGGGCAAACATGCGATAGAGGCAAGCGAATGTGGCCAGCACCAATCCCAGATAGATAATCCCACCCTCGACCAAAAAGGTCAGTACGTCACTGTGAGCGCCTTTTTCCTCCCACCACCATATCTCGGTGATGATCAAGTCGCTGCCGACGCCATTGCCTATCAGCCAGGCCAGTGGCTCGTTGTTACCCAGCTGCTCAACTTTCTCCATATACATCGATGTGCGCCCAGAGGTGAATAACTCGAACTCTGGCGTTGCTACGACAAAGGCGGCGATAAACAACAGCACAACCCCGAGCATGGGTAATACGGATTCGAATACGGACGACTCGCCAAAGCGCATTCGACTCGCCAGTAGCAGTCCCAAGAAAATGAGACCTGCGCCGGTTGCTGTGCGCACCCCCCAGCCCACACTGATGGTGGCAAGAATAGCAATGCCTGCCAGTGTGAGTAAGCGCAGACTAACTTGGTTGCTGATGTGCAGTACATACAGAATAAAGAACACCGACAACGCGACATAAGCGGTTGTGTGCAGTCCGCCAAAATAGGAGGGTAGCCATACCTCAAGACGGTTCCCTGAGTCAGGCAGCAATACCAAGCCCGCGATGGTCAATACCGCGATATACAAGCACAATCGCTTAGCGATGAGCGATGCGAGCGAAAAGTCCTTGCTAAAATAGGACGCGAGCATTGGGAACAGCATTAAGGGTAGATAAACCCGCAGGTGAGCCGTGACCGCACGCACTAAACTTTCATCGGTGTAGATCATGGTCGACAGACAAAAAGTCAGCCCAGAGATCAAGGCCACCGCGTAGAGAAAAGAGAAGGTCCGCAAGGTAAAAGGGATGTAGATCAAAGCACTGCATAAAATCAAGATATCAAACAACTGAGCGATGCTGTTGACGGAGGCCGTTTCGTAGACCCCCGTCGCCCAAGGTGATATCAGCAGCTTCATGCACAAGGCGAACAGTGCGATATTGACGTACACCCGCTCTATCGGGTGGACACAAGGTCTAGATAATTCCATGGGTATCAATCACAACTTTTGCGGTTAGCTGAGTCTTGTCGATGTCAGCGAACTCTTTATGATTCACTAGCGCCACAATGATGTTGGCACCCTCAATTGCCGCATCGAGTGGCATGAGCTCAACCCCAGCACGCACCAACTCTTCGGGAAGAGCGTGGATATTAGGCTCGACTACGTACATCTTGCTGCCATACTGCTGAGCAAGTTCTTTGACAATTTGTAACGCTGGGCTCTCGCGTAGGTCATCGATATCAGGTTTGTAGGTTACGCCCAGGCAAGCTATCACAGGGGTTTTAAACTCTTCAGCATGGCGAGCAACCTTGTCCACCACATAATGCGGCTTAGCATCATTAGTCAGACGCGCCTGATGGATAAGTTTCGCTTCTTCTGGGCAGCTATCGACGATGAACCACGGGTCGATCGCGATACAGTGCCCCCCAACGCCAGGACCTGGACTAAGGACATTGACGCGCGGATGGCGATTGGCCAGTCGGATTAATTCCCACACATTGATCTTGAGTTTGTCACAGATGACAGAGAGCTCGTTGGCATAAGCAATGTTGACATCACGGAACGAGTTTTCGGTGAGCTTGGACATCTCTGCAGTACGTGCATTTGTTGTGATGCAGTCACCACGAACGAAAATCTTGTACAGCTCGACCGCGCGCTGTGAACAGGCCTTGGTAAGGCCGCCGATGATGCGATCGTTAGAGACCAACTCCTGCAGGACATAGCCAGGCAATACACGTTCTGGACAGTGGGCAATATGAATATCCGCTTGGTCAGTACTATCACAAGGAAAGCACAGGTCTGGACGAGCGTCTTTTAGCCACTCGGCAACCATTTCAGTGGTCCCGACAGGTGAAGTGGACTCGACGACCACCAAATTACCTTTTTCGAGCACCGGCGCGATGGCTTTGGCTGCGGCTTCCACATAAGAGAGGTCGGGTTGCTTGTTATCGAGAATAGGGGTGGGTACGGCAATCAAAAACGCATCGCTTGGCTCTGGCGTTGTGGTGGCACGTAAATTCTCAGTCTGAACCACACTGCGTACCACGATATCCAAATCAGGTTCGACAATGTGGATCTTTCCTTGGTTGACGGTATCGACGGTGTTCGGGTTGACATCAACCCCCAGCACATTCACGCCACGCGACGCGAGCACAGCGGCAGTAGGCAGGCCGATGTAGCCCAGACCGATAACAGAAACATTTTTGAATGGCAAAGACATAATAACGCTCTCTATTCCGTGAGACAAAAGGTTGAGTAAGTGTGTTTAGCGTGCGGCGAGTACAGCGAGAATTCGCTCTGTCGCCCTACCATCCCCGTAAGGGTTGGTCGCTTGCGCCATGCTTTGATAGGCGCTAGGGTCTGTCAGCAGTTGGTCCAGAGCATGAGCAATGGTGTCAGAGTCAGTGCCCACCAGTTTGACCGTGCCTGCTTCAACGGCTTCTGGACGCTCGGTCGTATCGCGCATAACCAAGACAGGCTTACCGAGCGATGGGGCCTCCTCCTGGATACCGCCTGAGTCAGTCAAGATGATATGGGCTTGGTTCATCAGGTAGACGAACGCCAAGTACTGCTGTGGTTCAATCAAGTGCACGTTGCTGATGCCATACAACAGCGCATTGACAGGCTCTTTGACATTCGGGTTGAGATGCACCGGATAGACAATCTGACAATCGGGGTGTTTAGCTGCAGTAGTGGCGAGTGCCTGACAGATGTGCTCGATACCGGAGCCGAAGTTTTCACGCCGATGCCCCGTGACCAAGATCAGCTTTTGTTCCAGATTTAGTTGCGGGAACATTACCGCTAACGTGGCTTTAAGATCGTTATCATTTTCAATCCGATCGCGGATCATAAACAGCGCATCAATCACAGTGTTACCGGTGACGTGCACATGACTAGGGTCGATGTTTTCTGCCAAAAGATTGTCTTGTGATGTGCTTGTCGGCGCAAAGTGGTACTCGGTCAGACAGCCCGTTAACTTGCGATTCGCCTCCTCTGGCCATGGCGAGTAGATATTACCGGTACGCAAGCCCGCCTCAACATGGCCGACAGAGATATGTCGATAGTAAGCCGCCAATGAAGCTGCGAAGGTGGTGGCAGTGTCACCATGGACTAACACCACATCAGGCTGAAATTCCTCAAGTACAGCATCAAGCGCCTGAAGGATATTTGATGTCACCTGACCAAGGGTTTGCTTAGGACGCATAATATCCAGGTCATAATCAGGCGTGATTTGAAACAGATCCAGCACCTGATCGAGCATCTCGCGATGCTGTCCGGTGACGCAGACTTTGGCATCAAATCGCTTATCGTCCTTGAGCGCTTGAACCACAGGCGCCATTTTTATCGCTTCAGGTCGGGTACCAAAAACAGAAAGTACTTTCTTACTCATCGGTCTCTAAATCCATTTAATCAGTGAATGAATCAAGGTGCCACTGATGCTTCGACACGCAACACCTTGACAACGACGGCCTCAGTTACTGCCCTGAGATTTTGTGCACCGTGGCGCTTTTTTGGTAGTTGTTGCTGTAGCCATCGTAGTAGCTGTACAAATCAGAGTGCTTCTTCTCGACTTGGTTTAAGATCACGCCACCAATGTTGATGTCACAGTTGATCAGCTTAGAGATAGTTGACTTAACCAAGTTGACCTTGGTTGAGCCTGCGTGTACGACAAGCTCTACCGAGCCAGTCAAGCGAGCAATCAATAGGGCATCACTCACGGCCTGACATGGCGGTGTGTCGATCACGATCTTGTCATAGTGGTTCTGCACTGTTTCGAGCAGAGTCTCGAGCTTTTTCGAGCTAAGGAGTTCCTGCGGGTTTGGCACTAATAAGCCTGCGGGCAGTACATCCAGACCCGACTTCTCATCGCGATAGATACACTCCTCGATAGCTGTCCCTGAAACCAAGATGTTGGATACGCCAGGGTGTTTGGGGTCGAGACCAAAGCGCTCGCCAACCGATGGTGAACGCAGGTCAGTATCAATCAACAACACTTTGCCAAGGCCAGCAAGCGAGATGGCCAGGTTAAGTGAGGTCGTGGTTTTACCTTCCCCTGGGATCGCCGATGTCAGTGTGATGAGCTTACTGTGTTGTCGGTGCGCATTAAGCTGCAAAGTGGTGCGTATCGAGCGAATCGCCTCGGTATATGGGTGATGTTTGGGGTCAAAATACAGGTTAGAGTCGAGCGCTTTAGACCCAAGGCGGCGAGACTTCACCAGAGGCACTGAGCCAAGCAGGGTCAAGCCAAGTTTGCTCTCTACGTCTTCTGGCTTTTCGATCGTGTCACTGAGAGCCTCAAAGAGCAGCACCACCGACATGGAGCACAGGGCAGACATGATGGTCGCTAAGCCGACAATCAGGCTCTTATTTGGCTTAACGGGTTGCTGCGGCGCAATCGCCACGTCAGAGAAGCTGGCGTTAACGCTGTCAAATTTGCCGCTGGCATTGGTCTCTTTTTGACGAGTCAAAAAGGTATCGTAAAGCTGGCGGTTACTTTCAACTTCGCGTTTGAGGGCGTTAAACTCAGCTTCTTTGATCGTGAGTTGTTGATACTCGCGTTTCTTTTCAGCCAGCATCTGCTTGAGGCTTTGCTCTTGTTGTAAGGCGGCCTGGCGCTCTTTGTCTTGCTCAGCCAATAGTTGATTGAGTAGCGCGTTGGCACTGCGGCGTGTTGCTTGCAACTGCGCTTGTGCTTGAACCATCTTGTCGTGTTTTGGGCCGTAGCGGTTGGACAGCTCAGACACATTACGCTCAGCCTCAAATTGTGCCATGCGGATGTCACGCATTTGTGGATGGCGAGAGATCTCAGAGATAGACGATGAGTTGCGACTGCTACGCAGTTGGCTGGCGGTCGCCTCTGCAGCGATGCGTCGCTCGTTAGCCGCGGCGATACGGCTGGTGAGATCCGATAACTCGCTCGACGCCAGGCTGTCGATACCACCGATAGCGCCAAGGTCAACCAAGCCCTCTTGCTTGAGGTAATCGGTCAGGGCCTGCTCTGAGTCCTCAAGTTGCTGCTTGAGCTCGGTCAAGCGGTCACCAAGCCAGCCAGAAGCATCGTTGGTAACACTGATACGCGCCTCAAGGATTGAGTTAATGTATGCGGTGCCAATCTCGTTTGCCACTTGAGCAGCCAGTTGTGGGTCTTGCGACTCAAAACTGACGTTGACTAGCCGGGTCTGCTTGATTGGCGTAACGGTGAGGCGCTCCTTAAATCGACCCAACACGCGGTGCTCTAAACTGGTCTGCTTTTGCGCAGCAGTTGGTACTGGCTGAGCAGGTAGGTAAGGTTGAAGGAACTCGATTGAGTAAACTTTTTGCTTAACCTGGCTAATTAGGCCCGGAGACTCACCTTCACCACTGAATTCGGGCAGCGCAGAAAGGTTGAGGGTGCTAATAACGCGCTCGGCAATACGGTTGGATCTCAACACCTGATACTGCGTTTGATGGTACTCTTGCTGACTGGTATCAATACCCATAACATCTTCTACAGACACAATATTTGGCTGCTGGTTATCGATTAATAATACGCTAGTGGCTCGATACATTGGGGTGATAGAGATGGCAGCGATAACCGCGATAATGGCTGCAGTCAGCGTGATCAAAATAATCCAATTACGATATTTATTGAGTATATTTAAATACTTTTTAATATCGATAAGCTCATTTTGACGGCTAATATTTGTTTTGTTTGTATCCAACATGGTTTTTTATCCATAAATATGAGATGCACAAGTCCGTGGCTGCGTTGTACCGACAGCATGCTTATTTCTCAATGGTCATTGTTTACCATTATTTCCATGGTTTATCGTGTGTATTTGCCGTGTCCGGCGCTACGATATGATTTTAGTTTCACTGGGAGGGAATGATATGTAGTAAAAGTAAGATTCAGGCGAGTAATTAAAACTTTTGGTTTAATTTACTCAGCCCGAATTCATACTTTTTTAGCTAGGTTGTTGAGTTTTAAATAAAAGAATTAGAAGAAACTCTCATCAACAACGATGATTTCGCCTGGCTTGACTTCAGTGTCTAAGCTGACTTTCTTAGCCTTGGTACTGTTAGGTTTATTAATTGTGATACCTCGACGAGAGGCTCGGTCGGTAAAGCCACCGGCTAGCGCGATGGCTTTATCAACCGTTAGGCCTGGGCGGTACTCATATCCTCCAGGTCTTTGTACTTCACCGTTGATGTAGATATTGCGAAATGTAACGATGTTGACTCGGATTTTTGGCGCGACGAGAAATTCACCGTCTAATCCTGCGTAAATTTCCTGTTGCAGCTGCTCTGGAGTTTTTCCCTTTGCTAAAAGTTTGCCCAAGTACGGGTAGTCGAAATTACCGCTGGCCCCAATGAGCAACTGGTCTATCGATAAGTCGGGCTCATTATAAACCTCGATTTGAATCGTATCACCGGCATCCAACTGGTAGTTTTGCTCATATTCATTGGCATGTGCCCCTGCGGCATGAACGCCTATACCAGCGGCGAGAGCAATAAGTGCGAGGTGTTGTTTTAACATGGGTCTAATACTCCGTGATGTGTACTGTCCTTAAAGGGAGACATCAGCTGTGAGGTACCATATATGTTGCTGATGACCGATCCCGTCTTGCGTTGATTCTTTGTCGTTGTAGCGCCACCCTACAGAGAGGGATACCCAACGACGCAGGTCATAGGTCGCTTCGACATTCCATCGGTTGGTCTCGTCGTCACGACTGACACCGGTGTACTCCTCATCTAGGTAGGTAAAACCGGCGAGTGTTGAAAAGCGCTGGCGCCAAAAATGACGCCAAGAAACGGCATAGCGCTGTTCTTCAATAAAATCACCAAACTGGTCTGGGTCTTTGGCACGCTGTGAGGCTTCGAACTCCAAACGAGAGTGGCGTCTTGGCAGATAAGTGACGGATGCATCCCAACTTGTGCCGTCGAAGTCCTCACGGCCGCTGTCATCGAATTGTTTGTCCTGTAAACCCAAGCGCACTCGGCCTGTGGTTTTCTCAGTGACATCCCACTCAGCGCCAGCATAGTAGTACATGGTGTCGCTGCTCAAGTCGAGCCCGTCAGTTGGGGTGGATTTGTATTCGCGATCCTCTCTGAGGATATTGGCGAAAACCCTTGTCGCTGGACGCACCCTAACGTAAAAAATCCCCTCAATGTGAGTTTGGTCGTAATCTCGGAAACGCGTAAGCTCGGTAAAGTTCTGATAGCGACGGTCAGAGTAGCCCACGGTTGCCTCAACTCTTCCACGTGCGCCATCAGCGCCGTAGCCGTAGGTCAAGTCGATGTGGTTAGTGGAGTACTCTAATGGCTCACCAAAGAAATTAATGTCGCCCGGTTCACTGCCCTCGGTAATGCTGGTCCCGCGCTCTTCATGACTGAGGTTGTACTCATAATTGATGTACAGGTCGTTGCGAATGTTGATATCCCACTCGGCATCAAGAATGATCCTATGGTCGAGGTAGTTATCCTCGCTACTGCTAAAGTAAGTGCCGCTGCTCAGCACATACTCTGCGCTGTAGGTTTGCTTCCCACGCTCAGCGACCGCCCTAACAGATGGTGTGATAATGAATACACTTGAAGATATCTGATCACTGCTTCTGAGCTCGTTGGTGACGTTGTCGTTATACTGCAAGGAAGTCGATACTTGCGGGATAATGTCAATACCTAGCTCGGTGGTGTACGGCGCAGGTGATACTGCTGCCCAGCTTGGCATTGCGGCTAATCCGATGATTGCCAACTGAACTTTTGCCCCATAAACTTTTGTCCAATAAACCCTGTTTTCCTTAACGTTTTTTTTGTCCATAACCGACCCACTTTATAGTTGTTTAGTATGCGACGTCGTCGGTAAACCCCTTATGGATCGTGGCAAGGATAATTTTAAGATCCATCAAAAGTGACCAACGCTCTATATAAGCTAGGTCATACTTCACCCTACTTTCCATTTTATTTAGGGTGTCAGTTTCGCCGCGGAAGCCGTTGATTTGTGCCCAACCGGTGATCCCGGGTTTCACCTTATGACGCAGCATGTACCTCTCAACAATAGTACGATATTCCTCATTATGGGCGACGGCGTGTGGTCTAGGCCCTACTATTGACATAGTTCCTTGTAAAACGTTGAAAAACTGAGGGAGTTCATCGAGTGACGTGCGACGGATAAAAGCGCCAAAACGAGTCACTCTCGGGTCATTTTTAGTGGCTTGCTTGACGGTGTTACCGTTATCAGTACAGTTCATTGAGCGAAACTTCCAAACTTTAATCCGTTTTCCATCCAAGCCATAACGGTCTTGCTTAAAGATGACAGGTCCAGGAGAGGAGAGTTTGACACCAACCGCAACGGCCAACAAAACAGGTGAGATCAAAGTCAGTATCACAGTAGACAGGACGATATCCTCAGCGCGCTTAATAAATGCTGAAAAACCGTTGAACGGCGTGTCATAAACACTGAGCACTTGAACTTTACCGATATTGACCCAGCGTGAATACAGCAAGCGGTAATCAAAAAAGTCGGGAATCAAGTAGGTGTTAGCCGTGGTATCGGAGAAGCGCGCCAGCAGTTGTTTTATCCGATCTCGCGCATATAAGGGCATGGCGATGTAGATCTGCTGCAGCTCGCCTTGCTTGGCTCGGTCCAGGGCGTCTTCGATAGTGCCGCATAGCTCTGCGGGTAGCAACTGGTTAAGCTCAGTCTCAACGCGCTCTGGAGAGCGTTCGTCGAAAAAACCAACCAGATTGATACCTGAGTTGTCATGATGTTGTAGCTCTTTGGCTAACTCGCAGCCGCCGGTTGTGACTCCGATTATCGCCGCTCGCTGTGCATACATACCTTTTTGATATAGGTGACAAACCAGGGTTCGCACAATAAAGCGCCAACCGAGCAGCAGGCAGGGAGTGGTGAGTAACCAGACACCAATAACTACCCGCGAAAAGATGGCCCCAGTTTTGGTAAAGTAGCCCAGCATCGCGAGGATAAAGGCAGTGATAACCCAAGGGATCAAAGTGACAATAGCATGATCACGGAAAGAGATGTTTTGCCAACAGCGGTACAAATCACTGGATTCTGCCACTAGCAGGAAGCACAAAATACCAAAAGCGCCGACAATCACAAACTCAACATCGACACTGCCAGTATACAGCCTAGCTGAGATATATAAGGTTAGCCCGATAACAATCATATCGACCAATCGGTAAAAAATACCAAAACCGGGTTTGTTGGCTCGGATTTGGTTGAGACTCTCAAGATCCTGGTTTGTCTCGTTCTGTTCCATGTTGCTACCTATCAGTTATCAATTGTTCTGAGTAAATATTCTCACTACGAGAAGGGGCTTTCTAAACGCACTGAGAATATTGAGGCTGCAAATCGTGCGTTGAGACTAACAATAGTGACGCGCCCACTTTGGCACGCTACCGCCATTAGGTCTCAGCTCCTAATATGCTTAGTGTTTAATATTAATTGTCATCATCAGCTGCTTGAGTTGAACAACATGTGCCTAACTACTGTATTATTTTTAGACTGAATGTTTGTCCTAGAGTAAATACTACTTAAGTTCATGCGAGCTAAATTTTACGTCGCTATTTAGTATATTCTTGTGGTGAGGGGTTGCTTTTATTATGTAGCGTGAATTAAATGTGGTCTTAAATAGTAGACGATATTTGAGTCGCTAGAATGACCAATAGTGTCGGTTAGTGTGAATATTTGGAATGCCTGCTAAGTATTTGTCAACCTGAGTTTTTTAGTGCTCATGTAATTAGGTGTATGATTTGATGAGTTTAATGTCTTTGGTGAGGTCGTTTTGATATAAGATCCAGTTTGAAAGCAGCTATTAAATCTTTCTATGAACAGTTAATTTAGAAATCAACTATTCTATTTGCCGCAAGTATATTTGCTACAATTGTCAACCCGTCGAAAGGTTGAATTTAGTACTATTTTGCTGCTCATATATTTCAACTAAGGTTTCCATTTGAGCTAGCGTTTGTACCATAACATCATTTCTTGACCTGCGAATATCTCGAATAATTCGGTCAAGACCAAGTGCTGGGTGTTTGTTCATTGCTAGCGCGGCGATCACTTGCCCAGTACGTCCTACACCAGCTCGACAATGGATGACAGGCAGTAAGTTGTGCGATGACTTGGTGAGTGATGCCCCAAGTTTGCTGTAGTGGTCGTGCTTTTGGGTGATTTTTTCCTCGATTAAGCGGACAAGAGCACAAGTCGTTTGAGCAGAGACCGTTTCGTGGTCAAGCCAATCATAGACATGGATGACTGGTACATTGACAAAAGCTCGCGAACGGGCGATCTCGATGTTGTACAGATCGACATCAATTTCATCTGATAAACAGTGTTCGCCGATTTTTTTCACCTGAGTTTGAATTGGGCCGTAATTGCATGAGTGGGCAAAGTAGCAGGGCAGGAAGTGACTCTCGATGTCCTTATGGCTGGCGAGGACGACCAGTACGGGAGTGTAGTTATCCATCAGCATTTCAAGGTAGGGAGCCAGCTGCGAGACTGTTGGGTATTGGGTCGCGATTGCGATTTGTTGTCCGTTGGTGAAGATACGATTAGCGTTTAAATCGGGTCTGACATTAGTCTCCATATTGTGCGGAAGATTAAACCGATCACGGTCGTTGTTGTAGGCTAACTGTCTGGCCTCACCTTTAATGTCCATTAACTCGCTGGCAATGAGTATATCTGAGTTTGAAACTGCCTGTTGCATACCTACACCCATGTACTGACCCTAACAACCTATCGCGAACAGTGAAAGCTCACGCCTAGCCAGAGGTGCAAAGACTCGTTGGTGACATCCTTTTCCCTCTTTGCGTGCATTGTCCGACCATTATTCAACAGGGGACCGACGCATTTACCTACTTTAGTTTAGTGTGGTTACCTTTGCCTGAAGAATCGTAGGTTTTTCGCTTATGTATCACTAATGCTGCACCGGATGTGGTAGCCCCATTTCAACGCGAATTGCTGATAGGGGCTACCACGATTGGGGCTCGGGATTTATCTCCTTGTTGTTGGCCAAGACTAGGCATGTCGTTGGAAGATGGCTCTACTCAATCATCGACATCCAAGATGTCGAACTGGGAGAGGTACAAGGTACCTTGTGGATGGCTATAAAAACGACCTTGTGCGTTCTCACTGATGGTGAGACTGCCGTAGCTATCTGTCACCTCATAGCGAGTGCTTGGCGCAAGACCAATAAACAGTACGTCAGAGTATGTCTGGTTAGTCACTACATCGAGCTCTATCGATTGGTTGAGACCGTCTTGCTGCTTGGCAAACACAACCAAGGTGTGCTTTTCTTCATCGGCTGAGATTAAGGCGGCGTCCAACTGTTCTGATGAGAGATAAGCCGCCTCGACTTGACCGCTGCTTGAATTGCCATCAGCGATGCTCAACACGTTTAAGAAGCGATCCTCAAGATTCGCGCTGGTGGGGGATACCTCAACTCGCCAGTTGCCCGCCTCTACACGTGCTAAGTTGTAGGCGGTTGAGCTGCCACTATTTAGCCCATCGATATAGTTATATCCCACCGGCGAGCAAGCGCTGTTTCCCGCGCAGCTGCCATCATCATCAACCCAAAATCGGTAGTTGTCGCCACCGACAATCTGCAGGGGGCCTCCTGTTGGTAGCAAGGTTTGTTGGTAAAGGCTGGCGATATCATCGGGATCGACTCCAGTGTCGATACTCATCCGGACGGTATCAGGCTCAGAGACCATCACGGGCTGATTGACGCTGTGCAGTAGGTAAGTCTTTTTGTATCCAGCCTCAGTCGAGACCACAACGTCGTATACGATCACCACCGGATGACTACCTGAATGATCGCGTAGTGAGACCAGGTGGCGTTCAAATCGGTCGAGTTTGTGGCTGCTGTAGGCCTTGGTCGCATCCCCCATGGTGTAGGTATAGTCGTTGTGCTCTTCAAAATGAATAATACCGTCGATATGGCTTGCACCTCCCTCCTTTACATCTTCAAGGGTCGGGTAAGTATCCCACTGAAGGTAGCGTTGACCGCCATCGTTAGACAGTTGCCCGTGCTGATAGACGCTGCCAAAATCTTCCGTCTGGTCGTATATCAACACCGTATTGTGGGCAACGCTGCGTGTGTAGTAGTTCCACCAGTGATCGCTGGCATAGGCGCCCATCACGTTGTAACCCCCGGAATCGATCGCCAGCGGTCCCTTGTAATAGATAGTGAACGAGTTGGCATCAAGGTGATGGTGGTTGACTGAGTTGAACGAGGTGGACTTAAAAATCGTCAATGTGTTTTGGTCTGGGTCCCAGGAGTCGCGGATCACGACTAGACCTGAGTTGTAGAAGTGTCGCGCAAGCGGCAGGCTGCCCGGGTGAACTGGGCTTATCGGATAAGGGTCAGCGTACAAGATGTGCCAATAGAAGTTTGACTGATTGAACTGCTCGTACAGCCACTGGGCGTAGCCATTATCAAAAAAGGTCGACGCGACCATCATCGGTACACCCTGGAACTGACGAGAGTAGTCAGTGCCCCATGCGTCGCCGTAGTAGGGGAAGTTGTAGTAGCCAGGGTCGTAGTGGCTGTAGTTGTTGAAGTTACGAAAGCCATACAGGTAAAGATACACTTGCTCCACGTCTGCTTCTGTCAGCCAAGACTCTTCTTGAGTGGCATATTCCCAAAGCAGGTTAACATCCAGAGAGCTGTAGCTAGTGGCGTATGCCCAGGCTTTCTCGCTGCCCCCATTGCGCCCGCTCCAGGCTAGGAATGGATTGTACCCCCCCTCGAAATTGTTGATCACTGTAGCCAGCTTTGCGTAATACTGAGTTTGAAAGTCACTGCTCTCTTGGCCAACATCATTGAAGATGGCCAGCAAAGCCGTCAGTGCACACACGTTGGCTGCTCGGCTGTGGCCACCACTGAACTGAGGCACCGAGTAGTAGCTCCATTTTTCATCAATCGCGTCATACTGCTCTAAGATTGCAAGGCGTATCTGGCTTTTCTCTGTGTCAGTGAGCTGCGTGTATGCCCAGTCGTAAATCGCACCGAGAGCAAACAGCCGTCCTCTTGGGATGTCATCGCCCGATTGTGATGCAGCGACCTCAAGTAGGGCGAGTGCATAGGCATGGGCATGGATATTGGCCTGATCGGTTGGATTAAAGTTGGCCTCCATACCGTAATACATTGAGGCGTCTATAAAGTTCGCCATGCTAGTGAAAGAGCTGACCTTACTGCTCACATAGGCGTAGGGATCAGAGCCGTCAGAGACAAAATAGTTGTAGGTGCTGATCAAGCTGCTTAGGCGAGTGCGGTCGGTTTGCTTATCAGAAGAGAGGATCTGCTGGATAAGTTCACTATCGACAAAGAGATATGGGTGTTCGGTGTTGACCTTAAGTGAGCGGACACTGTTTCCGGTGGTGCCTTGGTCACTCCACACGATGGGGGCCACTGTGACGATTTCCTGATCCTCAAGCGAAGCGGCGCCATCATTATCAAACGCGATAGCACTGAATCGTTGTTCACCAACCGGCGGAACGTAATCTATTGCGTAGGGTGCACTGGTGTCCCTCTCTAACTCGTAGCCATCTAAGTAAAAGATCACGCCGGCAATGGCACCATCGGCATCATCGACATCGGCACTTATCTGCAGAGTTTGATAATGGTCAATCGCGGTGCTGCTAACGGCTAGGGTTAGCGTTGGGCGTTCATTCTCATCACACTCAAACACCTCACAGTCGTTGTCGCCACCACTGCCACCGCCGTCTCCGTCGCCGTCACCGCCACTACCGCCGTCACCGTCGCCGTCACCATCACCATCACCATCACCGCCACTACCACCTTCACCGCCGCTGCCATCCTCACAATCGCCGGCGTCATTGTAATATTGGCAATCGTCCTCACGTCCGTCGTTGCTGTCACTCTCTTCATTACACCCCGCAAGGGTGACGCACACAGCGAGGAGAGTGAGCTTTAGGACACCGGGTGACCCTTGTAAAAGCTTGGGTAAAAGTAAGTCAGATTTTGCTTCGGATTGACGTTGTGACCGCTGAACCATATCGTTACTCCTGTGCGCTGCAAGTGGGATGATAGGTAAACAGATAAACCTAGGCCTGGAACTAAGGGTAGGTCAGATTGGCCAGTGTGTCGCGAAAATGAGAGGGTGCTTTTGGTGGTTAAACTACGGGGTGGAAAAGTTAACTTAAGGGTTAGTTGGACAAGACCGAGGCAAACATTCCCCCACGCTTTGGTTGATTAGTGACTGAAAAGCAACCAAATCTTAATAACCCAAAGAATAAGATGGATAAGTGCGTCACGTCGGTTTATTCCATCTGCCTAAAGACGTGCAGCTACTTAATTGTCTCTCGAATAGGTGAGGAGTTAAGGTTATGATATTTATTAAGTTATTTCTGTCAACTTGAGGAAATAGCGACGCATTTCTCACTAATTACGACTAATAATCGTCAAAGTTTCGTTAAATATCCGCTAGGATGGTGAGCATTGGTTTTGATTATGAGTAAGCGCGACGTGAATCCAACCCCTCTTGATGTCTTAAAATCCACCTTTGGCTATGACCACTTTCGTCATCAGCAGCAAGCGATCATCGATACCCTAGTTTCCGGCCAGGATGTCCTGACTCTCATGCCAACCGGTGGCGGTAAGTCACTCTGTTATCAGATCCCTGCGATTGTGCGTCACGGGGTCGGGATTGTGGTGTCGCCACTGATTGCGCTAATGAAAGATCAGGTTGATGCCTTGCATCAGGTGGGTGTGGCCGCGGCTTATCTTAACTCTACCTTGAGCAGCTATGAGCAGCGTGAGGTGGAAGACTTACTTCGACGCGGCGAGATCCAGCTTTTGTATATCGCTCCAGAGCGATTGATGATGGAGCAAACATTGGCGCTGTTGTCTCAGTGTCATATTTCCCTGTTTGCTATCGATGAAGCGCACTGTGTTAGCCAGTGGGGGCACGATTTCAGACCTGAGTATCAACAGCTATCGGTGTTGCATCAGCGTTTTCCCGATGTGCCGCGAATTGCATTAACCGCAACGGCGGATGAGCGAACTCGAGGTGAAATCATCAGTCAGCTTGCTCTGGAGCAGGCCGAGGTGTTTGTTCACAGCTTTGATCGCAGCAATATTCGCTACCATGTCAGCGAGCCATCGAACGCAAAGAATGACCTATGGCGCTTTATCAGTGAAGAGCATCCCAACGATGCTGGGGTGGTGTATTGCTTATCGCGTAAAAAGGTCGAAGAGATAGCGCAATGGCTGGTTGATAAAGGGCGAGTCGCGCTGCCGTATCACGCGGGTCTGCCCGTTGAGCAGCGCAATCTCCACCAGCAGCGATTTTTGCGTGAGGAAGGGGTGATTATTGTTGCAACCATCGCCTTTGGCATGGGGATCGATAAGCCCGATGTGCGCTTTGTCGCCCACTTGAGCCTGCCGAAAAGTATCGAGTCCTACTATCAGGAAACCGGTCGTGCCGGGCGTGATGGTGAGCCAGCCAATGCTTGGATGGCCTACGGCATGCAGGATATGGTGATGCAGCGTCAAATGGTCGAGAACTCTGAGGGCAGTGAAGCCTATAAGCAGGTGCAGGTGCAAAAGCTCAATGCGCTGCTTGGCTACTGCGAGCTGATCACCTGTCGCCGCCAAACCTTGCTTGGGTATTTTGGCGAGACACTCGAGCGCCCTTGCGGAAACTGTGATAACTGTCTCTCACCACCACAAACCTGGGATGGCACTCAGGCGGCGCAAAAAGCCTTATCGACGGTGTATCGCTGCGATCAGCGCTTTGGCGTTACCTATCTGACCAATGTGTTACTCGGTAAAGCCGATGAGCGCATGACGCGCTTTGGTCACGATAAGGTCTCCACCTTTGGCATCGGAACGGAGCTCAACGCAAACCAATGGAAAGGGGTGTTTCGTCAGCTGATCGCGATGAACTATCTCAGGGTAGAAGGGGAGTACCACAGTCTCAAACTTACCCCGCAGTGCCGTGCGATCCTAAAGGGTGAGCAGCAAGTACAGATGCGCGAGCTAAGAAAAGCCAAGGCGAAAAAGTCTTCATCGAGCCAATCGACTGCCATAGACCTTTCCGCTTCTGATCTGAAACAGTTTGAAGCGCTCAAGGCGGTACGTTCTGACTTGGCCAAGCAGCAAAATGTGCCTGCTTATGTAATTTGCCACGATGCAAGCTTGAAAACCGTGGCGAAATTAAGACCTAAGAGTTTAATACAGCTCAGCGAGATCTCCGGCTTTGGTGAGGCTAAGATCGAGAAATATGGTGAGCAGTTGCTTGCCGTGGTTGAGCAAAAGCCGGCTGAGGTGCGCGCTCTATCTGAGACCGAGCAGAAGTCACTTGAGCTTTTCCAAGCGCACAACAGCATTGATGAGGTCGCGCAGCTAAGAGAGCTTAAGACAACCACTGTTTATAGCCACTTGAGCGCGGCGATCGAGAGTGGCGCCTGTCAGTTAGACCAACTGGTCAGTCTAAGCAATGATGAGGTTGCGAATATTGCTCAGGCTGCAGACAGGCTCAATGCACTCGAAGAGTTTAAGCTTAAACCTTTGTTTGATGAGCTGAATGAGCAATACGATTACGGCACGCTGCGCTGCGTATTGGCTCATCTCAAGCGCCTTCAGACTCAGTCATAATCGCGCAGCCAAACCTAACTGAGCGCAACGACTCGCTAAAAGTGCAATCAAACCCATAGGTAGATTCCACTTTTAGGGTTATTGGCCTATGGGTAACCCTACCGATCATTAGTGCAACCTGGGAACCTGGCAATACACCATGTTGGGCTATTGGTCGGAGTCGAGCACATCCAGCTGTGACAAGTACAGGGTGCCCTGGGAGCTGCTGTAAAAGCGCCCTTGACTGTCTTGTTTGATCGCGAGCGTGCCATAGCTGTCCGTAACTTGATAGCGAGTATGGGGCCGCAAACCGACAAACAGCACATCGGAGTAGGTCTGATTTTCTACTACATCTAGCCCAATCGATGAATTGAGATCATCTTGCTGCTTGGCAAAGACCACCAAGGTGTGCTGATCATCGCTCGCCGAGATAAGCGCCGCATCAAGCTCTGAGCCGGCAAGGTAAAGCGCATCCGCTTGACCAGAGCTCGAGCTGCCATCGGCTATTGTGAGCACGTTGAGAAAGCGGTCCTCAATGCTGTTATAGCTAGGTGTGACCTCAATGCGCCATTCTCCCGCTTCGAGCAGAGCTAATTTGTTGCCGGTGTTGTTACCCGTCCCGCGATCCTCGACATAGTTATGACTGTCCGGGGTGCAATTGCTGTTACCGGCGCAGCTGCCGTCGTCATAGACCAAAAACTCTGCGCCATCCCCGCCGACAATCGCAACCTGGCTATCGAGCGGTAGCAGGGTTTGTTGATACAGACTGGCAATATCTTCATCGTCCACGCCGGTGTCGATGGTGACGCGCACCGTGTTGGCCGCGCTGAGCTTGGTGGGCTGATTGACGCTGTGCAGCAAGTAGGTTTTGCTGTAGTCGGCATCGGTCGACTCCACCACATCGTAAACCAGCACAACGGGGTGAGAGCCGGAGTGGTTACGCAGAGAGACGAGATGACGCTGATAAAGGGCTAGCTTGTGGCTGCTGTAGGCCTCTGTTGCATCGCCCATGGTGTAGGTGTAATCACCTTGCTCCTCGTAATACACAATCCCGGTGATGTGACTGGCCCCCCCAGCTTTCACATCCTCAAGTGTCGGGTAGATATCCCATTGACGATAGCGCTGGCCGCCATCATTGGAGCGCTGTCCGTGAGTCGGGACAGAGCGAAAATCTTCGGTCTTGTCGTACACCAAAATCGTGTTGTGGGCGATACTGCGGGTGTAGTAGTTCCACCAGTGCTTGCTCGCATAGGCGCCCATGATGTTATAGCCACCAGAGTCGATCGCCAGCGGTCCTTTGTAGTAAATCGTGAAGGCGTTGCTATCAAGATGGTGGTGGTTGATCGAGTTAAACGAGGTCGACTTGAAGACGGTTAAGGTATTTTTGGCCGGATCCCAAGAGTCACGGATCACCACCTGACCTGAGTTATAGAAGTGGCGCGAGAGCGGCAGTGATGAGGGATTAACCGGGCTAATTGGGCTTGGGTCGGCGTAGAGGATATGCCAGTAGAAATTAGTCTGAGAGAGCGAGTCATAGAGCCACTGGGCATAGCCATTGTCAAAGAAGGTTGACGCAACCAGCATCGGAAAGCCCTGAAACTGGCGCGAGTAATCGGTGCCCCAACTGTCGCCGTGATATGGGAAGTTGTAGTAGCCGCCGCTGTTGTAGGCTGACCAGCCGTTTAGGTTACGAATGCCGTAGAGGTAACGATAGAACTGATCGGCATCGACCTCGGTGAGCCATGAGCTCTCATTGGTGGCGTACTCCCACATCAGATTGACATCCAGAGAGCCGTAGCTGGTGGAGTAGCTGTAGGCTTTCTCGCTACCACCGTTGCGCGATGTCCAGGCAAGGAAGGGGTTATAGCCAGACTCAAAGTTATTTACCACAATGGCGAGTAGCTCATAGTAGCGACTTTGCATGTCGCTGCTGTCTTGGCTGATGTCGTGGAATATGGCCAGCAGCGCCGCCAAGGCGGTGATGTTCGCCTTACGACTGTGCCCGCCGCTGTAGGCAGGGCTAGAGAAATAACTCCACTTTTCATCGACATAATCGGCCTGCTCTAGGATTGCTGCGCGCAAAAGGCGGCGCTCACTGCTCGAAAGCTCATCATAGGCCCAGTCATAAATCGCACCGAGCGCAAACAGCCGGCCGCGTGGTGGGCCATCGTTACCCCAAATTGCTGGGTACTCGAGCAAGGCTAAGGCAAAAGCATGAGCGTGGTTTTTGGCATTGTCGCTGGGGTTAAAATTGGCCTCCATTCCATAGTACATTGAGGCATCAATAAACTGATCCATACTGGTGAAGTTAATCACCTTGTTCTCGACCCAAGCGTAAGTGTCAGAGCCGCTTGGGGTATAATAACTACTCATCAAACTATTCAGGCGACTTCGATCGTCTGCTTTCCCAGCCGAGAGAATCTGAGTAATCAGCTCACTATCAACAAACAAGTAGGGATGCTGGGTATTCACATTCAACGAACGGACACTGTTGGGGCCGCTCTCAGCTGTCCACACCAGAGGTGCCACAGAGACGGTCTCGACATCTTCATCGGATGCTGCGCCGTCATTATCGACGGCCACGGCACTGAATACCTGCTCACCAACTGGTGGCACGTAGCTAAGGGTATAGGGCGCTTGGGTGAGGGTTTGTAGTTCATAACCATCGAGCATAAATCGCACCGCTTTGATGGCGCCGTCTGGGTCACTGGCGTCGGCTTCAATCTGCAGCTCTTGGTAGTGCTCGAGGGAGGTGCTGCTCACCGAAAGACGCAGGCTTGGTGGTTGGTTATCGTCGCAATCATCACCCACACAGCCATCGCCACCAATTGGCCCCTCATCACCGACATCGCCGGTATCGCCAGGGCCACCAACGATAGGCCCTTGGTCACCCACATCGCCAGTATCACCAGGCCCGCCAACGATAGGCCCTTGGTCACCAACATCCCCGGTATCGCCAGGACCACCAACGATAGGCCCTTGGTCACCGACATCGCCGGTATCGCCAGGCCCGCCAACGATAGGTCCTTGGTCACCGACATCGCCGGTATCGCCAGGCCCGCCAACGATAGGTCCTTGGTCACCGACATCGCCAGTATCCCCTGGACCGCCGGCGACAGGCCCCTCATCTCCTACGTCACCGGTATCCCCTTGATCGCCCACAATGCCACCACGATCGCCCTCTTCACCGACCTCACCCTCTTCACCAATAATGATGTCGTCACTGCTGCTATCACCGCCATCATCACACCCAGCGAGTGCGAGGCTGGCCACAACCAAGACTAGGCCGCAACAACGGGTGAGAGAAAAAGTGTGTTTTGTGAGCTCTGACTCAGGGTCGGTAGCGTTGTTGTTTGAGGGGGAAGTCATACTAGCTGTCCTGTTTGGCGCGGGGAACCTTGGACTAGCGTAGACTATTTTTGTCACTCTCGATGGCAGATTGAGGACCATTTAAGCTTGATACGGCTGCCGAGCCTCCCTCAACTTTTGAACCAAAGGCTTGTGTTTAGCTTGGTAGAACCGCTGTGAAATCATCACAGTGTATTGATGCAAGTGAAGACGATTACCTAGCTGAAAAAAGAAAATCTCTCTGCATCGCAGAGAGATTTTTATCAAGATTATTTAGCTTTCGAGTCCACTAGGAGAGCAGGTCAAGGAAGTCGGTGGAAAGCGGAAACAGCTTGTCCAACGGACTATCACTAATCCCCAGATGTTTGCGTAGCGCCAGGTGGAGGTGAGCCGGCGTCAACTCAACGCCGTTCTCATCAGGCTCGAGGGTTTTAGAGTTGATCTTAACCGGCTTAAGCTGACCGTTGGTGGCCCCAATCACTCGATTGCCCGGCAGCATGCGGCTCCAGACGATGGAGCTACCGACTGTCCAGTGATCCTTACCATCACTGACGTTGTAGTATGGCGTACGACCAAAATCTGAGCTGAGCAGAATCGTGGTTCGATCGGCGATGCCATGGCGTTCAAGCTCTGTAATGAGATGATTTACGGTCGCAAAATACTTCATGAGAGAGCTGTGTTGCCTTGAGTCATTACTCCCATGAGTGTCAAAGCCACCAATAGTGATAAGGGCGCTATTGGACATCCCTGAACCAAATGCGGCGGCGGCGATCTCTGCTTCCTTTAAGCTGCCAGAGGACAGATTAGAGGGCAACGCATCTAATAAAGGATTAAGCTCCCCGGCATTGGCGTGCCCCTCAAGGTATTCACTCATCGCCTGATGGTCAGCATTGGTCTGCAGTGCCGCTTGAGTCGCGGCGCTGGAAAGCTGATGCTGGGCGGCGATCTCTGCGCCAATCGTGTCGGAGAGATAGCGATTCGGATTAGCCAACTTATCCAGGATAGACACATCACTCAGTCGTGTCGCTGCCACGGTGCCTGCCGTTGTGGTGCTGCCTGAGCCAAGATAGTAAGCCAAAGGCTTAGTCTCTTTTTTCAAGGCGCCCATCAAGGCTGCGGTATCGGGCTGGCTAGTGCCACTGTCACCTGAGCGATTAAGCCGCTGGCCAACCGGGTGGGCATTGGTCCCACCATTGACGCCATTGAACACACGGATATCGGAGTAATGGTTTTGAAAGAACGCATCAATCTGATCAACGCCGGTGTAATCAGGGTCGAGTAGGGGCGCATAGCGCAGACGCCCGGCCTGACGGATGGCATCGACAGAGTACTTATTGATCACGCCACGGCTCTCGCTGTGCAGAATATCCCCCTTGGGGTCACACAGTGACGTGGTATCCCAGCCGCCGCCTGCAAGAATATTAACAAAGTAGTGATCGCTAGTTTGTGCGGCCCAAGCGAGGCTCAGCCCACCAAGTTGTAGATAGGCGCCACCCGCAATCAGTGCTTTTACGAAGTTTCTTCTTTGCATCATTTGATCCCTCGTGTTTATTCGTAGAAGAAGCGCTGGTCTTGGAGCAGGTAAGTCATTACCGCTATCCAGCTTCGGGTGTAATAGTGTGTATCAACGCCAACGTGTTCATTAATGACGATCTCATCCTCTCCACGCAGGTGCTGTGAGGCCCAGCAATCGGTATCAAGGCGATAATCGACACTACGCTCATAGACTTCACGCTGGCCAACTTGTTGGGCATAACGCAACAACTGATAGGCACGCTCGACCTGTTCATCGTTGACATCAACCTCTTCGCCATAGAAGCGCCAATGTAGGTCTGCTAATAACTGACGGACGCGCTCTTCATCGACCGTGAGCGGTCTGAAGCTAATATTATCCAGCAGTATGTTATGACCGTTAGTGGCTTTGACGAGCTGAACTTGGTGTTGACCAGCCGTGAGGTAGATTGGGTCAACGATAGCGTTGCGCCAGCGCCCGCCACCGAAGGAGCGCTCCAGCACCAATTCCTGAACAAACTCACCGTCGATCCATAGCTCTAGGTAGCGTATTGGATCGGTATTGGTTTTATAGCTGATGTTCAGCTGGTATTGATCAGCGTGAGCTAGGTTTACCTGATGGGTGACACTCTGCCCCTTACTGGTCATATACACGGAACCCGTGCCCGTGTAATGCGGGTAGCTTGACTCGACTACAGCCCCCTCAAGCTCACCCTCCTCAAGCTCAATACGCTGACGATACCCGTCAGGTGCGAGCTCGCTGAATATGCGCCGACTCTCAGGCTGTTGCGAGAACTCGAATGGCACGATTTGACAAGCAAAGTCATGAGCAAAGAAGTTTTGCACCGCTGCACTTACCCCATTGAGACGATAATCACGCTCGGTCACTGAGCTGTCATCGGTCCCGCCGTACATCAAGTTGAGTTTATCGGCGTCACGCGACAGCCACTGTGTGCCACCACGATAGCGCCACTCTCGGCCGAATAAACTGCTGACTTTACGATCCAGTAGCTCTGGGGTGAGCAAACGACGCGTGCCACCAAAGCGGTTAAAGCGCGGCGCGTACTCTGAGAGCAAGAGATCTTTTGTCAGTGCTTTGAGCTGATAGCCACCGGCAATAAAGCGCTCGGCCAGCTTGCTGATGTCCTGTTGCTGGCGCTGATAAGCACCAACCTCAGTATCGCTTGCTCCTTCAATTGGCGCACTCATCAGCTCATGACCTGTGATCGGTAAGAACAGGTGCTTAACGGTCGCACGCGCAAACCTTGGGTCTAGTGCCGCTCTCTCAGTTAACCAAGGTAGAGGTTGCGACTCATAGTAGTCAGCGCTCTCGCCATTAAATGCCAGCGGAAGCAGGGTCGATAACGGCCAGTCTTTTTCGCTCAATAACGACTTGTAGTTGATGTAGGTCTCACCAACCCAGTGCTTAAACGCAGAAGCGACCGGATCCATGACCGAGTGGCACCCAGTACATGCCGGATTGGCAAGCGTGGCATTAGCCGCCTCTAAATCGTCACTACTAGGTCGTGAACCGCCAATCGCCATAATATCGGTATCCAAAAACTTAGCGTAGAAGGTCGCCGAGCGGGCTCGGTTGATATTAGTAGCCGTGGTTGGGTAGGTGATCAAATAGGCTGGTGTTGATACCACCCCGGCATGAGGGTAGCCAAGATTGACCATTTGATAATCTTTTGGGTCCCATGGCGCCTCAGGGTAAGCCGGATCATCCAAGCTGCGGAAATAGGCCTGTCCCTGTACGCCGTAATAATGCGCCGAGAACGCATTGACCATGGTGTAATTGGCGGTGAGGATCTCATTAAACGGTAGGTTATTCTCCACCACAAAACGGATCAGGGCTAAGGCCTCACCTTGCAGCGCTGCATTGGTTTCGTTGCGTAAGTAGTTGCGTAGCGAGGTATCGCCATTGGCGTACTCTTCATACCACTCATAGTGACCGCCATTACTGCTGGCAATATTGCGGGCATAGCTGCGCACATTCGGCGTTTTACGCATGTGTAACAGATCGTTATAGATCTCCTCGATCCGGTTAAGGTAACCCTGTTCCTCGAGTAGTTGGTCAAGGATACCCTCAAGCGCACCCGCGCCGTATTGATCAACCTCGGTCAGTTCCTCGTCGGTTGGCTGACGGCTGACCAGGTTCTCGGTGAGCTTGTACAGATAGCCACGCGCCTCCCAGTGATCAACTAAATGATCGAGGCCCGTATCACTGCCTCCAACTGGTGGGTTGCCCCCACCGCCACCAATAAAGGTCGGATACATCCAGTCATACAGCTTCTGTGCACACTCAAGGTCACAAGAGCCTACCTTTCCGTACGGCATGGTCGTCGAGATTAGGTCGAGGATATCCTCACGATAGAGCGAGTCGATGATAGGTGTTGGCCCACGGCCATCAGCGCCATGGCAAGAGTTACAGTTAAGCGCCTGATAGATTTGTGCGCCATCCATGTCGGCAATCGGCGGTAGAGATCCATCACCACCATCATTATCATCGACAGAATCAAGGCCCGAGTTATCCGCCATCTGGTGAAGTGCCAGGATTTCCGCCGGACTCAGCACACGGCTATAGATACGGGTCTCATCGATTTTGCCCGAGCTACTGTTAGCATTCATTGCCAGATTAGGCAGTTCAATATCAAGGTTGTGAATACCGCTAGCGACTTTCACTCCATCTAAGTAAAGAACGGCTTGCCCACTTGATTCACGGGTATAAACAACGTGCACCCACTGGTTAAGTGGGAAGTTGCCGATAGAGAAGCGTTGTTTATCCGGATCTGGACCAATGCGGAAGGTTGTGCCCCAGAGGAAGCGGCTAAACCAGCCGTATTGAGTCTCGAACAGTTTATTTTGTTGACCAGAGGTGTTGACGGCATAGGTCCAGAAAGACACCGACATGCCATCGGTGTTCAGGTCCATCTTCTGCTCATCACTGAGGAAATAATCTTGACGGCCATTGTTTGGCAGCAAGGCCTCGCCCACCACACCTTGCGGCGTAAAGCGTTGTGACACCAGCGGCAGATGGCGCTGATGACCGGAGTGATCACGCACTTGGAATACATCTGGGCTATCGAAGTTCCAATACAGCTCAAGTGATTGATTGCTTACCGACGAGGTTGCTAAGGTATCGACCGTAATCAATTCAGACTCAGAATAGGTGACCCCACCTTGCTGGTCGAAGCTGACGATTCTGACCTCAATCTCACCGCCAAACTCAAGCTTGAGGGTAGCAGTCCGCTGATCCAAGTCCTCAAGTTTAAGCCGCTTCCAAGCGCTTGGCTCGGGTTGAAGATAGCGATAGTCAACCGCGTGTGACGCCAGTCTTGGGTAGCCATCATCAGGCATATAGTTAATGCTACCAAGCAGCGGCGCGGCAATAACCTCAATGTTTCCATCTTCTAATTGCAAGCCAACACTAACATGGTCGTTACCCGCATTTTCCATATACAGCGCTTCGAGGTAATAGAGCTCGCCCTTGATGAGGTGTTGCAATGACGATTTTTGCTCGGCAAATCTGTCCCACTGATTAAATCCGGTCGATGAGTTGCGGCCTGCTATTTTGCTCATTGAAGCTAAGCTATTACCAAAGTAGAGCTCATAATGATCATCGCCGGCGATATACAAGTGATAGTCGCCAGTGACCTCTGGAACAAAGAAACCACGCACAACGCTGGAGTAGTAGTTTCCAATCCGCTCTGCGGTCTGCATCTGCTCTAGATGCCAAGCCTCATCGGCTGGCTGACCACTTTCAAGGATCGTGCGCGCCTCTTCGAGGCTAACATCCCCCCACCACAGCTGTTGGTGAGCGCCGGTAACCGGTGCCCAGGTGAGATCGTGTCCCCCACTGGTGTAGGTAAAGCTGACTTGCAACGACGAATCGGTCGGTTGAGCAAGCGGGGAAAGGATCGCTTTTGGTGCGTCGCCATAAGCAGGCTGACCCTCTCCCGGCAGTTCAGGCGGGTTATACGCTCCCCAGCGATCGAGCCATAGTGTGCGCGCCGTTTGTTGGGCGCAGACGTCGTCGCACTGAGCTGACATTCTATCCACCGTGGCGACCAAGCCATCAAAGCCGAGCGCAAACCAACGCTCGGCATAGCTCTCCTTGTTAAGCCGGTACGAGTCTTCACCATGACAGCGCTGACAGGTTTCGGCGAGCACCACATTGCCCACTTCACTGGTTGAGCGCATCTGCCATGAGAGTTCCTGAGTGCGGCTGTTCTTATCCAGAACAACCGAGCGACTGGTTGGTGCAGGGACGGCGTCATATTGATAACCAAAGTAAATCTGGTAACTGTCAAAATTGAGCTCAAGCAGCTTAGTTTCGTTCCAGGCCATTGAGACTGTTTTGGTGGAGTCAGTCCCAACGATAGTGACCTTGGTGGTCTCTGCCTCAACGCCAAAAGGTTTGGCTGGTGCGTTCAGCGTGAGTGTCGCTTCAATTGAGGATAACTGCAGCTTGTAATCGCTGCTCGGCGCGAGTACACGGTTGCGCTGGGGCTCAAAAGTTGGTGAGAATGTACCGGATGGGAAGTCGATTTGACCAACCGTGAGCAGATTACTCTCGCTGTTGATACAGTTACCAAGTGCAAATGACCAATTCTCTTGGGAAGACCACTGCTGCGAGGAGAGTTCACAGTCGAACGACTCGCTGGTGAGTGACCCACGTTTGAGCTCAACGCGGATCGGGGTGCTGGGAGTCAGCCCATTATATTGCGATTGCAAGTGGGTGATCTCAACCATATCTAATGCATTAGAGTGGAGCTTGTAGCCATAGCTGGTATCGGGCGCCCAAATGCGGTTATCAGATTCATGCTTTGAGGTGTAGACATCGCCATTGTTATTGAAGTTGCCCGCGACAATAGTCTGACTGTTTTTGTTGATGCAGCTCGCAACCTGTTGCGCCCATGCCGCATTATTTGACCATGATGACGTCCAATGGTGACAATAAAAACTCTCGATTTCACTGCCATGTTGGGTGACCTCGACCTTATACGGCGAGCGTCTTAGCATTTCTGGATACTGATACCCAACCGAGTCGACCTCGACCCATTCGGTGTTGGCATAAGCGCCGCTGACCGTCAATATCAGCCCAATTGGGGCGAGTTTGAGCAGGGCGCCGAATTTTCTTCGGTAATTTGACATACGAATACACACTCCTTGTATAAATTGATATCAAACTAGTTACAATTTGGTGTTGTAATACGTTAATTGAATCGAAATGTAATTAATAGTGTGTCGGAGTTTAGCGAGGGAATTAATTTGTAGATGTGAGCTTTATTCATCTATAAGCATCTATTAATGATAATAATATGCTTATTTAATTTGTTTATTTTGTACATAAGGGCTATGAATTAAATAGGACTCTATGCGATATATTAGATGGTGTCTGAATTGAAATGATAACCTTTATCAATATTTGGTGGGGTGGTTCTACTATATAGTTCTGATAAATAATGTGCTTTCCTTATATAAATCTAATGGAATTTAAACTCATCTAACTAAGACTTTCCTCTCAAGTTGTTGATTTGTATGGTTTGTTCTGGGCAATTTGGTGTCTATTGGTTAGTTATTATGATGTTTTTCTCTACATGTCTGGTACGCTATTTAATGATTTTTTAGAGTTTTACTCTGTGGTTTGGTTGCTGTTTTTATGGGAGGAGATAATTAGACCTTGCTGAGGTTTGGTTATCTTGTGTATTTCTGAGTTGTTATTTTTATTGTACGCTGTGCGAATTGGCCTTAATTGAACTTTTGCTCTAATTATTTAGGGCAAATTGTTAGTGATGGTGTGAGGTTAATAAATGGAGCGGGCTAGGTTGTGGGAAAAAGGAAATAGCATTCCAATCAACTAGTCCCGATGCTGCTTAAATTGTAGTTCTACCAGTCTCTGATAAAGCTCGCATCGACTAAGCAGAGTGGCGTGATCTCCCAGATCAATCAATTGGCCTTGATCCATGACCGCTATCTGATCAGCATGTTGAATGGTTGCCAGGCGATGCGCGATGATCAAGGTGGTTCGATCGCGCATTAGCTCGTCAAGGGCTTGCTGAACATGATGTTCACTCTCGCTGTCCAGGGCGCTGGTGGCTTCATCTAACAGCAGAATATCCGGGTTGCGTAGGATCGCCCGTGCGATCGCAATCCGTTGACGTTGACCACCAGAGAGTCTCACGCCTCTATCGCCCAAAAAACTGTGATACCCCTCGGCGAGCTGCTCGATAAAGTGATGGGCGTGCGCTTTTTTAGCCGCCTCAATCACCTGCTCGTCAGTCGCCTCCGGCGTGCCATAACGAATATTGTAAAAGACATCGTTGCTAAATAGCGCCGGCTGCTGCGGCACCAGCGCCATATGCTGGCGCAGCGCTTGAGGAGATAGCTCGCGGATATCCGTGTTTCCAAGCGTGATAGCGCCCTCTTGCGGATCATAAAAGCGTTGCAGTAGCTCAAACAGGGTGGTTTTGCCCGCACCAGAGGGGCCTACGAGCGCCAGCACTTTGCCTTTTTGCGCCTTAAGAGAGAAGTGTTGAATGGCTTTATATTCAGGTCGAGTCGGGTAGTAGAACGACACGTTATCAAAGGTGACCTCGTCATGCTGGGTGAGCGTCGCTGCGTTATCGGGTGCTTGTATCGGATTGTCTATCTCTAGGATCTCAATCAAGCGCTCGGTGGCACCGGCAGCGCGCTGCAGCTCGCCGTAGATCTCAGAGAGTGTTGCCAGCGAGCTGGCCAACATCACAGCAAAAAACACAAAGGCGCCGAGATCGCCCTCGGACATATTACCCGCCAGCACGTCACTGCCGCCAACCCACAGCATGCCAGTAATAGCACTAAACACAATCACGATGACACCAGCAATCAATATAGCCCGCTGCTTTACCCGCTGACGCCCAAGTTGGTAGGCTTTTTCGACCTGAACCGAGAACGCGACTTTTTCATGCTCTTCACTATTAAAACTCTGCACGGTCTTGATGTGCTCAATCGCCTCTCCGGCGTAGCTGCCCACATCCGCCATTGAGTCTTGGCTTCGTCGCGACAGTGCTCGAACTCGCCGGCCGTAAATCAGCAGTGGCAACAGAACAAACGGCACGGCGGCTAACACCACCAGACTGAGCTTTGCATTGGTGGCAAACAGCATGATCGTGGCACCGATGCTCATCAGCACGCTGCGCAAGGCCATTGAAAAGGATGAGCTGATGATGCTCTGCAACAAGGTAGTATCGGTGGTAATGCGTGACATGATGTCGCCGCTGCCACGGGTTTCAAAATAGCTAGGGTTAAGGCTGATCACGTGATTAAACACCGCCGCGCGAATATCCGCACTGACCCGCTCACCAACAGAAGAGATAAGGTAGAAACGAAAAAAGGTGCCAAAGGCGATAGCCAATGTGACGCCAAGTAAAAACAAGATCGCGTTTTCTAGCTCATGCTGAGACTGCTGACTAAAGCCATTGTCAATCAGCAGTCGCACGCCTTGCCCAACCGATAAGGTCATCACCGCGGTAAACAGCAGCGCAATCATCGCGGCAAGCACTTGGCGGCGATAGGGGCGAATAAAGGCCACCAGCTTTAACAGTATGCCGAGGTTTTTACTGGTCTTGGGGGGCGATGAAGCTGGCTCTGACATGATGGTGACCTTTTGGTTAAGTGAGCATCGAGACCGTGATTATAGATGCACTTTCATCACAATCGTTCTGAGTGATGGGCTTTAGATAAGCGCTGACGATACTCATGTGGGGTTTCCCCCGTGAGCTTTTTAAACACGCGATTAAAGTATTGGCTGGATGAAAAGCCACAATCAAGCGCGATATCGGTAATTGACGACGAACTTGTCATCAGTGCCTGCTGGGCTTTTTTGACTCGCAAACAATGCAGGTATTGGATTGGGGACAGGTTGGTCAGCTTCTTACAATAATAGATAAAACGGGTTGATTTTAAATGGCAGTAGTTCGCCATGTCCTCGCTACTCCAATCAAGCTCAGGGACTTGCTCAAGTAACTGGATAAATAACCTCACGCTGCGCTCAGACGAGGTGAGTTGCTCATCCAATCTGGGTTGGTGCGACTTAATGCTCTGGTAGAGATTGAGCAGCAGTTCGTTAATTAGCAGCTTTAGCCGCGAGGAGGTTTCTGGTGAGCCGTAGTGGGGTAATAGCTCGCTGATCAGTTGAAAGCTGCGCACAATGGCCTGACTGCCAGACCATAGTGGTTTTTCACTGCCGCGCAGCAGCTGAGTAAAGTCATTCAACAGTGCTTTATCCAGGATGATCCAGTCTGGCCAGTTCCACACTTGATGGGGACTGCGAACCCCGACGTCAAGGATCAGCCAGTGCAGGCGGCAAGCATCGATATCTGGGTCGCCCAATTGATGAGGCTGCCAAGGGCGGGTCACCGTGACCTGATTGGCGCTGAGTTGATAGCGCTGCTGCTCGCAGCAGAAGGTGAGCTGTCCTGTCTCACATAAACAGAATTCGATCCCTTCATTACAATGCTGCGGCAAGCCAAACAGGTGGGCCTTGCGCGCATCCCAAACCCCTAGGCTACGCAGTCCAGGCAGGTCATTGTCCTTTAGCGGAGTACCAGGATAGCGGGCTCTGCCGAGCGCACTCAAGTGGATATCCCCACGCTCTGCGGCCTGTTTAAGCGGCTGGCAGGTATCTGGGTAGAGTGTTTGATTGACGCTACTAAAGGTGATTGCCTCTTCCATTAAGCTGACCCTTCGCACTATATCCGATTGAGTTGATGAGGTTTTTATTAATGCATACTCCTAATATGGACAATTTTTCAATCATAATATGTGCAAGATCGCGCAGTTCGACTCCTTTATGCTGGCAAAGACCACAAAATAAGGAGAATAACCATGAAGTTTGGATGTTTTGCTGCTGTTCAGCCCTTTGGTGTGATGGAAAATCAACTGCACGCGATCAAGGCCCTTGGTGTCGATTACGCTGATATCACCGACAACCATAATGGCGGCGCGCTTGGGGTCGAGTTTGGCTTTAATCCCTCCGTTAGTCTCGACTCCCATCCGGCGAGTCTAAGAGCGATGGCCGAGCGCGCAGGCGTGACGCTCACCAGTGTCTGTGCGCATGCCAATCTGCTCGACCCAGAAAGCCCCGAGCTTTACAGCACATATGAGGTGATTCGAGCAGTGAAACTGGCGCATTTCATGGGCATTAAGCATGTGATCACCACCGAGGGCGATGCTAAGACCGAATTTGGTAAAAATCTCACTGACGAGCAGGCGCTGTTTTTGATTGAAGAGAAGCTACATACTCCAGTGCGCTGGGCAAAAGAGTTGGGTGTAAAACTGCTGCTGGAGCCACATGGCTTTGTCACTGACAATGTCGATGCCATGGAAGAGTTACTGCATCGCTTGGGCCATAAAGACCATGTTGGGATCTGTCTAGATACCGGCAACAGTTGGCTTGGTGGCTCCAATCCGGTTGATTTTGTAAAGCGCTTTGGCAGCCGCATCGAGCATGTGCACTGGAAGGATTTAGGCGAAGAGATGATCCCGCAGCGCGGCAAGATGTTTGGCTGTGGTATGGCGCCGATAGCTATAGGCGAGGGCGTGATTGATGTTAAGGCGGTGGTCAGCGCGCTTAAACGAGTCGGTTTTGATGGCCACACCACTCTCGAAGTGTTTGGTGAGGAGAATGTGCGTAACTCCATCGAGACGTTGAAGCAGTATGTCAGTGGCTAAACCGAGTGACTTCGCAGCGCGGTGTCGGTGAATGCTGTGCTAATGAACGTCATAAAGACAAGGCTTACATTGGACAGTAAGCCTTCGTCTTTCAGTGACAATCTAATCCGTGAGTGCCATTTCTCTATCTAGTCGGCGTGCTTCCTTAGCGCGAATTTTCTGCACGTAGTCTTGATACTCTCGCTCCATCAGTTCAAGCATAGGTTGGTCAAACCCTCGCTGAGCCTTGGGGAAATACAGGGCGAATTTTGCGATGTCGAGTTTGTCGATGTCACTTTCACAATCGCTCTCGATGCCAGCACTCTCAATCAACAGAGCGATATCAGTACTGTTTAGGATCGGGCTGTCTTGATTGTATATCATCACGATTGAGCCAAAATTGGCCATGGTCGATTGGCTAGCTAATGGCGCCTCCGAAGTGAGGTAGTTGACCAGAGACTGGGTTTGGCTGTTGTTGTAAGCGTACTCCATCAGTTTATTGACGGTCCCAGAAGCGCCACTAATGCGAGGGTTTGCCTCAATCAGGCGGAAACTACCATCTGCCAGTTGGAAGACTTCGGTATGACAAAATCCATTATGGAAGCCTATCGCATCGAGCGTCTTGGCGGTAAAGCCGGTCAGTGCCTGGAGTAGGGCAGGGTCATTAATTACATCGATAGACTGGAAAAAGTACTGGTTTTTGATTCGGTACTGACAGACGCCGCAAATATAGTGCTCGCCATTGACCGTGAAAGAGTCGATGAAGTACTCCTCACCCTCAATAAATTCTTGAACGATATAGTCATCGACGGAGAAAATCTTGGTGCCTTTCGCCTTGTTAAAACCGGCAAGCAACTCATCGAGGTTATTGGCTTGAAAGACACCGATGGAGCCGTGACCGTAGCGTGGCTTAGCAAAGACAGGGTAGGCTAGGTTTTCCACTATGGCGTTATCAATGTTGTCGATATTGATCTCGACTTGCGGCACATAAGGCAGCCCTGCGGCTTTTAACGCCTCTTGCTGATTGTATTTATCGACCCGCTTGTAAAGGGTGCTTTTATCACTGGCAAACTCGGGGAGCAGCGATTCGGTCAACAGCTCAGTCAGTTCCAGTGAGTCATCAGTGCCACAGAGAATATAGTCAAACTGTTCACCACTCTGCTTGAGGGTGTTCAACATCATCCTGTCCGAGTAGCCAATGCAATCAAAAATCACATCGGCAAGGCGAACATCGAAACTGTCTCGGTAACATTCTCTACTAAAGATAACGCTGATTTGAACCTCGCTCTGATGCAATGCACCAAACAGATGCTCGACAGAGCTGTATGGGTTAACAACTAATAAGTTTTTCATTAATAAAGTCCTTTTTATTCGCCTCACTAAAATAGCTATTTAGTGATTCACAAAGTAATGACAAGGTAGGGGCAATGTCATTTTCCTTAATGCGGGTAAAGTTAATTCTGATCGCCGGCTCAACATGGTCCATTGAAGGGTAGAAGGACACACTTGGCATCACAGCGATGTGTTTTTGTAGTAGAAACCGGGCTAAGTGGAGCGAGTCGCAAGCGGGGACTTTTATCCATAAAAACATCCCTCCTTCAATTTTGTTAACCTTAAAGCGATTTGATAGCGACCGACCAAGAGTTTGCGCGGCTATTTGGTGTTTGTGTCGATACTGGTTAACAGTGGTCTCTAAATGGGCAGGGAAGCGCGGGTCTTTGAGTAGCCCTAGCAACACGCTCTGCAGCGGGACGGATGAGTGCACATCAGTAATCTGCTTGGTGGTGGTCATTGCGGCGATCATGGCTTTTGGGCCGTATAGAGCGCCCAACCTGATCCCAGGTGCCACCGTCTTGGAAAATGAGCGCAGTACAATCGAGTGACTAGGGCAGTAGTCTGATACTAAAGGTGATGCTTGACCTGAGTAGCGGATCTCTCGATAGGGAGCATCTTCAACCAACACCACATCGTGCTCGATACACAGCTTGGCAACATGCTCTCTTTGCTCTTGAGACCAGGCGAGTCCGGTTGGATTAGAAAAATCAGGGACGGCAAAAAAGAGCTTTGGGCGATGAGTAGCAAAGACAGATTGAACGGAAGATGCCCAACTGAGCGAATTGACTTCAATGATCTCAGCCCCAACCAGCCTCAAAACCTGGATTAAGCCCGGAAAACATGGGGTTTCAACAGCAACCTTGCACCCTGGCTGGAGAAAGGTGCGACAAATCAGGTCGAGTCCTTGCTGCGCGCCATTGCTGATCATCAGCGCTTGCTTAGTGTTAAGCCGATACTGTTGAGACAGATGATCGATCAGCGGCTGATAACCCGACGGTGATGAGTATTGGTAAAGGCTGCGCTCAGTCAGTAATTGGCTTGCGTGCTCATTAATCAGGTCTACGGGAAAAGAGCTCTCTGACGGTAGGCCTCCGGCTAAGTGCTTTATGTTATTATTATTGATAGATGAAAATATTTCTTCGACAAATGGGATATTCGACAGTGCTAGGTTATCAATCGGTTCCAAAATCAACCTCCTACAGGCTGATGGTAATAAAATATCAAGCGAATGAGCAACCTTATATGATGTGCCAGCAATAATGGCAGCAATCATTCACAGTGACGAATTGCTCATGGCTTATTTACAATGACTCATGTATGCAATGACACTTGCTGTTAGTCAGCTTTTGAAATCATCAGTGTCATTGGCCAGTTTAAATAGAAGCTGCCATCAATATATTCAATGCCAAGGATGGCTTGTGCAATACCGGTAGTATCTTCTATGGTTACGCCTGGCTTTGTTGAGAGTAATTGGGAAATAAACACACCAATATCGCTTTTACGATTAAATTTCCAACGCAGAGGAATATCAATAAACTCGGGTGCCTGCCAGCCGGTATTGAGACAAAGTGAGGTCGCAAACTCCTTGCTAAGGAAGCTGACCTCATGACCCGTTGTACAGGTTTGTGCGACAAACTGGTCGAAAAATTTTGCCGTGGAGCTGCCGGTAAAAATATCAAAAATCACGCAACGTGCATCATCTTTACTTTGTGCTCTGAGCTTGCTCATCACAGCAGTTTTATCTTTAACATGATGAAAAGCACCGCGACTCCAGATGAGATCTAGGCGCACGTCTTCGGGTATGATTGCATCCTCAGCGGTGGCGCAGTGGATGAGTAGGTTGTCTGCCTTGTGCTCATACAAAGGTGCAAGCTGCTCACTAGAGGGGTCTATCACCACCAGTATGCCGGTGGTTTGAATCTTATCTAGGATCGCAAAGCTAAAGAATCCGCTTCCGGCGCCCAGTTCGGCAATCGTGTTTCCCGGTTTAGGGTTGAGGTATTTTGCCATGATGTCGAGGTCTTGTTCCCACACATCGGGAAAATTGGATATCGCGGCTTTATAAGATTTAGAGCGATTTTCTTCAAACTCCACTACCATTTTACTTTCCTTGTAAACTGCTGCTGGTTAATTTAATAATCACCGACAAAAAATAGAATTTTTGGGCGGTTAAATGCCATGTGAATAGATATTATACTGAATGCTATGCGTATAATTAGGGATTGAATAATAACTCTAAAAATACCCTGACAGAAAGACTATCCACCGAATTTTGTTAGCGTTTGGTACGATGGGTATTATACAAGTGCGGTAGAGGGTGTCTATTATTTATATAAAACTTATTGCGCATGCAGTTTGGTTTAATAAGGCAAGAGTCTCTTAATGACTAAATACATTATAGAGATTGAGTGTCATATTATTAAAATAAATCTGTCAGATTATTTTTTTGCGCTTATGCTAGGCCACATCGCCAGCAAGGAATTTTCTAGCGCAATCTAAGATAATGGCTTTAACTTCAACCGCAGTCTTATTTGCCTCGAACGCATAGGCATCAAATAGTGAGATGTTGATGGTATAGGGTTGGGGAAGTTCTTTAAGGCGAAGCTCTTTAAGCCAACCAACCTGCTCATATTTTCTAGCATCCAGCCGATTGAGCGCGCTCCATCCACGACTCTCTAATAGGCTAACGATCAGGTCATTATTGCTGACAATATGCTGAAAATTCGAGTGCTTCAAAACATTCAGGTTGATCGAGTCGACGTTTTCACTCACGTATTGAATCTCTTCAGCGAGGTCTAATAGAGTGATCTCTGGTCGGCTAAATAGCGGTGAGCTTGGATGTGCATACGGCGCAAACTGGGTCACGCCCAGATGAGACACCCCAACCGCATCACCGGGAAAAGCATCGCCCTGTGCGGTGAGCAGCGCAAAATGGGCTTCGCCTTGCTCTAGCGCGCGCATACTCTCGCGGCGGTTTTTATGCAGCAGTTTAATTTTGATGCTCGGGAAGCGCTGGCTGATACAGGTCTCCAGATGAGTAAGGTAGGTCAGCGGTAAAAGTGTCTCATGAATAATGATGATCTCATTCAGCTCAGCCTCAAAGCTGGCCAATGCAACCCGCTCAAAATCTGTCATCTGCTTGGTGATGTGCTTAGCACGTGGGTAGAGCTGATCGGCGGTTGAGGTTGGCTCAAGCCTTTTTCCCACCACTGTAAATAGCGATTTGCCAATACTGTCTTCAAGCGCCATCACGTGCTCGCGAACCGTGGCGCGATCTTTACCAATCACCCGTCCCGCCGCGCTGTAGCCGGAGGTTTCATAGGCGGCCTTAAAGCTGGCTAATTGGTCGATGGTCATCATACAGGTACCTTTGGACGGAAGTTCCGTCCATTATGCAGTTGTTGTGTTATTCATGCCAGTCTTAAACTTGCCTAAATCTACCTTGGTCCCTAAATCGCGGAAAGACAGGAGTCGATGCGATGGCGGATGAAAGGAACTCTGCGCCGCTGAAGTAGAAAACACCACCTTAAAAATAACTTTCGAAATATAAACGGTTATCTTCAATGACAATGATTCAAAAAACGTGCATTGCAGCGGCATTGGCTGGCCTTATCGGATGTGCTGACGTAGCACCAGAGCAGCAAATCCAAGACGTGACCCTATTGGTTAACGCCGACATCATCACCATGAACCCAGATCAGCCTTCAGCGCAAGCGATGGCCTACAGCAACGGTCGTATCCTAGCGGTCGGTACCGAGCAAGAAGTGCGTGCAGTGGTCGGCAAGGGTGTGGCGGCGGTTGACTTGAATAATCAAACCGTTATCCCAGGTCTATTTGAGACCCATGATCATATCTTCCTCTCGAGTGCCACCTCTGTGATCACCGATGTCGCGCCTTTTACCAACCCAACACTTGCTGAGGCTATGCAGCAACTCGCTAAGGCTGAGCCGAATGACGACGGTTGGGTACAAGCCTTTGGTGCAGACCAAACCCTTTATGAAGAAGAGCGTGGGCCACATATTGATGAGCTGGACGAGCTGTTCCCTGATGTTCCTGTGGTCGTTTACCACCTGAGTGGCCACGGTGGTTTCGTTAACAGTAAAGCACTCGAGATTGCCGGTGTTGACGAGAATACGCCTGACCCACAGGGTGGCTACTTCGAGAAAGACGAGAATGGTCGCTTAACCGGTTTCTTATCAGGTCAGCCGGCGCTCTTTATGGTGACTAACTATCCAACCGCGAATGCGTACACCACCACAGTGGCTGCGCAGCAGCGCGCGGCGATGGGGATCACGACGGCATCGGATTTCAGTGTGATGAACCAAGGCATTCTGACGACTCTATCTGAGGCGACATCGCAAGAGGGCTTTGCTACCCGTATTGTGGGCGGTCTCTCTTCTGCTGCAGCGGACTTTGATCAGCTGGTGGAAGCCATTGCTGAGCACGAGAATGAGTTGTTTACCGTACCTTTCGTTAAAACCTGGACTGATGGCTCAATCCAAGGCGGCACCGGTAACCTGACAGAAGGTTACTACGATGATTCATACGGCAGCGGCGGCGCGCAAGGCACTCAAGAGTTCTTTAATCAGCAGATGCTTGATATCTATGGACATGGCTTGTGGCCAGCGTTCCACACCAATGGTGATGGCGCGACGGATATGGCGCTGAATGCGATTGAGCATGCACAGCAGAAAACCGGTAACCATGAGATCCGCCCACAGCTGATCCACGCTCAGTACACGCGCCCAGAGCAGATCGAGCGCATGGCCGAGCTGCAGACCAACCCAACCTTCTTCACCACGCACGTGTTCTACTGGGGTGACCTACATTACGAGCACACCCTTGGTGCAGAACGCGCTCAGCGTATGAGTGCGATGAAAGACGCCTATGAGGCTGGTCTTAAGCCATCCATGCACAATGACAAGCCGGTGTCTGATATCGACCCGCTGCTTAACATGCAGATTGCGGTAATGCGTGAGTCAACCTCAGGCCGCGTGATTGGCGCAGACCAAGCTATCACTCCACACCAAGCTCTGGAGTCGTACACCACCAATGCTGCCTACCAGTTTGGTATGGAAGAGGTTGCCGGTAGCCTAGAAGCAGGCAAATACGCCGACTTCGTAGTGCTAGACGCTAACCCTCTAACAGTGGCGCCTAACACTATCCGTGATATCGCAGTGCAAGGCACAGTGATGGGCGGTAACGTCACTTACTCTGCATCTAGCGAGTTTGAAGCCCTGTAATCGGCTAATCCAATAGCCAGACCTATCGCCCCCAAAGCCTTATTTTGGGGGCGATGTTATACCAATACACGGAAGTCGCTAAGGAGTCGTAATGAAACGTATTATTTCGCTTGGGCTTGCGGTATTACTTGCCAGTACTAATACCTTTGCCTGTGGTTTCCACGATGGTGCCGGCGCGCTTGATATTCCCAACTACCCTGGGATCATGTTTACCCTAGCAAGAATAAAAGCCGCTACCGATGTTGAGATGATCTCAGAGATGGAAAAGCCAGCGGCGATGCTCAACTGGCAACTTGCCCAGCAGCTAAGAGACACCATGCCAGTGGATAACATCACCTTCTATCAGGTGATTGAGGGGCATTACTCCACCATCACCAACGACCCTTACCGCTGGCTGAATGATTACTCTAGTGACACCAGACCGGCGCTTGGAGAGTTGATGATTTTGAGCGAACTCAGTGTGCTCAACGCCCTACTCGAGGGCGAGATCACGATCGATAAAGCGCTAGAAGAGATGTGGATCAAGGTCAATGGTCCTCGCGAGCAGCGGGAGGCGGTGACGCAATGGTTGCGCGACTCTTTTGTCTGAAGAGTAAGTTAGAGGCAACTTGTTTGTAGGTGCAAGAATGCTTTGCACCTTTGCTGTAATGATTACAATCTCAAAATGAATCCTATCCCCATGGCGTAGTTGTTTTTCGCTTATATGAGAGCCATGAAAAACCGACGTCGCCTTTCAGTATGTGAGCAAAATTATGGGTGTCTTGCTATTTTAACCTCTCTGTACAGCGTAACCTTGACCTGTCTGATCGCTAACACTAGCAAAATAACTATTGTGCTCGTCATTTCGACGGAATCGATAGTCAAAGTGACTTAGTTGCCTAACCTACCTAGAATTTCTGTCTAATATCGTTTAAAACTAGGCGGTTACAAGTCGGACGTTGTGTTGGATACGTGCTTAATGCGCCTTCATTCCCATGAAACAAGATCTTTATCAGCTTATATGTCCTTTGTTTGAACACAAATTTATGTAGCAACTAAATGCGCTTTTGCTGGGTAGGCATCGCACTAAATTGAACTTCGTGTCAGCGATTTTTTACAGCTGCCTTTGGAACGAATACAGGGATTTTAGATAATGATTAAATGGCCTAATTTTGACAAAGTACAGTTTGACAAAGTACCGTTTGTCAAAGCGAACTATAAGCCACTTCAAGAGGTGGTTTCTCTTGCATCAAAAGTAATACAGGTAGAGTCGAAGCCAACGCCTGACCACAAGATTGTAGTTGAAGTAGCACGTCAATCCCCTATTAACAATCACCATGTTTTTGTCGGTAAGACGGAGACACAAAATCGTCGCTTATCCATTGCGAAAAATGATCCTAAAGCGGACCATCGCTGCCTGGTTCAATTTGAGGGATTAACTGAAGAGCCACGAAGCTTATCGATTGAGGTGCCTAGACAGGGCGTTCCCGTACCAATTGTCCTGAACTTGGCCCCTGAGGTAGAACCCGTAGCTAAAGAAACGGATAAAGATGAGTGGGATACCGTCTTGACTCCGGTGATCCCGGCTTTTTCTGACCCCGCGACAAATGAGCTGTGTAATTATACCGATGGTTATATTTATGTAGTGTGGCGAGATCAGGTCTGGCGTGAGCTTGAAGTGCTTGAAGATGGCAGATTTTCTGACATCGATGTTGAATTTTATCGCGGCAAACAGCCAGCAGCCCGTGAGCAACAACGATATATTGATCTCAATCTGTGCGACCCATATACCGGAGCGACATTATCGCTCGAGCCATTTGAAGTCATTCAATCCGGTAAAGTGGTTTTTAAGGATAAGCTTAATCTCCTTGGAGAGTATCGTCTGTTTGGTCTGGTGGAACCTGAGGTCGAGGTCGTGTGCCCCTCGATGGATCTGAGGTTTACGGTCCAAACTCAAGAAGCCCCATTTCGTGGCGGCCAACAAGTTCATCGACCGGCTGAGGGAATGCCAGTATCGACGATTGTACTTCCATATAAAATCTGTGGCGTTACAGATGCGATTTATATGTACTATAGCAAGCAGCAATTATCCCTCCCTCAATTAACGGAACTAGAGTCAAATCCGTCAGAGTTAGCAACGGAACTCAGCGAGCTTTCCAGTTACAGTGACTCAAACCAGTACGATGAGGAAGGAGAAGCGGTTCGTCAGTTTAATCAGGTTTCAGACTCATCTTCAGGATGGGTCGAGAGGTTTGCCGACAAAGGTGTGGCCGCCGTACTCATTCAATCTACTGGTGATGAGATTACGTTCCGATATAGCGCTTACCCTACCGATAATGCCGATGATAGTTTTGTACTGCGTGATATCGATAATGACTGGTTTCAGCAAATATATTTGCGTGAAACCGAGTCTGACTCAGATGGCGCTAGCTTGATACGTTTTTCTGGTTGGCCAAAGGAAACAGAAAAAGTCGATTTAGTAAGAGTCAGTTATTGTGCTGGAGAGTACCAGGTGGACGACCAAGAGCGTAGCGAATCGACACAAGAGATAATGATTTATAGTCAAGTCGCTTTAAGTGAGCTGCTTGATGCCCCAAATAGTGAGAAGTAAATAATGAAAATAATAACTAGCCTAATGTTGCTCGTTTTTTTAGCGGGTTGCGGGGCAGAAGAACAAGATACCGAGAAAGAGTTTATCTTGGCCTCTATTGCGGCAAGAGAAGAGGCTGAGAAGCTTGCAAATGAGTTGGCTGAGCAGAAAAGAACCTGGGTTGATGAGTTTAATTATTTTAAAACCTTAGAAGACGGTAGCACGCCTGCGAGTATACAGCGAGCAGAGCTTTGGCCTTTGGAAGATCTGAGTGATGAGTCTTCTTATGATATGCCTCGGATACAGTTTATTTGGAATAATCAAATGCATTCAACGCATGGGGAGGATGAACAGCTGACAAAAATATGGAGTGCCAAAATAGATGGTAGTGACTTGAGGTTGGTAAGTGGTAATGGAAGCAGTTGGGGAGGAGTTACAACAGCGAGGCGCTCTCCAGATAATCGTTACGTTGCTTTTTCAAAGATTGAAAAAGTAAACGTACATTACTTGTTAGATATTGAATCTCAGAAAGTTACTAAAATTGGTCTCGGTGGTGAGCCTCGTTTTGTTTGGTCCGAAGAAAGTCGATACCTCTATTTTACAGAGAATAATAACAGAAACTATAAGTTGGAAATACAAAGTGGTGAAATTACTTTAACAGACGTTCCTGCATCTAAGTATGGTGTGGTAGTAAATGGTAAAGTTATCAATCTTAATCACTTTGGTGTATATGTGACTGATGAGGTTAGCGGTGACCTAGAGTTTAGTATTACAAATTATAATGATGAGGGTGATGTTCAGAAATATTCAATGCGAGAAAAGGGGGCAATAAGCCCGGATGGTAAGTTTGCTTGGGGCTCAAGCGGTTTGAAAAACTTCTGGTTCGATGTGGAAAATTCCATAGTAGAATCTACTGGTCAGGCAACTGATAAATTCAGTGACCTTGACCTTATTTCCCCAGATGGTAATTACATTATCAGAGGTGGTTATAACAAAAATGTCTACAGGCAAGATTTAGACGGTAAGAGAAAGCTAGTTGGTAATTTTGATTCACCAGTTATAGGGGGGAATACTCCTAGAGATTTGACTTTCTATAATACATCAGGAATGAAAGAGGAACTTTATGGTCCTAAGGTGGTTAAATGAAAAAGCTGGATTTAACTGAAAAGTATTATCTTTTTGGTGTGGCACTAAATATTGTTGACAAAAATGGTGAGCAGTGTTTTCCTAAAATTGATGATTGTATAGAATCACTTGATGGGCTTACTACGTTGCCACTTGTTTCATTAGTCACAGACCTCGACTCTGACGAGCATGTTTCAAATATTTGGGCATCAGATAAAACAGGCGTATTATGTAATTTAACAAATGATATAGTTAGCAGTGGGGCGACAATGCCCAATCAAAAAATAGATCTTGAAAGTAGTACAGATGAATTACCAGAACTGTTTCGTCACACCAAGCTTCACAAGTTGAATAAGAGTGATTATCATCTATTACATGTCCCTGTATCAATATTATCAAGTTTATTGCCTTATAGCTTTGACGATGAAGAGCTTGTCGAAAAAATTAAAGAATATTGGTCTAAAGGATCTTTGCTAACAGAAGATCTATGGGATGAACCTGGTGAAAATCCTTATAAGCACAAATTGCATACAGTCAGAAAAAATCAATTAAAAGGAAAGTACCTAGGGAAAAATCTCACAGGGCAAGAGCAGGCTTATAATGACTGGTTCGATAGCATTGAAGATGAATCTACAGAGTTAAGAGGTTTTATACTACCAGCAAATGACCTTTGTGCTGTCACATTCACGGATAAAATCTACAATCAAGCTCGTGTACGTATGTTCCGCTACGATCCTTCATATAGGCCTGATGAGACTAATGAAGAAGATAGATTGAATATAGAACTCGGTGCTCGCAATTTTCATCATATATTATCAATCACAACCGCTGCTGATATTAATTCAGGGGAAGAAGGTGATTCACCAGTAGCATTGTTAAAGTTACCACCTCATACGTTAAAAAACGGATTTTATACTTTTGAAGTGGAATTTACATATCAATCAGAAGAACTTATTCCAGAAGCGTTAAAGAGAGCAAATATACTAAGGAGGGTAGAAGAGGGGAACTATATCTTTAGTTATGAACTGAGAGAGTATATAGCTTTCGAACATCATTCGCCTTTTGGTAAGTTTGCAATGATATCAGGAGATATGATCTCCTTAGAAGAATCTTTGGTTGCTCAGTTTCCGGAATATTTAGGTGGTGTTAAACACTACTTAGAGGGTAATGGTGATTATTCCAAACAAACTGATAAATTAGGTCGAGTATTGCTTAGTCAGAAAGAAATAATTAATGCAACTCATGCCGCAGGCGAAGTTTTTTTCTCTGAGGCTCAAGAGGTTCTAAGGAGTAATCGAAATAAAAAATCAGGGGAGGAGCCAAAATTAATATCGGCGACCAATGTAGCTAAGGCTTTTGTCGGAGCTATAGATAATAAACATTTACCGCAGTCTATGGCTACGGTGCTAGATTTAGGCCATGCCACTCGAGCAGTTAGAGATGACATTTCAAGTTTTACCAATTTATATAAGCAAAGCCAAACACACCCTAAAAGATATGCAAAAACTGTCGGGTTAAATGCACTATTTAGTAGCAAGTTTATCGATGTCAACCAGTCACTAAAAGGTGTTCTAGATGCCGCGAAGACAAAGCCTGAGGGTGAGTTTGAGACTTTCGGTAAGCTAGCAGAAACCTGGTTTCAAGGCATAGTCGATGGGGCTAAAGAGGGTATCAATTTTGATGCTACTTATAACAGTATCACTGATTTATTTGCACTATTTGATCAGGCTAAACAATCCAACAGCCAAGCCCAGCGAGAGAAAAAGGCGTTTAGTGCTATAGCTGGCGATTACCTGAACCGCATCCCTGCTCTTAGTGAGGAGCGAATGGTTAATGTTGAGCTGATTAACAAGATGTACTCTGCGCTCAAAGAATCCTTAGTCTTGGTTCATCAGAGTCTCGCTAACAGCGATAGTCTTGCGATTAAAAAGGACGTCGAGCTCAACGCTACAGAGCAACAGCTGTTCCCGATGCAAGATGATGGCGGGACAGGTTTCCAGTTCCACTTTCACTTTAACTCGCGAGAAAACGAAGTTGAGGTATATCAGCCATTTTTCGATGCATTTGCAGAGCAACTAAAGCAATACGGCGATGTGCGTTTGATTATCGAGGGGCATGCGTGCCAAGTCGATAGTTCAGAGGTCAACATTCAGGTGTCTCACGAGCGAGCTGAGAATACCAAAGCTGCTTTTGGTGAAGACTTAGCGAGCCGGATTCAAACGTTCAGTAAAGGGTTTGATGAACCCATTTACATCCCTGAGCCTCAGGATATTCGCTCAGATAACCCTAATCTGATTGCGAACCGACGAGTCGTTGTTCGGGCTTATATTCCCAAATTTTCTCTAACGTTTCCAGCCAGTCGCACGGCATCAAAGGCGATGGAGAAAGCACGCTGTGACACAGTGCTTGCAACCAAAAAGCAACTGGATGATAGGGACCTTTTCGGCACTGCGCTGCTGCTGTTTACTCTAGATATGGTTCAATACATTCCTCAAGTGAGCCTGGTTGCTCGAGGTTTCTTGACGCTTCACTCTGTGCATGGGCATGCTGAAAGTGCTTATCGCAAACTCGAGCGGGAAGTGATGGAGTGGATGTATGAGGGCTATAATGGCGCGCCTATACAAGATATCGCACGCATGCTTGAAGTGCACCGATTCTTGCTTGGTGAGCTCAAGCGTGTCGAGGTCGACCTTGAGCAACAAATACAAGGCGGCACAAAACTAAAAGAATTGCTCAGTAGCGAGAACTCTCGCCTGCAAATAGTCAAACGCTACCTCAAGCGTGCTGTTGCTTTTTCAGGCCTGCTCTTATTACTTGCTGACCTAAAGAAAATCTCCTCACGAGCCAATATTGCCTTTAGGGATGTGTTGAGCACCTATAAAGTCGATGACTATATTCAACAGCTGATTTTTGATGATGCTTGGTCGGTATACTCCTTCAACAACAATGATGTCGTATCGACTTGGAAGAATTTTTGTCAGAGCCAGGACGACAGCCTCGTGGCTTATCAAGACAGTCAGAATATTGATGCTTACAAGAAGGCGAGAGCTCATCGATATTGGGGAGCGTCTTCAGACAACGAAAAGAGCTTTAAAGATACCTTTATACATAATCGTGAAGACCCACTGAATAATTTCGACAACAATTTCCCTGTGCACTGTAAGCTCAGTGATTACAGTCAAGAGGACTCAGAACTGCTTTATGATTTGTGTGAGAATTTCGCGTCTAACTTTAATTCGGTACAAGAACGTATCCTAACGCAAAGTGATATTGCCTTTGCAAGAGTCCTTATCGCGCAGCCAACCGATGAAGCAGAGTCTGAAGTTAAGTGGTATGAGTATAAAAAGTGGTGTAAGGAAGATAAATCAAACCGCCTATCCCCTTTCCATAAGGTTAAGGTTCAAGTTTGGGTCAACGAGCCGAACTCAGACAAGTTAGCTACGGGGTTGATTTTTAACCATTTGATTGGTTACCAGCTCTCGGGCATAGATATTGGCCCGGCGTTTGATGTTTTATTCAGCCCAATGGGGCCGGAAGATTTTGCCGTATGCTCAAACAGCCAAAATAAGGATGTTGATGACGAGATTCTTAAATTCTATCAAATGGCACAACAGCAGTTGGGGACAGATGAACTTCCGCGCCTTACGGCCATGCAGTTTGAGTTTAACTATTGGTTTGGTCCGTGGAATATTAATGGTATTAAACCGGTATTGTCTCAAATAACCATTGATCGAGCCTATCCGAGGGATCTGAGGGAGCTTTGGGGTCAACGTGCAGCCACGACTGTTCCCAAATATAGAGGGGAATACGAGGCCTTCGTCGACGACGGGCATTTTGATCAACGTGACCTAAAGTTTGTCGCACTGACCGCGGACAGAGATCGTCAAGACAAATATAAACAGGTGAAGGTAGCCGCCGATCTGACAGGCCATAAAGCAACCGCAGCAACAGGTGAACAGCTTGATAAAATCGGGTTGAGCTTTGTTTCCTCGTTGAACTATGGGGTCCATAGTGAAGACAGTTACGACATCAAAGTGACCTGCTCAGGTAAGCAGGAGAAAGTGCATATCAATGAGCAGATGATGCTTGACCACCAAGATTTTGTGATGACACAAAACTCCAGTCAGCAAACTTACCATCGTTTGTTCGACGGTAGCGCAACCTATGCTTATGTCGCCATCCAGCAAGGGAACCTCAAGCCTGAATCTTACATTGGTTCACAGACTATTCGTAACTTTAGTTGGAAAGAGTCCTCGAACAACAAGACTCGTCTTCAAATGGCACTCTTCGTCGATAACTTAAATGATGAGGATTATGAGGATAACTACCAGGATTGGTCGAGGGTAGATGTCGAACTATTGCTGGAATTGGTGCATGGTGCGGGCGACAAAAATAATGACTTGGGGCCGATGCTACAGGGCTCATTGGTACACTGCGGCAAGGTAGCGCACAAATCAGGTTGGCAGTGGGATAATGACGACCTTGATGTTGAGAGCCAGCGCCTGCTATCTATTGCTGAGGAAGCGACGAGGGATATCAATCTAAAGCGTCGCCGGGGAGTAGATATTGATGTTTTCGAGGCGTCCTCAACTGACAGAGAGAAAGAATTCGACGTGGTGCATCATAAGCTAGACCAAAGAAAGGAATACCATGTATTTGTCGTTGAGTTTGAGTTGGATTATGTTGCCCCTACCGGCGTTAAGCTAGATGGCTTGCGACCGTTTGGTCGTATATTGACCAGCCAGAGAAATACCTGCAAGCTCAAATTAGGTTCGTTAAAGCATAAAGGTAGCTCTATTACTTACGACTTTATCAGCCCGAAAATTGGCTTACCTAACTTGGACGTAAGTGACCAAGATATGCCATGGCGAAAACTAGAGGGGCAGTCGGCCAATAAAGTGAATTTGCTGCAAAGTCAGTATTGGCAAAGGCACGCTCAGAAAACAAAGTGTGGCGTCACTCAAGATTCGATCGTTGAGGATTGGGTAGTAAACCAAGGCACAAATGTCTATCGCCCACAGTGGCATGTAGAGTGTCGTAAGATGGTCACTAACTTGAGTAGCCTGTGTGAGGCTGAGGATAGCTAGTGAAACCTTACTCAGACTTATCTGATGTCGTTACATAACTTTGATAAGTATTGAATAGAAATGAGTCGCTGTGAGAACAGCGGCTCATTTTATTTGTGACTAGCACCGCGTAGAAACAAACCAGATTGATACTCCAAACTATCACTAACTATCAATTTGATAGTGACAATGTTGCCTAATCCTCTCAAACGGACATTTACTGCCAATGTCCACGGGCCACTTTACCGGCCAAACCTAGCTCATGCTATTGTCTCACCAAGCACTCGATTCTGGTGCAGATTTTGCTCCTGTTTTTTCACGAATAAGCCAACGCTACATGCGTATCGACAAGGAGTTATGATGGAAAAAGTAAGGCTAACCGAATACAGTCCCGGTGGCGGCTGTGGCTGTAAACTCTCACCACAGGTGCTTCAGCAAATCCTTAAAACCAATCAGGTAAGTTTTTTAGACCCCAACCTATTGGTGGGCAACGAGACAAAAGATGACGCTGCGGTTTATGATTTGCAAAATGGCACGTCAGTTGTCAGTACCACCGACTTTTTTACCCCAATCGTTGATGATGCGTTCGATTTTGGTCGAGTCGCGGCGACCAATGCGATCAGTGATATCTACGCCATGGGCGGTAAGCCGATTATGGCGATTGCGATACTTGGCTGGCCAACCGCCTCTTTGCCGCCATCGCTTGCAGCCAAAGTTATTGAGGGGGCTCGCAGCGTATGCAGTGACGCCGGGATCACGCTCGCCGGTGGACACTCAATTGATATCTCTGAACCGATTTTTGGACTCGCGGTAACGGGTGTAATAGCGACTGATAAAGTCAAAAGGAACAATCAAGCGCAAGCAGGGGACCAAATTATCCTCACCAAGCCGCTAGGTATTGGCGTATTGAGCCAAGCAGAAAAGAAGTCCTTATTACGGCCGGAGCATCGCTCGCTTGCCTTGGATACTATGTGTCGCCTCAATAGCATTGGAGAGCAACTCTCAGAGCTTGATTACGTGTCGGCAATGACTGATGTCACCGGCTTTGGCCTTTTGGGGCATCTAACGGAAATGTGTGAGGGCTCATCCTTGTTTGCTCGGGTGAACTATGACGCGGTTCCTGTGTTGTCTGGCGTCAAAGACTATATCGAGCAGGGTTGTATCCCTGGAGGCACCAAGCGTAATTTTGCCAGCTATGGAGACAAGATTAGTGCATTGTCTCCCCAGCAGCAGGCGCTGTTGTGTGATCCGCAAACCTCGGGTGGTTTGCTTGTTGCAGTCAAGCCTTCTCAGTTAACCAAGCTCGATGCTGTTTTAAAGGCATGCAATGTTGAGTACAGCGTTATTGGTGAATTATCTGACCACGCGACCAATGGTCATCTAATTAATGTGCGATGACTAATTAGGGTTGCGGTAATTGTAGTTTCAAAGACAATGATAGCGGACGGGTAAGAGCATTGCTTGCCCAACTCCCCGTAGAGTAACGTTCACCTTTAGATGTTTTTTTATCCTTTAGTAAGGATATTTAGTGATTTTCAGTGGTGGACGAAGCAACTGCGCCCTTTGAGTTACAACCTGTCGCGTAGGCAGCATGAGTGCCAATATCTTGTGGAGCAAAATAAGATATTCTTGCTCTCAATTAGCGATAAACTTGGGTAAAAATCACAACGCAGTAATGACAGCGATTAAACTTGATGACGTTTTTCTGTTGGCCGCTTAGGCTCATGAAACAATCATAACAGCGCAGGCGATTGGCATTTTTAGTCAAGTCGTCAGAGTGCGCGGTCTGAGTTAAGCAAGTGAACCAAGGTAGGGTGTAGTTACGATGATAGGACGTCTGATTGATAAGGTAGTGTTTGGCACAGCGCTGCTTATTGCGCTGCAGGTGCCACAGCTGGTGGATCATTATCAGCAATTCCTCTCAGGCCTTTATCAGTCAACTAAGTGGCAAATAGAAGGCTATCAGGCAACGGCAGATGACTATGGCTACCAAAGTGTTGAACTGATGATTGAGCATCATCTTACGAACCCCACAGCCAGCGTCAGGGCAGATGCACAGCAAAAGAGGCTAACCTTGGCACGCTATGACGAGTTGGAGGCTGGGGTAGAGCTGTTTGAGAGCGGTCATTTACTCGAGAAGTTCTTCTATCTACTTCGTCCAGCGAGATACGATCAGCTTGCTCAAACGTTGACTAATTTTACACCGGGTATCCCTTTGGGCCTTGGAGAGCTCAGTTTTGGCTTCGTGCTGGCGTTAATCCTTCATCTGATGGTTATGCTACCCATGTCTCTACTGGCAAAACGTTTATTTAAGCCTAAAAGACCTCGTTTGCAGATCTAGTGTTCATCACTGGCGACGTTACCGCCGCCAGGATGAGTATGAGCACAATAAGCATTTTCCCTATTGCTTAGTCACTGTGATTTGCTTGGTGGTGCTGTTGAAGTCTATTTTGTAGCTTGCGTAATCGCCCACTTGGTAATCACTACTTGGGTAGGCTTCTGTCCAACTGCCGCTATCGATCTTAAACCGGGCAGGCGATTCCTCACCATTAAAGCTCTGCTGAGTGGTATAGAGGCCAGAGCTTGCATCATAGCTCAGCTTAGACAATCCCCAAGCGTTTGACGTGCCGCGGAAATACCAAGCTTCATCGCCACCACCGGCCGCGCTTTGGCAGTTATCCAGCGATTGCCACTGGCCACTGCTATAACAAAGCTCGGGTGCTGACGTGCTTAAGTCGTCAGACTGGTTAGCACCTGCATTGCTAAAGATGGCATTTAGGCTTTGTACCCCTAGGCCAAAGTCATGACAGTAAACACCGTTATCTTCACGCAGTGCTACGCCTGGCCATGTTGCATTTGCCACCGATTGGTCAGCGACAACATTCCAATAGTAAAGGGTGGGCTGTGAGTGATTTTCTGCATTGTCATAGCAAACTTTGCTCGCGACAACGGGATCAGGACCACCATTATCGCCACCGTCGCCAGTAATACTAAAGCCACATCCTTGTAAAGAGTCCCACTGACCATTTGAATAACAGTGGTCTGAGCTTGCGACGAGATCGTCTGTTTTATTCGCCCCATTATCGGAGAAAATCACGTTGATACTCTCCACTGCAATGCCCAAGTCGTGACAATAGAAATCGCCATTTTTAGTCATTTGAACACCTGGCCAAGTGGCGTTGGTGACACTACCAGCCGGTGTTGCATTCCAGTAATACAAGTACGGGTTGCTCAGGCCCGCGCGGTTATCGATACAGATAGCAGTAGCGCTCACTGGGCTATCAGGGGTTGGATTGGGTCCAGGTGTCGACCCTGTGCACCCTGGGCAGACCTTAGCGCCAACGTGGATAGCGGCCGCGTCATGCTTAGCGACGGTAAAGTGCGCGTAACCAGAGGAGTCCACAGAAATAGTGGGTCCATCACAAGTGCCAGAAGATGAATCAAAGTTACCGGCAATCACATCGCAGTACTCGCCAGCTGGCATGCCCGTTTGGAAGCCTTGGTCAATGGACTTATTATCATCACGGTTAATCGCAACGAAGCCCAGCCCGCCACGGCCAAAGGCGATCTGGTTATAGCCATCATCCCACCAGTTGGTTACGCGCCAGTCCGAGGCGGTATGATTGCGAAATGCGACCATATTCGCGACACCTCGCCATTTATGCTCACAAACCCAGCTGCCACCGTCAAACCCACACGCATTACCCGAGTGCACCCCTGTTGATGGAGGACCGGCATCAAAATCGTTGTTGAAGTAGTAACCCGACATGATTTTCGGATAGCCATAGGGGTAGGCCAGGGTAAATACATTGCCAAGCATGTATAAATTGCCGAAGTCTTGATGGCTCAACACCTGGCCAGGGTTGTGACGCTCTTCATCATGGTTAGTCACAAAAGTGACCGCTTGGTCACTCGACAACCAACCGCCCCAGCTGCCAATGCCTTGCAAGTCTTTGATTCCACCATGCTTAAATTTCGGACCTATGGTGCGGGCAAAGTTAAATTCTGTCACATCCCCTATATAGGTGTATTCACCGGGTTGTACGGGCTCACCGCCTGCTCCGATAACCTCTTGAAAGATATAAGGGTTACCATTGAGTTTGCTTTTTATTGCAGCGATATCGCCAGCAGGCATGTGTTTTGCCGCGTCGATTCTAAACCCGGCAACGCCCATTCCTATTGCGTCGTTCATGTAATCGGCGATTTTTTGTCGGACATAGTCAGACCCCGTTTTTAAGTCATTAAGCCCAACCAAATCACAATTTTGTATCGACCAACGGTCGCCATAATTGATATCGTCGGTGCAATTATTAAAGTCATTACTACCAAATGGTACTTCAGGGAAATTGCGGTCCCAAGCTGCCATATGGTTAATCACCGCATCCACATAGATATCAACCCCTGCCGCTTTACAGCGTTGGACCATGCTTTGAAACTCATGTCGGCTACCACTTCTGCCTTCAAATGAATAGCTCACGGGTTGATAACGAGACCACCAAGCCGGATTATCAATACTCTTTTGAGGTGGAGAGACCTGAACCGCAGAGAAGCCTTTTGGCCCCAAAAAGGTTTCACACTCTGTTGCAATGTCATTCCACCGCCACTCAAATAGGTGAACAAATGTCGTGCGTGGTGCTTCACTAGCAAGAGCAATATTCGGTGATGTCAGCCCTGCAAGAATTAATCCCGCAGCCAGGCTTAATTTGATTTTCATTTCTATTCCTTATTTATAGATTTGAATTTAATTAAAATAAACAACCAGAAATAAGGTAGGTATAAAATTCACATCTCGTAGCACAATGTTTACTCAGGCGTGATTGATATCATACATCGTACGAAGCATAGGCTGATTATTTTAATCAAAGTCACCCTATGTATACGTAAAGTCCCCAATAATGAGGTGGCACATTACTTTAACAATCTTAACGTTATAAGGCGTTGTTATTTATAGGTTGGTTTAACAAATAGGAAAGATTCACATTTTAGTATGACTACATAAAGTGAGCAGGGCTGCAATTAATTTGTATTGGATGTGGGGTTGTAACAAATTTCATAGACATAAATCTATTGTAAGTAGTCTGTTCATATAAAAATCAGTACGTTGCAAATCAATTGCAAGTAACTTTAGGTGTGGTTGTGGATTGATTTAATAATAGATGCTGTACGGTATATTTTGTTATTTGATGGGCTTGGATAAACAGAATGGCATGTTATTAAATTGGACTAAAGTAGAGGGCTAGTAATTGTTCTAGCTCAAACCAATATTTGTGTTTTTGACATTGTTGTTAGTGAATTAGATTACGATTCTCTTTGTAAGACTAACCCAGTAATAAATGCGTGATATCTAAAAAAACCAATGCAACAAGTTTATTTAACTTACGCCAACTGTTATTTAGTGCAAGTATTGTAGTGTGTAAAATTGGTCGCTTTTTTCTTCTATGCCTACAAAGATTGACATGATTTGCATAAACTCCCTTTTTTGGTGGAATTTTAACCACCTCTTCGCGTTTACTAATATGTGTCGCATCAGGAGGGGCAAGCTTCCAGTTTGCAGGGATGTACAAAAAACAAATGTTGTGGGTTTTGCCAATTATTCTTGAGTTAACTCAGGTATAGAGCAGTTAACAAGACTCTTTGCGGAGTAGGACTCCTATGGATTATGGAAACGGCCAATATCAGGCAGGATTAAGCGTGTTTACTCGTTTATGTTCTGATTGGTTTATATGCACCTTGATTTCAGATAATAAGTGCGGCAGCGTATATTCAATGGAAGGATTAACTGATGAACAAATGGCTCACTATCACGACGATGATACTGGCAAGTTCTGCTCAGGCTGAAATTGCCGCCACCCATATTTACCATAACCATATGCCTAATTTCTGGCCCTACTATGACGTTAGCGAATATGACCAGCTTTCGGTAGGTTCACCCATTCGTTATACCTATGATGGCCAGGTGATTAACTTAAAAAATAACCCGCCGCCCAATTACTCGTTCTATATTCCCGGGAGCGGGCTACCTATGCCCCATGATGATTTAGTGGCATATTATTCCCATCATGCCAAGCGCGGGGCTTACCTCAGTTGGCCGATGGATACTGCCAAGCAAAATCGTGGCAGTCACCCTTTGAGCCAAACTCATGTCACCATGTCAGCTTCGGTGATCAATAATGTGCAGAGTTTTGCTGAGCTGAACAATCTCGATGGTTATAACCTCGGCTGGGGAAATTATTGGCGCGAGACTCAAGACAACACTAAAACGGCGAGCGGCTTTAATGCCTTAGACACCATCCATTTCAGTGGCCACCATACGATGGGGCCACTCGTGGGCAATGACTATTTCCTCAAAGATCTTATTTATCACAATGTCACTCTGGCTCAAGACTACTTTCTTGGTGACAGTTTCCGCTCATCCAAGGGGTTCTTTCCAACCGAGCTGGGCTTTTCCACCCGCATCATTCCAGTGTTGGATAAGCTGGGTATCGAGTGGTCGGTACTCGGTAATGTCCACTACTCACGCACACTGCGAGATTATCCATACCTGAATGATCCCGGTGTCGATACTATGATTTCACCGCCAAACCGAGCCGATCTGCGTAACAGCAGCGATGTCGGCAACTGGGTTTCGATTCCGATGTTTAACGAGCAACAGGTGACCCAGAATAAGTTCCCGTTTGCATCGATCCCTCACTGGGTGCAGTACGTCAACCCCAATACGGCCCAAGTGCAAAAAATCGCCGGCATTCCGGTTGAGCAGGCCAGCTCTTGGGAAGAAGGTTACCAAGGAAGTGTCACCGCTGGGGTGTTAAAGGAGTTTGAAGATGAAGCGGCGGCTCTGGGTCGTAAGCAGTACTTTGTTATCGCCCATGATGGCGATAACTCTCAGGGCCGAGCAGGGGATGGTGGCACTTGGGCGGCATCGGGCAATGTGACGTATGCGGACTCAGGAGTGGTCGGTATGGGAGTGGAGGAGTATCTGCGCGCTCATCCTATCCCGGCGGATGACATCGTTCATGTTCAGGATGGCTCGTGGATTGATACTCGTGATTCATCGGCTGACCCAACTTGGTATCACTGGCACTTGCCGATGGGCGTGTGGTCTGGGCAAATGAGTGATTTCAATAACGCTCATGGCACGGATTACATCGCGCAGCGCCAGCATATGGTCTCGCTTGAGCTTGGTTATCACTATCTCGAGCGTAACTTTGCGCTGCTCCAAGCGGCAGAGAACTATGCAAAGACCGCAGAGCAGATATGGCTAGATGATAACCCAAATCACTGGCAGCCCACGAGCGACCGAGATCGCCAGGTTACCTATGATGGCAATCAGCTGAACCCTTGGATGATGTCTTTCCCGGTAAAAGGCGACGAGAATAACAACTATGCAGGGGGCGCAAACCCTGCAGAGTTAGGTTGGTACTTCCTTATCGCCTCGATTGATTCTGGGTTTGGTTATTATGATGAGAACGTGGATGATGGCGTTAAGCCGACGATTTCGTTCAATCAATCTCTTCACTTCACCACGCCTTATGTCGATAGCAATCTAAGCAAGGATCGCACTGGCCCATCGATTTGGTGGCCACAGCGTTACCCCTACAACCCGGGCAGTGCCAACAAGAGTAAAGCGGAAGGCTGGGCGGAAGTCTATGCTGACACGACCTTTGCTATCTACACCTATGCGTTTGACGCCAGTGGCATTGACAACATTACCGTCAAGGTTCGCCCCCACACCAACAAGTGGGCTGATGCGAAAGACAAAACTTATCAGCTCTACGATCCTAAAGCGCACAGCAGCGACCCGGATGTTGACCCAGATCGAGTCGGTGAGTGGCAGAGCTTTGCGATGAAAGAGCGCGACTTGAGCGCGGATATTAATGGGGTCAGCTGGCAGCCTTCTAGTACACAGACCTTTGAGGTCGTGCCTGCTGAGCTTATTGGTAACATGTACTTCACCTATTTCAATCAGTTCCAAGACCAGCTCCTCGACTACTATATCGAGGCGACAGATAGCAAGGGTAATGTGACTCGCTCGGAGATCCAGCAGGTTTATGTGGGTACGGGTCGCTTCTCTCAGCAAGGCGGCAAGACGGTTGAAGACATCAATGGCAACATTGAAGGCGAGCACATGTTCTTCACGGCTGATGTGATCCCAGGTAATAAGCGTCCGGTAGCGGTGATCGAGCCGGGCAGCCAAACCGTTGAGCTTGGCAGTGTCATCACCTTGAGTGCGGCCTCTTCGACGGATGAAGATGGAGAGATCGTGTCTTACCATTGGAGTACCGGTGAGACTGGTGAGTCAATCACAGTGACCATCAATGAGCTAAGCAGCTATTCCGTCACGGTCACCGATGATAAAGGGGCGACCGATACCACCAGTGTGACGTTCCGCATTCTCGGCCAGTCTGTGACTAGTACGGTTTACTATCAAAACACCCAAGGCTGGGCTGAGGTTTGCTTGCACTACAGTGTTGACGGTGCACAAACTTGGACCACCGCTCCCGGGGTTAAGATGCAAGCGCTGCAAAATGGCTGGTACAGCCTGACGGTTGACCTGCTTGACCATGCTCTGGAGTTTGTCACCAATGACTGTAGTGGTCGCTGGGACAATAATGGGGGCAACAACTATAGCGTTGGTGAGGGAAGCTGGGTCATTGATTCTGGAGCGGTGACTGAAGGGCAACCTGATGGCGTCGATAATCAAAGCCCGGTGGCGGTGATCACGCCTGACAGCCACACCGTTGCCAGTGGCACACAAGTGACCTTGTCAGCAGCAGACTCTTATGACCCGGATGGTGATATTGTTAGCTATGCCTGGAGTACTGGCGATACCAGTGACAGCATCACCCTAACCATCACCAGTCAGACCGTTATCAGTGTGGTTGTGACGGACAACGAAGGGGCGAGCGCCGAAGCGCAAGTCACCATTAGCGTTGATAATCAGGACTTGGCACAAAACTTCGACCAGCTTTACTTTCGTGGTACGGCCAATGGCTGGGATGCAACAGCCATGACGTTAGTGGAAGACAATACTTGGCAATTAGAGATCTACTTTGATGGTCAAGCTGAGCAACGGTTTAAGTTTGATCTGCATGGCGACTGGAGCCAAAACTATGGCGATAATAATGGTGACGGCGTGCTAGAGCCGACAGGTGACGATATTTATACCACAGTGTCCGGTGACTACATTGTTGAAGTGAATGATCAAACCCTGGCTTATCGCCTCTCCGAGGCCGGTGCGAATCAGGCACCTAAGGCCGTCATTGATGCCTCAGCGAGCCAGGTGGATGTCGGTGCTACGGTCACTTTCAGCGCCGCAGGCTCAACAGATAGCGACGGGGTGATCAGCAGCTATCTGTGGAGTAATGGCGCGACAGGGGTAGAGACAAGCATAACGTTCAACTCTGCAGGCAGTCATGTGGTTGAGCTGAAAGTCACCGATGACGGCGGTAAAACCGCGACTGCCAGTGTGACCATCATCGTCAATGACCCGAATCAACCGCCAGCGGCGAATTTCTCACAGCTGTATTTCCGTGGCACCCCCAACAACTGGGACAGCTCTGCTTTGGTGCTGGTGGCCGACCATCTCTGGCAGTTGGAAGTCGACTTTGATGGCCAAGCCGATCAGCGCTTTAAGTTTGACGTCTATGGCGATTGGAGCCAGAACTATGGTGATAACAACGGTGACGGCTATCTAGAGCAGACGGGCAACGATATCTACACCTCAGTGTCTGGTCGCTATGTTGTTGAACTGAATGATAATGACATGAGCTATCACGTGGTGAGAGTCGATTAATTTTGGTTTTATAGGAAGATAGAAGGCCCTAAACGTGATGTTTGGGGCCTTTAGAGGACAAATATAATAGGTGCCTTTTTACTTTCATTTATTTTATTTTCTTGAAGTAATGTTCATCGCTAACGGTATTCTTAACGCAAGTTAATGCTACCAGTCATGCTGATGAGAAAATCGTTCAACTAAAAAATCAATAAGCCCTCGCAAGGCGGCTGGCATATGCTGACGTGACTGATAAACGGCCCAAATACTCATCGGTTTAGCGTGCCACTGTGGTAATACCTCAACCAAGGCGCCGCTGTGGAGCTCTTCACTGACTAGATATCTTGGCAGTCGGGCAATACCTGCGCCATGCTGAGTCGCTTTGAGCAATGCCAAGACATCGTTAGAGCGTAATCGGCCACTCACTGTTACGCTCTCACTGGTGTTGCCATCACTAAGATGCCACTGATAGGTATCAAACTGGGCAAAGAGCAAGCAGTTGTGTCGGCTTAAATCAGACAACTGTTTGGGTTTCCCAATTGTCTTTAAATAATTGGGTGAGGCACATAACACGGAGCGGCACTGGGCAATTTTTCGCGCAATTAGCCCGGGGTCAAGTTGATCAGCAATTCGGATCGCAAGGTCTACCTGATCATCAATCAAGCTGACTTTCTCAGGGACCATCATCATATCCACTGAAACCTTGGGATATAGGGAGAGGAAATCGGTAATCGCTTCGGAGAGGTGGCTAGTGGCAAACGCCGTTGTGGCCGTAACACGTAATTGACCTTGCGGAATGGTTGCTGCACTTGCAACGCAATCTTGCATTTCTTCAGAGATGGCTAACAATGAATAACACTGTTGGAGAAAATTCTCTCCTGCAGGTGTGAGTGATAAGCGCCGAGTGCTGCGCTGAAGAAGACGCACGCCCAACCAACTCTCTAGCGCGGTCACATAGCGCGTGACTTTAACTCGATTAAGTTCGAGATGTTTTGCCGCCAAGGTAAAGCTGCCTTTCTCAACGACGACAACAAATACCCGCATCGCACTCAATCTATCCATAATTTGCACACTATATGAAACAATCCTGTTCATATTAGAGCATATATCTAGACAAATATTCGAACTATATTTAACTCAAACCTACCATCTGTGCTCCGCCTGGCTCGCGTATTATTTAATCAATAGAGAGAATGCTGTTATGAAGTCGATCCTTACGATTGTTACCCATTCAAAACGTTTACCCGTACTTGAGGATGTAAGCTTACTGTTGGTTCGCATTGGAATTGGTTTGGCGATGCTGACCCATGCCATACCCAAGTTGGTCAATTACTCGGCGTTGTCACAAACCTTTTTTGACCCATTTGGTCTTGGCTCGCAGGTAAGCCTTACCATGGCAGTCTCTAGTGAGTTGATTTGCTCCCTGCTTTTGATTATCGGCCTCTTCACCCGTTTTAGTGCAGCAATGCTTCTGTTTACGATGGGTATTGCGGTATATATGGTCGGTATGGCTAAGGGGTGGGCAGGTAACGAACTCGCGACAGTGTACTGTTTTGTCTATGCCTTACTTATCGCCTTTGGTGGAGGAAAATATTCGCTAGAGCGTCGAATCGTACCATCTGAGTCTGAGGCTAGTTCGTCACAGAGTGCCAAGCTCGCCTGATGGGGCTTACACCGAGGTTTATGGATTACTATTTTAGGCTAATGAGGCTTCTAGGTTGAGTGCTTAGGAGTAGGGGCAACTAAGCGTTTTCGAAACAATGCTTTACTGCCCCTAGATATGACTATATCATTCGCGACATAGAGCCGAAAATAATCATCAGTGATGAGATTAAAATAGACGATTTAAATATCTTATCAAATAATGATTTATTGACCCTATCAAGTAAGCTGCGGCCAAGATAGGTGCCTACGAGTGAGAATAGAAACATCGCAACAATGATCGGCAGATAGGTGCTAAAGTCATCATACACTGTGTAGCTATTAATGGTGTTGGTCTTATAAAGCAAATAAAAGACCACGATTTTAAATATATGCCCCATCAGTTGGCAGTAAGACGAGGTTGCAACGATCTGACGCTTACAGCTTATATCTTGAGCTATTTTCTTACCAATCAAAGCACCATTGGCACCAAATGAAACGCTGACTGGCATAGCAAACATGCCCAGCTTCCAGTAGTTAGTGGTTTGGTTGTCGTTTTCAGTATGTTTTTTCTTGCGTAGCGTCGAAAGTATGTACAAGCCAATCGCCATCTTAAATCCATCTTCAAACCAGTCTATTGTTGCAATCAAATGATTAAACAGGAAAACAGTGACAATCGAGCTGGGTATCCCGCCAAGCACAAACAGAGCGACCTTTCTGTGTTGTACGTCTTTTCTCAGGGCAATTGCTCGAGAAATATTACTTGATAAGCCAAACCAAGAGTGCAGCGTGAGCGCGAGCAATACGTTGGACATGGTAGAGTACATGACCGCCAGCACAATAATACCACCACCCATACTGGTGATGGCCGAGATCGTGGAGGCAAGCAGTGATGCGATAACAATGACCAGGTTATCGAGTTCGAACATGATCTATTTACACCTTCTTGATATATCGAGTCTCAATTACCTTGAGCAGTGATAGGATAGCGACGGTGACACTCACCACAACCAGTGCCATCGCCATGGCAAGACTGGTATTACCCTGGTCAAACTCGCTAAAGATAAAGGTTGCCGTTGTGTCTACACCCGGTGGTTTAACCATCAGTGAGCCCACCAACTCGCGCTGGCCGATAATAAAACTCATCGTCCAACCTGCAATCACGCCCGGGAAAATCAGAGGTAAGGTAACTTTAGTTAACTGGAACCAATCAGATGCCCCTCCAACTCGTGCGGCATCTTCCAAGCTGGCGCTGATTTGCTCGGCGGCAGATTTAACGTACTGGACCGTGTAAGGTAAAAACAGCACAACATACGTTAGGACAAGCATAGCGCTGGTGTTGTATACCGGTGCCGGGTTAAGTGGTGAGTTCCAAAAGAGGATTAAGCCAAACACCACCACAATGCCGGGTACGGTGTTGGATAACAAGCTGGAAAAATCAATGACTTTGCTAAGCTTGGTTTGACCTTTTACCACAATTAGCCCATACCATATTCCCAGTACAGCACACAGAGTTGCCGCATAGAAGCTAAGCTTAATGCTGTTGGTTAAAGCGCGAAATGCCGCGCCATCTGCATCAAATACGCTGGAAAAATGCTTAAGAGTGAGGTTGCTCCAGCTCAGTCCGAGTCCGGCAAGATCAAGCAAAGCGGTCGCTGTGATAGAGAAATAGGGAATGCCAATGGATAAAAACAGCACAGCGCCAATCACCAGCCAACACAGTACTTGCTGCCAACGGCTTAACCTAATCAAGCGCGATTTGTTACCTTTGCCGCTAATGAGTTGATACTGATAGCGGTTAGAGATATGCAGCTGAGCCATCCACATCAGCATGCTGACAGTCAAAAGCACTAATGAGAGCGTGGCCGCTTTGGCAAAATCGATTGGCCAAGTGGAGGTAAAGCGGTGGATTTCGGTGGTCAGTACATAGTAGCCAATTTGTTTGCCAAGGGTTGCGGGTGTACCAAATTCAGAAATCGTCTTAACAAAGACCAGTAGTGCCCCCATGACGTAACCGGATAACACCAGAGGTAGGGTAACCCTGGTCAGCGAATAGAGCGGGGTGGCACCATAAATAACCGCCGCTTCTTCAACACTGGCATTGATGCGTAACAGACTATTTTTAATTACCAAGTACATGAATGGAAACAGTGACAAACTCATAATGAGCACCATTCCAGCCAGAGAGAAAAAGCCAGACTGGAAACCCGCTAAACCCGGTAACAGTTGCTCAAGGTAGCCTCGTGGACGCATAAAGATCATCCAGCCCATTGAATCTATGAACGGTGGCGTCATAAATGGGATGAGTACCACGATATCCAGCCATTTGTGCTTTCCCATCGAGGTTTTTGCGGTGATCCATGCCAAGGGGGCAGCGAGCAGTGTTGCAACCAGGGTCACCAATAAAGCCAACTGGATTGAGTTCCAAAGTACATTTAGGGTGTAGCTATCGACAAGTTGACGAAATAAGCTGACGAAGTGCCATTGACCTTGTTGATAAATACTATGGGCTAAAATCGTGCTAACAGGCAGTAGGATCAGCACAAGCAAACTGAGTAAAGCGAACAGTACATGTTTGGGGGGGGTCGATGGAGAAGCAAAGGCGGTCATAGAGGTTCTTAGACTAGAAGTAAAACAGTAACTGGAGAGGCACATTACCTCTCCAGTTGAGGGTATTAGCGGAACATATTGCTAAATTTCGTGGTGACAGAAGCTTGGTTGTCGAACATCCAGTTCCAGTCATAATCCAGCAACTTGATATCTGCATAGTCTGGGCGAGAAGGATGGGCTGGCACATCGCTGCGGCCAGGCAGTAGCATCTCGTCTGCGACGATCTGTTGTGCGCGCTCGCTCAATAGGTAGGAAACAAAGTCCTCAGCGGTTTGCTTGTTTTGGCTTGATTTTAGGACCATTGCCGCGCGAGGCGCAATAACGGTGCCTTCTTCTGGATAGATAACCTCAATCGGATTACCTTTGTTCTTCTCGCTGTAACCCATGTAATCAACCCCTGCGAGAACGACGGCTTTTGAACCATTGACGACTTGGTTGAGTGCAGGGCGGTTCGCACCATTCACATCTATACCGTTGTCTTGCCATGCAGAAAATAGCTGCCATGCTCTATCAGCGTCGTCAGCGATAAAACCCGAGATAAAGTCTAGTGCTGAGCCTGACTCTGTTGGGTCTGGGATCACAACCTGATCCTGCCACTCTTGTTGCGCATAACTAGTTAGTGATGCTGGCGCTTGCTCAACCAATAGTGTGTTATAGGTGATCCCCAGGGCAGAGCCAGAGTAGGCAAAGAGCTGGTTGTCGCTGTTCCAGCCCTCGCGCAGGTGCTCTGCATGCTCAGGCTCAAAGCTGTGTAGTAGGCCTTCACTTTGTAAACCCATTGCTGCTGGCCAAGAAGCCAGAATCACCGCATCGGCAACCGGGCGTGCTTGCTCTGCCTTTAAGCGACCTAAGATACGACCTGTCGTCGCTTCATACGTTGCGACTTTTTTACCTGATACTAGCTGGTAGTCGTTGATGAGTTTATCCGATAGCCCTTTAGGGCCTGCCGTGTAGACAGTGAGATCAGCGGCTGAGACAGCGCCCGTAGCCAGACCAAGAGAAAGGGCTAAGAAAGTCAGCTTTTTCATTGTATTTACCTTATGCAGGAATTGAGTAGATGTGTTCACGGTTACAGTACAGAGAGACTGGTTGGCCAGCTGTTAATGGCTGATTGGCACTGAAGTGCCACTTTTCACCACTCATATCCGCTTGAATAAGGTAGTGCTGACCGTGAAACTTGGAAGCGGTGATCACAGCATCAAACTTAAGATCATCACTGTTTTGATTCGGTTGAGAGCGAATGTGCTCCATACGAACAAAAGAAATTTGTTCACCTTGGCGGATTCGATTGTTTTTACCAATAAAGTTGGCAACAAACTCCGTTTTTGGCTGGTGGTAGATTGCTTCTGGTGTAGCAAATTGCTCAACCTTGCCATTACTAAGTAGCATCACTTTATCAGCCATCGACATCGCTTCTGACTGATCGTGAGTGACATACACCGCCGTTAGCTGATTTTCTTTTAAAACAGATACCAACAGTTGCTGAATTTGCTCTTTGAGAACAGCATCGAGGGCTGATAGAGGCTCATCGAGTAGAATTAAGGCTGGCTGGGTGACAATAGCGCGTGCAATTGAAACACGTTGCTGTTGGCCACCTGAGAGCTGGCTTGGGTAACGTTTTGCGAAAGCACCGAGTTGAACCTGCTCTAGCGCAGCATTAACACGCTGGCTAAGGTTTTTGGTTTCTTTGCGAGCTCTTAAGCCAAATGCGACATTTTCGAATACGGTTAAATGAGGCCAGAGTGCAAAGTCTTGAAACACCATACCGAGCTGCCTTTGCTGGGTAGAAAGGGCTACTTTTTTACCGTTTTGTTGACCAAAGACCAAACGATCACCAATCATAATTTCACCACTGGACGGCTGCTCTAATCCAGCAATACAGCGTAAGAGAGTGGTTTTACCACACCCTGATGGGCCAACGAGTGCAACGAGTTCTCCCTTATCTAACGACATATTAATATCGCTAAGGGCATGAACATCATCAAAGTACTTATTAATTTGGTTTAATTGCAGACTCATTAAAGCTACCTATTCGTTTTTTGCGTTAGGCTAGAATGATGATGTTGCAGTACTAAGTACTTAATATTGCAATTATGTGAAGCGCTCTTGCGAGGCGCTATTCTTAAGTGATTGTAAGGCTTACTGAATGTAACAGGGTTGTTTAGATGATCTTATGTGCAGAGTACAATAAGGCAGGGCTGAACCAACACTGGCAACAGTTGAGCTTTTGATTCAAAGGTTGAAGTCTAAAGGGCCTATAGTATGGTGGTTTGAATTGGCTTTGGGCGGGGTAATATTGATTAAAGGCACTCAAAAAAAATCCGAGTGCACAGAATACACTCGGACTTTGAGGTAGTGAGAGTCAATTTTGCGACCTTAAACGCTCTGAGCTTAGTTCAAAGCAATAAAGCTCTGCACGGCCATCTCAGACGCTTCAGGAATGTCTAGGTTTTCACCGCGGTCTTCCAGTTTCTTGATGTAGTTGATCAGCGAATCGGTGTACAACAGGCCGGTATCTTCACGACGATCTTCGTCTTCATAGACAGGAACAAACGAATCGTAGCGGTCACCACCTTGAGCGATGAAGTCGTTGGTAACAACAACATAATCACCGTCTAGCTCAATAGCATGCCATTCACCGAATGAGCCATCTTCATTCTTACGACGTGCTTCCACATTGGTGATGCGTGCACCTTTCGCTGCGTTCATATCGACATCAAAACGAAGATTGGCTGCTACAGGGAATGCACCACTTGAACTGTTTACAACCACATTATCGATGGCATCTTCGATGGTGTTGACGATCTCTTGTCCCTTCATGTCTAGATTGACTAGAAGGTTCGTAAACGGCAACACATTAAAAGCATTACCGACTGAGACGTCGCCTTTTGAGATTGTGGTGCGAACGCCGCCACTATTTTGGATAGCGATATCGGCACGGATAGACAAATCTACAAACGCTTCAGAAACCACGTTACCCATGATGCTTCCGTGTTGGTTCATGAAGTCACGCTCAGGGCTTCCTGCTGCACACTCGGCGCCCGATGAGTGGTTAGAGCCTGGTGTACGCTCATTACATAGAAGACCATCGCTAAAGCCAATGATCTCTTGCATTTTCTCTTCAACCTGCTCGGCGTAGTAAGACAGTTTTTCAGCTGTAGTTTCATCTTCAACAACTGAACTCAAAGCCTTCTCACCAGCGATGAACTGCTGGATTGTCTCTAACTCTTCTTCGGTGTGCGCGGCATCAGGGTTTTCTTCTGCATCAAAATCAGGGTGAATAAATTCATTGCCCAATAGCAAGTGAGGTGTGCCTGAACATTGAGTCACATTACCGTTCGCGTCAAAGCTGACGTTTAGCTCGCCAAGCAGCAGAGCATTTTCCCACGCTTGAACGATACACACATCGTTACCGTCTGCATTTTGCACTACGGTAGGGTATTCACCGTGAGGTGTACCAAAGCCGATTTCTGCGTGCAGATCACTGTCAGCCAGAAGTGAATGACTATCACCACCGACAATCACATCAACTCCGTTTAGCTGCTTCGCCATTGCGATGTCATTGCTGTACATGTAGTGAGTCAGAAGGACTATTTTATCGACCCCTTTTTCTTGCAGGATATCGATATAACGCTGTGAAGTTTCAACTTCATCGAAAAATTCAGTATCCGGGGATGGTGAAGAAGAAGCCTGAGTCTTGCTAGAGATGTCGATACCAATGACACCCACTCGCTGACCTGCAACATCGAAAATCTTATATGGGTCGTAGATACCATAAATAGGGTTGGTCGACGGGACTTCAATGTTCGCCGCTAGAACTTCAGTGCCACACGCGTCTTCACCGTTCTTCAGGGTATTAATAAAGTGTGCAAGCTGCTCATTACCATCATCAAACTCGTGGTTACCCAGAGCAAACGCATCAAAGCAGACCTGATTCATCATCAGCGCATCAGGCAACTCTTCTCGGAATAAGCTGTAATACATAGTGCCTGTAATAGCATCACCGGCGTGAAGGCGCAGTGTGTTACCATTTTGCAGTTCGTTAAACTTGGTCACTAAGCGTGGAAAACCACCGATCTCAACTTGAGTATCAACACCACCCAGATTCAAAGAGACAGGTCCAGTTGCATCAAGTTTAGAGTGATGATCATTAATATGAAGGATACGAAGATCCAATGTTTCTTGGTTGTCTGAGTCTGATGAGTTACACCCAACCAAGCCTAAGCTACCCAACGTAACGGCTAACGCCAATAGTTTTTTATTCATTTTGCATCCATGTATATTTTATTTCGACTATAGAGAGCCAGATCGAAAGGGCAGATTAACGAGAGAGGGTTAAACTTCCGTGTCAGTTTGATGTAAGTTCGATTATGTTGAGGATTGTTACTAGTAGACAGCCTGTTGGTTCAATGTAATTTGCTTTCTTATTGGCCACTACTGAGCTAATGGAAGGTTGACTGGTATAAATCTTTCGGATGCAGCAGAAAGGCGCGGCGACAGTTATTTTTTAGGTTGATGTGATATCAAACCAATAATAAAAGTATTAATAATAGTGGTGTCTATTTGTATTTTACTATGCGACTTTGAAACAGCGCTTTGCTGCTCCAATACCCTGCATCCGCAGAAGCCCCTTGTGACTTTGATAAAGCCGTAAGGACTTTTCGCCGCCGATCGGGCCAGTGAACTCCCTCTCAAGAGTCGTGATCAGTGACTCCCATACAGATTCACTGATTTTCAACCGAGCAAGGATAGGGAGGTGTTGCTCCGAGATAGCGCCTCGCTTGTCCTGCCGAAGAATGCGTCCACTGATGTCTACTAGAGCTAGATAGTCTTTGAGTCGAAAGGGCAGCCCTTGTGGCATGTGCTTGCGTGGGTTACCGACAAATGGAAACAAGGCCTTAGGCTGAGATGGCTTATTGACGCTCGATTGCCGCAGGCTCTCGACCCGCTTTTTAACGCTGGTATAGTTAGATTGCTCTGGGGTCTCGGCGATCTTGGCCCGCACAGGGTTTAGATCAACATAAGCCATACAAGCTGCTAAGGCTGCTTCATCAAGCAGTGCCTGCGATTTAAAGCGCCCTTCCCAAAAACGACCGGTACAACCATCTTCTTTATTGGCTTGACGAGCAATGCTCTCATTGAGGTTGCGCATAAACCAACTGATGTCATACAGCCGCTGGCGATATACTTCAACCGTTTCCATCACTGACTGCAGTGAGGCCTTGTCCAACGATTCACCATTGATAAATCGGGTGGTGAGCAAGGTGCCTATATGCAGTTGATGCCAGCGCCGTAATACCTCATGCGCATCCCAAGCCATCGCTTGCTCTTCATTGATATGCAGTACAACATGAGTATGGTTACTCATCACCGCATAAGCACAAACATCAATCGCAAAAACACCAGCAAGCTGCAACAGCCGACTCTCCACCCAACCACGGCGATGTTCATAGCTCTTACCCGAAGCCTCATCAAACCCACACAAAAAGGCACGATGAACACATCGCGACACGCAATGGTAGTAGGCGGTATCTTCAAGGCTGATTTGTTGTGAGCGTGCGGTTGGCATTTTGAAGCTCCTTTGGTGGGGTGTTGATTGAGTGTAGGAGCTTCAGGGTGATGGTGCCAATATTATGGGTGTCTTATTATTTATTCGTAAAGACATCCCCACGCGTGAATTTGCGTTCAAGTGCCAATATCATGGGTGTCTAGTTATCTTTAAAAAATCATTCATGATAGTGACAATATCATGGGTGTTTTGTTATCTACTTTTAAAAGTGAATTCTTCATTTACCACAAGTAAGAAAAACAAATAACATGAGCGACTACAGAAGTTCATCACATGTGTATTGGCGTTGCAAAGATCATATTGAGTGCCAATGCCAATGCCAATGCCGATGCCAATGCCAATAAGTGCATTGTTTCATTAAATTACATTCCAGATATGTCTGGAATACCAGATAATCTAGTCTTAGTGGTTTCTTGAGGTTTGGCTGGTACACCAATCAACACAGTATTTTCAATGCTGCTATTTTTGACAACAACAGCCCCAGCGGCAACTATATTTTTGGGGGCTATATTAACCATCGACCTAATTACACTTCCGGAACCAATAAATGATTTTTTGCCAATGGTAACGTTACCAGAAAGAGAGATACTGTTTCCGAAGTGGCAGTCATCACCAACAATACAGCCATGAGCAATCCTTGCTCCCTGAGCTATAACTACATTGTTTCCAATAGTTGTCGTCTCATTTACAGACCCCCTTCCAATTGAACAATTAGAACCAATAAGACAGTTGTTGCCAATCGAGGTGTAGCCGATTTGTGGTTGTATAACTCTGGTAGAGGATTTCTTATCCCAAGCCCATGCAATACTTCTGACGCCTATACTAGAACCACTATCAATTCTCACACCTTTACCAATAGTGGTGCCACGCATTATGGTTATATGTGAATGTAAGTGTACATCACTGTTTATTACAGAATCTTCAATGACACAAAATGGACCAATGTATACATTTTCGGCAATATATGCCTTTGGCGAAACTATTGCAGTGGGGTGAATAAATGTGCTTGTTTCCTCTCTAAAGAAAAAATTCATTAATTTATAAAATATTAGCTGAGGTTCATCAACTATAATTAGACTGTTGTCTCCCTGCGCGTCTTTTTTTGAGTTTGTTAAAACTAGTGATGTTGTTATATTCTTAGTCGCAGCGTACCCATCAACAGAGAAGTAAAACCCATTTTTATTAGAGCCACTTTGTAGACTGCAGAATTGATATTTAATATCATTTCTTATGTTTGCGCATTCAAAATCTACATTTAAATCACGTAGCGCATCCATTATCTCATAAGCAAAAAATAGATTGGGATCAAATAGGTCTTGGAATGTTTTATTACCCATAAATACCTGAAGGTTAATAGTTAGAATGTAAGTTAGAATAGCACTTTTTGTGTTTTATCTCTATGGTTTGAAGCAAAAAGATTCGCACCAATAGTTTTGACCACCGAGTTAAGTGAGTCATGTCAGATATAAGTAATTCAACATACAGGTCTTCGTATAGCGGGAAGATGTAAAGAATGGTCCTATCATAGCCACCTGCTGAAGATGTTGGTGGCCAAAATAGTGTACGAGGATGATGGTTACACAGTTCTCAAGAATGCAATCTCTGCATTTTAGTTGGAGGATAATTCTTTTGCCGATCTCTCAATATGTTCACTCCACCAGCCCATAAGCGAACGTCTGCGCTCTAAATAATCAGTTCGATTATATGCTCTACGAATAGAGTTTTTGTCTACATGCGACGAATTTGGTTGATTGATAGCTTACCTGATAGCTCTAGTACGACTTTACACTTTAAGTAGGCTGCCATGGCTGTTTTTTCAGTAACATGGCTTCTTTTGTACGTTAGATACTTATCTAGAGCATTTGTTGGTGTGAGTTTGGTTAGCTGCCTCTTAGGAGTATGGATTGCTGAAGCTATGTTAACTGAAGTAGTCGAGCACTCAGTATCAGACTGCTTACTAACTACTTGTCTGATCTCTAACTCAAGCTTTAAAGCTTCTATGATTGCCAAATCCTTGGAAGAGGTATTCAAGGATTTTTTGATCTCTCTTCTTCCATCAAAGAGCGGTCTATGTTGCTTTGAGATCTGATACCGGAACTGCCAAATACCAGATGAGAATATCTTTAGATAGCGCATTTTTAGTACCAACTTTTAGTACAAGTGGCACACGAACGAAAAATAAAGCCAAAAAAGGCGGTAAGTCAATAACTTACCGCCTTTCCAAACGTTTGGTGGAGCTGGCGGGAGTTGAACCCGCGTCCAAAAATCATTCATCATTGGTACTACATGCTTAGTCGATCTTTAAATTCACCACCCACCTGCGAACCGACACGCTAATGAATGACTAACCTGAATTAAACTTCGCCGTTCATCTCTCAGGTGGGAGAATCCGGGCTAGCGCGTTTGGGTTTGATCTCTCGTTGGTCCCCGTCTTACGTGCGGAAGCTAGGGCGAGAGAGCTCTGAGCAGGTTATTAAGCTGCTAGTGCGTAGTTTTCGTCGTTTGCGACTATTTTTTTGCGGCTTTTTACGTGGCCAACCGCCCCACGGCATGCACCTCAGACTTCAAAATTCCTGTCGAATCCTAAATCAGCCCCGAAGTGTTCCTCGCATACTACCAGAATTGTTTACCCTGTCTAGCTTTGCGAGTTTAAGTGATTAATTTTAGCGCAGTGAGCTCTTCATAACGCGCGCTTTCTCACGTGCCCAATCTTTTTCTTTCAGATCAGTACGCTTATCGTGCAGTTTCTTACCTTTGGCGACACCAATCTTCATTTTGACCCAAGACTTAGACCAGTATAGAGAGAGGGCTGCCAGTGTCATACCTTCGCGGTTGATGCGACCGAGCAGGTTGTCGAGTTCGCGGCGGCTCATTAGCAGCTTACGAACGCGGGTTGGGTTGGCGACAACGTGGGTTGACGCTTGATTAAGAGGAGTAATCGTCATGCCGCTGACAAAGGCTTCTCCATCACGCATGAAAACGTAGCTTTCCGCGATGTTGGCTTTGCCTTGGCGAAGGGCTTTTACTTCCCAGCCTTGAAGCTCTAGACCCGCTTCAATCTCATCATCGATGAAGTACTCGTGTCTCGCTTTTTTGTTTAGCGCGATAGTGTTGCTACCCGCTTTTTGTTTTGATTTTTTCTTTGCCATAATCATTGCATTATACGGTGGAGAATCGGCTTAGCATATCCCTTTATTTGCGCTCAGGCCAAATAAAAGAGAAAATGGTGAACTAGACGGTACTCAACACGTCCATGAGGAGAGTTTATGAAGCAAGTCAGTCGTTCGGCACTCGTCAGTTTTAGTGCGGATCAGATGTATGACCTAGTCAATGATGTATCAAACTATCCGGAGTTCTTACCCGGCTGCGCGGGTGCGGCGGTTTTAGAAGCCAGTGAGCAGCAGATGGTGGCGTCGGTGGATGTGGCCAAGGCGGGGATCAGTAAGACCTTTACCACCAACAACGTGCTCTCACCAGGACGCTCGATCATGATGAATCTGGTCGACGGGCCTTTTAAGTCGCTGCAGGGGGGCTGGTACTTTACTCCGCTTGATGATCAGGCGTGTAAGGTTGAGCTGAAGCTGGAGTTTGAATTTAGCAGTAAGATGATTGAGCTTGCCTTTGGCAAGGTGTTTCATGAGTTAACCAGTAACATGGTCAATGCGTTTACCAAGCGCGCAAAGCAGGTGTACGACTGTTATGAGTATTGAGTCGGAGATGATCCACGTTGAGGTGGTGTACGCACTGCCACACGAGCAGCGTGTGTTTACCCTAGTCGTTAACCGCTGCATGACCGTGGAAGAGATCATTCACCAGTCTGGCGTGCTGGAGCTCTACCCTGAGGTAGACCTAGCCAAAAACAAGGTTGGCGTGTTTAGCCGCAATGTGAAGCTCGATGCCACGGTGCGCGATCGTGACCGTATCGAGATCTATCGCCCGTTATTGGCCGACCCTAAAGAGATCCGCCGTAAGCGCGCCGAGCAAGCTAAGGCGTCGGGCAGCGCTGATCCCGTGACCGGTGGTAAGCCTAGCCCGCTGCGCAAGACTGAGCAGTCTTAGCGACAGCATGGCAACAGATAAATGAAAAAGCTCGCCGATTTGGCGAGCTTTTTTGATCTGGGATTGGGCGTGTTAGCGCAGCTCTTGGAAGAAGCTGTCGCCGATGGTGTAGTCACCATCCACTTCCACCAACGTACCGGCTTGGTCGAAGTCCACCACTAGGTTGCGTTGGATCGAGTCATTATGGCCTGGCGTGTGGTGATAGATGTAATACCACGTGTCAGGACGTCCATTCTCAATCAGCATTGGTGAGCCAAGCACAAAGCGCACCTGCTCTTTGGTCATGCCGAATCTTAGTTTGTCTACCGCTTCCTGCTCGACATAGTTACCCTGGTTGATATCGATTCGATACACCAGTTTCTCCAGTAAGGAGCAACCCGTTAACATCGTCATGGCAAGAGGGGCTGCGATCAGCCACTTCTTAAACTGCATAGGTAATTTCATTGTGTCTAGTGAATAAAACTTGGCTGATAATAAACAAGCTCGCGTCAGATGTATACCCAGCCGAGGCAAAGATGCGGGTTTCATCCCCTGCGCGCTTGGTTGCGCAGAGTATGACCCGCATCGATGTTAAGACCACAAAGACGTGGATTAGTTGCAGAATAAATAATGACTTATCACGCTGCAAGCTTAAGCGGCGATGAGTAGCTCTTTGGCATTGGCGAGTGTGCTCTCGGTGATCTCGCTGCCGCCAAGCAGTCTTGCCAGCTCGCTGACGCGCTGGTCAGTGTCGAGCACGCGCATTTGTGTCTCGGTTTTGCCTGCCTTGGTGTGTTTGGCGACAAACAGTTGCTGGTGGCCACTGCCCGCGACTTGCGGCAAGTGGGTCACACACATCACCTGGGTCGACTCACCCAGTTTGCGCAGCATTTTGCCGACTACCGCCGCAGTTGGGCCACTGATACCCACATCCACCTCATCGAAAATCAGGCTTGGGGTATCGACTTTTTGTGCAGTAATGACCTGAATCGCCAGGGAAATACGCGATAGCTCACCACCTGAGGCCACTTTAGCGATCGGCTGCATTGGCTGACCTGGGTTAGTAGAGACAACAAAGGTTACGGTATCAATGCCAAGCGGTGACGGGTGCGGGGTCTCACAACACACTTCAATGCAGAACTGGGCCTTTTCCATGCTCAGTTCGTGCATGCTTTGGGTGATCAGCTTGTTAAGCTCTTTGGCGTAGCGCACGCGGGATTTATGCAGCTTCTCAGCGCAGACTAGGAAGCGCTGATGCTTGGTTTCGACATCTTGTGCCAGCTCATCGAGCTTTTCATCAGAGCAGTCTAGGGCCTCGATCTGCTGCAGCAGATCTTGGTGATGTTGGTAAAGCTCTTCTGGCATCACGTGGTGCTTGCGCGAGATTGACATTACCTTGGAAAAGCGCTCTTCGACAAAGGCCATGCGCGCCGGGTCAACATCGATATTGTCAAGGTAAGCGCGCAGCTCGCTGTTGGCCTCTTCGATCTGGATCATCGCCTCTGCCAGCATGTTGGGCAATTCTGCCAGCTTTTCATCCATCTCAGCGAGATCAATCATCGATTGGCTGGCAGTTTGCAGGATACCGAGCGCGTTAACCTCATCGTTTTCGTAAATAAGGTCAATGGCTTGCTGACAGCTGTGTGCCAGCTCGCCGCTGTTGGATAGGCGCTTATGCTCTTGCTCAAGCTCAGCAAACTCGTTTTCGCCAATCGCCAGCTCGTTGAGCTCTTTGATTTGATACTCAAGCAGCTGTTTTTGTGCCAGGTTAGCCTGGCTGTTTTCTTTAAGCTGCTTAAGGGCATTATCCGCTTGGCGCCAGGTTTGATAGGCGTTACGGGTTGATTTGATTAGGTTATGGTGACCGGCGTATTGGTCGAGCATCGCCATCTGATAGTCAGATTTCATCAACTGATGATGGGCGTGTTGACCATGGATGTTGATCAGCATTTGGCCGAGTGATTTTAGCTGCGACAAAGGCACCGGGCTGCCATTGATAAAGGCGCGCGAGCGGCCTTCTTTGGTGATGGTGCGGCGCAGGATGCACTCATTGCCATCGAACAGGTCGTTGTCCTCCAGCCAACGGGTGGCGTGGAGGTTATTATCCAGATGAAAGGCAGCGCTGACCTCGGTTTTCTCTTCACCTTGGCGCACCATGCCGGCTTCAGCTCGCCCGCCAAGGCACAGCCCTAGGGCATCGATAGCAATAGATTTACCTGCACCGGTTTCGCCGGTAATCGTGGTCATTCCTTGAGACAGTTCAAGTTGCAATGCTTTTACGATCGCGAAGTTGTTCACACTCAAATGGGCCAGCATCTTTTCATCACCTGTATAATTGAACATACTGTATAAGAAAACAGTATATACTGTTTCTTTATACAGTAAAGGTACAGTGCAAAAAAATTTTGTGACAATGACTAAATTTAATCAGCAATAACAATAGGTTCTCGATGCCTTACAGGCAAAAAAAGGGCGTGATAACAGGGAGTGTCAATAGGGATAGGGGCCTATACGCGGCAAAAGCCAAGAAGCAAACTCGCAGGGCAACGCCCGATCTCGCCTCTCGACTCTCGCGTCTAAAAAGGGTTAAAACAGCTTACTTGACCAGCCGAGCTTGTTACGCAAAACGCGATAGTAGCTGTAATCCTTAGGGTGGATCAGCTTGAGTATATTCGGGCTGCGGTAGATATGGATCTCATCGCCAGGTGACACAGGCAAAGAGATCTGGCCGTCACAACTCACTTCTTGGGTGCCGCGATTTTCTGGCGAGACAACCAGCTTGATGCGGCGATAGCCATCCACCACCAAAGGGCGACTCGATAGGGTGTGCGGGAACATCGGCACTAGGCTTATCGCGTTCATGCTGGTGGAGAGAATAGGGCCGCCGCCGGAGAGCGAGTAGGCGGTTGAGCCGGTTGGCGTTGCGACTATCAGGCCGTCAGAACGCTGTGAAAACGCAAAGCTGTCATCGATGTAGACTTCAAATTCGATCATATGCGCGACTTGACCAGGGTGAAGCACCGCCTCATTAAACGCCGCATTTTGGCTTTTTATCTGGCCATGGCGGTGGATCTCGGTTTCGAGCAGAAAGCGGTCTTCAACGATGTATTCACCGCGCAGAACCTCGGTCAACGTGGTCTCGAAGTCATCGGGGTTGATGTCGGTGAGAAAGCCAAGGTTGCCCTTATTGACGCCGATAACGCAGATATCGAAGCGAGATAGCACCCGCGCCGCGCCCAGCATGTTGCCGTCACCGCCCACAACGATAGCCAGATCGGCACTCTCACCGAGCTCAATCAGGTTGGCAAAGTGCTCTGCGGGGATATCGGCCAAGATCTCTTCAAGGCGATCGTCAATGTACACGCGCTTGCCCTGTCCCATTAGCCAATGGTAGAGGTCGCGGTGGGTCTGTATCGCGTGTTGGTCGCGCGGTTTACCGATGATTGCAACGGTGTCAAAGGACTTATTCATGGGGTAATTTAGCCTAAGTGACGTCTGATATTGTTGTGTTTCAACAAATTACTTTACCGTCAAAATGAAAAACATGCACCTCTTGCGCTCAATAATCGCCCGTCAGCCAAGGTTCAATCGGTGATTTTTGCGAGCTGGCAGGTTTATTCGGCACTCGATTATCCATTATCCGAGGCGAAAGCCTTGAAACAGGGCTCATCATCCCCATAATAGTGGCAAGTTACCCTTATACGCGAATTTTTATGTCGTGACGCGGCGGGGCAATCGCATCCAAGGCGGCGTCATGCGTGAATCGTTGAATTCTGGAGACATCATGAGCAACGAAGAAAACAAAGTAAATGAAGAAGAGCTAAAGCAGCAGGCTGCTGAGCAGGAAGTTGAATCAGAGGTTGTTGGTAGCGACGCTGATATCGAATGGAACGAAGAGAGCGCAGAAGAGGTTGAGCTAGACGAGACCGAAGCCAAGATCGCTCAGCTAGAAGCTGCACTGCTTTCAAGCGAAGCCAAAGTACAAGAGCAAAAAGACTCAGTACTGCGCGCAAAAGCAGAAGTTGAGAACATGCGTCGCCGCACCGAGACTGAAATTGACAAAGCGCGTAAGTACGCTTTGAACAAGTTCGCTGAAGAGCTGCTACCAGTTATCGATAACCTAGAGCGCGCTATCCAAGCGGCTGACACAGAAAACGAAGCTGTGAAACCAATCCTGGAAGGTGTTGAGCTAACGCACAAGACATTCGTTGATACGGTAGCCAAGTTTGGTCTGAAAGAGATCAACCCAGAAGGCGAGAAGTTCAACCCAGAACTTCACCAAGCGATGTCTATCCAAGAAAGCCCAGACCACGAATCAAACACCGTTATGTTCGTCATGCAAAAAGGCTACGAACTCAACGGCCGCGTGGTTCGCCCTGCTATGGTTATGGTCGCGAAATAGTCACACCATTTAAGTGATTGAGAAGGAGAGAGGTTTTGCCTCTCTCTTTTTGTTTTTAGAGGCGAGAATCGAGAGGCGAGACCGCTAACGCGCGAGGGGTGGGCGCTTTGAAGTATGAGCCAGATTATTAGCTTTCATGTTCGTTTTTCTTTTGTTTTATCTAAACGAAATTTGGCACGAAAAAGCTCCAACAACTACGAAACCACCTCGCCTCTCGCCTCTCGATTCTCGCCTCTGCGGGGTTTTAACCGCTAAAATTAATTTTTTTTCGATCCAACCCTTGAAAACCCCGCTGAAGGCCTTATCTATGGTGCATACGAGAAACAAACATCTTAGTTTTTGTTTGTTATTAGGGGTTGAAACCCAATTCTCCATCCCCACATATGGGGATATAACCAAACGAAAATAGAATTTATTCGGAGATAGCCTGATGGGTAAAATCATTGGTATTGACTTAGGTACTACTAACTCTTGTGTTGCTGTTCTAGACGGTGACAAGCCACGCGTAATCGAGAACGCGGAAGGCGAGCGTACAACAGCATCAGTAATTGCATACACAGATGGTGAGACGCTGGTAGGTCAACCTGCAAAACGTCAAGCGGTTACTAACCCAACCAACACGCTATTTGCAATTAAGCGTCTAATCGGTCGTCGTTTTGAAGACGAAGAAGTACAACGCGACATCGAAATCATGCCTTTCAACATTGTGAAAGCGGACAACGGTGATGCTTGGGTTGAAGCACAAGGCCAAAAAATGGCGGCTCCTCAGGTTTCTGCTGAAGTACTGAAGAAAATGAAGAAAACTGCTGAAGACTTCCTTGGTGAGGAAGTAACTGGCGCAGTTATCACAGTACCTGCTTACTTTAACGATGCTCAGCGTCAAGCAACTAAAGATGCTGGCCGTATCGCAGGTCTAGAAGTTAAGCGTATCATCAACGAACCAACAGCGGCGGCTCTAGCATACGGTCTAGACAAGTCAGGCGGCGATCGCACTATCGCGGTTTACGACCTTGGTGGTGGTACATTCGATATCTCTATCATCGAGATCGACGAAGTTGAAGGCGAGAAGACCTTTGAAGTATTGGCGACTAACGGTGACACGCACCTTGGTGGTGAAGACTTCGATAACCGCATGATCAACTACCTAGTTGAAGAGTTCCAGAAAGAGCAAGGTATCGATCTTAAGAACGATCCTCTAGCGATGCAGCGTGTGAAAGAAGCAGCAGAAAAAGCGAAGATTGAGCTTTCTTCTACTACTCAAACTGACGTAAACCTACCTTACGTAACTGCAGACGCGACGGGTCCTAAGCACATGAACATCAAGGTGACACGTGCGAAGCTAGAATCTCTAGTTGAAGACCTAGTACAACGCTCTCTTGAGCCACTAAAAGTTGCTCTAGCAGACTCTGACCTATCAGTTAACGACATCACTGACGTTATCCTTGTAGGTGGTCAGACTCGTATGCCTATGGTTCAAGCGAAAGTGGCTGAGTTCTTCGGTAAAGAAGCGCGCCGCGACGTTAACCCTGACGAAGCAGTAGCAATGGGTGCTGCAGTTCAAGGTGGTGTACTAGCGGGTGACGTGAAAGACGTACTGCTTCTTGACGTAACTCCACTGTCTCTAGGTATCGAGACAATGGGCGGCGTAATGACTAAGCTGGTTGAGAAGAACACCACTATCCCAACCAAAGCGAACCAAGTTTTCTCTACTGCAGAAGACAACCAGAACGCGGTAACTATCCACGTTCTACAGGGTGAGCGTAAGCAAGCGACTTACAACAAGTCTCTAGGTCAATTCAACCTAGAAGGCATCCAGCCTGCTCCTCGTGGCATGCCACAAATTGAAGTGACTTTCGACCTTGATGCGGATGGTATCCTGCACGTATCTGCGAAAGACAAGTCGACTGGCAAAGAGCAGAAGATCACTATCCAAGCATCTGGTGGTCTAAGCGACGAAGACATCGAGAAAATGGTTCAAGAAGCGGAAGCGAACAAAGAAGCGGACAAGAAGTTCGAAGAGCTAGCGACTGCACGTAACCAAGCTGACCAAATGATTCACGGTACTCAGAAGCAGGTAGAAGAAGCGGGTGACGCTCTACCAGCAGAAGAGAAAGAGAAGATTGAAGCAGCAATCAAAGAGCTTGAAGAAGCGAAAGGCGGCGACGACAAAGAAGCTATCGATGCGAAAGTTCAAGCGCTAATGACAGCAGCTCAGAAGCTAATGGAAATCGCTCAGCAACAAGCTCAAGCGGCTCAAGGCGCTGAAGCAGGTGCAGAGCAGCCACAGCAAGACGACGTTGTTGATGCTGAGTTCGAAGAAGTTAAAGAAGACAAGAAGTAATTCTTGATTCATAAGTGTTAACTTTTTAATCTTGCGGGCGTTTGGGGAGACTCATACGCCCGTATGTTTGTTGATAACCTTGTCGCTCTAGCTAAACCCTTTGCCTTAATCTATTGATAACTAAGTGCAAAAGCTTTTAGCTAGAACGATACAAACACCAGACGGTGTGGGCTTTCCCACTGTTTGCAGTAACAAATTTGGTGACGAAGAACATGTCAAAACGTGATTTTTACGAAGTATTAGGCGTTGGCCGTGATGCATCAGAGCGCGATATTAAGAAGGCGTACAAGCGCCTAGCGATGAAATTCCACCCGGATCGCAACCAGGGTGATGAGTCTGCTGCTGAAAAGTTTAAAGAAGTAAAAGAAGCGTATGAGATCCTGCTTGATCCACAGAAGAAAGCAGCGTACGACCAATACGGCCATGCGGCATTTGAGCAAGGCGGTATGGGCGGCGGCGGCTTCGGTGGCGGCGGTGCTGATTTCGGTGACATCTTTGGTGATGTATTTGGTGATATCTTCGGTGGCGGCCGTGGTCGCGGTGGTCAGCAGCGTGCACAGCGTGGTGCCGATCTGCGTTACAACATGGAGCTATCGCTAGAAGAAGCGGTACGTGGCGTTTCGAAAGAGATTGAAGTGCCAACCCTAGTTCACTGTGATACCTGTGATGGCAGCGGCGCGAAGAAAGGCTCTAAGCCTGAGACGTGTGGCACCTGTCATGGTCACGGCCAAGTGCAGATGCGCCAAGGCTTCTTTGCAGTACAACAGACCTGTCCTACCTGTCACGGTAAAGGCAAGATCATTAAAGACCCTTGTAACGAGTGTCACGGTCAAGGTCGCAAGCAGAAGACTAAGACGCTTAACGTTAAGATCCCAGCGGGCGTGGATACCGGCGATCGCATCCGTCTCTCTGGCGAGGGCGAAGCGGGTGAAATGGGCGCACCAGCAGGCGATCTATATGTTCAAGTGCACGTGCGCGAGCACCACATCTTTGAGCGCGATGGCAACAACCTGTACTGTGAAGTGCCAGTGAGCTTTGCGATGGCTGCACTAGGTGGTGAGGTTGAAGTCCCAACTCTTGATGGTCGCGTGAACCTGAAAGTGCCAACCGAAACCCAAACCGGTCGCATGTTCCGTATGCGCGGTAAAGGCGTGAAAGGCGTTCGTGGCGGCGGTGTAGGCGATCTGATTGTCAAGCTAGTGGTAGAGACACCTGTGAACCTAAGTTCACGTCAAAAAGAATTGCTGAAAGAGTTTGAAGAGTCTTGTGGCGGCGATGCGGCGACTAAGCACAAGCCAAAGGCTGAGGGTTTCTTCAATGGCGTGAAGAAGTTCTTTGATGATTTGACTAGCTAATTTTAGCGTTACTCAATTCTTAAAAATGCCAGCACTCAGTGCTGGCATTTTTTTTTGTAAATTGCTTCATAGGAGCTGCAGTTGTCAGTCTTGAGATCTAGGATTTCAATGATAAGTTCGTTTTGTATGTCAGGTATGAAGGCAGCTAGAGGCGTTGCTCTGGGGAAAATATACTGTTAATCTGTACAGTGTTTTATACTAACTCTAAAGCTGTTTTTCTTGAGTATCCTTTGCTGAGGCTCGTAAAGATCCAACCCCATGACCAGAAAAATCATTCATATCGATCTTGACTGTTACTATGCGGCGGTTGAGATGAGAGACAATCCAGAGCTGCGTGATATTCCGCTGGCGATCGGCGGCTCACAAGATAGGCGTGGCGTTATCTCGACGTGTAATTATATCGCGCGCAAATTCGGTGTTCGTTCGGCCATGGCCACGGCGCATGCGCTTAAGCTGTGCCCGAACCTGACCGTGATCCCTGGTGATATGGCCAAATACAAGGCGGTATCACGCCAAATCCATGCTATTTTCTCTCGTTATACGGACTTAATTGAGCCGCTTTCTCTCGATGAGGCCTATCTTGATGTGACAGATTCGACGCTATTTCGCGGCTCCGCCACTCTGATTGCCGAGGATATCCGTAAGGCGATAGAGACAGAGCTCAACCTGACCGCCAGTGCGGGGGTGGCACCGATTAAGTTTGTCGCTAAGGTCGCATCGGATGTGAATAAGCCTAATGGAATCTGTGTTGTTTCCCCGGAGAAGTTACAGGGGTTTATTGATGATCTGCCCTTAGAGCGCATCCCAGGGGTAGGCAAAGTATCTCTCGAGAAACTTCACAAGGCGGGGCTGTATAAGTGTCGGGATGTGACCGCGCGCGGCCAGGCGGAGGTGATCCGTCAGTTTGGGCGTCTTGGCGCCTCGCTGTGGAATCGCAGCCATGGGATCGATCGCCGCTCAGTTGAGACCCATCGTGAGCGTAAGTCGGTTGGGGTTGAGCGCACCTTAGTCACCGACATTTTTGACTATCAGCAGTGCTGGACCCTGATTGAAGAGACCCTGTTTCCCGAGCTTGAGCGCCGCCTGGCACGCCACAGCGAGCACGGCGCGATCGCCAAGCAGGGTATCAAGCTCAAGTTCGCTGATTTTCAGCTCACTACGATTGAGCATCAACATAATCAGATTGATCTGCAGGACTTTAAGCCGCTGCTCAAGGAGATCCTCGAGCGTCAAAAAGGGCGAGGCATCCGCTTGATAGGTCTGAATGTGACACTCAAACCTCAGGCTGACACACAGCAACTGTCTTTGATCTAGTCTTGGGTTTAAGTAATAAGGAGAGCAGACAATGAAAGGAAAACAATGGGCGCTGCTACTGATGGTGCCAAGCTTGGCCGCAGCGCAGTGTCGAGTGGATATTAATAACGAGGTGCACATTAAGGGTGATACGCTTGAGATAGTGCAGTCGGATACACACAAGTTGGTGGTCGATGGTGACGATCAGTTAGCGGTTGAAGGGGAAATATTGCCTTTGACACCGGAGCAGCGCCAAGCTTTGAGTGATTACAAGCAGCGCCTGTCTGAGTATGGGCCGAAGGTGAAACAGCTGACTGATGATGGGTTAGCCATGGCATTAGAGGTGGTGGATGAGGTAGCGCAGGCGCTCGATGATCCCGACGCCTTTGATAACCTTAAAAGCTCGATGAGTGAGTACTTTGCAGGCTTAGAGCAGCGCTATTACAGTGAGGGTGAGTATTCACTACCTAAGGTGGAGTACGATGATTTTATCGCTCAGTGGCAGGAAGAGTTGGATAAAGCCAAAGCCCTGTTTACCAGCGAGTTCTTCAGCGATGCGTTCACGGCAATGTCGGAGAAGATGCAGCTTGAGGGCGGGATCAACCTGACTCAGATGGCTGAAGAGATGGGTGAGTTGAAAGATAAGCTTGAGGCACGACTGAAGGCGCATCGTGAGCAGTTGCGTGAGGATCAGAAGGCTTTGTGTGAAGAGCTTGAGGGGCTGAAAGAGGATGAGGAAGCCTTGCACCTTAAGATCCCGCAGTTGGAGAATTATCGCGTGTTTACGATTTAGCAGTTTGCGGGATAGAGGCGAGAGTCTTTAAACGAGAAGCGAGAGTCGAGAATCGAGAGGCGAGGGGTTTTGAGCACTTTGATAGTATAGGTGTTTAAAACCGGGCTTTTTGGTTGGAAATCGAAGATCTGACAAGGCAGAGCGGGGGCTCTGCCTTGGTTAGCTTTGGGTGATGGTTAGGCTTTGGCTGGGATGGCGGCTAGGAGGGCGACCATTTGTTGCCAGAATAGGTCGACGGTGTCGATCTTGACCTTTTCATCTGGTGAGTGTGGGAACTTGATGGTTGGGCCGAAAGAGACCATGTCCATCTCTGGGTAAGGCTTCTTAAACAGGCCGCACTCAAGACCGGCGTGGATGACCATGATATTTGGTTTGTTGCCGTAGATGTCTTGGTACATGTCACGGAAGATGGCCATGATCTGTGAGTCTGCGTCTGGCTTCCAGCCAGGGTAGGCGCCGCCGAAGGTCATCGTCGCGCCTGCCAGCTCTGCCACTGAGTTAAGTGTCCCCTCAACCTGCTCGCGACCTGAGTCAATCAATGAGCGGATCAGGCACAAGACGGTGATCTTGTCACCTTCGGTAGTGATCACACCAACGTTGAGTGACGTCTCAACCACACCCTCAATCTCGTCGCTCATACGAACCACGCCATTTGGACAGGCGTTTAGCGCGGCAACGAAGCGGGCTTGGTCAGCAACAGACAGGACTTGTTGCGTGGTTTCTAGCGTTTCATTGAAGCTGACGATGTCGGTTTCAACGCGGCCAAGCTCTTGCGATAGCAGCGCGGTGTAAGCATCAAAGCGCTCAGCCAATGGCGCTTGGTTTTCAGCAGGCAGCGCAACAGTGATAAAGGCTTCGCGTGGAATCGCGTTGCGCAGGCTGCCGCCACGGAACTCAATCAGGCGCAGGTCTAGCTCACCAGCGTGCGCAGCAAGAAAGCGTGCGATCAGCTTGTTGGCATTGCCGCGACCGGTGTGGATATCACAGCCAGAGTGGCCGCCCTTCAGGCCTTTTAGTGTTAGCTGACGCGTTACAAAGCCAGCAGGTAGCGCTTCACGTTGAATATCAAAAGTCATCGCACCGTCGATACCGCCAGCGCAGCCCATGTACACCTCACCCTCTTGCTCGGAGTCGGTGTTGAGCAGGATATCGCCCTCAAGCCAACCTGACTCAAGGCCGAAAGCACCGGTCATGCCAGCTTCTTCGTCGATAGTCAGTAGTACCTCAATTGGACCATGAGCAATATTATCCGCGTCAAGCACTGCTAGGCAGGATGCCATACCGATACCGTTATCAGCACCCAGTGTGGTGCCATCAGCGGTTAGCCATTCACCATCGATGTACGGGCGAATAGGGTCGGTCTCGAAGTTGTGCTGAGTGTCTTCATTTTTCTGCGGCACCATATCGATGTGCGCTTGCAGAACCACGCCTTTACGATCTTCCATGCCCGGTGTCGCGGGCTTTTTAATGAATACATTGCCGGTTTGGTCGCGTTTGACCTCAAGGCCTTTACCCGTTGCCCACTCAACAATGTGCTGGGCTAGCGCCTCTTCGTGCTTAGACGGGTGAGGGATCGAGCAGATAGTCGCAAAGAAAGGCCAAATCGGGTTATTGGTCTGGGTTTGAATCTGAGTGAGGAAGTCTGTCACGGTGTGCTCCTTAAAAGACTGGATAGGGGAGTGTTAGCAACCTTGGTTTTTATTCACAGCGGTACGTTGATTTGGCAGCCACGAGCCATATGGACAGCTATGAGCTGAATTAATGGTTGAATACACTGAGCTTTACTTTGGGGTTAGCATATCACTCTAGCTGTAGCTGTCCAACTCTCGCATGCACTGCCAGAGCATTGGGCAGGCTGAAAAGTGTCACTTTGTGTAATTTACTTACATAAAACAAAATTATGGCGACTTATTAAGCAAATTTACACTTTTGCGCTGAGTTTTGATTGTAATAAATTTTCAAAATGATATATTTGATCCCGTTGCTTAGGCAGCGAAAAATGCTCACAGGACGAGCCCGATTTATCGCCTCCAAGGAACCAAGAAATCAGTTGCTTTAAACGATTGATTTATAGGTGATAGCGATGAAAGGTTTATCTTTTGCAATGTTTTGGAACAACAAGGGCGTTTATTCCGCTAACTTTGCATACCCAACAAGCTTTGGATTCTAAGCTTGTTACTCGAACATCTTGTTCACCCCCGATTTTTTTAGAAATTTATTACAACCTACGTTTAGGTTGAAAGATTCTACCGCCACTCGTTTTTTTACGAGTGGCGTTTTTTTTATCCCCCTTTGGGGGAGAGTCGAGAGGCGAGATCGCGTTGCTGCGAGAGGCGAGGGGGGCCTGCGCGCGCATTCCACCAATTGTACCTACCCAACCAGTTTTGAATTTCTACCGGTGAATTCAAATATCTTGCTCCTTCCCTTTAGGGCAGACGGGAAGCGAGATCGCGGCGCTGCGAGAGACGAGAAACTCACAGCGCGCTGATAACAACCTCGCTTCTCGCCTCTCGACTCTCGCTTCTGCTCTTAAGTTGGTATTTTTATCAATGTAATCCTTTGCATTTGCGTGCTAGAGGTTTGGATATTTTCCAATGGTATGTTTTTTGCGCATTGCTTGTTTATCGAATTATTAAAATAAATAGATGAATTTAATGGTAATTATTTGTCTTTATGACTTTTGTGCGCAAATGTTTTATTGATAAATATTAAGTTTTCTTTACTTAAAATTGTTTTGGCGGTGGAATTTGCAATTTGATGACTTTATAATTCGCACAATCGTTTACGCAACCGTTTACTTTTCCGATAAAGGATAAATAAAATGCTCGAAAAGCTATTTAAACTCAGTGAAAATGGCACCAATGTGCGCACCGAGGTTATTGCAGGTATCACGACCTTCTTGACCATGGCGTACATCATTTTTGTTAACCCAGCAATCCTGGCTGACGCGGGCATGGACCGTGGTGCAGTCTTCGTGGCGACCTGTTTGGCTGCGGCGATTGGCTGTTTCATCATGGGCTTTATTGCTAACTACCCAATCGCGCAAGCGCCGGGTATGGGGCTGAACGCCTTCTTTACCTATGCGGTTGTCCTAGGTATGGGCTACACCTGGCAGGTTGCTCTGGCTGCGGTGTTTGTCTCGGGTATCCTATTTATCCTTCTTAGTGTGTTTAAGGTGCGTGAGTGGATCATCAACTCGATCCCACTGTCGCTGCGCACGGGTATCTCTGCCGGTATCGGTCTATTTTTGGCGTTTATCGCGCTAAAAAATGCCGGTATTGTGGTTGATAACCCAGCGACTCTAGTTCAATTGGGTGATATCACCTCAGTTCAATCGGCGCTGGCTGCATTTGGCTTCTTCTTGACGATTGCATTGGTGCATCGCGGCTTTAAAGGTGCGGTAATGATCGCCATCCTAGCGGTGACGCTACTGGGTATTATCGTTGGTGACGTTTCGTGGGGCGGCATTATGTCCACGCCACCAAGCATCGCACCGACCTTCATGCAGCTTGATTTCTCTGCTGTGTTTGAAGTGGGTATGATCTCGGTTGTGTTTGCGTTCTTGTTCGTTGACCTGTTCGATACGGCGGGCACCCTGGTTGGCGTGACACAAAAAGCTAACCTAATGGACAAAGATGGCAAGATCCCACGCCTAAACCGCGCACTATTGGCTGACTCTACTGCAACGTCTATCGGTGCGGTACTGGGTACCTCAAGCACCACCTCTTACATCGAGAGTGCGTCTGGTGTGGCTGCGGGCGGCCGTACTGGTCTGACGGCTGTGGTTGTGGGTGTGTTGTTCCTGCTTGCACTATTCTTCTCGCCATTGGCTGGTATGATCCCAGCTTACGCAACTGCAGGCGCACTGTTCTACGTTGCGATTCTTATGATGTCAGGTCTTGTGAGCGTTGATTGGCGCGACCTGACTGAAGCAGCACCCGTTGTGGTGACTTGCTTGCTAATGCCACTAACTTTTTCCATTGCGGAAGGTATTACGCTAGGCTTTATTTCGTACGCTGTGATCAAGACCATGAGTGGCAAAGGCCGCGATGTGTCAATCAGCGTATGGGTTATGTCGGCAATCTTCGTTGTGAAATACATCGTTGGTTAACACCACAGTAAATATTAGGTTTGAATAATGAGTAATAAATTCATCATCACTTGGGACAACATGCAGAACTACTGTCGTCAACTGGCTGAAAAGCAGATGCCAGCTGAGCAGTGGAAAGGCATTATCGGCGTAAGCCGCGGTGGTCTAGTTCCGGCTGCGATCCTAGCGCGTGAGCTGGGCATTCGTTACGTAGATACAGTGTGTATCTCAAGCTACGATCACGACCATCAGCGTGACATGAGCGTACTAAAAGCGCCTGAGCACGACGGTGAAGGTTTCCTAATCGTTGATGATTTGGTCGACAGTGGTGACACCGCGCGCAAGATCCGCGAGATGTACCCGAAAGCGAAACTCATTACGGTATGCGCTAAGCCTGCAGGTGCTGAGCTGGTTGATGAGTACATTGTTGACATTCCACAAGACACGTGGATTGAGCAGCCTTGGGATATGACTATCCAGTACATCGAGCCAATCAACCGTAAGCACAAGTAATCTTACATTGATAGTTTGAAACAAAAAGCTCTGCGTCCAGCGGAGCTTTTTTTTTGAGGAGAATGTACTATGGTTGCTAGTATTTAGATGAGTATTCTCTCCATTATGTCCAAAGATCCTCAGCAACCTGCTAGCGCGGGTGAAGAACAAAAATCCTCAACCAACAACCTTTCTGAGAAGCTGTTTACCCAGCATAAGCAAGCCAAAGAGACATCAGGCCTGACTAACTACCTGCCTAATGATCAGCAGTGGCTTGATGAGCGTCATGAGTCTGAGCAGGCGAGCTGGTATCGCAGCTTGCGCCGCATGCAGTGGATTTGGCAGGGGGTTGACCCGGTTGACTTAGAGGAAGTGTTGGCAAGGATCGCCAGTTCAACCCACTCACGCACCAACGATGATTGGTTGGATACCGTGATGGGTTATCGCTCGGGTAACTGGGCCTATGAGTGGACCAAACTTGGTGCACGCTATCAAAAACAAGCCGCTGACCTTGACGGGGAGCAGAGCGCGGATCGCTACTTTGCCGCCTCCCTGTGTTATTCCATCGCTGGCTACCCACATCTAAAAAACGACAACTTGTCGCTGCAAGCTCAGGTGCTGGCGAACACGGCGTATGACGAGGGCGCGAAAGCGACCAGTAACTATATCCGCACGATTAAGATCCCGTTTAAAAAGCGTGAGATTGAGGCGCGCCTGCACGTGCCGCACACTCAAGAGCCGTTTCCGGTTGTGGTAGTGAGCGCCGGTCTGGACTCTTTGCAGACTGACCTGTGGCGTTTGTACCGTGATTACCTGCGCCCGCGTGGGATCGGCATGGTCACTGTGGATATGCCGTCAGTAGGCAGCTCAAGCCACTGGACCCTGAGTGAAGACAGCTCAGAGATCCATAAGGCAGTGGTCGAGCACCTACCGAACCTCCCATGGGTTGCGCACAACCGTGTTGGTCTGCTCGGTTTTCGTTTTGGTGGCAATGCGATGGTGCGCTTGTCGTTCCTCGAGCAAGAGAAAGTACGTGCCTGTGTGTCTTTAGGGGCGCCAATCCACAAGGTATTATCCTCGCCAGAGAGCATCAAGGCGATGCCGAAGGTGTATCTGGATATGCTGGCGTCACGCCTGGGTAAGACCATGGTGGATATCTCTTCGCTGAGCTTTTTTATGATGAAGTGGTCGCTCAAAGTGCAAGGCATTATCAATACCCGTCGCACCAAGGTGCCGATTTTGGCCATTAGCATGGAAAACGATCCTATCTGCCCGGCTTCTGATAATCAGCTGGTGGCGATGTACAGCCTGGGTGGTAAGGCCAAGACAGTGAAATCGGCTAATATTTCTCAGGGTTATGAACAATCACTCGAAATGGCGATAAAATGGCTAGAAAATGAACTTTTGAAGTGACTTTGTTGTGAAATTGTTGAATGATAGTTAAGTAACAGGATGTTACAGACTGGCATATACAACAATAAAAGGCAGAGGAGTTCTCAATGTCTGAAGTGACAAAAGGCCCAACTCATTATCGTTTGCTTTCTACGTTTAAGGCCATTGGACCTTACCTCAGAGAGCAAGAGTGTACTAAGCAACAGTTCTTATTTGATTGTCTCGCTGCGTGTGTTGATGACGCTAAATCACCTGAAGAGCGCGAGTTCTGGGGTTGGTGGCTGACGCTCAGTGTCGAGGAAGGGAGTTTCGTCGCCAAATATCACAAAGGGCGTTACACCCTCGCAGGTGAATGGAAGGAAGAGGCGGTGCCGGCGAAGGCCGAATCCGAGGTCAGCCGTACTCAGGCAAGCTTTCACACTAAGCTGATTGAGGCGCTGGACAAGTTCTCACTTGAAGTGACGCTCGATGAAGAATCCCACGTATTTGTTTAATTGATTGTGTTGATTTAACTGAAAAAGGTGCCAATGGCACCTTTTTCTTGTTTATTGGTGGATTGATTGTTAAAACAATGAGTCCACCAATAAACAGTGATTGATGTGAATTAAACATTATGAAATCGACGCAGCAGCAACAGATTGCTGAAAACAAACAGACGATTGTCGTCAAACTGGGTACCAGTGTCCTTACCGGGGGCACACAAGCGCTGGATCGCGCTCATATGGTAGAGTTGGTTCGCCAATGCGCACAGCTGAAGCAGCAAGGCCACCAAGTGGTTTTGGTCTCTTCTGGCGCGATTGCCGCAGGTCGTGAGCACCTGAATTACCCCAAACTCCCCAATGCGATGGCAACCAAGCAACTGTTGGCTGCTGTCGGTCAGAGTCAATTGATCCAAACTTGGGAGGCCTTGTTTGGCATCTATGGCATCAAGATTGGTCAGATGCTGCTGACACGCGCCGATTTAGAGGATCGCGAGCGCTTTCTTAATGCACGTGACACCATCCAGGCGCTAGTCGAAAACGATATCGTGCCGGTGGTTAACGAAAATGATGCGGTCGCGACAACTGAGATCAAGGTCGGGGACAACGATAACCTCTCCGCTTTGGTCGGCATTCTATGCAGCGCAGACAAGCTGCTACTTCTCACTGACCAAACCGGGCTGTTTACCGCCGATCCACGCAAAGACCCGAACGCCGAACTGATCAAAGAGGTCAAGACCATTGATGCCACGCTGCGCGAGATTGCTGGTGGCAGTGGCACCAACCTGGGTACTGGCGGGATGGCTACTAAACTGCAGGCCGCCGATGTTGCCCGCCGCGCGGGCATCGAGGTGATCATCGCCGCAGGCAGTGCGCCGAATGTAGTTTTTGACGCGCTGAGTGATGAGCCGCATGGCACCCGTTTCTTGCCTTGTACCGAGGCTCTGGAGAATCGCAAGCGCTGGATCTTAGCCGGTCCCTCAGCCACTGGCGATATCGTTATCGACCAAGGGGCCGTCAAGGCACTCAGTGATACTGGCAGTAGCCTGCTGGCGAAAGGCGTCACCCGTATCAGCGGCACTTTCTCACGTGGTGATGTTGCGCAGGTGGTGAGTGCGCAGGGTGAGCTGGTTGCGAAGGGGATTGTCAGCTATTCAAGCCAAGACCTAGGTAAGTTGATTGGCAAACACAGTAAAGATTTTATCTCGATTCTTGGCTACGACTACGGTGCAGAAGTGATCCACCGTGATGATCTGGTCTTGATTCAGGAACAGTAAATTTAAGGATTACCAGTATGGATTTAACCATCATGGGCCAAGCGGCCAAACAAGCGGCCTTTGAACTGGCGACGGCATCAACCCAGCAGAAAAACCGGGCATTGGCCCTGATCGCCGATGAGCTGGAAGCCAATGAAGCGACCATCTTGGCAGCCAATGGCAAGGATATCGCACTGGGGCGCGAGGCAGGTCTCAGTGAGGCCCTGCTTGATCGTTTGCTACTAAACTCCGATCGCCTTCAGGCTATCGCTAACGATGTGCGCAATGTGATCAGCCTAAACGACCCAGTAGGCAGTGAGATCGACAGCAAGGTGCTTGAGAACGGTATGTCACTGGCCCGTCGCCGCGTGCCGCTGGGTGTGGTTGGCGTGATTTATGAAGCCAGACCCAATGTGACGATTGATATCGCGGCATTGTGCCTGAAAACCGGCAACGCAAGCATCTTGCGTGGCGGTAAAGAGACCTTCTTCTCTAATATGGAGTTGGTTAAGATCATTCAATCAGCCCTAGCCAAAGCGGAGCTGCCAGCCGCATCGGTGCAGTACATCGAAAAGCCGGATCGCGAGCTGGTTTCTCAGCTGCTCAAACTCGACGAGTATGTGGATATGATTATCCCACGTGGTGGAGCCGGCCTGCACAAGATGTGTAAAGAGAACAGCACCATTCCTGTCATCATTGGTGGGTTTGGTATCAGCCATATCTTTGTTGATGAGAGCGCCGATATTGATAAGTCGCTGCTGGTGGTTGAGAACTCAAAGGTGCAGCGTCCATCGGCGTGTAACTCGCTAGATACGCTGCTTGTGCATCAGAGTGTGGCAGCCGAGCTGCTACCAAAGCTAGCAAATAAGCTCTCTGAGCGCGTGGCGTTTGTTGCCGATGGCTCGGTGGGGGATCTATTGGCAGCAGCAAAAGATGTACGTGAGGCGCAAGCCGGAGACTTTGATACTGAGTGGTTAAGCTATACCCTTGGCGTTAAGGTGGTGCAGGATGTGCACGCGGCGATCGACCATATGCGTGAGCATAATGCCAGTCACTCGGATGCGATCATGACCAACTCGCTGCAAAATGCTGAACGGTTTATCAACTCGGTGGGCTCTGCCGCGGTGTATGTCAATGCCTCGACGCGCTTTACCGATGGCGCACAATTTGGTCTTGGCGCGGAAGTGGCGGTATCCACTCAGAAGCTGCACGCACGCGGCCCAATGGGGCTCGAAGAGCTGACCAGCTACAAGTGGGTGGGTAAAGCCGACTATCTAGCACGTAGCTAAGTCACAAACTTATCGCTTACGGCGAAATAAAGGGACCACTCGGTCCCTTTTTCTTTTCCTCGCGCGGGCAATTCCGCTACACTAGACCGGTTAATTCGGAGGTGATATGCATTGTCCTTTTTGCTCAGAAAACGATACTAAGGTGATCGATTCACGCTTAGTTGCTGATGGCCATCAAGTGCGCCGTCGCCGCCAGTGTTTGGCGTGCAGTGAGCGATTTACCACATTCGAGACCGCGGAGTTGGTGATGCCCAAAATCATCAAGACCAACGGGAATCGTGAACCTTTTAATGAAGATAAGATGGTCGGTGGGTTACAGCGTGCGCTAGAGAAGCGCCCCGTACCGGCCGATGCCGTTGAGCTGGCGATCAGCATGATTAAGTCTAAGCTGCGCGCTACCGGTGAGCGCGAAGTGCCGAGCGAAATGGTCGGAAACTTGGTGATGGAGCAGCTCAAGGAATTGGATAAGGTTGCCTACATTCGATTCGCTTCTGTGTATCGTAGTTTTGAAGATATTCGCGAGTTTGGTGAAGAGATCGCTAAGCTCGAAGATTAAGGAGCGAGGGAATGATCCCTTTTACGTCATTAGACTATGACATGATGAGCCGCGCCATCAAGCTTGCTTGGCGTGGTCGCTTCACTACCGCACCCAACCCCAATGTTGGCTGCGTGATTGTTAAAGACGGCGTGATTGTCGGTGAGGGCTATCATCAACGCGCCGGTGAGCCGCATGCCGAGGTGCATGCGATGCGCGCAGCGGGTGAGAAGGCCAAAGGGGCGACTGCCTACGTCACACTCGAGCCATGCTCTCACTTTGGCCGCACGCCACCGTGCGCTAAGGGGTTGATAGAAGCGGGTATTGCGAAGGTGGTTTGCGCCATGGCAGACCCGAACCCTCAAGTCGGGGGGCGCGGCTTTCAAATGCTCCAAGATGCCGGTGTTGAGGTGTTGGTGGGCCTTCTCGAGCATGAAGCTGAGCAAATCAATCGCGCTTTTCTCAAGCGAATGAGAACAGGTCTTCCCTTTGTACAGCTCAAGATGGCCGCCAGTCTGGATGGTCAAACCGCACTGGCCAATGGAGTCAGCCAATGGATCACCGGCAGTAAAGCGCGCCGAGATGTCCAGCGTTACCGCGCTCAGGCGGGGGCGATCCTCTCTACTAGCCAGACCGTGATTGCCGATAACGCGTCACTTAATGTGCGCGCTTCTGAGCTTGATGCCGAAACGCTGAAAACCATCGAACCACAGCCACTGCGCCAGCCACTGCGTGTGATCCTTGATCGCCAAGCCAGCCTAACCCAAGAGCTCAAACTGTTTGATGCCGAGGGTGAGTTGTTGGTATTAACCGCGCAGCACCAAGCGCTGCTGAGCGATGGACGTTTTGACCTTGAGAGGGTGTGTCGTTATCTTGCTAAAGAGCATAACATTAACCACCTGTGGGTAGAGGCGGGCGCAACCCTTGCTAGTGGCTTTATTCAGGCTGATTTGGTCGATGAGCTAATCGTCTATTTAGCGCCTAAGATTATGGGAAGTGATGGACGCGGTCTGTTTGGCGCATTAGGCCTTGAGCAGATGAGCGAGACCATTGAGCTTGATTTTAGCGACGTACGCCTAGTTGGCGACGATCTGCGCATTGTGGCGCGGCCCCGACAAGCCGGGTCAAAAACCGCATAGCCTAAACCAAACAGATAGAAGAAAGAAGCAGGATGTTTACAGGAATTATTGAAGCTGTTGGGACGCTGACAGCGATCCAGCAGAAAGGTGAAGATATCAGCATCACCGTTGAGGTGGGCAAGCTGGATATGACCGATGTCAAACTCGGTGATAGCATTGCCACCAATGGCGTGTGTTTAACCGTTACGCACCGCTCAGAGAGCAGCTACAGCGCTGATTTATCGGTTGAAACCTTAAAAAAAACCGGCTTTGTCGATTACCAAGTTGGTGGTAAGGTCAACCTAGAAAAGGCGATGCTGCCGACCACCCGCTTTGGTGGTCATATCGTCTCTGGCCACGTTGATGGCGTGGGCACAATTGTCGAGCGCACGCCTTCAGGTCGCGCGATTGACCTATGGGTTGAGATGCCTGCAGAGCTTGAAAAGTACGTCGCCGAAAAAGGCTCAATCACGGTTGATGGCATCAGCTTAACCGTTAATGACGTGCGCGATAAGGCCTTTAAGCTGACGATTATTCCACATACCTCAGACGAGACCACGATTGAAGAGTTTCAGGTCGGGCGCAAGGTCAACCTTGAGGTGGATGTGCTCGCACGCTATATGGAGCGCCTGATGAGCAAGCAGGCTAGCGAGCAACCACAATCACGCCTGACCATGGAATTCCTACAACAAAATGGCTTTGCATAAGCCAACAAACAATAAAGGGTAGATAAGATGCCGATTAGCACGCCGCAAGAAATCATTGAAGATATTCGTTTGGGTAAAATGGTTATCCTGATGGATGACGAAGACCGCGAGAATGAGGGTGACCTGATCATGGCCGCCGAGCACATTACGCCAGAATCAATTAACTTTATGGCGACGCATGGCCGTGGCTTGATCTGTCTGACCATGACTCAAGAGCGCTGTCGTCGCTTAGGCCTGCCACCGATGGTGCAAGACAACAATGCTCAGTATACCACTAACTTTACGGTTTCAATCGAGGCGGCTGAGGGCGTAACGACGGGCATTTCAGCGGCAGACCGCGCACGCACTGTGCAAGCGGCAGTGGCAAAGGACGCGAAAGCGGCGGACCTAGTTCAGCCTGGTCACATCTTCCCTCTATCAGCACAAGACGGCGGCGTACTGACGCGCGCTGGCCATACAGAAGCAGGCTGCGACCTTGCGCGCCTAGCAGGCTGCGAGCCAGCCTCTGTGATTGTTGAGATCCTCAATGACGACGGCACCATGGCGCGTCGCCCTGATCTCGAAGTATTCGCAGAGAAGCACGACATCAAGCTTGGTACGATCGCGGACTTGATTGAATATCGTAACAACACTGAAACGACCATCGAACGCGTGGCGACTTGCCGCCTGCCAACCGAGTTTGGTGAGTTTGAGCTGGTGACCTACCGCGATACTATCGATAATGAAGTGCACTACGCGATGTGTAAAGGCGACTTGACTGGCGAGCCACCATTGGTGCGCGTGCACCTACTGGATGTGTTTACCGACTTGTTGCATAGCGATCGTAATGCAGAGCGCAGTTGGTCTCTCGATCAAGCGATGCAACGCATTGGCGAAGAAGGTGGTGTTTTGGTGGTCTTGGGCCACGAAGAATCAACCGACCTGCTTATCCACCGCGTGAAGATGTTTGAAGCGCAGGATAAGGGCGAAGCACCTACCTTGGCGAAGAAGCAAGGCACTTCCCGTCGCGTGGGTGTGGGCTCACAGATTCTGGCGGATCTCGGTGTGCATGATATGCGCCTGCTATCGTCAACCAACAAGAAATACCATGCGTTAGGTGGCTTTGGCCTCAACGTGGTTGAGTACGTTTGCGAATAATCTGAAATTAAATCTGGCTGACGACGCGCGGTAATAACCAAGTGACGACTATACTAGTGTCTATTAGGTTAATTTAAGCCGTCGTCGACCGTTATCCAATCTGTATTCGCCGGACACCAATTTTCCATTAGATATGTGTCACAAATTTGTGCTAGAATCCGGCGATTCTCACTTGATGAATGTAGTTAAAGGAAGGCTTATGAAAGTGATCGAGGGTGGTTTCCCTGCACCAAAGGCAAATATTGCTATCGTTATTTCTCGTTTTAACAGCTTTATTAACGAAAGCTTACTCTCTGGTGCTATCGACACTTTAAAGCGTCATGGACAAGTTAGCGAAGACAACATTACCGTAGTTCGTTGTCCAGGTGCTGTAGAGCTACCATTGGTAGCGCAACGTGTGGCAAAAACCGGTAAATTTGACGCTATCGTATCGCTAGGTACGGTGATCCGTGGTGGTACACCACACTTTGACTATGTTTGCAGTGAATGTAACAAAGGTCTAGCTCAAGTATCTCTAGAGTACAGCCTGCCAGTGGCATTTGGCGTACTGACTGTAGATACTATTGACCAAGCCATTGAGCGCGCGGGAACCAAGGCGGGTAATAAAGGTGCAGAGGCTGCACTAAGCGCACTTGAAATGATTAACGTTCTTTCAGAAATCGATTCCTAATGGGGGCCAGTGTGAAACCAGCCGCACGTCGTAATGCACGTCAATTTGCTCTACAAGCAATTTATTCTTGGCAAATTACAAAAGAAAATATTGCTAACATCGAAGAGCAATTCTTATCAGGTGGTAAATATGAGGAAGAGGAGCACCACGCCTCTGAGCCAGCGCTGTCTGCACCTGAAACTGACGTGGCATACTTCCGTGATCTTCTGACTGGTGTCGTACTGAGTCACAACGAACTGGACAGCAAGATCCGTCCGTACACTTCTCGTCCAATGCAAGATCTAGACATGATGGAACTTGCGCTGCTACGTTTGGCTATGTACGAAATGACACGCCGTGAAGATGTGCCATTCAAAGTCGTGATCAACGAAGCCATCGAACTGGCGAAAGTGTTTGGTTCAGAAGAGAGCCACAAGTTCGTCAACGGTGTACTTGATAAAGCCGCACCGCACGTTCGTAAGAAGAAGTAATTCCTCGTTTTTGAGGTTGTAGTTGATAAAAGGCCAGTGGGTAGTTCCGCTGGCCTTTTTTATTCCTGTTGGGAAGAGTCGAGAGGCGGGATCGGGCTTTGCCCTGCGAGCGGCGAGGGGAGCGCGCTGTACTGTCTGGTGAAAAAACAGACTTCTTAAGTATTTTCAATCATCCGTATGAAAAAGGGTTGACACTGTTACGTCAATCCCCAACGCTTTTCTCGCCTCTCGCCTCTCGCCTCTCGCCTCTCGCCTCTCGCCTCTCGCCTCTCGCCTCTCGCCTCTCGCCTCTCGCCTCTCGCCTCTCGCCTCTCGCCTCTCGCCTCTCGCCTCTTTTTAATATAAGCTTTGGCGCTAATAATCTGTTTATAAAAAGGGAATGGCTGGCCAATGGCGGGTGAGTTTAACCTGATCGAAAAGTATTTTGTTGACCGTCAAGCGCGGCGCAGTGATGTGTTGTTGGCGGCGGGGGATGATTGTGCGTTGCTTGAGGTGCCTGAGGGGATGTCGATTGCGCTGAGTACTGACAGTTTGGTGGCGGGTACGCACTTTCTTGCTGATGCGCCGCCGGCTTGGGTGGCGCATAAGGCGTTGGCATCTAATCTCAGTGATCTTGCTGCGATGGGGGCGACGCCGGCTTGGGTATCGATGGCCCTGACGATGCCTGAGCCTGATGAGGCATGGCTGGCTCCATTTTGTGAGGCGTTTTTTGCCCTCGCCGATCGTTATAATTTGAAATTGATTGGCGGTGATACCACCAAAGGCCCATTGAGTATTACTCTGACGGTCCAAGGCTTTGTGCCTAAAGGTCAGGCGCTACGCCGCAGTGGCGCGCAGGTTGGCGACAGTATTTATGTCACCGGCCAACTGGGTGATAGCAAGGCGGGGCTGGATGTGATTTTAAACCCAAGCCAACAGGAGCGGCCTGAGGCGCAAGCCTTGGTTAAGCGTCATTTCCACGCCACGCCACGTATCGAGGTGGGAGAGGCCCTGCGTCCCTTTGCTAGCGCCGCAATTGATATCTCAGATGGCCTGATTTCCGATCTTGGCCACATCCTCAAGGCATCGAAGGTCGGCGCTGACATCAATGTCGATGCCTTACCGCTCTCAGCCTCGTTACTGTCATTTGTTGCTAGCCACTCGTTAGCCCGCCAATATGCGCTGACCAGTGGCGAAGAGTATGAGCTGTGCTTTACCGCCCCGCTGCAGCATCAAGCACAGTTAGATCACATTGCTGCCCAGTGCGGGGTGGCACTGACTTGTATTGGCACTATTCACACAGCGCCACAACTTACCCTTCATGCGAGTGGCGAGCCGCTCGACTGGACTATTTCTGGTTACGATCACTTTAAGGAAACACCATGACCAACCCAAAACAACACCTCTCTATGTCCAACCCATGGCATTTGCTTGCAACAGGTTTTGGTAGTGGTCTCTCCCCGGTTGTGCCAGGCACCATGGGCACACTAGCATCAATCCCGTTTTACCTATTACTGGTTCAACTGCCCCCGTGGCTGTATGTCATTATCGTGCTGGCCTCATGCTGGGTTGGGGTGACGATCTGCCAAAAAACCTCTGACGACATGGGCGTCCACGACCACGGCTCTATCGTGTGGGATGAGTTCGCTGGTTTTTGGATCACTATGCTAGTGGTACCCATGCTGTCGATTTCACCGTTCGACTGGAAATGGCTGATTGCCGGTTTCGTCCTGTTCCGCTTCTTCGACATGGTCAAGCCATGGCCAATCGGCTGGCTCGACAAGCGCATCCACGGCGGCCTCGGGATTATGGTTGATGATATTGTGGCTGGGGTGATGTCGGCGGTTGCGTTGGTTGGCGTGGGGCTTGTTTCTGGCTGGTTATAGCCTGTAGCCAGAGAGGCGAGATCGCGTTGCTGCGAGAAGCGAGAGGCGAGTGTTAGCTCGCTTTTCGAGAGCAGTTATCTTTACAACGTCATGAGCGTTTAGCTCCAGAAATTCAACGCGCGACTAACAATCTCGCCTCTCGCTTCTCGATTCTCGCCTCTGTCATTTAAGTTTTTGAAGATCCGCCTCGATCTCCGCGATCTTGCTCGAGACGACTTTTTCAAGATGGCGTAGGTCGCTGAGGATCTTTTGTTTAACGTCGACTTCGGCGATTTTTTCTGGTTTGGTGATGGTGTTGAGCTCGTCGATGATTAGGGTTAGGTTGCGGTTGATCTCGGTGACTTCTTTGTAGTGGTGGGTGCTGCTGTCGACCAGGACGTGTTTGACTTGGCGTGGGTACTTGAACTTAACGCTTTTGGCGAATAGCTCCCCTTTTTGCTTGCGAAAATAGATTTTGAGCACGTCTTTATGTGCTTCTTGACGTAGGGAATAGCGCTCGATCTGCATTGGGTCTTGAATGCCTAAACCATTGAGGTTGGGGAACATAACAGGCCTCTCTTATTTACTGGGTAGAGCATGACTGACTAGAGTTATCATCTGAACGGCTCGTAAGCATGAATATCGCAATGAACCTTTTAATAACTGTAACAGTAGAGGCCGCATCTCGACAGTGAGCTGCGGCCTCTTTTAATGAAAAACCAGTGAGTTGTGCACGAGTTCGCTATTCTGGTGCGAGCTCTGAGACACTCTTTTTCAGTGATTCTGTCAGTTGCTGCTCTTGCTCTGCATCCAGCTTGCCGCCGGTTGGACCGGTGATGATAAAGAAATCCTCCGCGCGCTCACCGATAGTGGTGATCTTAGCGGCATGGATACTGATATCCAGCTCGGAGAACGTCGCCCCGACCTTGGCGAGCAGGCCAGGGGTGTCCAAGGCGACAAACTCGACAAACGAGTGCTTTTTACTCTTGGTTGGCAAGAAGTTGACCCGCGTTTTGACCTTAAAGTGCTTAAGGTTGCGCGGTGCGCGTCTGGTGCGGATCTTGGTTGGTCTGCCGTCTTCAAGTACGTGCAATAGGTGTTTAATCACCGCCTTGTGACGCGACTCATCGATCGCCTCGCCATGCTGGTCAAGCACCATAAAGGTATCGAGAACAAAGCCATCTTTGCTGGTCATTACTTGCGCATCGTGGACGTTAAAGTTACGTCGGTCGAGCTCGGCAACCACAGTCGCGAATAGAGATTGCTGATCCTTGCTGTAGACAAACACCTCAGTGCCGCCTCGCGTTGCCTTCTTACTGATAAGGACCATTGGCTGCTCTGGGTCTTCATGGCGCAATAGGTTCATGCCGTGCCAAGCGATCTGCTTGTGGGTGTGGCGCAGGAAGTAATCGGCCTTAAAGCGCTGCCATAGCACCTCAATCTCACGAGCGGTGAAGCCCTCTTTGCGTAAAATAGCCGAGGCGAGGTGCTGGTTGTGGCGAATGCGATCGCGCACATCGACTGGGTTTTCCAGGCCACGGCGCAACGCGCGCTGAGTAGAGTAGAACAGCTCAGCGAGTAGGGTGCGTTTCCAACTGTTCCACAGCTCTGGGTTGGTGGCGCAGATATCGGCAACCGTCAGACAGACCAGAAACTCTAGATACTCTTCGTCACGGACCTTCTTAGCAAACTCGGTGATCACCTCAGGGTCATAGATATCGCGACGCTGCGCGGTAACCGACATAAGAAGGTGGTTTTGCACCAGCCAAGAGACCAGTTTAGATTCTGGTTTTGACAGGCCATGCTCAAGACAGAAGTCGTATGCTTCGACAGCACCAATCTCAGAGTGATCACCACCGCGCCCCTTACCGATATCATGGAAGATGGCGGCGAGGATGAGTAGCTCCTTCTTCTGGATACGTGGGAAGACCTCACAGCAGATAGGGTGCTTATCGCGGTTTTTCGCGTAGCTATAGCCATTAATGTGCTTGAGCAGGCGCATACTATGCTCGTCCACGGTGTAAACATGGAATAGGTCAAACTGCATCTGACCAACAATTTGGCTCCACTGTGGCAGGTAGGCAGAGAGCACTCCCAGACGGTGCATTAGGCTAAATGCCTTGTGCAGTGAGTTGGGATGGCGACACAGTGCCATAAATTTCTCGCGCGCTTCTGGCAGCTCGTGCAGGAACTTATTAAGGCGACGTCTGGCGGTGCGTAATTGACGCATGGTAGCCGGTGCCACGCCCTCGATGGTCGAGTCGTTGGCGATATGCAGGAACATATCCAAGATGGTGTCGGGGCGAGCTTGGAACAGCGCAGGCTTGCGCGCTTCAATCAATTTGCCACGACGCTGGAAATCATCACTCAATACAACTGCATCTTCGGCAACGCCGTTGTTGAGAATCGCTTGGTCGAAGATCTTCAGCAGCATCTTATTCAGTTCAGCAACCCGGCGTAGGGTGCGATAGAACTCCTTCATCATCATCTCAACACCGCGATTCCCTTCACCGACATAACCCAGGTGCTCGGCGACATTGGCTTGATGGGCGAAGGTCAGACGGTTGTCGTAGCGGCGCAGGTCGATATGCAGCGCAAAGCGCACGCGCCAGAGGAAGTCTTGGCACTCCAGCAGCTCGCGATACTCAGCATCGGTGAGAAAGCCGTAGCGGCTCATCTCCAGTAGCGAGGTCGCACCAAAGTGGCGACGGGCAATCCAGCTTAGGGTGTGGATATCACGCAGGCCACCAGGGGTCGATTTGATGTCCGGCTCTAGGTTATAGGTGGTGTCGTGATAGCGCGCATGACGCTCTTTCTGCTCTTCGAGTTTGGCTTTATAAAACACCTCACTTGGCCAGAATTGCTCTGAATGGATCTCTTGCTCAAGCAGTGAGAAGGTCTCTTCACAGCCGCACAGCAGGCGAGCTTCTTGCAGATTGGTTGCTACGGTCAGGTCATCGCGTGCAATCTCAGCACACTGAGACACGGTGCGCACCGCATGACCCACCTCAAGGCGCAAGTCCCATAACAAGGTAATAAACTCACTGACCTTAGCCTCTAAATGGTTGGGCAGGGTGAGCTTAGAGACAATCAGGATATCGATATCTGACAGTGGGTGTAGCTCAGCACGCCCATAGCCGCCAACGGCAACTAGGCTGATATGCGGCAGCTCATTAAAGCCAAAGTGTTGCCACAGCCTCTCGAGCAGGCTGTCCATATAATTGGAGCGACCGAGCACCAATTCGGTAATCGACTGGTGGTTAAAAAACTGCTGTTTTTGGTGCTCAGCAAATTGCTCGAGTTGCTGTTTGAGAGCGGTGATGGAGAGCTGCTGCTCTTCCAATGTCAAGGGTGATTGAATCGACATAGATGCATTCCGTGCAAGCAATAATAAAAGTACTTTATCAAAAGCATAGGACTGATGTTACAAAAAACTAAAGGGGCGAGGTGCGAGGACGGGCGATGCCCTACAGGAAGCGAGGAGTGTCCAGCGTGTTTGGACTCCTCGCTCCTCGGAACGGAGTGATACTCGAAGTGAAACGTCCCCGAGACTTAACTGTTGTTCATGTGGCGTGGGATGGTGTCGTCTGAACGTAGGGTTAGGACTTCACAGCCGTCTTTAGTCACCACAACCGTGTGTTCCCACTGGGCTGAGTTTTTGCCATCGCCGGTGTAGACTGTCCAGTCATCTTCGGCGTCGACGCTACAGCCGAATTTGCCGGCGTTGATCATTGGCTCGATGGTGAAGCACATGCCTTCTTTGAGGATGCGACGGTCAGCGTTTCGATAGTGGACGACTTGCGGCTCTTCGTGGAACTCATTACCGATGCCGTGGCCACAGAAGTCCTTAACGATAGAGAACTTGTTACGTGGGTTTTTCTTGTTGTTGTCTTTGATGTACTTCTCAATCGCGGTGCCGATGTCGCCAACGGTTGCGCCTGGTTTAACCTTGCGCATACCAATGTACAGCGCTTCTTGCGCAACCATACATAGGCGCTTGTCTGCTGGAGACACATCACCAACTAGGAACATCTTAGAGGTGTCGCCGTGGTAACCGGCTGGACGGGTTGATAGGTCTGCGCTCTCATCATCTGGGACGATCACTGTGATGTCGACGTTAATGATGTCGCCATTTTTCAATACCGCTGGCTTGAGCTGACCATTGCTGCCCATCTCGTCTTGTGTGGCTGGGATGCCGTGACACACGATGTGGTTGATTGAGGTACAGATTGATTTAGGGAAGCCATGGTAATCCAGAGGCGCCGAGTACGCGCCACGCTCGAGTGCGTAGTCGTGACAAATCTGGTTTAACTCTTCGGTTGTCACACCCTCTTTGATGTGTGGCTCGATCATTTCAAGAATCTCGCCTGCGAGTTTGCCCGCCAGACGCATACGTTCGATTTCTTGTTCTGTTTTGATTTTGATTGACATAAATCTTTCTCAATAAGCTGCTCGCGCAGGTTGGTTGCTGGCGACTATTCTATCAGGATAAGTCTGTACGTGTAAGTGAGAAGCGACTGCATCTCGCGTCTACCTTTACAGGATGGGTGACTTTAGCGAGATTTTACTAGCCTAAAGCGGTAAAAATATGGTATAAAGCGCGCCGGAATCATCACAGTTGTCTTCGTTATCGGCGATGCTGCGGTAGATTCTACACTTAACTTTAAATCACACACATTCCGACACATGTTCCGGGGTGCCCGCTTTTAGGCAGGGTCGGATACATGGGGGATGTGGAGGCCTAACCCCATAGAGGATTTTAAAATGGCAACTGTATCAATGCGCGATATGCTAAAAGCTGGTGTTCACTTCGGTCACCAGACTCGTTACTGGAACCCAAAAATGAAGCCATTCATCTTTGGTGCTCGTAACAAAGTTCATATCATCAACCTAGAAAAAACTGTACCTATGTTCAACGACGCTCTAGCAGAACTTGCTAAAGTTGGCGAGAAGAAAGGTAAAGTACTATTCGTAGGTACAAAACGCGCTGCATCTGAAGCTGTTAAAGAAGCTGCTATTGCAAGCAACCAATTCTACGTTAACAACCGCTGGCTTGGCGGTATGCTAACTAACTACAAAACTGTTCGTCAGTCTATCAAGCGTCTAAAAGACCTAGAAGCTCAAGCTCAAGACGGTACTTTTGAGAAGCTAACTAAGAAAGAAGCTCTAATGCGTACTCGCGAAATGGAGAAGCTAGAGAAATCTCTTGGTGGTATCAAAGATATGGGCGGCCTACCAGACGCTCTATTCGTAATCGACGCTGATCACGAGCACATCGCAGTTAAAGAAGCTAACAACCTAGGTATCCCAGTTTACGCTGTAGTTGATACTAACTCTAACCCAGACGGCGTTGACTTCGTTATCCCAGGTAACGACGATGCAATCCGTGCAGTACAGCTTTACCTAAACGCTGCTGCATCTGCGGTTACAGAAGGTCGTAACAAAGACGTAGCTCAAGCTGCTGACAAAGATGGTTTCGTAGAAGCTGAATAATAGCGGCTCACTGTTAATCTTGGTTTGCGTGAAATTATCTGTTCACATAAACTAAGTTATAGTTAGTTACAGGGGCCCCCAAGCGGCCCCTGATTTTTACCTTATTTAGAATCAACCGAGGAACAGAGAATGGCTGTAACTGCTGCTCTAGTTAAAGAACTGCGCGAACGTACTGGCGCAGGTATGATGGAATGTAAGAAAGCGCTTGTTGAAACTAACGGCGACATCGAACTAGCAATCGAAAACATGCGTAAGTCTGGCGCTGCTAAAGCTGCTAAGAAAGCAGGTAACGTAGCTGCTGAAGGCGCAATCATCATCAAAGAAGAAAACGGTGTTGCTGTTCTTCTTGAAGTTAACTGCCAAACTGACTTCGTTGCTAAAGATGCTAGCTTCACTGCTTTCGCTGAAGAAGTGGCTGCTGACGCACTTGCCACTAAAGCAACTGCTGAAGAGCTTCAAGCGAAATTCGAAGAAACTCGCGTTGCTCTAGTAGCTAAAATCGGTGAAAACATCAACATCCGTCGCGTACAATACGTTGAAGGCGAAGCTATCTCTGCTTACCGTCACGGTGAGAAGATCGGTGTTGTTGTTGCTGGTTCTGGCGACGCAGAAACTCTTAAGCACGTTGCAATGCACGTTGCTGCTTCACGTCCAGAGTTCGTTAACCCAGAAGACGTACCTGCAGACGTAGTTGAAAAAGAGAAAGCGGTTCAAGTTGAAATCGCAATGAACGAAGGCAAGCCTGCTGAGATCGCTGAGAAGATGGTTGTTGGCCGCATGAAGAAATTCACTGGCGAAATCTCTCTTACTGGTCAAGCGTTCGTAATGGAGCCTAAGAAATCTGTAGGCGAAATCCTAAAAGAGCGCGGCGCTGCTGTAACTAACTTCGTACGTCTAGAAGTTGGTGAAGGTATCGAGAAAGCGGAAGAAATGAGCTTCGCTGACGAAGTTGCTGCAGTTCAAAAAGGTTAATCCTTTCTGACTTGCTCAATGATTAGACCGTAGCCTTGGCTGCGGTCTTTTTGTGAGATGGGTTTAATCGTGATGAATTGGAATTGCGGACTTAATAGTTTCAATTCGTGACTGTTAATCAATAACTCTCTACTGGAAGGTAAACTCCATGGCTACAAACCCTAAACCAGCATATCAACGAATCCTGTTAAAACTGAGCGGCGAAGCACTTCAAGGCGACGAAGGCTTTGGTATCGATCCAACCATCCTTGATCGTATGGCTCAAGAAGTAAAAGAACTGGTTGAACTGGGTGTTCAAGTGGGTGTGGTTATCGGTGGTGGTAACCTGTTCCGTGGTGCTGGCCTTGCTGAAGCGGGCATGAACCGTGTTGTGGGTGACCATATGGGTATGCTAGCAACTGTAATGAACGGCCTGGCGATGCGCGATGCGCTGCACCGTGCTTATGTTAATGCACGCGTGATGTCTGCTATCCCACTAAAAGGTGTGTGTGACGACTACAACTGGGCAGACGCAATCAGCCAACTGCGCACTGGTCGCGTGGTGATCTTCTCTGCCGGTACTGGTAACCCATTCTTTACCACTGACTCTGCAGCGTGTCTGCGCGGCATCGAGATCGAGGCTGACGTGGTACTAAAAGCAACTAAGGTTGATGGCGTGTTTACGGCTGACCCAGTATCAAACCCAGATGCTGAACTGCTTGACCACCTTTCTTACACGCAAGTGCTAGAAAAAGAGCTGAAAGTGATGGATCTAGCGGCGTTTACCCTAGCGCGCGACCACAAAATGCCAATCCGTGTGTTCAACATGAACAAGCCAGGTGCTCTTCGCCGCGTGGTGATGGGTGAAGCGGAAGGCACACTAATTAGTGACGCAGAATAAACTCTGATAAAGAAAGGCTTGAGGAAATTCCCCCAAGCCTTTGAGTTCTGATAGAATGTCGAGATTCGGTTCTGTTAGACCTCATTCTACCGTGGCATCGGGTGCCAATGACCACCTGATAAGCGGCAAAGAAAACAATATTAAGGTGAGATTGTGATTAACGAGATCAAACAAGACGCTCAAGAGCGCATGGACAAGAGCGTTGAAGCTCTACGTAACACCCTTTCTAAAGTACGTACAGGTCGTGCACACCCAAGCCTACTAGCGGGTATCTCAGTTGAGTACTACGGTGCGCCAACGCCTCTAAACCAGGTAGCTAACGTAGTCGCAGAAGATGCACGTACGCTGGCGATCACGGTATTCGACAAAGAGCTAACGCCAAAAGTCGAAAAAGCGATCATGACGTCTGACCTAGGTCTAAACCCAATGTCTGCGGGCACGATTATCCGTGTTCCACTACCACCGCTAACAGAAGAGCGTCGTAAAGACCTAGTTAAGATTGTACGTGGTGAAGCTGAAGGTGGTCGTGTTGCTATCCGTAACATCCGTCGTGACGCAAATAACGATCTTAAAGCATTGCTAAAAGACAAAGAGATCTCAGAAGACGAAGATCGCAAAGCACAAGACGAAATCCAGAAGCTGACCGATGCGGCAGTGAAAAAGGTTGATGAAGTTCTTGCTGCAAAAGAAAAAGAGTTGATGGAAGTATAATCCCTCTTACTCTCTCCCTAAAACGCTGTGCTGTGTCACAGCGTTTCTTATTTATCTATCATCTATTTCACTTCCAATTGTAACGCTTATGCAAACTAACCAACTCGCCTCTGACAGTCTCCCACAGCATATTGCCATTATTATGGACGGCAATGGTCGTTGGGCGAAAGAGCAGGGTAAACCAAGAGTGTTTGGTCATAAGAACGGGGTAAAATCCGTGCGCAAGACCATCTCAACAGCCAGCCAACTGGGCATCAAGGCCGTGACGCTCTTCGCGTTTAGTAGTGAGAACTGGCAGCGCCCTGAAGAAGAAGTCGGCGTATTGATGGAGCTGTTTATTACCGTTCTATCAACAGAAGTCAAAAAGCTGCACCAAAATAATCTACGCTTACGTGTGATTGGCGACACGCAGCGCTTCAGTTCGCGCCTGCAAGATAAGATTGCCAAGGCACAAGCATTGACGGCAAACAACACCGGGATGGTGATCAACATTGCTGCTAACTATGGCGGCAAATGGGATATCACCCAAGCGACGCGCAAGATTGCTAAGTTGGTTGAGCAAGGCCAGGTGGCTGCAGAGGCGATCGACGAATCATTGATCACCTCGCACTTGACCATGTCAGATTTGCCTGAGGTTGATCTTTTGATCCGCACCAGTGGTGAATGTCGCATTAGTAACTTTATGCTGTGGCAGTTGGCTTACGCAGAGATGTACTTTACCCCTGTCTACTGGCCGGATTTTGGTGAGGACAATCTTATTGAGGCGGTGACCTGGTTTATCAATCGCGAGCGCCGTTTTGGTTGCACTGGTGAGCAAGTGAAAGCTCTAATGACTTCATCATAGAGTAGGACATAAAGTTTGAAGCAAAGAATAATTACTGCGTTGATACTCGCACCTCTTGTTATTTTGGGTATTTTTTTCTTACCCCTAGGTTTTTTTGTATCCGCGATTACCCTTATTACCCTCCTTGGCGCGTGGGAGTGGACCCAGTTTGTTGGTCAGCAATCACGCCCTCTTGCCCTGCTTCCGATAGTGATTGTCACGGCGCTCTCTTTTGTTGTTCTTCCTTTTGACGCGCAGAGCCTCAACTCCGTTGGTGCAGGGCACATTGCCTTGTTGGCCATCGGCAGTGTTTGGTGGTTGTTCGCTTCAGCCCTAGCACTGAGTTATCCTAAGTCGGCCAAGTTTTGGTCTGACTCGTGCCCGCTGCGACATGTGTTCGGCATGCTGACTTTACTTCCGTTCTTGTGGAGTATCGTTATGTTGCGCGCGGATAGTGTCCTTGAGCAACCCTACTACGGCGCTAAGTTGGTGCTATTCGTGTGCTTGATTGTTTGGGCAGCGGACAGCGGTGCCTACTTCGCAGGCCGTGCCTTTGGTAAGCGCAAGATGGCACCTCACGTCAGTCCTAATAAGACGATTGAGGGGCTTATCGGCGGCATTGTGACGGCATTTGTGGTGGCGCTTTTGGCAGCGAAAGGCTTTGAGCTTGAGTTCTCAAGTACTGGCAGCATGCTGATGATTACCTTGCTGACTGTGATTATTTCGGTTTTGGGTGATCTTGTGGAAAGCATGTTTAAACGAGTGGCTGGCATCAAAGACAGCAGTAACCTTATTCCCGGTCATGGTGGGATTCTAGATCGCGTCGATAGCCTCACGGCAGCGTTCCCGGTCTTTGCTTTCCTTTACTACGTATTCTAAGTCAGGCGATATCGTCTGACCCTGATTTTATCGGTTGTTTTAATGAGAAAGCTTACTATCCTTGGCGCCACAGGATCGATTGGCGCCAGCACCTTCAAAGTTATCGAAAATAATCCCGAGCTCTACTCGGTGGTGGCGATCGCCGCTGGGTCTAACCATCAGAAGATGCTTGAGCTGTGTATTAAGTGGCAGCCGCGCTATGCGGTCATGGCGGACAAACAGGCTGCACGCCTTCTCGAACAAGCTATTCACAAGCATTCGCTAGCCACTCAAGTCCTGGCCGGTGTTGAGGGTATGGTCGAGGTTGCGACGCTGTCTGAGGTGGATACCGTGATGGCGGCGATTGTCGGCGCTGCGGGTCTGGTGCCGACGCTGGCCGCGGTTAAGGCGGGTAAGCGAATCCTACTGGCGAATAAAGAAGCACTGGTGATGTCAGGGCAGGTGTTTATCGATGCTGTGCAGGCCTCGGGCGCTGAGCTGCTGCCTGTTGACAGTGAGCACAACGCGATTTTTCAGTGTTTGAATCGTGATATTCAAACGCAAATGGGACATTGCGATCTGACCGCGCATGGCGTGAGCAAGATTTTGCTCACGGGCTCGGGCGGACCTTTTCGTTACACCGACGTAGAACAACTTGAACACGTCACGCCGCAGCAAGCGATTGCTCACCCGAATTGGTCAATGGGACCCAAAATCTCGGTGGATTCTGCGACGATGATGAACAAGGGTCTTGAGTATATCGAGGCTAAGTGGTTATTTAATGCCGCACGTGAACAGCTTGAGGTGATTATTCACCCTCAATCGGTGATCCATTCGATGGTGCAGTACAACGATGGCTCGGTGCTAGCCCAGATGGGTGAGCCAGATATGGCGACCCCGATTGCTTGCGCGATGTCGTATCCGCAGCGTACCCCATCGGGTGTCGGTGCTTTGGATTTTACCACTCTTGGCCAGTTGACGTTTATGGCGCCGGATTATCAGCGCTACCCTTGCCTTAAGTTGGCGATTGACGCCTGTTATGAGGGGCAGCATGCCACGACGGCCATCAATGCAGCCAATGAGATAGCGGTTGAGGCCTTCTTGCAGGGGCAAATCCGCTTTACCGATATTGCTCGCATCAATGAGAAGGTGTTGAACAAAGCCTGTGCGATGAACCTACACTCACGCAGCTATGACTTGGAAAGCCTGATTGACCTCGATAGAATGGCTCGTACACTCGCACACGAATCGCTAAAGGAACGCTAGTTATGACCGGTATTTTATGGAATTTCGCCTCCTTCGTCATCGCGCTTGGCATTTTGGTTGCCGTACACGAATTCGGTCACTTCTGGGTGGCACGCCGCTGTGGTGTGAGGGTTGAAAAATTCTCTATCGGGTTTGGTAAGTCTATCTGGTCGCGCATTGGTAAAGATGGCACAGAGTACAGTGTCTCGATTATCCCACTCGGTGGCTACGTTAAAATGCTTGATGGCCGCGTTGATGACGTGCCGGCCAGCGAGCAACAGTTTGCTTTTGATAAGAAACCTCTCCTGCAGCGCTCCGCTATCGTAGCGGCTGGTCCTGCGTTTAACTTCGCTTTTGCTATCTTCGCTTATTGGCTGGTTTTTTTGATTGGTGTGCCTGCAGTGAAGCCGGTGGTAGGGCAAGTGACCCCTCAATCGATCGCCGCAGAAGCCGGATTGCAACCTGGCATGGAACTTATTGAAGTTTCTGGCGTCAAAACGCGAGACTGGGAATCGGTTAACATGGGGCTGATCGCACACATTGGTGATGAGCGCATGACACTGACGGTGACCACACCAGAGCGAGTCGGTAGCGCCGAGATTAAAACCCTGGATTTAACTGAGTGGCAATTTGACCCAGAGCGCGAGTCTGCATTGACGTCACTCGGCTTTCGCCCTTATACCCCGGAAATTCAGTCCGTATTGACTAACGTCGCGGAGGATGGTGCAGCGGCGAGAGCAGGTATGCAAGTGGGAGATGAAATCATTGCGATTGGCGGCATCGAGTCGCCAAGCTGGGAGCAAGTCGTAGAGGCGATTCAATCAAGTCCTGACAGCCCGATTGAGGTGTTGGTTGCGCGTGATGGTACAAACGTCAATGTTACGCTTATTCCCCATTCACGTTCTGAACGTGGGCGCGATGATGTAGGTTTTGCTGGTATTGCTCCTCAGGTCTCAGAATGGCCACAAGACTATCGCTTCGACCTGCAATATGGTGTATTTGAGTCAGTGGGCAAAGCGGTCGAAAAGACCGGGCAGGTGATCGGCTTGACGGTTACCATGCTCAAAAAACTGATTGTCGGTGATGTTGGTCTGAACAACTTAAGCGGACCGATTTCCATTGCCCAAGGGGCGGGTGCGACCGCCGACTATGGTTTAGTGTACTTTCTTGGTTTCCTCGCCCTGATTAGTATCAACCTTGGAATAATAAATTTAGTGCCATTGCCGATGCTTGACGGTGGCCATCTGCTGTTTTTTGCTGTTGAGGCGGTGACTCGCCGTCCAGTGCCAGAGAAAATTCAAGAGATGGGTTATCGCGTCGGCGGTATGATTATTTTTGCCCTAATGGCAGTGGCTATCTTTAATGATTTTGCGCGCCTGTAGATAAGGCAGTAGTGAGTAGTAAGGAATAACTAACAACTTATGGCGATGAACAAAACGCTGCTAGCAACGCTGCTTGCAACCAGCCTGTCCGCTCAAGCTTCAGAGAGCTTTGTGGTACAGGATATTCAGATCGAAGGATTGCAACGCGTAGCGCTTGGTGCGGCGCTGTTAAACATGCCTGTAAGGGTCGGAGATGAGATTGATCAACAAGACATTGCTGAGATCATTCGTTCTCTTTACGCCTCAGGTAACTTCGAAGATATCCAAGTTCTGCGTGAAAACGATGTATTGATTGCTCGTGTTACTGAGCGTCCAACGATCGCCAGTATCTCTTTCTCAGGCAACAGCGCGATTAAAGATGAGCAGTTGGAACAAAACCTTGATGCTTCAAGCGTACGTAAGGGTGAGGCGCTTGATCGCACCACGCTATCGTCGATTGAAAAGGGGCTCGAGGATTTTTATTACAGTGTCGGTAAATACAACGCTCAAGTACAAGCGGTTGTTACGCCCCTGCCACGTAACCGTGCAGACCTGAAATTTGTCTTTACTGAGGGTGTTTCGGCGAAGATCGAACAAATTAACTTCCTTGGTAACGAAGCCTTTAGTGACCAAGAGCTCCTTAATCGTTTTAACCTCAATGTGAATGTGGCTTGGTGGAACTTTCTGGCTGACGACAAGTACCAAAAGCAGGTCCTTGCCGGCGACCTTGAGGCGTTGCGTTCGTTCTATTACGACCGTGGTTATCTCAAGTTCCAGCTTGATTCAACCCAAGTCGCTATCTCTCCTGATAAGAAGGGCGTTTATATCACCCTAGGCTTGGACGAGGGCGAACCTTATACCATCGACCAAGTCAAGTTCCGCGGTGATTTGATTGGCAAACAGGCAGAATTTAACGCCTTAGTGCCATTTAAACCAGGGGATACCTACAACGGTTCTGAGGTTACGCGCCTTGAGGAAGGAATAAAGCGTATCCTTGGTGAGGCAGGCTATGCCTACCCTCAGGTAACGACCATGCCTGAGTTTGATGATGAGAATCAGCAGGTATCTCTTGTGGTGAACGTTGAGTCGGGTAACCGCATTTATGTGCGAGACATTCGCTTTACCGGCAACAACTCCACCAAAGATGAAGTGTTGCGCCGTGAGATGCGTCAAATGGAGGGCAGCTGGCTGAACTCCCAGTCGATCGAGACCGGTAAAAACCGTCTTAACCGTCTTGGCTTCTTCGAGACGGTCGATGTACAAACCGTGCGCGTGCCTGGCAGTGAGGATCAGGTTGACTTGGTGTACAACGTCAAGGAAGCCAACTCAGGTAGCATCAACTTTGGTGTCGGCTACGGTACCGAGTCGGGTGTCAGCTTCCAGGTAGGTTTGCAGCAGGATAACTTCTTGGGCACAGGTAACCGTGTCGGTGTCAGCGCGATGATGAATGACTATCAGAAGAACGTTAGCCTAGATTACCGCGACCCGTACTGGAACCTCGATGGGGTCAGCTTGGCCGGTTCAATCTTCTACAACGAGTTTGAGGCGTCTGAAGCGGGTATTATCGACTATACCAACGAAAGTTACGGTACCTCGGTGACTTGGGGTTTCCCATTTGACGAACTGAACCGTTTTGAGTTTGGTGTTGGCTATACCCACAACAACATCGGTAATGTACCGACCTATGACCAGGCGCAGCGCTTTGCGCGCAGTATCGGTCAGGGGGATCAAAACGAACTGCGTACCGATGATTTTGACGTCAACCTATCTTGGACGCGTAATAACCTCAACCGAGGCTTTTTCCCAACCGCCGGTAACCATCAGCGTGCCTTTGTCAAAGTGACTGTACCGGGCTCGGATGCGAAGTACTTTAAGGCTCAGTATGATGTCCGTCAGTACTTCCCATTGACAGAGAAGCATGATTTTTCTCTCTTGATGCGTGGTCGACTTGGCTACGGTAACGGCTATGGTACAACGGGCGACAGCGATAACATCTTGCCGTTCTACGAGAACTACTACGCGGGTGGTTTCACCACGCTGCGTGGCTTCCGTTCTAATACCGCTGGTCCACGTGCCGTGTACAGCAACTTCAACGGCTCATGTGGTAACAATGGCTGTGTTACCGCAACCGATGATTCGGTGGGTGGTAACGCGATCGCGCTGGCGAGCCTTGAGCTGATTGTACCAACGCCATTCGCCTCTGATGAGATGCGCGGTCAACTGCGCACCAGTGTCTTTGTCGATGCGGCCAGTGTGTGGGACACCGAGTTCTTCTATGACTCTACAGTGAGTGAGCGTTACTACTACGATTATTCTGACTGGACCAACTACCGTGCTTCGTACGGTGTGGCTCTGCAATGGATGTCGCCGATGGGGCCTTTGGTCTTCTCATTAGCTAAGCCGTTGAAAGACTTTGATGGCGATGATGACGAATTCTTTACTTTCACCATTGGACGCACCTTCTAAAACTCGATAGTCTGGTGACAGGCTATCGTTCGACTCCTGTGCAGCCTTTTCGGTTTTCTTGTTGCTAGGCTGCGCATCTAACCCTATTGAGGATGAAATTTTGAAATCTATGATCAAAGCGGCTGGTTTAAGCCTTGTAGTACTGAGCTCTTCTTTTTTCGCCCATGCTGCTGAGGCCGCGCAAAAGGTGGGTTACATCAACACCGCACAGGTTTTCCAAGCACTGCCACAGCGTGAGGCGGTTCTCCAGCAATTACAAAATGAGTTCAAAGACAAAGCCGATGAGCTTAAATCGATTGAAGCCAAAGCGCGCACTCAGGTTGAGAAACTGCAGCGCGATGGCGAGCTAATGAGCCAAGAGCAAATCGAGCAGGCGCGCATGGAGATCGCGCAGCTTGAAAACGAATTCCGCCTCAAGGGTCAGTCTCTTGAGCAGGCGTCTGCGCGTCGTGAAGCAGAAGAGCAGCAAAAACTGTTTATTCTAATCCAAGATGCAGTAGAGAAAGTGGCAGAGCAAGATGGCTACGATATGATCATCGACATTCAAGCCGTGTCTTACGCTAAGCCAGAATTTAACATTTCAGAAAAAGTGATTTCAGCGATCAAATAATTGATGATGACGACATTGACTCTAGAACAACTTGCCCAGATCACGGGCGGCACTCTGCACGGAGACAGCAGCGCAGTAGTGTCTCAAGTCGCGCCAATGGACAAGGCTCTGGAGGGTCAGGTGACCTTCCTTTCAAACCCAAAGTACGCCAAACACCTCACAGAATGCCAGGCAACGGTGATCATGGTTAAAGAGGCGCAGTTGGCGCTTTGTCCAGGCAATGCCTTGGTGGTGGATGATCCTTATATTGCGTTTGCTAAGGTGACTCAATCACTGGATACCACGCCTGCAGCGGCGAATCAGATTGCGCCATCAGCGGTGATTGCTGATGATGTTTTGCTTGGTGACAATGTTTCGGTGGGGGCAAATGCCGTTATCGAATCAGGGGCGGTTCTAGGTGACAATGTCGTAATTGGTGCTGGCTGTTTTATCGGCCAAGGCGCCAAGCTGGGGAGTAACACCCAGTTGTGGTCAAATGTGAGCATCTATCATCGGGTTGAGATTGGCAGCGATTGCTTGGTTCAAGCCAATACGGTGATCGGGGCGGATGGTTTCGGTTATGCCAATGATAAGGGTGAGTGGGTTAAGATCCCGCAGCTCGGCACTGTGCGTATTGGTAATCGGGTCGAAATCGGTGCCTGTACCACGATTGACCGTGGTGCCTTGGATGACACCATAATCGAGGACAATGTTATCCTTGATAACCAAATTCAAATCGCGCATAACGTGCACATCGGATATGGTACGGCGATGGCTGGTGGTACAGTAGTGGCCGGCAGTACCACGATTGGCAAATACTGTGTAATTGGCGGCGCGTCGGTGATTAATGGCCACATTAATATTGCCGATGGCGTAACCATTACCGGCATGGGTATGGTCATGCGCAGCATCGAGGAGAAGGGCATGTACTCCTCCGGTATTCCGCTGCAACCCAATCGAGAGTGGCGCAAAACCGCGACCCGTGTACACCGAATCGATGACATGAACAAACGCTTGAAGGCGGTCGAGAAAAAGCTCGAGTCTGAGTAACCGCCGTCTCGTGCCCAGTTGCTTTTTAGCGAGTGGAGTGTGCATCAGGCAAAACACTGTAAAGACTCGCATCTCGCGAGTCTTTTTCTTCGTTTCAACTATCTCTGACTCTGGATGGAGTTGGACACCTTGGCTTGGCGAGTCTTTTTGTATGCCCGTTGCTTATCGTCAGCAACCACCTGAGGGTGCGGCGTATTTATTGACTATTTTGACATTTGCCAAGTGCAGCCCCAAGGGGCTTGGGTATAATATTAAGAATTAAATTAGTAAGGATTAGGACTGTGACTACAGAAAATAAAACGATGAACATTACTGAGATTCAAGAGCTATTGCCTCATCGTTACCCGTTTTTGATGATCGACCGAGTGGTAGATTTTGAAGAAGAGAAATTCCTGAAGGCGATCAAGAACGTTTCGGTCAACGAGCCACAGTTTACTGGTCACTTTCCACAACTGCCGGTTTTTCCTGGCGTGATGATCCTAGAGGCGATGGCACAGGCGACGGGTCTTTTGGCGTTTAAATCGTTTGGCGCGCCGCAAGGTAACGAACTGTACTACTTTGCGAGTGTTGATAATGCAAAATTCCGTAAGCCAGTAACACCAGGCGATCAGTTGGTCATTGAAGTAGAATTTCTTAAAGAGCGTCGCGGCATCGCAGCCTTTAATGGCGTAGCCAAGGTAGACGGCGAGGTTGTGTGCTCAGCTGAACTAAAATGTGCACGTAGAGAGTTTTAATATGATCCATGAATCGGCTCAAATCCATCCGGCAGCAGTTGTCGAAGAGGGTGCTAAGATTGGTGCCAACACCACGGTTGGACCTTTCACCTACATCACCAAAGATGTGGTTATTGGTGAAGGCAATGAGATCATGTCGCATGTGGTGATCAAGGGACATACTACCATCGGTGATGACAACCGTATCTTCCCACAAGCGGTTATTGGTGAAGAGAACCAAGACAAGAAGTACGGTGGTGAAGACACCACGGTTGTGGTGGGCTCACGTAACGTGATTCGTGAGAGCGTACAGATCCATCGTGGCACGGTACAAGACAAGAGCACCACGGTGATCGGTGATGATAACCTGTTGTGTGTCAATGCTCACATTGCCCACGATGTGATTGTCGGTAACCACACCCATATCGGTAACAACTCCATCCTTGGCGGTCATGTGACCGTTGGCGATTACGCGGGTGTGATGGCCCTTTCGGCTATCCATCCATTTTGTAGTGTTGGCGCTTATGCCTACATTGGTGGCTGTTCTGCAGTGGTTCAGGATGTATTACCGTACGTACTGGCTCAAGGCAATCACGCGACGCCATTTGGTCTTAACTTAGTGGGGCTAAAACGTAATGGTTTTGAGCGCGCTGAGCTGCGTGCACTGCAGAACGCTTACAAAGAGATTTATCGTTCAGGTAAGTCGTTGGATGAAGCGAAAGCAGCCCTAGCAGAAATGGCACAAGAGTGGCCAGCGGTTCAGCCAATGTGTGACATGTTAGAGCAGTCTGAGCGTGGTATCATTCGTTAATCAACGCTTGCGGTGGTTAGCAAAAGATCGCCCCCGTGGCGGTCTTTTTTCATTTTAAGGAACAGAAAGTTATGGCCAGACCATTGCGGGTTGGAATAGTCGCAGGCGAGTTATCCGGGGATACGCTTGGTGAGGGCTTGATGGCTGAGATCAAGCGTGTCTATCCAGATGCAGAATTTGTCGGTATCGGCGGACCGAAGATGATCGCTCAAGGCTGTCAGTCGCTGTTTGATATGGAAGAGTTGGCGGTGATGGGGCTGGTCGAGGTGCTTGGGCGCTTGAGGCGCTTACTGCATGTCAAGGCCGAGCTGGTCAAACATTTTACCGCTAATCCACCGGATGTGTTTATCGGTATCGATGCGCCCGACTTTAATCTGCGTCTTGAGCGTGACCTTAAACATGCTGGGATCACCACGGTCCATTACGTTAGTCCCTCAGTATGGGCCTGGCGACAAAATCGCATTCATGGCATTGCCAAGGCTACCGATTTGGTGCTGGCGTTTCTGCCTTTCGAGAAGGCGTTCTATGATCGCTTCAATGTGCCTTGTGAGTTTATCGGTCATACTTTAGCTGATGCGATCCCGCTTGAATCGGATCAGCTAGCCGCGCGTCAAGAACTGGGTCTTGCCAGTGACAAGCGCTGGTTAGCGGTGTTACCAGGCAGTCGTGGGGGCGAGCTGGCAATGCTGGCTGAGCCGTTTATTGAGACATGTAAGCGCCTCCATCAGGATGATCCAACGCTTGGCTTTGTTGTGGCGCTGGTGAATGACAAGCGCCGTGCTCAGTTTGAACAGGCTTGGCAGCAAGTCGCGCCTGAGCTGGATTTTACTTTGGTCAATGATACCGCGCGCACGGTGATCACAGCCTCCGATGCCGTTATGCTTGCATCGGGCACCGTGGCGCTTGAGTGTATGCTAGTCAAAAGACCTATGGTGGTGGGTTATAAAGTGAATGCCATCACCGCCTTTTTGGCCAAGCGCATGCTTAAGACCAAATACGTCTCTTTGCCAAACATATTAGCGGATGAGCCCTTGGTGACGGAGCTGTTGCAAGAGGAGTGCAGCGTGGACAATCTCTATCGTGAGGTCAAGGCGTTGCTCGAGGGCGATAATCAGAAGGTACTAGATAAATTTACCCAGATGCATCAGTGGATTCGCAAGGGTGCAGACAAACAGGCAGCGGACGCCGTACTTAAATTAATAAATAGAGGTTAATTATGGCGGCAAGTAAAGCGTTAGAGCTCCCAGAATTTGAATACCCTGCAGGCTATCAGCTGGTTGCAGGTGTTGATGAGGTAGGCCGTGGCCCGCTGGTCGGCGATGTGGTCACCGCAGCGGTGATCCTTGACCCGAATAACCCAATTGAAGGGCTGAACGACTCAAAAAAACTCTCGGAAAAGAAGCGCCTTGCGCTGCTGCCTGAGATAAAACAGAAAGCGCTGGCATGGTCTGTAGGACGTTGCTCTCCAGAGGAGATCGACGAGCTTAATATCCTGCAAGCGACCATGGTTGCCATGCAGCGTGCGATTGCAGGCTTGTCGGTTCAACCTGACCTTGCGCTGATTGATGGCAATCGCTGCCCAGAGCTGCCGATGGCGAGTCAAGCGGTGGTCAAGGGCGATTTGCGCGTCGCAGAAATCAGTGCTGCGTCGATTATCGCTAAAGTCGTACGTGACCAAGAGATGGAAGCGCTGGATAAGCTTCACCCACAGTTTGGCTTTGCTCAGCACAAGGGCTACCCAACCAAGGCACACTTTGCCGCTATAGAGCAGCACGGGGTGATTGAGCAACATCGTAAGAGCTTTAAACCGGTTAAGCGCGCCCTTGGCCTAGAGTAGAAAAAATATGGCCAAACTGGGTGGAAATTGCAGCAGTTGGCGTGAATCAAGCATAGATATTGAATGAAATTGCGTTAGAATTTCATGAGCATCGATCCAAGATAGACAGTAACCGGACCGTTTAATGGCAGACCCAAAGTTTATACACCTTCGCATTCATAGTGACTTTTCCATGGTGGATGGAATTAACAAAGTCCCACCCTTGGTGAGTAAAGTCGCTGAGCTTGGCATGCCAGCGATGGCATTGACTGACTTCACCAACTTATGTGGGTTGGTAAAATTTTATGGCAATGCGCACGGCAAAGGTATCAAGCCGATCATCGGTGCTGACTTTGCGGTTCAGTCAGAGGAGTTTGGCGATGAGTTGACGTCACTCACGGTCCTCGCTGCCGACAACGAAGGCTACAAGAATCTCACCATCTTGATTTCAGAAGCGTACCTGCGCGGTCATGTTCAGCATAAGCCGGTGTTGGATAAGGCGTGGCTTGCCAAGTATGCGAAGGGTTTGATTTTGCTCTCTGGCGGTAAAGAGGGCGAGATCGGTCGAGCGCTGCTCAAGGGCAACCAAGCACTGGCTGCGCAATGTGCTGAGTTTTATCAGCAGCATTTTGCCGACCGCTTTTACCTTGAGCTGACGCGCACCGGTCGCGCCGATGAAGAGAGTTACCTGCACTTCGCCCTAGAGTTCGCCGAGCACCATCAGCTGCCTGTTGTTGCCACCAACGATGTGGTGTTTATCGACCAAGATTTGTTTGATGCGCATGAGATTCGCGTGGCCATCCATGATGGCTACACCTTAGATGATCCGCGTCGACCAAAAAACTACAGCCCACAACAGTACCTGCGTAGCGAGCAGGAAATGTGCGAGCTGTTTGCCGATATTCCAGAGGCGCTGGAGAACAGTGTCGAGATTGCCAAGCGTTGTAATGTCACGGTGCGCCTTGGCGAGTACTTCCTACCTGAGTTCCCAACCGAGGGCATGCTGGAAACCGACTTCTTGGTGAAAAAGTCGCAAGAGGGGCTAGAAGAGCGCCTTGAGTTTCTGTTCCCCGATCCACAGGTGCGATTGGAAAAGCGTCCTGAGTACGATGAACGCCTGGAGATTGAACTGCAGGTGATCAACCAGATGGGGTTCCCTGGTTACTTCCTGATCGTAATGGAGTTTATTCAGTGGTCTAAGGATAATGATATTCCGGTTGGCCCTGGGCGTGGCTCGGGTGCGGGCTCGTTGGTGGCTTACGCACTGAAAATTACTGACTTGGACCCACTTGAATACGACCTGCTGTTTGAGCGCTTTTTGAACCCAGAACGTGTCTCGATGCCCGATTTTGATGTCGACTTCTGTATGGATAAGCGTGATCAGGTGATTGACCACGTCGCCGAAATGTACGGTCGTGACGCGGTATCGCAGATCATCACCTTTGGTACCATGGCGGCCAAGGCGGTGATCCGTGATGTTGGCCGTGTGCTGGGTCATCCATTTGGCTTTGTCGATCGCATCTCGAAACTGATCCCACCTGATCCTGGTATGACGCTGGAAAAAGCTTTCAAGGCTGAACCGGCGCTGCCTGAGCTCTATGAGCGCGATGAGGAGGTTAAAGACCTGATTGATATGTGTCGTATTCTTGAAGGGTGCACACGTAACGCAGGTAAACACGCCGGGGGCGTGGTGATCTCACCCACCACGATCACCGATTTTGCGCCGATTTATGCCGATGCTGAGGGTCACTTCCCGGTTACTCAGTTCGATAAGAACGATGTAGAGACCGCAGGCCTGGTCAAGTTTGACTTCTTGGGCCTAAGAACCCTAACCATCATTGACTGGGCGCTCGGCCTTATCAACCCACGCCTTGAGCGAGAGGGGATTGAGCCGGTGCGGATTGAGTCGATTCCACTGGAGGATGAGGCATCGTTCCGCCTTTTGCAGAACTCGGAGACGACGGCGGTATTCCAGCTTGAATCGCGCGGGATGAAAGAGCTGATCAAGCGCCTGCAGCCAGACTGTTTTGAGGACATCATCGCACTGGTTGCGCTCTTCCGTCCTGGTCCACTTCAGTCAGGCATGGTAGATAACTTCATTGACCGTAAGCATGGTCGTGAGGCGATCTCTTACCCAGACGAAAAATGGCAGCACGAGTCGCTCAAAGAGATCCTTGACCCGACCTACGGCATCATCTTGTACCAAGAGCAGGTAATGCAGATTGCCCAGGTCCTATCTGGCTATACCTTGGGTGGTGCAGATATGCTGCGCCGTGCAATGGGTAAGAAAAAACCAGAAGAGATGGCCAAACAGCGTGCAACGTTTGAGGATGGCGCGGTTAAGAATGGCGTAGACGGCGAGTTGGCGATGAAAATCTTCGACTTGGTGGAGAAGTTCGCCGGCTACGGCTTTAACAAATCTCACTCAGCTGCTTATGCTCTGGTTTCCTATCAAACCCTGTGGCTTAAAACCCACTACCCGGCGGAGTTTATGGCGGCGGTAATGACCGCTGATATGGACAACACCGAGAAGGTGGTTGGTCTGGTGGATGAATGTTTGCGCATGAAGCTGACGGTATTGCCACCAGATATTAACTCGGGCTTATATCGCTTTAACGTCGATGAAAAAGGCGCAATTGTTTACGGTATTGGGGCGATCAAAGGGGTTGGTGAGGGGCCGATTGACGCTATCTTAGAAGCGCGAGAAAAAGACGGTCACTTTAAAGATCTGTTTGATTTCTGTGCACGGATTGATCTTAAAAAGGTCAATAAGCGCGTGATTGAGAAGCTGATCTATGCAGGCGCGCTAGACCGCTTAGGCCCGCATCGTGCCGCTTTGATGGCATCGCTGGATGACGCGGTTAAGGCGGCGGCGCAGCACCACCAAGCTGAGGCGTTTGGTCAGAGTGATATGTTTGGCGTGTTAACTGACGCGCCTGATGAGGTTGAGCACAAATACACACAAGTTCCACCATGGCCTGAAAAGGTCTGGCTTGAGGGTGAGCGTAGTACCCTAGGGCTATATTTGACCGGCCACCCAGTCAATGAGTACCTCAAAGAGCTAGGTAAGTACACCAGTTGCCGACTCAAAGATGCCACCCCAACCCGTCGCGACCAGAGCGTGACCGTAGCAGGACTGGTTATCGCCTCACGTGTGATGACCACCAAGCGCGGGACCCGTATCGGGATTATGACTCTTGATGATCGAAGTGGTCGGATGGAGGTGATGCTGTTCTCTGATGCGCTTGAAAAGTATGCTGATTTATTGGAACAAGACAAAATTTTGGTGGTTTCTGGACAGGTCAGCTTTGATGACTTCAACGGTGGACTTAAAATGTCTGCGCGCGAGGTTATGGACCTGGGGTCGGCGCGTGAGAAGTACGCCCGTGGTCTGTCCATTTCTATTAACCAATCACAGATCAATGACACATTTTTTGAGCGCTTTAGCCAGATATTAGAACCACATAGGGCCGGTACAGTGCCAGTCCATGTATACTATCAGCGGTCTGATGCACGTGCGCGTATTACCATGGGCACCCAATGGCGTGTGACCCCAAGTGATACCTTACTAGACGAATTAAAACAGCTACTTGGTAAGCACCAGGTAGAACTCGAATTTCACTAACCTCGACTGTCACGGATAACGTTGCGGTAAATCGAGTAAACAAGGATCTATAGATGAGCCTAACTTTTTTAGAATTTGAAAAGCCGATTGCAGAATTAGAAGCCAAGATTGAAGCTCTGCGTGATGTCACTCGTCACGGCGGCGAGAGCGCTGTGGACCTAGATAAAGAGATCCAACAGCTTGAAAAGAAGAGCTTAGAACTCAAGCAAAAGACTTTTAGCGACTTGACTGCTTGGCAGACAGCGCAGTTGGCTCGCCACCCACAGCGTCCCTACACGCTAGACTATATCGAGCATATCTTCACTGAGTTCGATGAGCTTGCAGGCGATCGCGCCTACGCCGACGACAAAGCGATTGTTGGCGGTATTGCACGATTAGAGGGGCGACCTGTGATGGTGATTGGGCATCAGAAGGGACGTGAAACCAAGGATAAGGTGAAACGTAACTTTGGTATGCCGAAACCAGAGGGCTACCGCAAGGCGTTGCGCTTAATGCAAATGGCTGAGCGTTTTAACATGCCGATCATTACCTTTATTGACACCGCAGGTGCTTACCCTGGGGTTGGCGCTGAAGAGCGTGGTCAATCAGAGGCGATTGCCACTAACCTGAAGGTAATGGCGGGTTTGAAAGTGCCAGTGATTTGTAACGTCGTTGGTGAAGGTGGCTCAGGCGGCGCACTGGCTATTGGTGTGGGTGATTACGTGAATATGCTGCAGTACTCGACTTATTCGGTGATCTCCCCAGAGGGTTGTGCATCGATTTTGTGGCGTGATGCAGAGAAAGCCCCTCAGGCCGCAGAGGCGATGGGACTGACCGCGCCGCGTCTGAAAGAGCTTGAGTTGATTGATAATATTATCGAGGAGCCACTTGGCGGCGCGCATCGTGATTATCCGGCGGTTGCTGAGGCGATGAAATCGCAGTTGCTTGCACAGCTGGCTGAGCTGGAGCAATTTGATAATGAGTCACTACTTGAGCGTCGCTACCAGCGCTTGATGAGCTACGGCTACTGTTAAGCACATTGTGACAGAACACAAGGGTTGGCTAAGGCCAGCCCTTTTTTTTGAATGAGATGAATAACCATGAGTAACGTTGAGGCGGTGTTTGACGCCGATATGCAGCCCCATATTCAATCGGATAGCCAGTTGCTGGTGGCACTCAGCGGTGGGCTTGATTCGGTGGTTCTATTGCATTTGTGCGCGCGGCTTGCACAGCGGCTTGGCATCCAATGTCGGGCCTTGCATGTGCATCATGGCCTGAGCGCCAATGCCGATCACTGGGCGCAGCAGTGTCAGCGTCTCTGTGCCGAGTTGGCTGTCGAGCTAACTGTTGCGCATGTGCAACTTGATACCTCTCAAGGACAGAGCATCGAACAGCTTGCTCGCGACGCTCGCTACCAGGCGCTGCGTGCTCAGGTCACGCCGCAAACCCTAGTGGTTACCGGACAGCATGGGGATGATCAGCTTGAGACCTTGTTACTGGCGCTCAAGCGCGGCAGCGGCCCGAAAGGACTGGCCTCAATGCCAAGCATGATGCCTTTTGCCAGTGGTTGGTTAGTGCGGCCCTTATTGGCCCTCTCACGTGAGGCACTGCACGATTACGCCCAGAGCCAGGCTTTGAGTTGGGTTGAGGATGAAAGCAATCAAGATGTTCGCTTTGATCGCAACTTTTTACGTCATCAAATTACGCCGATCCTTAAACAGCGATGGCCTGGAATCCTTGAGGCCAGTGCGCGTTCGGCAAGGCTGTGCGCAGAGCAAGAAGCGTTGATCGATGAGTTGCTTGGTGAGCAACTGACCGCTGACTGCAATGAATTTGGCGGCCTGATGCTTCCCCCAATCATCAATAAGAGCCGAGCGTATCAAAATCGCCTGCTGCGAATGTGGTTGGAAGCTTGTGGTGAGCGCATGCCAAGTGAGGCACAAATGGATCAGCTTTGGCATTCGGTTGCTTGTGCAGGCGTGGATGCTAACCCGGAGTTAAAGCTCTCAAAGGGCACGGTGAGGCGCTTTCAGGGGGCTCTGTATTGGGTGCAAGTCACTGCCGATGTTAGCGACTGGAGCGCTCAATTGCAGCTCGAGCAACCAGTTATGTTGCCGGATAATCTAGGTCAGCTAACGCTCGCCCGCAGTCAACTTGGGTCATTGCGCGTCCCCGATGCAACCGAGCAATGGCGCATTACCTTTGACCCTACAGGTCTGAGCGCGCATCCGCAGGAGCGTGGTCATAGCCGTAAGCTAAAGAAACTCTTTCAAGAGTATGGCGTGCCGAGTTGGCAGCGCCGCCGTACGCCGATTGTGATGTGTGATCAGACGGTCGTGGCGGTGGCGGATCTGTTTATAGATAGGCATTTTGCGGGACAAGAGTGTGAGCTGATTTGGACAAAGTAATTAAACCCTTTGTCCGTTTGAGGGAAACGTCTTACTCTGAGACTTGCTCTGTGAGTGAATCGATGTTGCCGACTACGCCCACTCAGGCGGGGGTAGCCCAGGTATGAGGCCCAAGAGCGAGGTTTGATGACAGCCTAGTTCAAATAAATCTGCAACAATGCTGCATCTTGTTGAAGCACGGGTATATAATAACCCCAACCAAAATAGGCTCAAGGGACTAAAAATGAAAAAAATTGAAGCGATCATCAAGCCATTTAAACTTGATGATGTGCGTGAAGCACTAGCGGAAGTGGGGATCACGGGGATGACTGTTTCTGAGGTAAAAGGCTTTGGACGTCAAAAAGGTCACACTGAACTCTACCGCGGTGCCGAGTACATGGTGGATTTTCTGCCTAAAGTGAAATTGGAAATCGTGGTCGGCGCTGACGTGGTTGATCAGTGTGTTGATACCATTATTGAAACGGCACAAACGGGTAAGATTGGTGATGGTAAGATCTTTGTGACTGATATCGAGCGTATCGTGCGTATCCGTACCGGTGAAGAAGACGAGGAAGCGATCTAGCCGCTGAGTCCAGTTTGTCGGCAGATAAAGCCGTTGAAAAATTGACCATTTATTATCAAAGGGAGCGCGAGCTCCCTTTTTGTTTGTGCTAGGGTTAGTTGGTTATCAATTAAGACATTAGCTTTATGGGGGACATTGGGATTTGAAAATGATGTTTTTGCTCATTGTTGGCCTTGGTATTGCCAGCATGAGTTTTGAGTTGATCTTTACCGCGGCCGCAACGCCCAAGCTTGTGGTTCTTGATGCGCCTCAAGATGGACAGCACCAGTTACAGTGTTATCAAAACAACCAACCAGTGGCGCTTGATCGAGATGGTCAGCTAGAGGTACTAGTGTGGAATATCTACAAGCAAAACCGGGCCAATTGGCAAGCGAGCCTAGAGCGCTATAGTCAAGGCAGCGATCTAGTTTTGCTGCAAGAAGCCAGCTTGACTGATGAGTTGCGTCAATGGATCAACGCCAGTGATTGGAATGGTAATGCTGTTGATGCGTTTAAGGTGTTTGATACCTCTGCAGGGGTTTTGAACCTTGCACGAGAACTGCCTTCTCGGGCTTGCGCCTATATCGAGGTCGAACCTTGGTTGCGCCTGCCAAAATCTGGCTTGTATGCGACCTACCCATTGTCGGATGGCCGTGAATTAGCGGTGGTTAATATCCACGCGATTAACTTTACCTATGGGACCCATGAGTATCGTACTCAGATAGAGCGATTGACTGCAGAGCTGGAGTCCCACCCGGGGCCGGTCATATTAGGCGGAGATTTTAATAGCTGGAGTCAGGATCGGATGGCGGTGATGCAGGAGGCTGTTGAAAGAATGGGGTTGGTGGCGGCGACGTTTACGCCAGATGCGCGCACGGAATTTATTACCGGGCTGGCGCTTGATCATATCTATTATCGCGGGTTAACCCTAGAAAGCGCAGAGGCGCCTGAAACAGACGCCTCCGATCATAACCCGTTATTGGCTCGATTCCGACTTTAACCCAACAGCAGAATATACAGCGCCCAAATGGCATAGAAAGCAACCCAAGGAAGGGTGGCAATCACCAGCGCGGGGCCGCGCTCAAGCTGAGTCCAGGTGCCGAGTGCCGCGTAGCCAAGCACAATATACCATGGCATCAGCAGAGGAAAGGCACTACTAAACTGCGCCCAGCTGTGCCCTAGTGGCAGCTTGATCAGCCCATTAAGGCTGTTGAGGTCAGCGGCATAAATCATCACATCCCCGTGCTGGAGTAGCACACTCACGTAGCTGGCAAGATCACCGAGCACAGCCGGGAAGATCATCACGCTAGCGGCGGCAAACCATTTCCAGAAACCCAGTTGTAACTGGTTATTTTTAGTCGCGAGATTAAACCACATTGCGAGCATAATGATGGTCAGGGTGCGACCAAAGACATCACTGATGATCTCGCTTGCCATTAAGGTGTTAGCATCGATTTGCGCGATCTGCTCAGGCGTCGCGTTGGGTAACTGGCTAACCAGAACCTGACGCATCGCCTCGAAGTCGGCCAAGTCGAAGTATGCGCCCCAAAACAGGAAGGGGCTCAAAATCAAGAAAATGTAAGGTTGCCAACCCCAAGCCCCGCGTTGATAAAGCGCGAGAAAGCAGGCCGATGGTGCACGGAAGATATCTAACAGCATCACCAGCGGGTTGCTTGATGGGCTCATACACTCACCTTAGTCACATCGACATACAGGGTCAGGCGCTGGCCTGGTTGGAGGTATTTCTCGCCATGAAGGTTGTTCCATTTCACCACGTCGCTGCTTCTAACTTTGAAGCGGCTAGCAATACCACTGATGGTATCGCCCGAGCGCACGTTGTACACCACAGTGCGGATAATAGCGCCTTCTTTACCGTCCTTCCAAACCACCAGATTTTGACCTACTCGCAGCGTGTCATTTGGCGCCATACCATTCCACTGGGCGAGCGAGCGGTAGGAGACCTTGTGCTGGCGTGCAATGGTCCATAGGCTCTCACCACTTTTCACAACGTGATCGATCTTATACTGACCACGTGACTGCGACTGAGTGCTACGCAGGCGGTTATTCGCGGTCAATTGATACTCTTGCTCATCTTTGACTGAATTTGGCACCATTAGGTACTGGCCGATACGGATGTTGTTGTCGCTCAGACCATTCGCCGTACGGATCACGCTGGTGGTGGTATTGTGGCGCTGAGCGATCACGCTCAGGCTATCACCAGATTGAACTTGGTAGCGTACCAGACGCACACCTTTACCACGGTTCTCATCTAGGCTCTGCTCGAACTGCGCGACAGCGCTGGTCGGTAGTAGCAGTTTGTGATGCTCTTCTGGTGCGGTTGACCATTGGTTGTAGGCTGGGTTCAGGCTTTGCAGCTGCTTAACACTGATACCTGCATACTCAGCAGCGACCGCGAGATCAAGCTGCTCTTTTGGGTCAACAAGGGTAACGACTTTTTGGTTCGGGATCGCCGGGATCTCAATGCCGTATTTTTCTTGGTTAGCGATCACGTCAGCTAACGCAAGTAGTTTCGGTACATAGCCGCTGGTCTCTTTAGGCAGATCCAAAGAGAAGAAGTCGGTTGGCTTGCCGGCATTGCGGTTTTGACGGATGGCGCTATTCAGGCGACCACCGCCGCTGTTGTAGGCTGCAATTGCGTGGCTCCAATCACCAAAGCGTCGGTGTTGTTGGGCGAGGTAATTCAAGGCTGCGTCAGTCGATGCCGCCACATCACGGCGACCGTCGTACCAGAAGTTTTGTTCCAGGCCCATTGCTTTGCCCGTTGCAGGTACAAACTGCCACAGACCTGCAGCACGACCGTGTGAGTAAGCAAACGCATCAAAAGAGCTTTCGACGATCGGCAAAAGTGCCAATTCTAGTGGCAGACCGCGCTCTTCAATCTTTTCGACGATAAGGTGCATAAACGGCTGGGCACGTTGAGAGACGGTTCTCAGGTGACTTGGGTGCTTAAGGTACCAAGTACGGTAGTAGTTAACCGTCTTATGGTCAGGGACCTCCATCTCAAATTGCATTGCCATCCGCTGCCACACGTCCTCTTGGGATTGAGGGGTAATAACAGGCTCTGGCTGCTTCTCCTCAGCGATAGCTTCAGTCTCTAAAGCATCGGTCTCATCATCTTGTGCCGATGATGGAGTGACTTCGTCACTTGAGGATGTGGACGACTCCACTGATTGGCTCACGTCGTCTTGAGGTTTTTGTTGCTTTTGTGAGTCAGAGTCAGTAGAGGGAGCGAGCTGGCAACCAACCAGAATCGTTCCCAATAGACCACTAATGAGTATTCGCATGGATACAGCCTTTTAGAAAAACGGCTGCAAATGATACTTTCGTCACTCCCTTCTAGGCAAGTGAATGATTGTCAAAATTCATTTTTCCACTCACGCAGCGCGGTAAAAACCGCCAACGGCGTACTGGTAGGTGTGCGATTTATCACAGATTTTATCACGCTGTCCTCTTCAAGGCGCAGGAAGGGATTGATGCGTTTTTCTTGCTCTATAGTGCTTGGCAGTGTTGGTCGCTCTAGCCCGCGCAGACGAATAACCTCGTCACGATAGCTTAAAAGGTGTGGGTTCTCTGGCTCAACAGCGAGGGCAAAGGCGATATTGCTTAAGGTATATTCATGGGCACAGTAGACCTCGGTTTCACCCGGCAGTTGAGCAAGCTTGTCTAAAGATTGCCACATCTGCTCCATGGTGCCCTCAAAGACTCGGCCACAGCCGGCGGAAAACAGCACATCACCACAGAACAATTTACCATCACCCACAACACCAATGTGGCCCGCGGTGTGGCCTGCAAGGTCAAGTACTAAGAAGCGCTCGCCGAACAGCTCAAATTGGTCGCCACCCTGTAAGGTCTGGGTGACGGTTGGAATCGGTTCATTGAGCGGGCCAAGAACATCAACATTGGGAAATTGGCGTACTAGCTCAGCCACACCGCCAATATGGTCGTGGTGGTGGTGGGTAATCAGGATCACTTCAAGCTCGAGCTGGTGCTTGGTGAGGTAATCGAGCACCGGCTTTGCGTCACCGGGGTCAACCACCGCGCATCCAGCTTGGCTATTTTGAATAAGCCAGATGTAATTGTCGCTAAATGCAGGTATGCTTTTGACATGTAACATAGTTGAATCTCTAGATGACATGGGTTACGGATGAAGCCAGCGCGCAGTAAAAAGGAACTGAAACAGCCCAATACTTGGGACGAACTCCAAAATGGCCAATGGGTCCTCGAGTCCGTGCAGACCAGACTCGATGAATGGTGCCCAAAATTGTTTGGCTATCACTTACTTAAACTTGGTGGTCTCAGTAGTGAGCTTGCCAGTTGTCAGTGTAATATTCAACATCAAGTTACCCTTGATCGCGAAAATCCCTTGGCAAGTGTTATCGCTGATAATTTCGAGCTGCCGTTCATCGAAAAAAGCTTTGATGCAGTGATCTTAGCCCATCAACTAGACTTTTGTGATGACCCGCATCGCTTGCTGCGTGAGATAGACAGGGTGATGATGGATGACGGCTACTTAATCCTGACCGGCTTTAACCCGCTCAGTCTCACCGGGATCTCAAGCCTAATGCCGTGGCGCAAGAGAAATCTGCCTTGGAGCGGGCGCATGTTTACGCCATCAAGGATCAAAGATTGGCTTGGCGTACTGAATTACGAAGTGATTGAGTGCGACCGGTACGCCGTGTTTCCCTACCAGTATCACCGGCCGTTTTGGACTTGGCTTGAAAATAGCCTGGGGGATTGGTGTCGGCCAATTGGCAGCTTGTATTTCATCGTCGCCCGCAAGCGCACCTGTCCGCTTAAACCGATCAAACCTCATTGGCACCTGAAGCGGCGTTTATCGCCGCTGGTGAATTACTCCAAGGTCCGCTCAGACAAGTCTTCAACATAATCTATCAAGAGCGCTATTCGTCAAGAGCGTTATTCTTCAAGAGCGCTGTTCTTCAAGAGCGTTTGGCACGACGGAGTCTATGCCTGATAACCGGTGTCGATATCGGTTGGGTTTTCGGCTGCAGTACGCGCTAGCTCATCACATATCTCGTTCTCGCGATGACCCGCATGACCTTTTACCCACCGCCAGTCCACTTGGTGGCGCTGGGTTTCCTTGTCCAGTGCTTGCCAGAGGTCTGCGTTTTTGACCGGCTTTTTATCTGCCGTCTTCCAGCCACGCTTTTTCCAGTTATGGATCCACTGAGTAATACCCTGACGCACGTATTGGCTATCGGTGGTCAAAATTACCTGGCAAGGCTCTTTGAGAGTTTGTAAGGCCACCACCGCGGCGAGCATTTCCATGCGGTTATTTGTGGTGAGGGTGTAGCCTTTAGCGAGGTTTTTCTCGGTTTGTTTATAGCGCAGGACAATGCCGTATCCGCCAGGTCCTGGATTGCCGAGGCAAGAGCCGTCTGTGAAAATTTCCACGAGTTTAGTCATGATTTGGTACTATAGTTGTCAGCGTTTACTTAGAGAGACTGGGTTGGGCGTCAAATGCCCTTTGTTTACATAGTCTGACACACAAATTGATATGAATACCAGCGACAATTCCACGACAAATTCTACCCCGCATCGAATCGTGGTTCTCGATACCGAGACCACAGGTATGAACCGTGAGGGTGGTCCTCATTATGAGGGGCACCGCATTATTGAAATCGGTGCGGTTGAGATCATTAACCGTAAATTGACCGGGCGTCACTTCCACGTCTATCTCAAGCCAGATCGAGAGATCCAACCGGATGCGGTTGAGGTTCACGGTATCACTGATGAGTTCCTGCGTGACAAGCCGGATTACCACCAGATCCACCAGGAGTTTGTCGACTTTATCTCCGGTGCTGAGCTGGTGGCGCACAACGCGCCCTTCGACGTCGGCTTTATGGATCACGAGTTCCGCCTGCTCAATCCAGGCAATCGCAGCACCGATGAGCTGTGTAAGGTCACCGATACGCTCGCGATGGCCAAACGCATGCCAAATATGCCGGCGCGTAAAAACCTCGACTCTTTGGCCAAGCACTACACCATAGATACTTCCGCCCGTGTGCTGCACGGGGCATTGCTCGATGCGGAGATCCTGGCGGATGTGTATTTGGCCATGACCGGTGGTCAGACCGCACTGCAGTTTAACGCAGGCGCGAGCGAGGGGGCCGGTGGCGGTGAAGACATTCGTCGCGTTACAGCTCGAAAAGCGCTAAAGGTTGTGCGGGCTTCTGCCGATGAACTAGATGCCCACCAAGCTAGATTGGATCTAGTTGAAAAAGGTGGTACGTGTCTTTGGCGTCAGTAGGAGAGAATATGAAAGCGGCTGTTTTTGCCTTGATTGGTCTATTTTTTAGTAGCTTAGGCCTGGCGAGCCCAACCAGCTCGGTGTCCCTGTTGGATAACCGCTTTCGTGTCGATCCCTCGATTGAACAGATCACCTTTGTCGTTTATCGCGAGGCGCAGACCCAACCTGTGGTCTTGGTGCGCCCCGATGGCCGAAAATATTACGCCTGGAAGCAAGAGGACGGTGTGCGTTGGCACAAAGAGTCCGCGATGGATATTGTCTCAATTGACAACCCAATGCCAGGGCCTTGGCAGGCGGTGGGCAAGGTATCGCAACAAAACAAAGTTCTGCTGATCTCTGAGCTTGCGCTTGAGGCGGACGTTTTGCCTGCGCGATTGTATCAGGGTGAAGAGATCAAATTCACCGCTCAGCTGACGTCCGATGGTGAGCCTGTTACAGAGCGCGACTTTCTTGAGCGAGTGAATCTCAGAGTGACCTTTACCCGTTATGTTGAGAATGAGCAAAGCCTAGACAATCTCGCAAAGCCGCTGCCAGAAGTGATTGGCGAGTTTGCTGATGATGGTCAGGGGCTGGATGAAGTCGCGGGTGATGGCAGCTTTACGGTTGCATTGCCAATTACCCCAGAGCCGGGTAAGTATCGCGCGCGTATTACCTCGGGTAATGGGGTGTTCTTGCGCGCGATAGAGCAAGAGGTGTTGGTTTATCCAAGTCCAATTGAGATGCTGCTCCAACAATCTCGTAACAATGAAGAACCACACCGCGTGATCATTGATGGTGAGAATGGGATGGTCGAGCGAGGATCGTTGGCGGTTAAGGTTGAACACCTCGATCCTGATGAAAATCTCAGCCACTTCTCTGCTAGCGCGGCGGAGGATGTAGCTCATCTCGATCTTGATATTCCCAATCTTGGCGTTATTGGTACCTACCAATGGCGTGCGGATGTTTTTGCCACTGATATGGCCACCAAGCGTCCGTTGACGTTCCGGTTTGCGCCGCGTAATTACTCAGTCACTGAGGGGATTAACCTTGATGAAATGCGCCGAGTACAGGATGCGGAACTGGAAGCTCGGCAAAAATTGCGCCAGCAGCAACTGGTGTTGGACGCTCGCGCTCAGGCGCGCCAGCGAGCCTTGCTCTGGGTGATGATCGGCAATATGGCGGTGGTAGGGTTAGGCTTGTTGATCTGGTTGGTGACCCGTCGCCTTCAGGCAAGACGCCAGCTAAAAGAAGCGATGGAGATCGATCTACCCAATTAACATTAGGTCATATGAGGCTGGCCCAAGCTTGGCAACCCTTATACCCATGCAAACCTCGCTGAAGCGGTGTCTGGAAATTACATGGGTATAGACTAGGGTTCGTGTCAAGCCTGTGAGCAGTAATGCGCAATCACGTCGCTATCACGCGACATCATTCACGCGACATCATTCACGCGACATCAATGAGGCGACGCGAACGCACACCCGTCGCCAGTGCCTTGGGATCAAACTCATCAACATTGATGGTCTCAAGGCGTGCGGCCTCAGCTTCGCGCAATAGCTGTGCCTCTTCCTGGTTAAGTATGCCATCCTTCAATCCCAGTTCAGCGACAAGGTCCAAGCCGACGAAAGCTCGGCGCTCGTTACGCGATTTACACACTTTATTAAATAGCGGCTCAGCTTTGAGGATCAGCATCAGCGCAGCATTGACTTTCCCGGCCGGGTTATCCGCGCTCGGGTCTAGGTACTGATAACGACCAAGTCGCTCGCGGGTTTGATTAGGGTGCTGGAGGAGGTGAGCCACCTTATGTTCAAGTCGATCGCTTGGTGGGCGACGCACCCGGCCAAATGGTAGCAGTATCGGGCGCAGCAGCCGACCAAATAGTGGGTTTGGCAAGTTAGCCAGCAGCTTATCAATGGCAATCTCAATTTTATGTAGGCTATCTTGGATACCCCAAGTGAGCAGTGGCAGGTCCGCCTCTGGTCTGCCCTCCATATCAAAGCGTTTCAAGCTGGCTGAGCATAGGTACATTTGACTGAGGATGTCGCCAAGTCGAGCAGAGATGCGTTCTTTGCGTTTTAATGAGCCGCCCAAGGTGAGCATAGCAATGTCTGAAAGCAAGGCTAGGTTGGCACTGTAGCGATTGAGTTGCTGATAATAGCGCTGGGTGCGATCAGAAAAAGGTGCTTCGGAGCCACGACCATCAGCAAGGCTTAACCAAAAGCTGCGCACTAGATTACTCAGCGCAAAGCCCACATGCCCCATTAAGGCGGCGTCGAACTTAGTCAATGCATCCTCTGCTTGACTGTGCGCTGCGGCCATTTCATCCAGCAAGTAAGGATGGCAACGAATGGCACCTTGGCCATAGATGATCATTGAACGGGTGAGGATGTTCGCCCCTTCGACGGTGACGCTGATGGGGGCCCCTTGATAACCGCGAGCGAGAAAGTTCGCCGGGCCAAGACAGATCCCCTTACCGCCAACAATATCCATCGCATCGATAGCGCCTTGCTGGCTACGGTGAGTACAGTGATACTTAACGATGGCCGATATCACCGACGGCTTCTGCCCAAGGTCAATCCCTGCAACGGTCAGTGTTCCCGCTGCATCCATCATATAGGCATTACCGGCCAGGCGTGCCAGTGGCGCTTCAATTCCCTCAAGGTGACCAATGGGCTGCTTGAACTGACGACGGATGCGGGCGTAGGCTCCGGTGGCAATCGCTGCGGTCTTGATCGCGCCGGTGGTGGTCGAGGGCAGGGTGATGCCGCGACCTACTGATAAGCACTCCACTAGCATTCGCCAGCCTTGGCCGGCCATTTTCGGCCCGCCGATAATAAAGTCGAGCGGGACAAACAAGTCTGTTGCGCGCGTTGGGCCGTTTTGAAACGGGATGTTGAGGGGAAAATGACGCTGACCAATCTCGACACCATTAAGATCGGTGGGGATCAACGCGCAGGTAATGCCGAGTTCGACTTGATCGCCAAGCAAGCCATCTGGGTCACGCAGTTTAAAGGCTAAGCCTAACACGGTCGCGATCGGGGCAAGGGTGATATAGCGTTTGCTCCACGTCAGTCGCATGCCAAGCACCTCTTTTCCCTGCCATTGACCATGGCAGACAATGCCGTAATCCGGGATTGAGCCAGCATCGGAGCCAGCCTCTGGGCTGGTCAAAGCAAAGCAGGGGATCTCTTGGCCGGTGGCAAGCCTTGGCAAATAGTGGTCTTTTTGTTCTCGGGTGCCATAGTGTTGCAGCAACTCCCCAGGCCCTAGTGAGTTGGGCACGCCGACGGTCGAGGCTAATACGGCCGATACGCCGCTGAGCTTTTGTAGTACTAACGATTGGGCGTAGGCTGAGAACTCCAGTCCCCCGTATTGTTTTTTGATGATCATGGCGAAGAACTTGTGCTCTTTGAGGAATTGCCAAACCTCAGGGGGCAAGTCGGCCAGTTCATGGGTGACTTCAAAGTCATTGACCATGGCGCAGACTTTATGCACTGGACCATCCAAAAAAGCCTGTTCTTCTTGAGTCAGTTTGGGGCTTGGGATTGCATTGAGTTGAGACCAGTCAGGCTTGCCCCGAAACAGCTGAGACTCCCACCAAATCGTCCCGGCATCGAGGGCTTCTTTTTCTGTTTGTGACATCGGTGGTAGCACCTGACGAAACAAGGCTAACGCTTTACGCGAACAAACTTGCCAGCGCAGTGGTGGTAGCAAGGCCAGCATCACAACGGCGAGATAGATACCCCAACTGACTGCGCCAAGTGAGCCCAAAAGCGTCATAAGCACCATCGCGATGGAAGTGATGGCGACGGTCTTGGTTAAAGGCAGGCGGTGGTAGAGCGCCACGGCGAGAGTGGTGAGGACAACAGTGATTGAGAGTATCACAAGCATACGGTTTCCTTACTGGGGCCAAGTGAGTTATTTATCGATAGTTACTGGTCTTACCAGTAACTATAGTAAACATTTTGATAACATTCTCATCAAGTACAAATAGGCCAAAAAGTGATCAGTTCCAGTTTTGTTGAAGTGTAGGGCGTCACAAGAAAGTTTGAAAAATACTCGCTAAGCCACGAAGTGGTGAAGAATTTGCTGTTTCTTTCACCGCGGCTATCGACACCACCGTTTGAATGGGTAAACTCGAAATACAAGCCAAGATGGCCAATACAAATAACCAGCAAGAGATGCCCTATGTACCAAGACTTAATCAAAAGTGAATTGACTGAAGCTGCTGATGTCCTCAACCAGTTCCTGAATGATGAGCACAACATTGCTCAGATTGAGGCTGCCGCGAAGATGATTGCCGACTCATTTAAGCAAGATGGTAAAGTGTTGTCTTGTGGTAACGGAGGCTCGCACTGTGATGCGATGCACTTTGCCGAAGAGCTGACTGGCCGTTACCGTGAAAATCGTCCGGGTTATGCAGGCATAGCGATCTCTGATCCGAGTCACCTTTCCTGTGTGAGTAACGATTTTGGCTATGATTACGTGTTCTCACGCTATGTCGAAGCTGTGGGTCGTCAGGGTGATGTGCTGTTTGGTCTATCCACCTCTGGCAACTCAGCAAACGTGTTGAAGGCCATTGAGGCGGCAAAAGCCAAAGGGATGAAGACCATTGCACTAACTGGTAAAGATGGTGGCGCAATGGCGGGGTTAGCCGATGTTGAGATCCGTGTACCACACTTTGGCTATGCCGATCGTATTCAAGAGATCCACATCAAAATTATTCATATCGTGATTCAATTGATCGAAAAAGAGATGGCGGCGTAAGCCAGAAAGCGCCCGCAAGCATTAGGAGTTGTAGGAAAAAATGTGTGAATTGCTCGGGATGAGCGCCAATGTGCCAACGGATATCTGTTTTAGTTTTACCGGTTTGATGCAGCGTGGAGGTAATACCGGGCCGCATCGTGATGGCTGGGGGATTACCTTTTACGAGGGTAAGGGCTTTCGTACTTTCAAAGACCCCAAGCCAAGCAGTCAGTCGAAGATTGCTGAGTTGGTACAAAACTACCCAATTAAGAGCTGTGCGGTGATAAGCCATATTCGTCAAGCCAACCGTGGTGGCGTCAAGCTAGAGAACACCCACCCGTTTACACGTGAGCTTTGGGGGCACTACTGGACGTTTGCTCACAATGGCCAACTGAGCGACTATCAGCACTTAGATACAGGTCGTCATCGTACAGTGGGTCAAACCGACAGTGAGCTGGCGTTTTGTTGGCTACTCAATCAGATGGAACAGCGTTTTCCTGAGCCGCCACAGAGCATGGAAGAGGTGTTTCGTTATCTCGCCACGTGTTGTGGACAGCTTCGCGACCTCGGTGTGTTCAACATGCTGCTGTCAAACGGCGAATATCTAATGACCTTCTGCACCAACCATCTCTATTGGATCACCAGGCGCGCCCCTTTCGGTGAGGCCTCGCTGATTGATGAAGAGGTGACGATCAATTTCCAAGAAGAAACCACACCCAATGATGTGGTATCCGTGATTGCTACCCAGCCATTGACCGACGACGAACACTGGCAACGCATGAAACCAGGCGAGTTCGGTTTGTTCCATTTTGGTGAACTGGTTGATAGTAATAGCGAAGATTTGATTGATGTTGAGTTTGCTGCTGCGAAGCCTGGGGATCAGTCACCGACGAAGCCGCTTTAAAAAGTTGGCGGGGAGCGAGGTGCGAGTATCGAGGAGTTTGTCGCGCGTGGTGATTTACTCGTACCTCGGAACGAAGTGAAACCCGCACCTCGAACCTAAAAAAGGCAGTGGAATCACTGCCTTTTTTGAAATTAGGGGATATCAGTCAGCAGCGTAGCCGTGAATGCCCAGTTGCTCGCCATCGAGGAAGGCTTTACCTTGGCGCATTTCCAAGCGGTCCTCTACAAACCATTTAGCGACCATAGGATAGATCTTATGCTCTTGGGTCTGGACTCGCTCGGTTAGCGTGGCGACGGTGTCTTCATCGAAGATAGGCACCTTAGCTTGCAGGATCACCGGGCCGCCATCGAGCTGCTCTGTGACAAAGTGGACACTGGTACCGTGCTCTTCATCACCGGCGTGAATAGCACGCTGGTAGGTATTAAGTCCTGGGTATTTAGGCAGCAGAGAAGGATGGATATTGATCATGCGACCTAAATAGTGGCGAACAAATTCACCACTTAGGATACGCATGTAGCCAGCCAGAATCACTAGGTCCGGCTTATACTCATCGATTTGACGCATCAACTCGGTATCGAATCCGTCACGAGTCTCAAAGGCATCAGGGTCGAGGAAGTTGGCAGCCGCGCCGGCTGCCTTTGCTCTATCTAGGGCATAAGCTGTTGCTTTGTTTGAAAAAACAGCGGTAACTTTGCCATCATTGATGTTGGTCTTGCAGGCATCAATAATCGCTTGCAAGTTAGAACCATTCCCTGAAACTAAAACAACAATACTTTTCATGCCTAGTTGATCTCGACTTGCTCTTCACCTTCTTGTGCAGAAGCAATCTCACCGATAACCCAAGCGTTTTCGCCTTCTGCTTTTAGCAGTTCAACAGCTGCATCGGCTTGGTCTTTTGGTAGGGCAACAATCAGACCCACGCCACAGTTGAATGTGCGGTACATTTCGTGCGTCTCAACGTTGCCTTTTTCTTGTAGCCATTTGAAGATGGCAGGCCACTCCCAGCTGTTGCCGTCAACCACAGCTTTAGTGCCTTGTGGAAGTACGCGAGGGATATTCTCCCAGAAGCCGCCACCAGTGATGTGTGAGATAGCATGGATATCGTGCTGCTCAATCATCTTCAGTGCCGACTTGATGTAGATTTTGGTTGGTTCTAGTAGGTGCTCACCAATGGTGCGACCTTCTAGCATCTCACCTTTGTCTGCGCCAGATACTTCCAGTACCTTACGGATCAGTGAGTAACCGTTAGAGTGTGGACCGCTAGAGCCAACAGCGATCAGTGCATCACCTGCAGCGACTTTTGAGCCATCGATAACTTGTGATTTTTCAACCACGCCAACACAGAAGCCTGCAACATCGTAGTCATCACCTTCGTACATGCCAGGCATTTCAGCGGTTTCACCACCGATCAGTGAACAACCTGCTTGGATACAGCCATCAGCGATACCGGTTACTACGTCTGCTGCGGTATCAACATCCAGTTTGCCCGTTGCGTAGTAATCTAGGAAGAATAGTGGCTCAGCACCTTGAACGATAAGGTCGTTCACACACATTGCTACCAAGTCGATACCAATCGTGTCGTGCTTGTTTAGATCAAGTGCAAGACGAAGCTTTGTGCCTACGCCGTCAGTACCCGATACCAAAACAGGCTCTTTGTATTTGGTTGGAAGCTCACAAAGAGCACCAAAGCCGCCAATGCCGCCCATGACTTCAGGACGACGAGTACGTTTTACCGCACCTTTAATACGATCAACTAATGCGTTACCCGCATCGATGTCTACACCAGCGTCTTTGTAGCTAAGAGATGTGTTATTACCACTCACGGAGAAATCCTCGGTAGTTAGTTGGATGTGAAAACGGCGCTATTCTAACAGCGCTTAAACCTAAAGAGCAAACGTTTGCGCAAAGTTTTTTCCGCCCATGGCATGATTGCAAAAAAGTCGACAAATCGCTTGTCAAAACGAAGTGAAGAAGAGGTTACTGCTCAGTGATCGATAGGTAGGAGAGTGTCAATCTCAAGCGCAAGGATTCGCTTTGTCGCGGCTTTGAAACGAATCGCTGCTGTGATGGCTAAAGTGCTTAATTCCTGCCCTTTTTTGTTGAAATCGGGTTATAATCTCAGGGTTTACTCAATTAGTCGGAGAAGAAAATGAAAGTTGTTGAAGTTAAGCACCCTCTTGTTAAACATAAAGTTGGTTTGATGCGTGAGGGGGACATCAGCACAAAGCGTTTTCGTGAGTTAGCCACAGAGGTTGGTAGCTTGCTGACCTATGAAGCAACCGCCGATTTTGAGACTGAAAAAGTCACCATTGACGGTTGGAATGGTCCGGTAGAAGTTGAGCAGATCAAGGGTAAGAAGGTCACCGTTGTGCCTATCCTGCGTGCCGGTCTGGGTATGATGGATGGTGTCCTTGAGCACATGCCAAGCGCTCGTATCAGCGTGGTGGGTATCTATCGTGACGAAGAGACGCTTGAACCCGTGCCTTACTTTAACAAGCTAGCGTCACACATCGATGAGCGTATCGCGCTGGTGGTTGACCCAATGCTCGCGACGGGTGGTTCGATGATTGCGACTATCGATCTGCTTAAAGAGAAGGGCTGTAAGCACATTAAAGTACTGGTTCTCGTTGCTGCGCCTGAAGGGATTGCAGCCCTCGAAAAAGCGCACCCAGAGGTTGAGTTGTACACAGCGGCTATCGACGAGAAATTGAATGACAAGGGCTATATTGTTCCTGGTCTTGGCGATGCGGGTGACAAGATCTTCGGCACTAAGTAAAGTCTATTGCACACTTCATTGTGTAACGAAAAAGGAGCCTGTTGGCTCCTTTTTTAATGCGACTACTTTTTAAGGCTTAGTGTACCTGGGCGGCGTGACTTGGATGGTTTACTAGCACCGTTATCACTTGGCTTAAAGTAGGTTTTGCCTTTACTTGCACCTTGACTATTGCCCGTGGAGCCGTCTCTGCGTTTTGAACTGCCTTCATTTGAGCCATGGCGACCACGCTTTGAGTTAGGCGCGTGACGAAACTCCTCAGCATTGCGACCTTTAAAGGTACGCGGCTTCTGGTTACGACGCGCCTTAGATTCTTGGTTTTCTTCTCGGCTGTCATACAGCTTAGCATCGGTCGCACGGCGGATGCGTTTGCCCTTACCATCGACCTTCGAGGCCTCTTCAGTACCAACCGAGCCTTCGCACATGGCAAGGATCTGCGCGACCTCTTGCTCGCTCATATAGCGCCATTGGCCATTGGGGATCCCATCGAGGCTGATGTTCATGATTCGTACGCGACGCAGTTTGAACACCTCGTAGCCGAGCGCCTCACACATGCGGCGGATCTGACGGTTCAGACCTTGAGTGAGCACGATACGGAACGAATATTTGGTCTCTTTGGTTACGGTGCATGGCAGGGTCACGGTATCGAGGATCTCAACGCCCGAGGACATTTTGTCGATAAACGCTTGGGTGATCGGCTTATCGACACGCACCACGTACTCTTTTTCGTGGTTGTTGCCCGCGCGCAGGATCTTATTGACGATATCACCATCATTAGTCAGGAAAATCAGACCATCGGAGGGTTTATCCAAGCGACCGATAGGAAAAATACGCTGATTCAAACCAACAAAATCGACGATGTTACCCGGTACATCACGCTCGGTGGTACAGGTAATACCGGTTGGCTTGTTAAGCGCGATGTAGATCGGGCGCTGTTTGCTGCGCACAGGTTTACCATCAATACAGACATCGTCGCCAGGGAGTACCTTGGTGCCGACCTCAGGCTTTGCGCCATTAATGGTGACACGACCCTGCTCAATCAGTTTGTCGGCTTCGCGACGAGAGCAAAAGCCCGTCTCGCTAATGTATTTATTCAGGCGCTTGGCGTTATCTTGTGACATGTTGTTGCTCCTAACGTTTCACAACGGCGGTGTTAGAGGGGACGCTCTGGCTAAGAGCGGCCCAGCTCTGAAAAATTTAGGGGCAAGAGTTTACCACCGGTGGGGCGCTTAACCTAACCGTTTTTGGTGACGCTCACGATTTTCCGTTTTCTTGTCTGCGCTTTTACGCAACAGCACATAAACCGCGCCAGTGCCACCATGAAAGCGCTGAGTGCTGTGGACACACTGAACATCTTTAATTTGTGTTAGCCAACTCGCGACATAGCTTTTCATCAGTGCAGGCGGGTTGGAGCGCTCGCCGCGCCCATGGACGATAATCACGGTGCGTATGTCCATCCGAATACATTGCTTGAGAAACTTAACCACCTCATCGCGACCCTCTTTAAGCGTACGACGATGCAGGTCAAGGCGCGCTTGGATCGGGTACTTGCCCAGACGCAGTTTGCGAAACACGCCTTCTTGGACGCCATCACGCTTAAACTCAATAATATCCTCAGGTTTGAGCATCGGGGCATGATCAAGCGACAGATATTCAGGGTCTTGCTCGGTAAGCCATTCTGCTGCCTCACGCTTAGCCAGTTGGGCATCGGTAACTTGAACGGTCTTTTTATGCTCGGCGGTATCTTGGTGAATGGGTTTGACATCGCCCATCATCTGCTGAAAAAGCAGGAGATCATCATCGTGACTCATAGCTGATAATCCATTTAAAATTCGTTTACCCGAGTATACGAAATGCGAGCCAGAATGATAATAAAAACCGGATTAGATACAGGATCTAATCCGGTGCTATGCGGTATTCATTGTGAATGTTGGCAAAGCAACTTAGTGAGGAGATTTGTCGTTCAAAACCTTGTAGATAAAGAAACCACCGTAAAAGAGCATCAAACTGAAGGCGGCGAAAATGACTAACATTGAAGCAAGTCCTATCGCGTTGCCAAACAGCAAGTCAAGCCATAGTTCCATGTTTCTCTCTCCAAGTAGCGAAGACAGCAAGTAAGTTATCGCTTTGAGTGGAATGTGTGGATGATCTAGATCAATTGTTAATGGGGTGTATATTATCAATATGGTGCAATGCGGGCCGAATCACATTTTGTTGTTTTTGTAACCAGTTGAACGGTTGGGGTGATTTTTTTATGCAAAAGGGCTTGCGCTCGCTAAGAAACTCCGTATTATACGCATCCATCCGGTGAGGCGACAACGTCACAGACGCCAAGCTCACGAACGGATAATCTCGGTGAATAGCGCAGTTTGGTAGCGCATCTGGTTTGGGACCAGAGGGTCGGGGGTTCGAATCCCTCTTCACCGACCACCTTCAGAAACCCTGCACTTGTTGCAGGGTTTCGTCGTTTCTAGAGGCGAGAAACGAGAGGCGAGAAGCGAGAACGAGGCGGCGGGTTACACTGCGTTCCGAGGAGCGGGTACACTTCGTTGCGAGGGTCTGCGCTGATAGCTTTCGACCCTCATAAAGTTTTTACAGTGCTTTAAGCTACTGATAGCCTTTTCTTGTTTCTTTAACCAAGTCGCCTAGAACTTCTCCCGTAAGAAAACCATTCTTCATATAGCACATCCCTGACAGACTTTGACTCTCTAAAAAGTGCACTTAGGGAGTAAAGCGCGCGACGATCAATCTCGCTTCTCGACTCCCGCCTCTCGATTCTAAAAAACCACTCGCTCCCCGTAGGGCGATAGCCCGTACTCGAACCTCGCCCCTTTGTTTTAAACCTCGCCCCATTTTTAGAGAAAGTTACAAGCAGCAACGCCGCTCGTTGAGCTTTGTTCGATGCTGAATCCGCGTTTTTCGAGTAGTTTGCGGACATTATCTTTGCCGATTAGGTGGAGGCTGCCTACGACGACGACATAGTTGCCGGTTTGGATGGGTTGGGATTGGCCTTCCAGTGGTGCGCGTTGGTCGAGGATATCTGCCCAGGCTTGGTTGCGCTGGTGGATAAAGGCCTGCTCTAGCTCTGGCGACATATCTGACAGCTGGGCGAAGGTATCGAGCTGCTGCTCATCGCCTTGCTGCCAGCTTTTGAGTAGGCAACTTGTGATCTGCTCTATGTGTGGGTATTCATCGAGTAGAGAAATCAGCATTTCGGCGCCGCCGTTGGGTTGGCCGCTGATCAGGTTAATTTGAAACTGTAACGATTCCAATGCGTAGATGGGGATGCTGTGCTCAATGGCTTGCTGCATAAAGTGCAGGTCAACGCCGTATTCTGGTTGGTAGCCAAGCTGGTTGAGCTGGTGCATTTGCAGGTTCATCGCCACGCTCCAAGGGGGCTGCATGAGCAGTTGTTCAAAGTTGCTGCCACTGGCTTGAGCGATGCTTTTTAGCTCTTTGAGCTGCGCTTGGCTCAGGTGGTCTTTGGCTTTATCTGTAGCGCGAGGGTAGTTCACACCTCGACTGTCTGAGGTATTGGTCTCAATGATAAGGCCGTCGGATTTAGCCAGTTTGTCGACCAGCGCAGCGGGTAGCGGGTACATGGAGGGCTTACCTACGTGTACAGAGCCAACCAAGGTATAACTGAGGTTGCCTTTGGTTGCTTGCCAGTAGAGGGGCTCGGCACAAGCGAAACCGGTGATAAAGAGTAGCAGTGCAGCGAGTGGTTGCTTTAGCATGGATCCTAGCCTTTTGATAATTGTTTAATCTCGGGGGGAGTCAACGACCTCCCCCCGATTGCCCGATTATAAGCGGCTACTGGTTACCTTCATAGCGATTGTACTCAGTCATATTGCCTTGTTGGTCAAACATGTAGACCACGTAGTCGTGCTTAATGCCGTTGTGTTCCATGCCTGGAGAGCCCAGTGGCATACCGGGAACGGCCAAGCCCTTGGCACCCTTAGGCGGGTTAGCGAGAAACGCTTGTATATCCGCTGCGGGTACGTGGCCCTCGAACACAAAACCGTCTATCTCTGCCGTATGGCAGGAAGCAAACTTAGGCTGGATTCCAAGTGATTGCTTAATGGTGAGCATGTTGTCATGCAGTTGCTCCTTGACGGTAAAGCCATTGGCTTGCATGTGCTTACTCCAGTCACCACAACAGCCGCAGTGCGGTGACTTATGATTGGTCACGCTACTCGCCAGCGCACTACTTGAGAGTAGGACTAGGGTGAGCGCAGTCATCGGATATAGGGTCATGGTGTTATCTCCTTGTGACTGACAGGGGGCGAAAAATGACGTAGCCGATTGGCATTGGTGACGACGGTGATCGACGAGAGCGCCATTGCTGTCCCAGCCACCACAGGACTGAGCAAGATGCCAAAGATGGGATAAAGGATCCCGGCGGCGACAGGAATGCCTAATGTATTGTAGACAAACGCGCCAAATAGGTTCTGCTTCATATTACGCAAGGTTGCTCGCGCGATCGCTAAGGTGGTGACCACGCTCTCGGGATTACTATTGAGTAGGGTAACCTGGGCACTCTCCATCGCGACATCACTGCCGGTCGCCATAGCGATACCCACATCGGCAGTCGCCAGCGCTGGGCCATCATTGATCCCATCGCCTATCATGGCAACTTTGCGTCCCTGCTGCTTGAGCGCTTCGATATGGGCGGCTTTTTGTTCAGGGAGCACCTCAGCGACCACGTGATCGATAGATAAGCGCTGGGCAATATCTTGTGCAACCGCTTGGTTATCTCCAGTTAACAGTACGGTGTTGATCCCGGCCGCTTTCAGCGCTGTGATGGTGGCGGTTGATTGAGGCTTTAGTGGATCAGAGAGGCATATCAGGGCTATCCCTTGTTGCTCTCTCGTGATCACAATCGCGGTTTGAGCACGATGCATGGCTTGGTCTAGCTGTGGCTTAAGTATCTCGAGATCGACGCCAAGTTCGCTGGCTGCCTTTGGCGATAGCGCGCGATAGAGATCGCCTTGGTAGTAACCACTCACTCCTTTACCGCGTTGATTGTCAAACTCACTGATTGCCTGGGGCTGAATACCTTGCTCGGCGATGTAGCTGACAATCGCTTTGGCGATTGGATGCTCGGAATGTGACTCTAGTGATGCGATAGCAGTGAGCGTGTCGGTTTCATCATTAACCAGCAATGACACCGACTCGACCTTTGGTCGTCCCTCGGTTAACGTGCCTGTTTTGTCGAAAACGACGGTATCTACTTGGGAGGCTTGCTGCAGGGCATCCGCATCCTTGATCAATATGCCGTGTTCAGAGGCTTTGCCAATACCGACTGTCACCGAGAGTGGGGTGGCGAGCCCTAGAGCACACGGACAAGCAATGATCAGTACTGAGGTGACGACGACCAAGGTGTAGCTCCATTGCGGGGCGGGGCCTGCTAATAACCAAATCGCTCCGGCTAACAACGCAATCGCGACCACAACAGGGACAAAGACGGCTGAGATGCTATCGGCTAATCTTGCTAGCTGTGGTTTACTGCTTTGCGCTTGACGCACCAGGTCAATGATCTGCGCCAGTTTGGTCTCACTGCCAATCGAGGTGGCGACGATCTCTAAGCTGCCATCTTGGTTAACGGTCCCTGCCGAGACTTTATCACCTGGCTCTTTATTGACAGGATAGGGCTCGCCAGTCAGCATAGATTCATCGACGTAAGAGGCGCCACGAACAACGTTTCCATCAACTGGGAATTGCTCGCCTGGCTTGACCCGCAGGCGCATACCGGCTGTAACCTTCTCAATAGCAATCGACTGTTCACGATTATCGATGACAAGGGTAGCCGTTTTGGCTTGTAGGCTGAGCAAGGCATTGAGCGAGGCACGGGTTTTGACTTTCGCTTTAGCCTCAATGTAGTGCCCAAGGGAGATAAGACCAATGATCATCGCGGTGGCTTCGAAATAGACGTGGCGCGCTGCATTAGGAAAGAGCTGCGGTGTGAGCACGACCAGCATCGAGAATAGCCAGGCACTGCCTGTGCCAAGGGCAACTAGGGTATCCATTGTCGCGCGGCGATGGCGAAGGCCTGCCCAAGCACCAGTGAAAAAATGTTTTCCGGCGCTGCATAGAAGCCATAAACACACTAGGCCAATCACACCCCATAGCCACTGATCTTGGCTGTTGCGGATCATCATATTGCCTCCAAGTACGCCCCACAGCATCAGGGGAGCACCAACAGCGAGTCCCTCAATCGCGCTACGTTTATGCTGGCGAACTTGGCTACCAACCAGGTCATCTAATGTTTGAGTAGGGTTACTGTTAAGTTCGCTGGCTTGATAACCCGCCTTGTTTACGGTGTGGACCAGCCTCTGCAGATCACCCTCTGCAGTTAGCCAGACTTGAGCCGATTGCTCAGCCAGATTCACCTGTACTTTTTCTACGCCTTTGACGCTGTACAAAGCTTGCTCCACCGAGCGCACGCAGCTGGCACAAGTCATACCGCTAATCAGTAAGTTGATGGGTGCCACACCCATAGGTGTGGCACCCACAGGTGCGGTGGCTTTAGATGACGTCTCACAATTTTTCGCTGGCTGTGCAAGAGATGGATCACTTGAAGGCAAAGGCTCAGGTGCACTCAAGGATGCAGGAATCACGTCAAAGGGCTGAGCTGAATAACCACAATCTGTAACTGTTGCAATGATGTCAGTTACGGGTAGTGCCGAAGCGAGTTTCAACTCAATGGTTGATACCTCGATATGAGCATTTGCCGGGCTCTCCTCAAGCGCAGCCTTAAGCTTGGCGACGCAGCGGCCACAGCTAAGCCCGGTCAGTCTGAGATGGTGTTGATAACCCAGTCGTGCATCGGTGTGTGGCGCGATAGCATCAAGCAATTGGCCAAGGCTATGGTCTGTGGCAATGATTAGCCGCTCACGGTCTAGACTAAGTACTTCAGTGTTATTGAGTGTTGCCAAACCTGTGCGAATCTTCTTTACACACCCTTGGCAACGCGCCCCTTGAACTGGCATTTGATACTGCGCCACGTGATCTTGCATACTCCCCTACCTTGTGTGGGTCAAACTAAACTTCCTTGATGGTAAACCTTACCTCAAGGGTAAGGTCAAGCCCTAAATCCAACTTTTTGCTCAGCAAAGCGTTAAGGTCACGTTGTCGAGGCTATTGTCTGAGTGCTAGAATACGCGGCAAAGTTTGGCGGACGCTAAATTCATGGCGAAGTCTATAAAAAAGGTAACTAAATCATGACGGTTAAAACTCGTTTTGCTCCTAGCCCTACCGGCTACCTTCACGTTGGTGGTGCACGCACCGCACTGTACTCTTGGTTGTATGCAAAAAACCAAGGTGGTGAATTCGTTCTTCGTATCGAGGATACCGATTTAGAGCGTAACTCTCAGGAAGCGGTAGACGCGATTCTTGAAGGTATGCAGTGGATGGGTCTTGAGTGGAATGAAGGTCCTTACTTCCAATCTAAGCGCTTTGATCGTTACAACGAGATGGTTGATAAGCTGCTTGCTGAGGACAAAGCGTACCACTGTTATGCATCAAAAGAGTTGCTCGACGAGATCCGTGCTGAGCAAGAAGCGGCTAAAGAGATGCCACGCTACGACGCCAACCATCCGAAGATTGTCGCAGCCAATGCAGCAGCGAAAGACGGCGACCCATGCGTTGTACGCTTCCGTAACCCGAAACAGGGCAGCGTGGTATTTGATGATCAGATCCGTGGTCGCATTGAGATTGGCAATGACCAACTGGATGACCTGATCATTCGCCGTACTGATGGCTCACCGACCTACAACTTTGTTGTGGTTGTGGACGACTGGGATATGGGTATTACCCATGTTGTGCGTGGCGAAGACCACATCAACAACACCCCTCGTCAGATCAACATCTACGAAGCACTAGGCGCACCAGTACCGACATTTGCTCACTGTGCAATGATCTTGGGTGATGACGGTGCGAAACTGTCGAAGCGCCACGGCGCTGTGTCAGTAATGCAATACCGCGATGAGGGCTACCTGCCTAACGCACTAAACAACTACCTAGTTCGTCTTGGCTGGTCACACGGTGACCAAGAGATCTTCTCGCAAGAAGAAATGATTAACCTATTCACTCTAGATGCGATCTCTAAATCAGCTTCGGCATTCAATACTGAAAAGCTATTGTGGCTAAACAATCACTACATCAAGACTTCAGCGCCTGAGTACGTAGCCGAGCACCTGCAATGGCACCTAGATAACCAAAACCTCAACATTGAAAACGGCCCAGCGATCACTGAGGTGATCACACTCGTGGGTGAGCGTTGCAACACCTTGGTTGAGCTGGCTGAGCAGATCCGCTACTTCTATGGAGACTTTGCTGAGTTTGAAGCAGGCGCTGCCAAGAAACACCTACGCGGTGTGGCTAAAGCGCCACTTGAGCTGGCACTTGCTAAGGTTGAGGCACTGACTGAGTGGACGACTGAGGCGATTAAGCAAGACGTGATTGCTGGCGTATGTGAAGAGCTTGAGATTGGTATGGGCAAGATCGGCATGCCACTACGTGTCGCGGTTACTGGCGGCGGTCAATCACCATCGGTAGATGCAGTGATGGCGCTCATCGGCAAAGAGCGCGTGACGGCGCGCATTAAGATGGCATTGGCCTTCATCGCCGAGCGCGAAGCCAACGCGTAATCTTTCCCTTACGGAATAAAAAAAGCCGCAGCCTCATCGCTGCGGTTTTTTTATTCCCTTTGGGAAGAGGCGAGATCGCTCTGCTGCGAGAGGCGAGAGGGGAGAGGCGAGAGGCGAGAAGCGAGGCTTTGCTTGCTTTACCTTATTCGTAATCTACTTGGTGTGCCGTGAGCTCTCAACGCAGATCCTCGTAACGAAGTGTCCCCGAACCTCGCCCCTCGAAACGCAGTGCACCTAAACCCCGCCCCTCGGAACGCAGTGTACCTTGCCAAAAGTCTCTGTTTTGAGGCACCTTGGTTGTAACACCCTAGTTTTACAGGAGAAATAATGGCTGAAAACCAGCAAGTCAAAAACCACGTTCTATACTTCCAGTGAAGCCTGTTTCATACAACAAAGAAGGAAGTAGAGAATGAAGAAAATTGCAGTGGCCATCTCCGCAGCGGTGTTGCTCTCATCGCAGTCAGCATTGGCTGAGTTCTACCTTGGCGCAAAGGCGGGTAAATCATGGCTGGATGATGCCTGCCTATCAAGCACAACAAATTGTGATGATGAAGCCAATCACTTTGGGGTATTTGTCGGTTACGATTTCCTTGACTACCTCGGCTTAGAATTTGGCTACGATAACCTAGGCGATCACACAACAACACCTGCGGGTCTGAATGACGATCTTGTTGCCGCATGGACACTAGCGCCAAAGCTTTCTTACCCTATTAACCACCTGTTCGGAGTTTATGCCAAGCTTGGCGGGGCGTATGTCGAGTATGGTGATGAGGATGATTGGTCTTATCTAGCTGCGGCTGGAGTAGAGATGAAACCTCATGAGAAGATCGCGGTGCGTCTTGAGTATCAAACCCTCACAGACATCAATAACGATATTGTGCGTGCCGAAGGCAACAGTGCCACGCTGGGCGTGCTGTATAAGTTTGGCGCGTCAGAGCCAGCGGTTGTGGCAGAGCCCGTGCCGGAGCAACTACCTGAGCCGGTGCCTGAGCCACAGGTTCAAACCATGAAGTATCGGACCGCTAAACTGGGTGAAGAGACTTTCGCCTTAAACAGCGCTGAACTTACGCTCCAGGCACAAGCTGACCTTGATAAACTGGCGGCATTTTTGACTCAGTACCCACAAGCACAGGTTGAGCTGGTGGGCCACACCGATAGCTCGGGCGCCGCCGATTACAATCAGCAGCTTTCTGAAAAACGTGCCAATGCCGTTGCCGATGCGCTGGTGGAGCGTGGTATTGAGAAAGAGCGCATCACCGCTTATGGCGTTGGAGAGTCCGATCTCGAATACGATGAAAGCACCCCAGAGGGGCGCAGTAAAAACCGCTTTGTCGAGATCATCGTCCCTGAGTTTGAGTACGAAGTCAAAAAATAATCATTTCCCTTTTGGGAAGAGGCGAGAAGCGAGATCGCTACGCTGAGAGAGTCGAGGTTCTGACCACGCGTGTTATTCTTCTCGCTTCTCGTTTCTCGCCTCTCGATTCTAGTTTTTATGCATAACATCCCCAATCTGAATCGCGCCGGCCAGCTCTGGCTGGTTGACTGTGACTTCGGCCTCTTGTTCATAGACGCGATTTACTGTGACGGTAATGTCACTTTTGCTGACCTTGTTGCGTGGTAGGCCGTTTTGGTCGATGAATGAGCTGGTATGCCATAACTGAAGTTGATCGCCGCGCTCGACACCGTGTACACGGCCAAGATCGATTGTGAGGCTATGGCCAAATTTAGCCACCACCTGCGGTAGGGTGATCTTACAAGCGAACTCCGACTCCAAATCGAGCATGATATTGCGGCTCAGACGCAGCAGCATATCGCCGTAGGTCGACGCCCAAAAGCGAGCGCTGGTGGTATCGACTTGGCTGGTGCGGGCAAATGGCCAACGAGCCACTTGACGGTAATTGCGAGTAAAAATCTCATGGCCCGTTTTGCCATCAAAGACTTGCATCTCCAGCGCAAACTGGCGATTGATCAGATCATCTTGTCGACGCTGCTCTTCAATGGTGGCCGTCAGATCTGTGATGGCTCCAGCGATAATATAGTGAGCGCCCGTATCTTCGGCGATCATCTGGGTGCGCTGTGGAAAGGCACGTCCTAACTCATAGGGTGTGGTGCCGAGCGAGACAAAGCTTGCCGATTCGTGTTGTAACTGACGACTGAGTACGTCAGAGAAGTCTTCGCCAAGTCGGTAGATTTGGCCCATCACCGCTTGCTGGCGATTATTAATATCAAAATGACTCACCAAGAAGGTTTTCTTGTATTGGTCCTGACGGCAACTGGTTGCCGTAGGATAGATATCAATTTTAGCTTTGACGCGCATGATGCCGCCTGACACACGCTGCTGCTCGACCACGATCTCACGCACCTCATGGCCTGAAAAGTTGTATTGCTTACGATTGCTCTCCAAAAGGGGAGTGAGGTTACTGATCGCGCCAATATCTCCGCCAGCAAAGCTAATCGCGTGATAGAGCGCGTCTTCAAGCGCTTCAACCTTAGCGGCATCATTGGTAGAGGTGACCGTCGCGCTTCCGGTGACTTCAAACCAGGCGGCAAATACTGGGTGAGTGAAGGTCGACAAGCACAGTAGAGAAAGCAATGTAGTAAAGTTCTTTTTCATGACAACTTCTTTTATTGGTATGGAATTTGCTTTTGCTATTGGAGAGAGTTCATCAGCAGCGGCATTAACATCAAGCAGTGGCGTTAGTAAAGCAAAGAGCGTTCCAGCTTTTCGCTGATGATATCCAAGTGACCCTCTTGGTTGCACCTTGAGTTTACTTGGGTATAAAGAACAGGAGAGAAGAGAGATGAAAAATTGGTTGTTGCTAGCGCCGGCTGTACTTTTGACAGCATGTGCCTACGCACCGATTTATAACGGTAAAGAGCCCTACAGCGGCTCACAATTTATGTTAATGGACAGCCCACGTCATACCTTGGACTTCTTTATCGAGGCGATGACGGAAGATCTTGTGCTATCGAACACCAGTGTAACTGCCCGCACGCCATTAGCGGTCACATCGTTTGTCGACCTGCAGGATATGGACACCACTAACTGGTTGGGTAATTCGGTATCTGAAGGCTTCATCCATCAGTTCCAGCGCCGTGGTTTCAAGATCGTTGATTTCAAGACGACAGGCAATATCCAAGTCACCAATCAGGGCGACTTTGCATTTAGCCGCGACTGGAAAGAACTTGCCCACGAGCAAGAGGTCAAATATGTGCTGACAGGTACCATGCTCAGACAAGAGGGCGGGGTGATCGTCAATGCACGCGTCGTCGGTATGCAGTCTCGTGTTGTTGTGGCCTCTGCACAGGCGTTTTTACCTGCTGACCGAATTGGGCGAGATCTCGATACCCTACAGTCGGTTCGTAGTCAGGATGGGGTGTTAATTCGCTCTGATCCGACGATGAACCAACCTTATACTGTCATCTTGAGACCTTAGGAGAGCGTGGTGCGCAGATTACTGATAGTTTTAGTTGCGATATTGATGGTTGGCTGTCAGCCACTGACCCCTATGTACGATGATAGTTATCTGACGGCAGTCGGTTATGCCAGCATCAGTGAGCAATCTGGTAGTGAGCTCGAAGAGAGGCAGGTGCGAGCGATGCGTGCATCCAAGATTGATGCTTATCGTGAGCTTGCTGAGCAGGTGTATGGATTGCGTGTCAGCGCTCGGGCGAGTTTGACGGACCAGAAACTTGGCACCGAAACCACATCAGGTTATGTCGATGGGGTAATACGCGGGGCTGAAGTGGTACGCAGTTATAAGGTTGGGGACAGCTATGTGACGGAGTTGCGCCTCGATGTCGAAAAAATGGATATGTTGCGCCGCTATGGCGAAGTACAAAAAGTGCCGGATCAGAGGGCACAAACCCTGTTTTAATCTTCTTCTCAAATAAAAACGGCGCCTATTATGATGATAAGCGCCGTTTTTATTTGGGTCTTTGTCTAGGCCTTAAGGCTAGTACCTAGTGTGGACAGCGTGTGGGTATGCCCTTCGGCGTTGTAGGTCATCCCAACCTTGCCTTGGCTTTTTTGCATCAAATTATTCAGGCGGTTGTAGCTCAGTTGGGCTCGGTCAAGTGCCTGGCCGTTGAGGGTATTTTCTTGCTGGCAGACCGCCATGGTTTGATTGATCTGAGCAACTAAACTGACTAGGTTTCCATCCTGCTTGAGGGTTGCAACGTCAGGGTGTTTCGCGATCCGCTCATCGGTCAGTTTAATCTGTTCAATTAGGGTCAGCTTGCCCTTTGCCAAGCGCTCTATATTAGCGGCAATACGTGAGGTAATCGCGTTGCGTTCATCGACTAACAATGCATTGAGGTCATTAGCATTCTTTAGCTGAAATTCAACTAGGCTGATCAGTGAGGCCATAGCAGTCTAACTTACTTATTTCACGAGCCGGTGGTTAGAGCCCACCAAGCTCCTGCTCAAATTTAAGCATATTGTCGGCCAGTTTCTCAGGGTCGACCGTGTATGAGCCGTTGGCAATCGCTTCTTTAATCGCGGCAACTTTGGCACTATCAAAACTTGGTGATGACGCCATTTGCGAGTGCATTGCGCCAATATCTTTACCCTGCTGACTGAGTGATACTGAGTCCTGATCACTGCTGCGCGCCGTGGTGTTTTGTGTTGAGGCTGTAGACGAGTCAGAGCGCTGCGCACCACGAGTGGTGGACGTCATGGTGTGACCCGTGCGGATGTTATCGATACCTGCCATATCAGAGCCTTATATAAATGGAAACCTATCTACCCACGGCTATCGGCGCGAGCGAGCGAAACTTTAGCAATTATTTCTACTTTTTTATTTTCGGTAACTTTTCGGTTGAGACTGACTTTTTGTTGAGACTAAAAGTGTTATCGACCGATGGCGCTAAAACTGAACCGAAACTTCACCGATTCCACTCACGCTTGCGTCAATTATACGATTGGATTTGTTATTTTTCACTCGGATTTGTTCACCAACCGAACCATCTGACAAAGCCGTACCTTTGGTGGTGATGGTCATTCCGTTGCGCTCGGCTTTGATCATCACCTCTTCATTGCGACAAACCACACACACATCACCCCGCTCAATGGTACTGCCAGCTCTAATGGTTCGCTTGACCTTTGAGCCTACGACTTGGTTAATATCCGTGAAGCCCTGACGACGTGAGCGGTTGATATCCACATAGGCAAGCGTGATATCGCCAGCGGTGATCAGGTGGCCTCGAGGCAGCCCTGCCAGCGCGGTAACCTGCGGGCCAGTGGTGACCACACGCACGGGCACATAAAGACGCCAGTTATCTTGTGGGCACTCTACTAGCACCGTCATATTAGAGCTGGTACGCGAGCTAGATGAGGATGTAACGAGCTCGGTTGGACAATCGGTGGCAAACACTCTTGAATCGATATTGCCTGCTCTGGCTTCTATGGTTCCCGTTGCCGGCGGGGTGACAGAATCGAGGACAAATTCTTGCGCAGCTTGTTGAATTAGCTCAATTTGCTCAGGTGTTGCCGCTTGAGAAAAAAAGCTAAAGAAGGAAAAAAAAATACCGATAAAAATGTAAACACAGTTAACTAATTTTCTACACATAAAGATGGTACTGACTAGTGGATATGAATAGAATATATCACTCTGCTTCATAAGGTTCGATCCTAGTCTGCAGTACAAAACCGATATTTATGTGATTTGAGATGGAGAAGAGCTTATGACCGGCGTTTTAGATACGGTTAACCAGCGCACCCAGCTAGTTGGGCAGAATCGCCTAGAGCTACTGACTTTCCGACTAATGGGAAGTCAGCGTTACGGGATTAACGTTTTTAAGGTAAAAGAGGTGCTACAGTGTCCGCAGTTGACTCGGATGCCGAATCTCAATTCATTGGTTAAGGGCATCGCCCACATTCGCGGCCAGACTATCTCAGTGATTGACTTGAGCTTAGCGATTGGCGGGCGTCCGACAACAGATATCGATAAATGTTTTGTGATCATCTCTGAGTTTAACCGTACCGTACAGGGCTTCTTAGTCTCGTCGGTCGAGCGCATTATTAATATGCACTGGGAGTCGATTCTCCCTCCGCCAGAGGGTACCGGTAAGTCAAACTACTTGACCGCGGTGACCAATATTGATGATGACTTGGTTGAGATCCTTGACCTGGAGAAGGTCCTCGCTGAAATCGTGCCAGTGAATGAGGCGATGGATGAGAATATCAGCCAAGAAATCGCTCAGGTTGAAGCCAAAGCTGACAAAGAGATCGTGCGTCGAATTCTGATCGTTGATGACTCGACGGTTGCGCGTAAGCAGGTGCAAAGGGCGATCGAATCGATTGGTTTTGAGGTGATCGCGGCCAAAGACGGCAAAGAGGCGTATCGAGTGCTACAGGAGATGTTGGAGAAAGGGCCGATCAGCGAACAGCTCTCACTGGTGATCTCCGATATTGAGATGCCGGAAATGGATGGCTACACCCTAACGGCAGAGATTCGCCGCAACCCAGACCTCAAAGATTTGTATATGATCCTGCACTCGTCGTTGAGCGGGGTGTTCAACCAAGCCATGGTTGAGCGTGTTGGCGCAAATTGTTTTATCGCTAAGTTCAATCCGGATGAATTGGGTAACGCAGTAAAGTCCGCTTTGATAGTTTAAGAGTTAAAAATGACAACAATAACCATTGGCGAGCAAGAGTATCGTGACTTTTGCCGCTTTTTAGAGGCGCAATGTGGCATCGTTCTAGGTGACAGCAAGCAGTACCTAGTGAGAAGCCGATTGAGCCCTCTGGTGACTCAGTTTCAGCTTAACTCACTGTCAGAGTTGCTCGCCATGGTCAATGCCGGACGCCATCGTGAACTCAGCATCGCCGCGGTGGATGCTATGACCACCAACGAGACCTTGTGGTTTCGCGATACTTACCCTTATGCGGTGCTGGCCGATAAACTGCTGCCAGAGATGGCAGCTAATAAACGTCCAATTAAGATCTGGTCAGCGGCGAGCTCATCGGGGCAAGAGCCTTACTCAATGGCGATGACGGTACTAGAGATGAACCAGCGCAGGCCGGGCCTGTTACCCAATGTCTCGATCACCGCGACCGATATCTCCGCTACCATGCTGGATATCTGCAAAGCGGGTGTTTACGATAACCTGGCATTGGGAAGAGGATTATCTGACGAGCGACGCAGAGCTTTCTTTGAGGAAGTCGGTGATGGGCGAATGAAAATCAATGACGTAGTGCAGCGCTTGGTGACCTTCAGGCCGCAAAACCTAATGGAAAGCTACGCTCTGCTCGGCAAGTTTGACATTATCTTCTGCCGTAATGTGTTGATCTACTTTTCACCAGAGATGAAATCTCAGGTACTGAATCAGCTTGCTGGAAGCCTCAACCCAGGTGGCTATCTGTTGCTCGGCGCATCAGAGTCTTTGACTGGACTCACTGACCGCTTTGAAATGGTTCGCTGTAACCCGGGGATCATCTACCGACTAAAATAGCGATAAAGCTGAAACTGTGCTGTGAGTCAAACATTGTTCGACTCAACAAATAGCACCTTACCCACTGGGGTTGAATCCCATTCAGCCCTCGGGTGGATACTTTTTCTTCCTGCTCCTCTTTCCTATACTCAATAAAGTCAGTCCAGTAGCGTTTTGTCGTGGCAATAGGCTTAGTGACATTCTCCTATGGGCCATCACTGGAACGCTCCTTGCTTGGATACTTGCGGCAATGGAACAGATAATTAGCACTAGTTCAATAAGTTGGTACGTATATTGCTTTTTATCTGAGACTGGCGGTCATTTTTTACGATACAGAGGACAGTATGGCTATTTCTTTCAATAACGCATTGGGTATACACCAACACACGGTCGGTGTTCGTGCGCGCAACGCTGAGGTTATCTCAACCAATATCGCACAGGCAAACACCCCAGGCTTTAAATCGAGAGGAATGGACTTTGACCGAGCGTTAAAGGCGGCAACATCGGGGGCAAGCTTCGGCGTGAATCGCACCCATGGTCGGCATATCTCTGCCTCTAGTCGTGTTCAGGGGGAAATTAAATACCGCACCCCGACCCAACCAGATACCGGAGACGGCAATACGGTGGATGTGGATCTGGAGCGTAACCTGTTTATGCAAAACCAACTCCGTCACCAAGCGTCACTGGATTTTCTCGGTAATAAGTTCAAAAACCTCACCAAAGCAATCAAGGGGGAGTAATTAGATGAGTCTATTTAATGTATTCAATGTGACAGGATCTGCAATGAGTGCGGAATCCGTTCGTCTAAATACTACCTCGAGCAACCTGGCTAACGCCAACAGTATCAGCAGCTCAGCTCAAGATACTTATAAGGCGCGCCATGCGGTGTTTGGTGCGGAGTTGAACAAGGCGCGCCATCAACGCGATCCAAATGTGCCAGTCAAGGTGCTAGGGATCGTCGAGAGCAGCAAGCCTCTGGACGCGGAATATAACCCTGACCACCCACTCGCGAACGACGAAGGGTATATCTACAAACCCAACGTCAACGTGATGGAGGAGATGGCCAATATGATTTCTGCTTCTCGTGCATACCAAACCAATGTGCAAGTCGCGGATGCCAGTAAACAAATGCTGCTGCGAACGCTGCAGATGGGTCAATAATAGGAGATAGCGTATGGCCGGAATCAATAACCTTGGTGGTCAAAGTGGCTTGTCCTATGTTGATCAGCTGAAAGCCCTACAGGAACAAAAAAAGCCAGAGCACACCACAGGTCAGCAAGACTTGAATCAAGAAGATTTCTTGTCACTACTGACCAAGCAATTGGCTCAACAGGACCCTTTTCAGCCGGTCGGCAATGACCAAATGATCGCACAGATGGCGTCATTCGCCACGGTAGATGGCATCGGCAAGATGAATGATCAGTTTGAAACGCTGAACACCTCGATGACCTCTAACCAAGCCCTGCAAGCCTCGACCTTAGTCGGTCGTGATGTGCTTGTACCTGGCGCTGCTGGTGTCAAGCAACAAGACGCTGGTATGGCTGCAATGGTTAAACTGCCACAAGCAATTGATGGTCTTATCGTTCGTATTGAGAGCGAGATGGGTCAGCTTGTCAGCACCTTTGAAGTCGGTGCTCAACCCCCAGGTGACACTCGGGTTGAGTGGGATGGCAATGATGACAGCGGCAACCCGTTACCGGCAGGCAAGTACCGCGTTCGAGCATCTGGCATGCTCAATGGTGAAAGTCGCGACTTTGAGGTGTCGACTTACGCTAATGTGAATAGCGTACTGCTAGGCAACGGTAATGGTAACGTGCTGCTAAATCTGGCCGGCTTTGAGTCGCCAGTGAACTTAGCTGAAGTACTTGAAGTTGGCAAAGCGTAGCCACTTTAACTTGATAGGAGTTTTTAAGAATGTCATACGTATCATTGAGTGGTATTTCGGCTGCTCAACTGGATCTAAACACCACCAGTAACAACATCGCCAACGCCAACACCTTTGGCTTTAAGGAGTCGCGTGCGGAGTTTGGCGATGTGTACTCGACGTCACTGTTTACCAATGGCAAGACGACCCCAGGTCAAGGTGCGCAAGCACTGAATGTTGCCCAGCAATTTCACGAAGGTTCAAGTATTTATACTAATAACCCACTTGATTTGCGTATCCAAGGTACGGGCTTTTTTGCCGTAGCCAAAGAGCGCTTTGCTCCGCAACAAAATGAGTTGACGCGTAGTGGTGCTTTTCACATCAACAAAGATAACTTTATCGTAAGTTCACGTGATGAGTACCTGCTGGGTTACGACGTCAACCGCGATACTGGTGAAGTACTGTCTTACGAGCCTAGTCCAATCCATATCCCGGGTGAATATGGTAAGCCAAAGCAGAGTGCAACGCTTGAGGTTGAACTGAACCTACCAGCGAATGCAGAGCCGAAAGATCCTAACTTTTTCGATATCGAGAACCCTGATACGTATAACCATTCTACCTCGACGACCATCGTTGACTCGATGGGACAGGGGCATAAGTTGACCACTTACTATGTGAAGGATCAAAACGCCCACAATACCTGGCAGAAGTTCTACTCTGTGACGGACCGAAGCGGTGAAAAGAAGCTGGATGTTGAAGGGGGGGATGTGACCTCTCCTGGTGGACACACGGGTCACTCAATGATCTTTAACAACGATGGTACAGTTAAGTCTGTCAACAGCGGCAACCTAGTGCAAACCGTATCACTCGGCAGTGCCGGTGTTGAGGTCAATGGTGCTGATCCATCTCAGTACTTAAACATCAAGATGCCGGATATCACCCAGTATGCATCACCGTTTGAGATCTCCAAGTTCTTTGATGACGGTGCAACTACTGGCTTTTTGACCAAAATTGACTTTGATGAGATTGGTACCATTCTTGCCACTTACTCCAACGGTGAGAACGTGACGTTGGGCCGTGTTGCCCTCGCGCGTGTACCGAATGAGCAAGGCCTGGACAAGAAAGGTGGTACTCAATGGGACACTACCGAGCAATCAGGTAAAAAAATCTGGGGTGAGTCGAACAAGGCCTCATTCGGTAGTATCAGTAATGGTACGCTCGAGCAGTCGAACATCGACATGACCCAAGAGCTGGTGGATCTGATCTCGGCCCAGCGTAACTTCCAAGCCAACTCTCGTGCGCTTGAGGTACACCATCAACTGCAGCAAAACATCCTGCAAATTCGCTAGTCGATCAATTCATTCCTATCAAAACTGAGGTCAAACGGGGGCAAATCCTGTTTGACCTGCTTGCCGCTTTGCCGCTCAGTACTGATCACTTTGCTGTCAATCTTCTTGTATTTCTTTATAAGCAACTGATTTAATTGACTTTGTAAAATTGGCACAACAATTGCTTCTTACTGGTTAGATTTGATTGTTAGGGCTGATTATATGGATCGTTCACTGTTTCTCGCGATGAGTGGCGCAAAGCAGAATATGCAGGCAATGCAGCTGCGCGCTAATAACCTGGCTAATGCCAGCACTACGGGCTTTCGTGCTGATCTTGCACAGGCGCGTTCAATGCAGGCCTATGGTGATGGTTTGCCGTCTCGCGTGTTTAGCATGACTGAGCGTCCAGGTCACAACTTCAGCCAGGGCAGTGTGGTAACCACAGGCCGTGACCTTGATGTTACTATTCAAGGCAACGGTTGGATTGCTGTTATGGATAAGACGGGCCAAGAGGGCCTAACACGTAACGGTAACCTCAGTATCAGCGAGAATGGCCTACTGACTAACAGCTCAGGTCAACTTGTGCTGGGTGATAACGACGCGCCTATCATGCTGCCGATCCCAGTCAGCAAAGTCGAGATCGGTACCGATGGCACAGTCTCTGTTGTTCCACAGGGTGCACCAGCCGATGCACTTGAGATCGTTGACCGAATCAAACTGACCAACACCAACAATCAAGACTTATTTAAAGATACCAATGGCCTATTTCGCCACAAGCAACCCAATCAAGCCTATTTCGCTGATGCCGATGTGACGCTACTTAAAGGTGCTATCGAGGGTAGTAACGTGAATGCCGTGGGTGAAATGACCAGCCTTATCGATTTACAGCGTCAGTTTGAGATGCAAGTGAAGATGATGAGCACCGCAGAAGATATGGACCGAGCATCTGACTCGCTTCTTCGTAGCAGCTAATGGAAAGGTAAGAGAAGACAATGCAACCAGCTTTATGGGTGAGTAAAACCGGTTTGGATGCCCAGCAAACCAATATCTCGACGATCTCTAACAACCTGGCGAACGCTTCTACGGTGGGTTACAAAAAGAGCCGTGCGGTGTTTGAAGACTTGTTCTATCAAAACATTAATCAGCCTGGCGGTCAGTCATCACAAAACACGGAATTGCCAAGTGGCTTGATGCTCGGTGCCGGCTCAAAAGTAGTGGCGACGCAGAAGGTTCACACACAGGGTAACACGCAGAGCACCTCAAACCCTCTGGATATGATGATCGAGGGCGATGGCTTCTTCCAGGTTTTGATGCCGGATGGCAATATCGGTTATACCCGCAGCGGACAATTTACGGTTAATGGTGAGGGGCAAGTTGTGACCTCAGGCGCGGGCTACCCTCTAGAGCCGGAGATTGTAATCCCAGGAGAGGCAATCAGCATCACGGTGGGTACCGATGGCGAGGTGTCAGTACGCGTGCGCGGTCAGCAAGACAATCAGGTACTGGGCCAGATCACCACCGTTGATTTCATAAATCCAGGTGGCCTTGAGCCGATTGGTCAAAGCTTGTATCTACCTACGGGCTCGAGTGGTGATCCACAAGAGGGGATTCCCGGATTGGACGGTTTTGGCACTGTACGCCAGTCAATGCTGGAAACGTCAAACGTGAATGTAACCGAAGAGCTGGTGAACATGATCGAAGCGCAGCGCGTTTATGAAATGAACTCTAAGGTCATCTCATCTGTCGATCAGATGATGAGCTTTGTTAACCAGCAGCTATAACGGGATAGACTGAGATGATCAGACGAGTATTACCTTGGTTTTATGTCTTGCTCATGACGGGTTGTGTGGGCATGCAGCCTATCGAGCCACCGGATAATAGCTCTGGTGTGACCGAAGTGGATGCGGTCGAGGGGGTTCCGGAGACCTCATCTGGGCTGGTGGATACGCTGCGCCAGCGTACTGATCCCGTTCAGGGTGATCCAGCTTGGGCACCAATTCATCCAAAGCATCAACCAGAGCACTACGCCGCTGAGACAGGCTCATTGTTCAATGCCAATAATCTGACTAGCATGTACGATGACAATAAGCCAAGAGGTCTGGGTGACATTATTACTGTGATGCTTGATGAGCGTACGCGAGCGGCGAAGAGCGCCGATGCCGATTTGTCGAAGAACAATGATGCCTCGATGAACCCAGTGGTGCTGGGGGGGCAAGAGCTCACCGTAGGCAATTACAATATCTCGTATGAGCTGAGTAATGACAATAACTTCAGTGGCAGTGCCGCGGCGAATCAAAGTAATAGTCTGTCGGGATCAATTACGGTTGAGGTCATTGAGGTGTTGGCCAATGGCAACTTAGTGATCCGTGGTGAGAAATGGCTGACACTCAACACGGGCGATGAGTATATTCGCCTTAGTGGTACCATCCGTCCAGATGATATTGAGTTTGATAACACTATCGCTTCAACACGAATTTCTAATGCTCGCATCCAGTACTCGGGTACGGGTACCAACCAAGATATGCAAGAGCCTGGATTCTTGGCACGATTTTTTAATGTAGCTTTGTAAGCGCTAATATAGCTTTGTAAGCTTGATTATAGCGAGGTCAATGTTGCCGCCGGCAGCAGTTAGAGTTGAATTGGTAGCGGAAATAGAATGAAGAAGTTGCTTTTGGTCATCACCAGTCTGGTATTAACCCTGTCCCAAGCTCATGCAGCGCGGATCAAGGATGTCGCCCAAGTCGCCGGCGTGCGGAGTAACCAATTGGTGGGCTATGGCCTAGTAACCGGCTTGCCAGGAACAGGTGAGTCTAACCCTTTTACCGACCAAAGCTTTAGTGCCATGCTGCAGAACTTCGGCATACAATTGCCGCCCGGCACAAGGCCAAACACCAAGAATGTCGCCGCAGTGATGGTGACCGCTGAGATCCCTGCCTTTACTAAGCAAGGGCAGACCATCGATGTGACGGTTTCCTCGATTGGTTCGGCTAAGAGCCTACGTGGCGGAACATTGATGCAAACCATGCTTAAGGGTCTTGATGGCGAAATCTATGCAGTGGCACAAGGTAACTTAGTGGTTAGTGGCTTTAGTGCTTCCGGTGCCGATGGATCCAAAGTCGTGGGCAATAACCCTGCCGCCGGCATGATCTCAAGCGGTGCGATGGTTGAGCGCGAGATCCCCTCGCCATTTAGTCGTGGCGACCACATCACCTTTAATTTGCTTCAGTCTGACTTTACTACTGCTCAGCGTATGGCAGATGCCATCAATAATTTTCTTGGGCCGGAAATGGCCAATGCGATGGACGCGACATCAGTGCGTGTCCGAGCGCCGCGAGATATCAGTCAACGCGTCGCCTTCTTATCAGCAGTCGAAAACATTGAGTTTAACCCTGCTGACGGTGCAGCAAAGATCATCGTTAACTCGCGTACTGGCACGATTGTGGTCGGTCAACATGTCCGTCTTAAGCCAGCAGCGGTGACGCACGGTGGCATGACGGTGGCGATCAAAGAAAACCTTGCTGTTAGCCAGCCGAATGCATTTTCCGGTGGCCAAACAGTGGTGGTACCTGACTCAGATATTGAAGTCAGCGAAAAGCAGGGGTCGATGTTTAACTTCCAACCAGGCTTAACCTTGGATGATTTGGTCAGTGCTGTTAATGAAGTCGGCGCTGCTCCATCGGATCTGATGGCGATTCTTCAAGCCTTAAAACAAGCTGGCGCTATCGAAGGCCAGTTGATCATTATTTAAGGTGGCTGAGCATGGTTAATAACGGCAATGATATTGGTTTTGTTCATGATATTTCAACGCTTGATCGCCTGCGTCAATCGGCCGTCGAGGGGGGAGAGCAGGGTGAGCAGCAGGCGCTAAAGGCCGCTGCCAAGCAGTTTGAGGCAATTTTTACCTCCATGCTATTCAAGTCAATGCGCGAGGCCAATGCAGGATTTGAATCTGAGCTGATGAACAGCCAAAACCAGAACTTTTACCGTCAGATGCTCGATGAGCAGATGGCATCAGAAATGAGTGCCAATGGATCTCTGGGCCTGGCGGACATGATTGTTGCTCAGCTCGGCACAGGCAATCTCGATAATTCAGAGCCTGTCGCTCCTGGTGAGAGCTTTGAGCAGTTAATCCAGCGTGTGCGTAGTGAGAAAGCGGTTTCGGGTGCTCCGTCGACTGAGCTTAGCGCTTTGACTGCTGGCAAAGAAAGCACACCAGTCAAGCTAGCGGCTTCAACCAGTACTTCTGCGCAACCAGCTCAAGCATCGGAGACCCGCACGTCGGAGACCCGAACGTCGGAGACCCGAACGTCGGAGACCCGCACCTCAGCCTCTTTTGATTCACCAGAGACGTTTGTCTCAGCGATGAAGCCTTATGCCGAGAGAGCGGCAAAACTGCTGGGTATCGACTCATCGGTATTGATCGCGCAAGCCGCACTGGAAACTGGCTGGGGTCAAAAGGTGATTCAAAATGGTCAGGGTAGCAGTAACAACTTGTTTAATATCAAGGCTGATCGAAGTTGGCAGGGTGATAAGATGGCCACGCAAACCCTAGAGTATCACCAAGGGGTGCCGGTCAAGGAGCGCGCAGCGTTTCGTGCCTATGACAGCTATCAGCAGAGCTTTGATGATTACGTCCAGTTTCTTGAGCGTAACCCACGTTACACGATGGCACTGCGCGAGCATCATGGTGACTCAGAGCAGTTTATGCAAGGTATTCACCAAGCAGGCTACGCCACTGACCCTAATTATGTTGATAAGGTAATGAGTGTAAAGCGTCGCATTGACCGAATGTAATCTTTTTTCGGGGCGAGGAGCGGGGTTCACTTCGTTCCGAGGTGCGAGTTATATCGCATGTGCGATAAGCCCCTCTCTTCCAATATAATCCTTCTGTAAATCAAAATCTCAAATAAAAGCCCTTAAAATCAATAATATAATTAATTGGCATTTATATTGCATTGTTTTGTCTAGCGGCAATTTTTGTTTAATCCCGGGGGCAATATGGCATCAGATCTCTTGAATGTAGGTTCACAAAGTGTACTTACTGCTCAGAGACAACTGAATACCACAGGTCACAATATTTCCAACGCCAATACTGAGGGTTATAGCCGCCAGTCGGTGATACAGGGAACCAATCACCCCCGTCATTTCGGTGGGCAGACCTATGGTATGGGCGTGCATGTGGAAAATGTTCGCCGCTCTTGGGATCAGTTTGCCGTCAAAGAGAAACAGATTGCCACCACCAATCATGCGGCAAAGCAGGATGCCCAGCAAAACCTGCACCTGCTATCACAATTGGTCTCGTCGGCATCCGCGCAGAAGATCCCAGAAAACCTCAATGAATGGTTTAACTCAGTCAAAACGCTAGCGGATACCCCGAATGATCTTGGTGGGCGTAAGGTTGTGATCGAGCAGGCTGGCCAGGTCGCAAACACCCTGAATGAGGTGTATGAGAACGTGCGCGTTCAGGCGAGCGACATCAATCGCAAGTTTGAGGTTGGCGTTGAGCGCATGAATCAGATTGGCACGGAAATACGCGACCTACACCGTTTGATGTCACGTACTCCCGGACCACATAACGATTTGATGGATCGTCACGAGCAGTTGGTTGAAGAGCTTTCCGAGTACACCAAAGTGACTGTTACTGGGCGCCCGAGTGGGGATGGTTTTAATGTCTTTATTGGTAATGGACATATGTTGGTCTCAGGCAATGAGTCGAGCCAGCTTAAGGTGATGGACGGCGAGCCGGATGTTCAGCAGCAGCGCCTTGCGATCGTTGAGGGGCAGGGGATCAAACCGATATCCAGTAAAGATATCGATGGCAAGCTCAGTGCTATTCTCGCGGCACGCGATGAACATATTCCTCATTTGATGGATGAAATTGGTCGGGTTGCGACCGCTTTTGCGGAAAATGTTAACCGCCTACAATCACAAGGCATTGACTTAAATGGCAATATTGGCCAAAACCTATTTACTGATATCAATGATCCGGTGGCAATCAAGTCACGGGTGATTACTCATCGCGACAGTCAAGCGGACCTTGCCGTGTATGTTGAAGACACCAGTTTGCTGCGCGCAGGAGAGTATAGCCTAGCGTATCACAACGGTCAGTATCGACTCACTGACCCTAGTGGCGTTGAGTCTCTCGTCGAGCCAAAGCAAAATCAGTTGGAGTTTGATGGACTTCGAGTCGATATTCGTCATGGACTTGAGCAGGGTGAGCAGGTGTTGATCAGGCCGACGCGTCAAGCGGCTAGTGAGATCAAGCTCGTCAGTCATGACCCAAGCGCTATCGCGGCGCAAAGCTTTACCGCCTCAACGACCCAGGCACAGGGTAACGCTAAGTTTTCGGTACTGTCGGCCGGAGATATCAAAGAGTTTGAGGTGATTATTTCACCACAGGGGAATGAATTTGCCGTGACCGATAGTCAGGGCAATTTGTTGCTTGGCCCCGAGCCATATCCCCACGCAGGACCGATGGCAATCGGCGCTACAAGCTTTTCTATTTCAGAGGGCGCATTGCCTAATGATCGCTTCAGTGTCAACCTGCATTCAGCTGAGGGTGATAATGGTAACTTGCGTAAGATGCAAGCGATTCAAACCGATAAGTCACTTGATAGTGGTGAGAGTACCCTGATTGAGGTGTACCACAATCTCAACACCGACTTGGCACTAAAAACATCCCTCGCCGACAGCGAAGCGGATATGGCAAAGCTTGAAAAACAGGCGGCCACTGAACGGGTCGCAGCGATTTCTGGGGTGAACCTCGATGAAGAGGCGGCCAATATGATGAAATTTCAGCATGCCTACATGGCGTCTTCGCGTATTATGCAGGCGGCCAATGACACCTTTAACACCATCTTGGCATTACGTTAGTAGGAGGCTTGGCAGATGATGAATCGAATTTCTAGCTTTCACAACTATCAGGCGGTGCAGAATGACATGCGTCGCCAAGAGGGTAAGATCCACCAAAACCATGCGCAGCTTGCGTCTGGTAAGCAGCTGACTAAACCCAGCGATGACCCAATGGCATCGCACTACATTCAGAGTATCAGTCAGCAGAATACCCAAATTGATCAATACCTAGAAGGGATTTCATTATCACGTAATCGGCTTAATCATGAAGAGGTGCTGCTGGATAATGCCGAGCAGTTTACCGATTCAGCCAAGCGTAATGTGATGGAAATGATCAACGGCTCGCTATCGCCACAAGATCGTGATGCCAAGGCGCTAGAGATGCGTGAGTTGATGAGTAACTTTCTCAACCTGGTTAATGTCCAAGATGAGTCAGGTAACTATATCTTTGCTGGTAATAAACCGAAAAACCAACCGTTTTTCTTGGGGGCTGATGGGCGCGTGACTTATGTCGGCGATGACCATCAGCGCAAGATGAAGATCGCAAGCAATATAGAAGTGCCGCTGAACGACCCTGGTAGCCGGGTGTTTATGCAGATCCCGAACCCTCAGGGAAACTATATCGGCAATTATCAGCTGAGTGAAGGCTCTGAGTTACTGCTTGAGCGGGCGGAGAACCGCAACAGCAGCGATAGTGCGACCTATTCAGTTGAGTTTGTCGATATGGGAGATGGTAGTTTTGGTTATCAGTTAAGCCAAAACGGCATCGCGGTCCAGCAAGATATTTATGATCCCTCGGTAGGTATTCGCTATCAGGAGCTGTCGATTCAGCTTAAGGGACAAATCAATAAAGGCGATCAAATCGCTTTGACGCGCCAAGAGACGTTTAGTGTGTTTGACTCACTACAGGATGCGATAACTCATGCATCAGGTTCGGTCTCGGATGCCTCGGTCACAGCCCAGTTGCACCAAATCACCGAGCAGCTGTCCGCGGCCTTTAACCACCTTGGTACTCAGCGCACCGAGGTCGGTACTCGGCTTAATACCTTAGATGTGCAAGAAAATCAGCATAAAGATTTTCAATTGTCATTGGCACAATCCAAGAGCTCGTTTGAAGACCTTGATTACTCTAAAGCGGTGATTGAATTTAGTGAGAATTCACGCGCACTTCAAGCGTCACAGGCGGCATTTGGTAAGACAAAGGACTTAACGCTATTTAATTATTTGTGACCCGATTCGCTATAGAGCAAGGTCTGAGAGCGCGCCTTTTGTGCTATGCCAAAAGAGCAGAGTCTCACTTTAATTGGCAATCGATGTCCATTTTGACCAAGGGGAAGGCAAGCTTATTCCGACTAAGCGGCAGTAGGCGGCACTCTTCTTTACTATTGGTTTTATTTTCGGCGCTATATCGTTGAAATATAAAGAATTAAAAATTGGCACGTAAAGTGCATTGTTTGCAGGGTAATTTAAACCACTTGTCCTAGCGTTACTACGGTGCGTTTCGCAAGTCTGAAGGTGGTCAGTGCTTGTCAATCAGGCATAGCTGATCGCTGGGTAATTACTTGCAAACTCACTCGGAGAGCAAAATTATGACCCTTACGGTGAATACCAACGTCTCGGCCATGACGGCTCAGCGTTATCTCAACAAGGCATCGAATGACCTGAATACGTCAATGGAGCGTTTGTCTTCAGGCCACAAAATAAACAGTGCCCGCGATGATGCGGCTGGCCTACAAATCTCTAACCGCCTGACTGCGCAGTCTCGCGGCTTGGATGTCGCGATGCGTAATGCAAACGACGGTATCTCAATTGCACAGACCGCAGAGGGTGCAATGAATGAGTCGACCGCGATTTTGCAACGTATGCGCGATCTTTCGCTGCAATCGGCGAATGGTACCAACACGGATTCAGAGCGTATTGCGATCAATGATGAAATTGAGGCATTGCAAGCCGAACTGAACCGTATCGCAGAAACCACCTCGTTCGGTGGTCGAAAGCTGCTCAATGGACACTTTGGTGAGGCATCATTCCAGATCGGCGCAGCCTCGGGTGAGGCAGTGATCATGGGCATGACCAGCATCCGTGCGGATGATTTTCGTATGGGTGGACAATCGTACTTTGCCAACAAAGGGGTCGATGCTGACTGGGGCGTAAGCGCAGAGAGCAATGATCTCAAGCTTGCTTTTAACGATAAGCAAGGCAACGAAGTGAATATTGATATCGTAGCGAAAGCGGGTGATGATATTGAGCAGTTGGCGACGTACATCAACGGTCAAACTGACTTTGTTCAGGCCTCAGTGTCTGAAAATGGTGAGCTCCAAGTCTTTGTTGCTGAAGCCAATATCGAGGACGGAGGCCGAGTTAAGATTTCCGGTGATTTGGGTCGTGAACTCGGTTTAAATCGTGCCGCCAAGCATGACACGACAGTCCAAGACATTGATGTACGCACGGTATCGGGCTCGCAGAATGCGGTCAGTATTATTGATTCTGCATTGAAGTATATTGATTCACAGCGTGCCGATCTTGGTGCTAAGCAAAACCGATTTAGTCACACTATCAACAACCTGGCTAATATCCAGGAGAATGTTGACGCATCAAATAGCCGAATTAAAGACACGGACTTTGCGAAGGAAACGACGCAAATGACCAAGTCGCAAATTTTGCAACAGGCAGGTACATCGATACTTGCTCAAGCAAAACAGTTGCCAAACTCTGCAGTAACGTTGCTGCAGTAGTAATAGTCGTTTACCTAATTATCCAGACGTGGATAGGTAGCGCCTATGGCAAAGTAGCTTAACAGAAGCTAGCAAAGCTCTCTCTCTCACTCCTGCTTTGGTGTGCTGAGTTGAGCTACTTATGGTCAGTCGGAAGTGTGTTCATTTCTCAAGATCTCCACACAGGCTCTGACTGCCACCAATAGCCCCGGTTCTCTCAAAGGAAAAGGGGCTTTTTCTTTTCTGCTGATCCCTTAATTCGAACACTCTCCTCATCGGTTTTTCAAACCAGAATCCCCCCTTTTTATCTTTCATCTTTAACGAATGCTCAACCGTTTGTTACTGCCCCGTACTTGCTTATCCACCTAAGCTACGTTTGAGCAACATGCACAGAAACATATTGTGGTGATTAAGTTTGGGCGAGGTACGTAAAAATTTGACGGTGATAAATGCACAGGAGCAGGATCAAAGCCAAATTGAGCTTATAGCTAGGGAGAATGAAGGAATACATGGGTTAAGCCTCGTCAAGGCCTTTAAGCAGTACTGAGAGCGCCTTTGTGATAACACTAAGTGTCTGACACCAATGACTTTAGTTGTGGGGCACTGGAGTCGGTCTAGGCGTAATAAGTTAACCAGATCAGAGGGTAGGAGAATAGAAGGAGTAAACGAAAAAAGGCCTAGCAAAAGCTAGACCTTTTCGAATGATGGTGCGGAAGGAGAGACTTGAACTCTCACACCTTGCGGCGCCAGAACCTAAATCTGGTGCGTCTACCAATTCCGCCACTTCCGCATCAATTCTGTAGTTAACGAGATGATTGGAGAATCTCGGCAACGTTGTCTACTTCTAGTATAGAAGTATTTAATAATTGTGGCAGGGCTATCTAGAGCCGAACCAGGGACAATAGATGGGGCATCAAATGTGCGTTTCTATTGAACCATATTGTAATGGCAGGGCTACCTGGATTCGAACCAGGGAATGGCGGCATCAAAAGCCGCTGCCTTACCGCTTGGCGATAGCCCTACTGATTGTTTGAGATGTCAATCACATCAAAGATGGTGCGGAAGGAGAGACTTGAACTCTCACACCTTGCGGCGCCAGAACCTAAATCTGGTGCGTCTACCAATTCCGCCACTTCCGCATCAATTTTGTAGTCATAGTCGATGATTGGTGAATCAACTAGACATTGTATAATGGCACGGCTACCTAGAGCCGAACCAGGGACAATAGATGGGGCATCAAATGTGCTCTTCTACTGAACCATGTTGTAATGGCAGGGCTACCTAGAGCCGAACCAGGCGCAATAGATGGGGCATCAAATGTGCGCTTCTATTGAACCATATTGTAATGGCAGGGCTACCTGGATTCGAACCAGGGAATGGCGGCATCAAAAGCCGCTGCCTTACCGCTTGGCGATAGCCCTACATGATTGTTTTAAGTGTCAATCCCACAGCTCTTTATTTCTAAAGAAAGAATGGTGCGGAAGGAGAGACTTGAACTCTCACACCTTGCGGCGCCAGAACCTAAATCTGGTGCGTCTACCAATTCCGCCACTTCCGCATCAATTTTGTAGTTAACGAGATGATTGGTGAATCTCGAGAACGTTTTGTACTGGCTGGGCTACCTGGATTCGAACCAGGGAATGGCGGCATCAAAAGCCGCTGCCTTACCGCTTGGCGATAGCCCAACTGATCGTTTTAAAGTGTCAATCCCACTAAAGAATGGTGCGGAAGGAGAGACTTGAACTCTCACACCTTGCGGCGCCAGAACCTAAATCTGGTGCGTCTACCAATTCCGCCACTTCCGCAACTAATTCTGTAGTTAAGCGAGTAATTGGTAAAACTCAAGCTTAACGTTGTGTTCCTTCAAAGAAGGCACCACTTTAATAGTGGCAGGGCTACCTGGATTCGAACCAGGGAATGGCGGCATCAAAAGCCGCTGCCTTACCGCTTGGCGATAGCCCTGCAGATAAGCAACGTAAACGTTACTATCAAAAGATGGTGCGGAAGGAGAGACTTGAACTCTCACACCTTGCGGCGCCAGAACCTAAATCTGGTGCGTCTACCAATTCCGCCACTTCCGCATCAATTCTATAGTTATACCGACGATTGGTAAGATCAATATAACATTGTATAAATGGTGGCTACGACGGGATTCGAACCTGTGACCCCATCATTATGAGTGATGTGCTCTAACCAGCTGAGCTACGTAGCCACTCTGAACTCTTACGAGTTTGCTCTTTATTGCTAAAGAAAGAATGGTGCGGAAGGAGAGACTTGAACTCTCACACCTTGCGGCGCCAGAACCTAAATCTGGTGCGTCTACCAATTCCGCCACTTCCGCAACTAATTCTGTAGTTAAGCGAGTAATTGGTAAAACTCAAGCTTAACGTTGTGTTCCTTCAAAGAAGGCGCCACTTTAATAGTGACAGGCTACTTAGAGCCGAACCAGGGACAATAGATGGGGCATCAACTGCGCTCTTCTACTGAACCATTTTGTAATGGCAGGGCTACCTGGATTCGAACCAGGGAATGGCGGCATCAAAAGCCGCTGCCTTACCGCTTGGCGATAGCCCTGCAGATAAGCAACGTAAACGTTACTATCAAAAGATGGTGCGGAAGGAGAGACTTGAACTCTCACACCTTGCGGCGCCAGAACCTAAATCTGGTGCGTCTACCAATTCCGCCACTTCCGCATCAATTCTATAGTTATACCGACGATTGGTAAGATCAATATAACATTGTATAAATGGTGGCTACGACGGGATTCGAACCTGTGACCCCATCATTATGAGTGATGTGCTCTAACCAGCTGAGCTACGTAGCCACTCTGAACTCTTACGAGTTGTCTCTTTATTACTAAAGAAAGAATGGTGCGGAAGGAGAGACTTGAACTCTCACACCTTGCGGCGCCAGAACCTAAATCTGGTGCGTCTACCAATTCCGCCACTTCCGCAACTAATTCTGTAGTCATATCGATAATTGGTAAAATCGATATCACATTGTATATGGCAGGACTACTTAGAGTCGAACCAGGGACAATAGATGGGGCATCAACTGTGCACTTCTACTGAACCATATTGTAATGGCAGGGCTACCTGGATTCGAACCAGGGAATGGCGGCATCAAAAGCCGCTGCCTTACCGCTTGGCGATAGCCCTACTGATTGTTTAGAGTGTCAATCACACTAAATATGGTGCGGAAGGAGAGACTTGAACTCTCACACCTTGCGGCGCCAGAACCTAAATCTGGTGCGTCTACCAATTCCGCCACTTCCGCATCAATTCTATAGTTATACCGACGATTGGTAAGATCAATATAACGTTTTGTAAATGGTGGCTACGACGGGATTCGAACCTGTGACCCCATCATTATGAGTGATGTGCTCTAACCAGCTGAGCTACGTAGCCACTCTTGAGAGCCGAAGAATATAATACAAACTTCGCTCTAGTGCCAACTCTTTTTTCAAAAAATTGCCACTCTTAAAGAATGGCAGGGCTACCTGGATTCGAACCAGGGAATGGCGGCATCAAAAGCCGCTGCCTTACCGCTTGGCGATAGCCCTGCAGATAAGCAACGATAATACGTTACTATCAAATAATGGTGCGGAAGGAGAGACTTGAACTCTCACACCTTGCGGCGCCAGAACCTAAATCTGGTGCGTCTACCAATTCCGCCACTTCCGCATCAATTGTGTAATTATACTGAAAATTGGTAACTCAATATAATGTTGTATTCTTTAGCAGAGAATGGTGGCTACGACGGGATTCGAACCTGTGACCCCATCATTATGAGTGATGTGCTCTAACCAGCTGAGCTACGTAGCCATCTCTGTTTTGCTTCAGCGCTGTATCGCTGAGAACGGGGCGGATTATGCGGATATCCCCGGCTACCGTCAATAGTTTTTTTTCGAAAAATTGGATAAATTAATTGTTCGCTCTCTTTTTGAGCAAAAGGGCGCATTTGTGATCTAAAACTGGTGATTTTATTCCGTTTACTCGTGACTTAATTGTCGTGCCGACGGGTCGCGATTCATGAGGCAACCAAGCCTACAAACAAAAACAGCCAGCATTATGCTGACTGTTTGGTGTAAATTTAATCGATGCGATTAAACGTTGAAGCGGAAGTGGATCACGTCGCCATCTTTAACGATGTAATCTTTACCTTCTAGGCGCCATTTACCGGCATCTTTTGCACCGCTTTCACCGTTGAACTGGATAAAGTCATCGTAGCCAACCACTTCTGCGCGGATAAAGCCTTTTTCGAAGTCGGTGTGGATCTTACCCGCTGATTGTGGTGCTGTCGCGCCAACAGGGATAGTCCAAGCGCGTACTTCTTTTACGCCCGCAGTGAAGTAGGTCTGAAGAGTCAGTAGGTCGTAACCAGAGCGGATCACTCGGTTCAGGCCTGGCTCTTCAATACCCATGTCTGCTAGGAACTCTTCACGGTCTTCGTCATCTAGCTCAGACAGCTCAGACTCGATTGCCGCACAAACTGGAACAACCACGTTGTTTTCTTTTTCGGCAAACTCACGTACCGCATCTAGGTACGGGTTATCTTCAAAACCATCTTCATTAACGTTAGCGATGTACATGGTAGGCTTAAGCGTTAGGAAGTTTAGGTAGCCAACAGCCGCCAGCTCTTCTTTGCTTAGCTCAACCGTACGCGCCATGCCACCTTCTGTTAGCACAGGAAGTAGCTTTTCAAGTACAGTCAGTTCAAATTTCGCGTCTTTGTCGCCGCCTTTGGCTTTTTTCGCGTTACGCTGAATCGCACGCTCACACGAGTCTAGGTCGGCCATCGCAAGCTCAAGGTTGATCACCTCGATATCTTCGATTGGGGATACCTTACCTGCTACGTGAACGATGTTCTCATTCTCAAAACAGCGGACTACGTGACCAATCGCGTCGGTTTCACGGATGTTTGCCAGGAATTTGTTACCAAGACCTTCACCACGAGATGCACCCGCAACCAGACCCGCAATGTCAACGAACTCCATCGTTGTTGGCAGGATCTTCTGTGGATTAACGATCTTTGCTAGTGCGTCTAGACGTAGATCCGGCACAGGTACCACGCCCGTGTTTGGCTCGATAGTACAGAAAGGGAAGTTAGCGGCTTCGATACCCGCTTTGGTGAGTGCGTTAAACAGAGTTGACTTACCAACGTTTGGTAGACCAACGATGCCACATTTAAAACCCATGATAGTAACCTTATTCAGCTTTGAACGTGTGTAAGCGGTTTTGTGCTTTGGTTAAGCCATCCTTGATAAGGATGTCCAAGCAACGAACGGACTCGTCGACCACAGCGTCAAGGCACTCTTGCTCTTTGGCAGGTGCCTTGCCTAACACATAACCCGATACTTTATCTTTGTGCCCAGGATGGCCAATGCCAATTCTGAGGCGGTAAAATTCTTTGTTATTGCCCAGTTTACTGATGGTGTCACGCAGGCCATTGTGACCGCCGTGACCGCCGCCTTTTTTGAATTTAGCCACACCTGGAGGAAGGTCAAGCTCGTCGTGAGCCACCATGATCTCTTCAGGCTTGATCTGATAAAACTTTGCCAGTGCAGAGATGGCTTTACCAGATAGGTTCATAAAGGTGGTCGGGATCAATAAACGAAGATCTTCACCGTTGAGCAGAATGCGACCCGTGTAACCGAAGAACTTGGCTTCGTTCTTAAGTATCACGTTGTTTGAGCGGGCAAGCTCTTCCACAACCCACGCCCCAGCGTTGTGACGTGTTTTCGCATATTCCGGTCCAGGATTCGCTAGACCAACCAGTAATTTAATCTGTTGACTCAAGGGAGGATCTCTTTGGGTATTTTAAAAGCGCCGTATGATAGCACAGAAATTGGCGAGCGTGCATTCAATCGCAAGCCGTGAGCCCAAAACGAAAAAAGCACCTCTATTGAGGTGCTTTACTAGTGCGCTTTATACCAGAGATTACTGGTTGAACATCGCTGAGATTGACTCTTCGTTGCTGATGCGACGAATCGCTTCTGCCAGCATGCGAGATAGGCTTAGTGTGGTGACTTTACCTGTCGCTGCCATCTCTTTAGATAGTGAGATAGAGTCAGTGATGATCACTTGGTCAAGAACTGAGTTCTTGATGTTGGTTGCTGCGTTACCAGAGAATACCGCGTGAGTTGCGTAAGCGAATACACGCTTAGCGCCGCGCTCTTTAAGCGCTTCAGCCGCTTTACATAGTGTACCGCCGGTATCGATCATGTCGTCAACGATCACACAATCGCGACCTTCTACGTCACCGATAAGGTTCATCACCTCAGACACGTTTGCGCGTGGACGACGCTTATCAACGATAGCAATGTCGATGTCGCCAAGTGCTTTCGCAGTTGCACGAGCACGAACAACGCCACCCAGGTCCGGAGAAACCACAACTGGGTTTTCTAGGCCACGGCTTTCCATATCCTCAAGCAGTACTGGTGTACCAAAGATATTGTCTACTGGTACGTCGAAGAAACCTTGGATTTGTTCTGCGTGCAGGTCGATAGTAAGAACGCGGTCAACGCCAACGTTTGATAGGAAATCAGCAACGACTTTAGCCGTGATTGGCACACGAGCAGAGCGAACGCGACGGTCTTGACGAGCGTAGCCGAAGTAAGGAATAACTGCTGTAATACGGCCAGCAGAAGCACGGCGCATTGCATCAATCATTACAACCAATTCCATTAGGTTGTCATTGGTTGGAGCACAAGTAGATTGGATGATGAATACATCACTACCACGAACGTTTTCGTTGATTTGCACGGCAACTTCGCCGTCAGAAAAGCGAGAAACAGTAGCGTCGCCAAGAGAGATGTATAGACGGTCAGCAATACGTTGCGCTAGATCAGGAGATGCGTTACCAGCAAATAGCTTCATATCAGGCACGGTGGAAACCTCAGAGTTGCATGCAGAATTTAAATTGTTTATTTTGTCTAAGCAGTGAAGGCATTTAAGGCCGTTTTCAGTGGCGAAATATTGCGCCCCTGGGCGACAAAAGCCGAGACATTTTCGGGCAATTTAGCAAGGACATCGCGAGCGGATTGCTCACGGTCAAACTCAGCAAAAATGCACGATCCAGTCCCCGTCAACCTAGACGGCGCGTATTGTAGCAGCCATGAAAGTTGCTTATCAACCTCTGGATAGAGCAATCTGACAATTTTTTCGCAATCGTTTTCGTATTGACAGTTCAAAAGCTTATTTAACGGGCGTTTAGGTGTGTCGCGCGTCAATTGCGGGTGGCGAAAAATATCAGCCGTGGCGATGCTCACATCCGGTCTTACCACCAAATACCAGCGCTCTTCGGGCTCAACCGCGACGATTTTTTCGCCAACACCCTCTGCAAAGGCCGCATGGCCACGCACAAAAACCGGGACGTCCGCCCCCAAGTGCAAGCCAATCTCTGCCAAGGTGTCGTCATCAAGATCGACACCCCATAATGTGTTTAATGCAACTAGGGTCGTGGCGGCATTAGACGAGCCTCCACCAATGCCTCCACCCATCGGCAGTTTCTTATTCAATTGGATATGGGCCCCCTGACTGGCATCTGTATGAGCTTTGAGCGCCATTGCCGCTTTCCAGATCAAGTTATCTTGGAGGTTCAAGCCTGGGATCTCAGGCGATATAGTCACCTCACCACTCTGGTTGGGTTCAATGATCAACTCATCGCCAAAGTCGACAAACTGAAATAGGGTTTGCAGCTCGTGGTAACCGTCGCTGCGTTGGTTGTTGATGTAGAGAAACAGGTTTAACTTAGCGGGTGATGGCCAGATAAAAGCGTTGGTCATGGATTGAGTACCCATTTGGAAATAACAATATTGAGTTTGGTCTCGTCGCTATTCATTGATAGGCGAGACGGTAGTGGAATGGTTTGACTGGCCAATGACGCATCACTGTATGCGCTGTAGTTGAGGCGCCAGCTTTGCGTGTTAAGCAGTTTATCCAGTGATTCGAGGGTGTTCTCCTCGTTAAGAATGAAGCTATCCGCGTTGGTTGGCAGACCAAGTAGCCAATCGGGCAGGGCATCCACTGGAATATTTAGTCCGGTGAGCTGCCAAATGAGTTGCTGGCCGTTGCGCCCTTCAAAGCGCTCGCCATCCATAGTGGTCAGCGTCGTGCCGTTTTGGTCACTGCGCAAGTTCAGCACCGACTGGCCAAGAAAGGTTCGCAGGTTGAGTTGACTTACGCCGTCTTCATAGCGCCAGAAGAAATTCAGTGACTGGCGTTGGTCGGGTCCGATATAGCCAAGCTTGCCACTGGCTTGGTAGCGAGAGATGGCTTGAAGCTGTTGTTGATGGGATTGCCACTCGACACTGGTTTGACTCTCAGGCAGCGAGCTACAGGCACTTAACATGGTAATAAGAACAACCAATGTGAGGGGTTTTAACGAACGAAACAGGTTCATGGGCGATAAGGTCTCAGTTCTCGATGGGCTTACGTAATCGTTGAGCAAATTCTCTTTGAGATACAACTATATCACTAAAATGGAGTGACAGATAAACCGCATAGGAAGGTAAAGCACATAAAAGCGGCGACTCCCTCTTTCCATATTCGGGGCCATCAAGTAAAATTCTCGTTTTATGTTTGTTCCCCTCATCGATAGAGAACCTTTATTTCATGACCCTGCTTGCCCTCGGCATTAACCACAACACCGCCTCTGTCGAGTTGCGTGAAAAAGTTGCTTTTGGTCCGGATAAGTTGTCTCGTGCGCTATCTGAGCTTAAGCAGGTAGAGGGAATTAACGGCGGGGTGATCCTATCGACGTGCAATCGAACCGAGCTCTATTGCGATATCGATGATCATGAAGAAAAACACTTGGCTCAATGGCTCACCGATTTTCACCAAGTCGATGCCAGTGAGTTGCGCTCGAGCCTGTATTTTCATCACGATGCAGACGCGATTGCGCATTTGATGCGCGTAGCCTGTGGTCTCGATTCATTGGTGTTGGGTGAGCCACAAATTCTTGGCCAAGTAAAGCAAGCCTTTGCCGATGCTAAGACACATCAAGCGGTAAGCACCTCGATAGAAAAATGGTTCCAGAAAGGCTTTTCGGTGGCCAAGCGCGTGCGTACGGAGACCGACATCGGTGGAGCGGCTGTGTCGGTCGCTTATGCGGCATGCACGCTGGCTAAGCACATCTTTGAATCTTTGAGTAAATCGACGGTTTTGCTAGTCGGTGCGGGTGAAACGATTGAGTTGGTGGCTAAGCATTTGGCGAGTAATGGCTGTACAAAGATGATTGTGGCCAACCGTACTCGCGAACGCGCCCTTGGGCTTGCCAGTGAATTCGGCGCTGAGGTGATTGCATTGAATGAGATCCCAGCTTACATGGCCAAGGCCGATATTGTGATCAGCTCAACCGCAAGCCCATTGCCAATCATAGGTAAAGGCATGGTTGAAACGGCACTTAAACAGCGCAAACGCCAGCCAATGCTGCTGATTGATATTGCGGTACCTCGAGATATCGAGGCCCAAGTGGCAGACTTGGCAGATGCCTACCTGTACACTGTGGATGATCTACAATCGATAGTAGATTCCAACATCGAGCAGCGCCGCGCTGAGGCAGTTGTGGCAGAAGAGATTGTCGTCGATGAGAGTGCCAGTTTTATGGAGTGGCACAGTGCCCTCAAGTCGGTGGATGGCATTCGTCGCTACCGAGATAACGCTCACGAGGTTCGCCAAGCTCTGCTTGAAAAGGGTTTGCAGGCGATAGCCGCCGGCGCAGAACCAGAGAAAGTGCTGACAGAACTGAGTAACAAACTGACCAACAAGCTGATCCATGCCCCGACCCAAGCGATGCAACAGGCGGCACAAGATGGACAGCACGACAAACTACAGATTATTCGAGAGTCTTTGGGTTTAAATTCATAAGCCTCTCTCCAGATAGAAACCAGATAAGACGAAACTATGAAAGCCTCAATTTTAGCGAAATTAGAAACACTTGTTGAACGCTACGAAGAAGTTCAACACCTGCTGGGTGACCCAGATGTGATTGGCGATCAGGATAAGTTCCGCGCTCTATCACGTGAGTACTCACAGCTAGAAGAGGTGACTCAGTGTTTCCAAGCCTTCCAAAGCGCGCAAGACGATCTTGAAGCGGCTGAGGAGATGGCGAAGGAAGACGATCAAGAGATGCGCGAGATGGCGCAAGAAGAGATCAAAGAGGCCAAAGCGGCGATTGAGCGCTTGAATGACGAGCTACAGATCCTGCTGCTGCCAAAAGATCCAAACGATGAGCGTAACTGTTTCCTAGAAATCCGCGCGGGTGCGGGTGGCGATGAGGCGGGTATCTTTGCCGGTAACCTGTTCCGCATGTACTCAAAGTTCGCTGAAAAGCAAGGCTGGCGCGTAGAAGTGATGAGCTGCAGCGAGTCAGAGCAGGGCGGCTACAAAGAGATGATTGCTAAAGTGAGCGGAGACGGTGTTTATGGCACCATGAAGTTCGAGTCAGGTGGTCACCGTGTGCAGCGTGTGCCAGAGACCGAATCACAAGGTCGCGTGCATACTTCGGCATGTACGGTTGCGATCATGCCAGAGATCCCAGAGGCAGACCTGCCTGAGATCAAGGCTGCTGACCTGAAAATCGATACCTTCCGTGCATCAGGCGCGGGTGGTCAGCACGTTAACACCACGGACTCAGCAATTCGTATTACCCACTTGCCAACTGGCACAGTAGTAGAGTGCCAGGACGAGCGTTCACAGCACAAAAACAAAGCTAAGGCGATGTCTGTGCTGGCAGCCCGTATTGTTCAGGCTGAAGAAGCGCGCCGCGCAGCTGAGGTCTCTGATACCCGTCGTAACCTACTGGGTTCGGGTGATCGCAGTGACCGTATCCGTACTTACAACTACCCACAAGGTCGCGTTTCAGACCACCGTATCAACCTAACAATCTACCGCCTCAATGAAGTGCTTGAGGGCGATCTACAAACCCTGATTGACCCAGTAGTTCAAGAGCACCAAGCTGACCAGTTGGCTGCTTTGGCTGATAACAGCTAAACGCATGTCATTGCAACGAATAGACCAAACCCAGCGAGCGGTGACCGCTCGCTTGACCGACAGCGGCAGTGAAACTGCATCGTTAGACGCTGCCTTGTTGTTGTGTCACGTGCTCGATAAACCGCGCAGCTACCTGTTGACTTGGCCTGAGAAAACGCTGAGTAGCGAGCAGCAAACTCAGCTTGAGACGCTGACTGTGCGTCGAGAGCAGGGTGAGCCGATGGCATACATCCTTGGGTATCGTGAGTTTTGGTCGCTAGAGCTTAAAGTAGCCACCTCAACCCTAATCCCTCGCCCTGATACCGAACGCTTGGTTGAGCTAGCGCTGGATAAGGCGCAGGGTATCGACGGTGATATTCTCGATCTCGGCACCGGTACGGGTGCTATCGCTCTGGCGTTAGCCTCTGAGCTGCCGCAGCGCCGAGTGGTCGGTATCGATTTTCAATCAAGTGCTTATCAGCTAGCTTGTGAAAACCGAGACCGCCTTGCCCTTCGCAATGCAGAGTTTTTACACGGCAGTTGGTACCAGCCACTTGAGAGTGGTGCCAAGTTTGCTGTCATTACCTCAAATCCACCCTACATCGATGCCAAGGATCCGCACCTAGAGCAGGGGGATGTGCGTTTTGAGCCAAAAACGGCGCTGGTGGCAGACAACCATGGCCTGGCTGACATTCGCTACATCACTGAGCACGCACGAGCCTACTTGCTCCAAGGTGGCTGGCTGCTGCTAGAGCATGGCTACGATCAGGGTGAGGCGGTACGCGCCATTTTGCACGAGTTTGGTTTTAGCTCGGTGGTGACGGAAAAAGACTTTGGTAATAACGACCGAGTGACCCTTGGTCAGTGGACGACTATTTCATAGGTGGGATTATGTACGAAGGCATAAAACAACTTCATCTGTTGACCATCGCACTCAGCGCGGCGCTTTTGACCGTGCGTTATGCAATGATGATGGCTAACTCTGGCTTAACTCAAGCCAAATTTTTTCGCGTCTTTCCCCATGTGAACGATAGCTTACTCTTGCTCACCGGTTTGATTTTGATGTTTATGACCGGCTTTACGCCACTGGCTCCGGGCGGTTTATGGTTGAGCGAGAAATTTACTTGTGTGATCGCCTACATCGCGCTGGGCTTTTTCTCACTGAAAATGGCGCGCAACAACCTGCTAAGAACATTCGCTTTCTTTGGTGCGCTGGGCTGGCTTGCGATGGCGGGTAAAGTCGCGGTGAGTAAAGTACCCATGCTTTTGGGTTGAGCCAGACTTAACGTAGTTTTAGGAACAAAATGCAACAACTGTTTGACGAAGATTTTGACGCGATTGAACTTGTCGAGGGAGCTTTGATCCTCAACCAAGCGATCAATCCAGACACCCAGGTACATTGGGCTCATGAGGAACTTAGCCGGCTGCTTAAAGAAGCGGAGTTGACGCTGGTCAATGAGCGTCACGAGCAGAGTCGTTTCGAGTCTTTGCTGCGTCTGTTTTATTCCGAGTGGGGTTTTAAGGGTGACCAAGACAGCTACTTCCACTCGAGCAATGGTTTTGTTGATCAGGTACTCGAGCGTCGATGTGGCATTCCGGTCAGCCTTGGCGCCATTCTGCTGTACATCGGTCGCAAGCTGGGGTTTCGCATGCAAGGCATTGCGTTTCCTACTCAGTTTGTCGTCCGTATCGATTGGCAGGACGGGGAGTCGCAATACCTCAACCCATTCAATGGTGAGTATGTCACGACCCATACACTGCGTGCATGGTTGGTTGGGCATGATGGCCCGCTTGCGGCGATCAAGCCAGAGGATCTTGAGGTGACGGATCATGCGACGGTGATTGGCCGCTGGTTAGCACTGCTGAAAAGTGCGTTGCTGCGTGAGGAAAACTATACGCTGGCTCTGCACTGTACCGATCTCGCGTTAACTTTTGTTCCCGATGACCCCTATGAAATTCGTGACCGTGGTTTTATTTACCAACAGTTGGAGTGTCATCAGATTGCTCTGACTGATTATCAATATTTTATCGACCAATGTCCTGAAGACCCTGCGGCTGAGTTACTCAAAACGCAAGTGAATATTATGGGTCGCAAGGAAGTTGTTCTACACTAATCGCGGTGCTAATGCCGCTTACAATAGAGAAATAACATGGAACAAAAAGTAGTTCATGTTGGTGATATTCCAGTAGCCAACGATAAGCCATTTACGCTGTTTGCCGGTATGAACGTACTTGAGTCGCGTGACCTTGCGATGCAGATCTGTGAACACTACGTAAAGGTAACAGAGAAGTTAGGTATCCCTTACGTTTTCAAAGCATCGTTCGACAAAGCCAACCGCAGCTCAGTGCATTCATACCGCGGACCTGGTCTTGAAGAAGGGATGAAGATTTTCCAAGAGCTAAAGGACACCTTTGGCGTAAAGATCATCACTGATGTTCACACCGAAGCGCAAGCCCAGCCTGTGGCTGATGTGGTTGACGTGATCCAACTGCCAGCGTTTCTTGCCCGCCAGACTGATTTGGTTGAGGCAATGGCGAAAACCGGCGCGGTGATTAATGTGAAAAAACCGCAATTCATGAGCCCGGGCCAGGTGGGGAATATCGTTGAGAAGTTTGCCGAGTGTGGCAATGAGAATGTGATCCTGTGTGAGCGTGGCGCTTGCCATGGCTACGATAACCTCGTGGTTGATATGCTGGGCTTTGGCGTGATGAAGAAGGCGTCAAACGGCAGCCCAATCATCTTTGACGTGACCCACTCGCTGCAGATGCGCGATCCGTCAGGCGCGGCTTCAGGTGGTCGTCGTGAGCAAACGGTAGAGCTGGCAAAAGCGGGCTTGGCGACCGGTATCGCGGGTCTATTTATCGAGGCGCACCCAAATCCAGATCAGGCGATGTGTGATGGACCATCGGCACTGCCACTGGATAAGCTTGAGCCTTTCCTTGCGCAAATGAAAGCGCTTGATGATCTAATCAAGGGCTTTGAGCACATCGATATTCGATAACTGCATATAAATTAATTGAAAAAGCGAGCTTCGGCTCGCTTTTTGTGTTTTATATTTAAAGCACAAAAAGCTCTAGGGGCGGGGGTCGGGGACGGGCGTTGCCCTTCGAGGAGCGAGGCGTTTAGTGGGCGTGATAGGTTATGTATTCCCAGGTCGAGGTGTGCTCCGACTATTATTTAGTGATATATGGAAAGCAGAGGGAAAATTGATGAGAAAACGATCGCTGATAAGAGTAGGTTTGCTGAGTATTTTAGCTGTGGTGCTTTTGGGTTGTGGCAGTGAGCCGGCTCAGACTTGGCAAGCGGATACTACCTATCGACTGACTATTTTGCACACCAATGATCATCATGGGCGGTTTTGGCCAAATCGCTACGGCGAGTATGGGATGGCGGCGAGGAAAACCTTGATTGATCAGCTGCGGGCGGAGATTGAGCAGCAAGGGGGGAGTGTCCTCTTGCTCTCTGGTGGGGATATTAATACCGGTGTGCCTGAGTCAGACTTGCAGGATGCCGAGCCTGATTTTAAGGGGATGAGCTTGATTGGCTATGATGCGATGGCGCTGGGCAATCACGAATTTGATAATCCCCTTGAGGTGTTGGCAAAGCAGATCGAGTGGGCCAATTTTCCCGTGCTGTCGGCCAATATTTACGACAAGCAAACGGGTGAGCGCAAGTATCAAGCCTACCAAATGTTTGACAAGCAGGGGCTGCGCATTGCCGTGATCGGTTTGACGACCGAAGACACGGCTAAGATAGCGAATCCAGAATTTATCGGCGGGATTGAGTTTCGTGATCCCAAGGTTGAGGCTAAGGCATTGATTGCTGAGTTGCAGAAGACCGAGCAACCGGACCTGATTTTTGCCGTGACACACATGGGACACTACGCCGACGGCAATCGCGGCGTTAATGCGCCTGGTGATGTTGCCTTGGCACGTTTTCTAGAGCCGGGGATGCTCGATATGATAGTGGGTGGTCACTCACAAGAGCCGGTGTGTATGGAAGGCCCGAATATGTATCAGCGCAGTTTTAAGCCTGGGGGTGCCTGTCAGCCGGATGTGCAAAATGGCACTTACATTGTTCAAGCCCATGAGTGGGGCAAATACGTAGGGCGCGCGGACTTTGAGTTTGAAAATGGCCAGCTTGCGATGGTGAGTTATGATCTTATCCCGGTCAATCTCAAGCAAAAAGTTGAGCTAAATGGCGAGTCGCAGCGCGTCTTTGTGCGCAGTGAAATTGCACCTGACCCAGAATTGGAGGCTTTTCTGCTGCCTTATCAGCAAGTGGGTGAGGCGCAACTAGGTGAAACCATAGCAATCACTAATGGCAAGTTAGTTGGCGATCGCAATGTAGTGCGCTTTGAGCAAACCAATCTCGGATATTTGATTGCTCTGGCTCATATGCAGCGCGCGAAAGCCGATTTTGGTGTGATGAACTCGGGCGGCGTGCGTGATTCAATAGAAGCCGGTGAGGTGACCTACAAGGATGTGCTGACTGTGCAGCCGTTTGGCAATATGGTTAGCTATACCGATATGTCCGGCGAGGAAGTGCGGGCGTATCTTAATCAAGTCGCAACCAAACCGGTCGATTCTGGTGCCTATGCCCAGTTTGCTGGTATCAGCATGGTGGTGGCCAATGGCGAGGTGAGTCAGGTCGAAATTGGTGGAGAGCCACTTGATCCTGAACGAATCTATCGTTTTACCGTGCCGAGCTTTAACGCAGCGGGTGGGGATGGTTACCCAGTTCTTACTGACCACTCCGGTTACGTGAATACAGGATTTGTTGATGCCGAGGTGCTGAAAGAGTATCTTGAAACCAATAGCCCAATTGATGTCGAACGCCTTGCACCAGGCAAGCGCATCATTTACCACTAATTTAACTCACAGGGAGTGTGCCCATTTGTTCGGATGCAAATGGGCGGTTGACCATGACACCAGCAATCAAACTACTTGAAAAGCGCGCTACACCACACAAGGTATTGCAGTATGAACATGACCCTAGGGTCGAGAGCTATGGCCTAGAGGCGGCAGAGGTGCTTGGCCTGCCGGCAGAGCAAGTGTTTAAAACCTTGCTGGTGGCATTGGATGGTCAGGTGAAAAACCTAGCGGTAGCGATCATTCCCGTTGATCGCAAACTGAGCCTTAAACTGGTGGCCAAAGCATTGGGTGCCAAAAAGGCCGTGATGGCCGATCCCACGGTCGCGCAGTCAGTGACCGGATACGTGGTCGGTGGAATTAGCCCACTGGGACAAAAGAAGCGCTTACCAACCGTTATCGAGCAATCTGCCCAGCCTCAGGCGCAGATTTGCGTCAGTGCAGGCAAGCGTGGCTTAGATATTCAACTGTGTCCTAAAGCGCTCGCTGGGCTAATTAGTGCTAAGTTTGCGCCAATTAGCGCCGAGTAAGCTTGCTGATAGGCAGAGACTTGCTTATCATCGTCCTCAGTCGCTCTGAAATCATAGCCAGTTACCGGTCTTATGGCCGTAGCGAGAGCAATATCGACAGCAACATTAGGATCAGTATGCGTAAAATTGCATTGTTTTTTATTAGCCTGCTCAGCTTGCCCGTTTTGGCCATGAGTCAGGTGAATCTTTATCAATCGTCGGTTGTTATTGACCCGGCGGCAGCCAATGGCGATCAACAAGCACGCGCACAGGGGCTTGAGCAGGTTATTGTGAGAGCCTCCGGTGATGCCGATGCCGCGAGTAACCCAGTGATCCAAAAGGCGCTTGGGCAGACGTCGCGTTATGTAAGACAGATCAGCTACGCCTCTCAAGGCGAGGATCAAGTCATTCGCCTCGTGTTCAGTGAGCCTGCGATACGCGAGCTGCTTGTTCAGGCAGAGCTCCCTTACTGGCCTGCAAGACGCCAGACCGTCTTGGTATGGTTAGCAGAAGACAGCCCTGAGCAGCGAGCCATTAGCTGGGAGTACGCGGATACCGAGTTTATGCGTGAGCTGAAACAGCAAGCGCGAGTTCGCGGTGTACCATTGACTTTCCCTCTTGGTGACTTTGAAGACATGACCAGTATCGAGGTGTCGGATATTTGGGGTAACTTCACCACAACGGTTGAGGCGTCGAGTCAGCGCTATCCGGTTGATGGGGTGCTGGTGGTGCGTCGTGACGCACGCAATACACGCTGGAACCACTATGCACAACAGCCGAGTGATGGGCTGCGCAACACGCAGCGTGATAGCGCCTCAAGCACCGAGGCGGCCGAGCAGATCATTGATCAGCTTGCGAGCTACTATTCACAACATAACGCGTTGCAAAGCAATGTACAAAGCGCTGGCCAAACGGTGGTGACGTTTGAGAATGTCGTCAAGGCCTCACAGCTGTTTAAACTGGAACGTGGTCTAGAGGCATTGAGCAGTGTGGCGAGTGCCAGTGTGGTGCAAGTCCAAGCGGATAGGGTGACATTTGAGGTCGATCTGCTTTCTTCACGCGGTGTATTCGAGCAATCAGTGCAAGAGGCACTTGGGAATATCGTGGCCGAGGACAGCACTGCTGAAGTGCCGCAGCCTGCCGTGCCAGTGCAAATGCCAGAGCCTGATTTGGAATCTGAGCCGTTAACCTTTGCACTCTAATTGTGTGTGATGCGAGGACTCAACCGAGTCCTCGTGTCTATGCCTTGCAATCTATACTTTGATTGCATTGCCTTAAAAATAGTAGGGCCTGAGAGCTACTTCTGCTCCATGGCGTCTTCCTTCACTCCTTTGCACCATACTTCTGCTTTTCAATCCGCTCTAATTCAGAGATCTTTTTTAATCTTTGCCCAAGCTCTCTGCCTCGCATTCGAGCATAAAGGGTATTGGCAATAAAGGCGGCAGAGACAATGACAAGCTCGACAATCGCCAGCCAACGTTCACCCTCATCGAGATAGACAATCGTCAGACTGTGAAGAAAGTACAGCATCAGGATAAAATTGGTCCAGGCGTGAGTATAGGGCTTACCAGCCAGCATCCCAGGTAAGGGTAGTAACAGTGGCGTCGCCCATAGTAAGGTTAAGGCGATTGGGCTTATCTGTGGGTTGGGAGATAGGGTCGATTGCCACACAACCACCCAGATGAGTAAAGCCAAGTGAGCGCAGAGGGCAAAATAGCGAACCCGCCGTGTGGTTGTGGTGAGGTTATCCATGTCAATATCAGCCTTTCTACTTATGATAAAACAAGATGTTACTTGAATGTAACAGCATAACATACCCCAACATATGCCGTCTTTAGTCGCTAGCTGTGGCGACACGGATTAAAAACACTGCGGCAATCGCTGCTCAACGTAATCAATGAAAGCCTTTATCTGGGTTGGAACAAATTTAGATTGCGCATACTGGGCAACGATATCACCCTGATAGTTACCACTCACGTGCCAATCAGGGAGTACCGCCACCACCTCACCTCGCTCAATATAGGGCCGGATTGCAAACTCAGGGAAGACCGAAATACCGACTCCGCGCAGCACCGACTCACGACGGATCTCAGAGTGATTGCAGGCAAAGGACCCACTGACATTCACCGCGTGCTTTTGCCAGCCGTTACTAAACTCCCACAGGCAATCACGCGGATTTTCTCCCAAGCGGATGCAGTTGTGTACCTCCAGCTGCTCTGGATGGACTGGGGTGCCATTTTCATTCAGGTAAGACTGCGCTGCCACCATCAGTAGTTGGCAATGCCCAAGCGTGCGTGAAATTAGGCCTTCGGTTGGGGAGTGAGTGATTTGAATTAGAATATCCACCTCATCACCAATGGGATCGATATAGTGATCGGCTACCTTGAGTTGCAGTTTCACTCTGGGATATTCGTTAATGAAGTCCATCACAATCGGCATCAGAACTTGCCTTGAGAGCGCCTTTGGCGCTGCCACCCGTAACGTACCTGAGACCTCGGAGCGATCGGATTGGGCAGCGTAGACGGCAAGCTTTGCAGCATCAAGCATATCTTTGCACAGAACGAACACCTCTTGTCCGATTGGGGTGAGGCGCATTTTACGCGTGGTGCGTTCAAGTAACTTTTCCGCCAGGGCCGCTTCCAAGCGCAACACGGTGCGAGAGACAGATGAAGGCGCAACCCCTAGGTGATGCGCCGCTTTAGAAAAGCTCTCTAGCTCGACCACTTTGACAAACACGGCCATCTCCGGCAGCAGAGGAATAAGTTCATTTGTGTCCACAGCGCAATTATCCTTTGCAATTTTCCAATATTGTTACTCTGAGGTTATGTATTAATACTTATATGGTCAAGAATGCATCAATTGAAGGGATGGCAAACGATGAAAAAAATAATCCACAATCTCGACCAACTTCACCAAGTTGCTGGGCAGTGTCAGCATTTACTCACACTCTTTTCTGGTGGACTAGACAGCTCATATTTACTTGAGGTGCTCAAAGATGCTCCCTGTAAGGTCACCGCGGTGGCGATTGATCTTGGGGATGCGCTTGATAAACAACAACTCACCCTGATCACTAAGCACTATAACGTTGATTTAGTGATGCTCGATGCGCGCAGCGACTTTGTCGAACATGCCCTGCTTGGCGCGATTTGGCATCAGGCGAAATACCTTAATGACTACCCTGTGTCGTCCTCTCTCTCAAGGCCGGTGATCGTCAAGCAAGCGGTACAACTCGCGAGCAAACTGGGTTGTGACGCAATCATTCATACCGCCACACAGTCACAAAATAGCCTACGTCGTCTAAATGGGGCGATAGAGCGAAGCGGCTTTAGCGGTTATTACGGCTCACCGTATGAGGGCTCACCTGTATCAAGACAAGAAAAGGCCAAGGCGCTATTTAATGCCGGCCTAGTTGGGTTCAAATCACGCACCGTGAGCTGTGACTCTAACCTGTGGTGTCGCGAGTTTGAATCTGGGCTACTCGATGACCCTGAGAACTGTCGCGTACCAGAATCGCTCTATGCGTGGTCTTGTTATCGACCTGAGTACCATCTCGACAATCACCAAGTGACCGTATCATTTTATAAGGGCTATCCGACGGCGATTAATGGTAAGCCTCAGCCGCTGCTGAGCATGATTGAATTTCTCAACCGTCATGTGGGCAGTTACCAGATTGGCCGGTATGTTGGATTTGACCATCTTGCTGGCGATGAAAAGGTGCTAGAAATCCGTGAGGCGCCCGCGGCCACCGTGTTGATGCAGGCATACAAGTTATTAGAAACCGCTTGCCTGCCAACCGATGTGCTCAGAGCCAAGCTAAGTCAAAATGATATTTGGACCCAAGAAGCGGTTGAAGGGCGGTTTGGCTCGCCCCTACAAATGGCCAGCCAAGCCTTTGTTGCCTGCACCGCTCAGTCGGTAACAGGCAGTATCACCTTTGAGCTTAGCCGTGGGCAATGCTTGCCGAGTGCGATAGTGGCGAGCCACCCTCGCTATTTGCGTGATAGGGATCTGTGGGAGCGAAATGCGGTCCATCGGGATAGCCAGCCTTCACTCGCACCATCTTCCACGCAGCATGTCGCATAGGGGTATGGCCATGAAGATCATTTCTCGCCAAGACTTTGACAGTCACAATGCCCAGCAGCTCAAAGAGCAACATTATCAGTGGATAGATAGCGACTCGATGCTTGAGCGGCTGAATGTCTCTGCTCGGGATATCAATCTGTTTCGCGGCTGCTGGGAAGAGTTGGCACTGGATGAATATATGGCCGATGGCGGGCGTTACCGCTATCGCCGATATGGACAGCTGCACAAAGCCGCAACCAGTGAGCACTTAGCACTCTTACCTCACGCCCCCTACATGCAGTCGGATGATATCAATCCGCTCAATGGTGGGGTCAAACGGCACTTTAAACCTCTGACCGATGAGTTTGTTACGTCACCCGTGCTCGAGCAGGTACTGCTGATGTTGGCCAAGCTCTACGATCAGGCGCAGGGGCAAGATTGTGCTTGGCATATTGCACTGCACCCTTATCGAATCATGTCGACCTTCACCATGCCGGGCAAGCCAACACCTGAGGGGCTGCACCGTGATGGGGTGACCTATATCGCATCGATGTTGATCCGTCGCAGTCATATTCAAGGAGGGAGCACCAAGATCACCGACAACAATCGTCAGCCGCTTAAGCGCATCACCTTGAATCGACCGCTAGAGCTGCTGGTTGCCGATGATGCGCAAACCATGCATGAGGTGAGTCCGATCGAGCCTGCACGTCCTAGCACGCCAATTGGTGTGCGGGATGTATTGGTTATCGCGTTTACCAAGCGGGAGGTCAACCATGTCCACCCTAGTTAATACCTTAAGCCGTGGCATACGCTTTCCTTTTACCGAGTTACTGCTGCTAGCTGTAGCGATTGTCTGGGGTTCGAGTTACGGCTTAACCAAGTCAGCCCTAGTGTATACATCAGTACTCGGCTTTATCGTGGTGCGCTTTAGCTTAACGAGCTTACTACTGATGCCGCTAGTAGTACGAGACTTTCGACGCGGTCGCAATCGAGATTGGCTCGCAGCACTGCCCACTGGGGGCATACTTGCGGCGATCTTTTTCTGTGAGGTTTATGGCGTTTTTCATACCAGTGCGTCGAATGCGGCTGTTTTGATCAGCCTATCCGTTATCTTTACCACGGTAGCAGAGCGCTTGATCAACCGGAAGTCCGTGGGGCAGGGGATAGTGCTGCTGGCTTTTTTAAGCGTGATTGGGGTGTTCTTGCTCACTTATCAAAGTGAGCGCAGCTGGTCGTTTAATCTGGGTGATTATTTCATCCTCGGTGCGGCGCTGCTTCGAGCCTTGATGGTGACATCCACCAAGCAATTGACCGAGGGGAAACAGGTCACCACGGTAACCTTAACGGCCTTGCAATCGGCAACGGTGGCAGCCAGCGCCTTGTTGGTTATGGCATTGAGTGGTGATTCGCTCACACTCCCCAAGAGTGGTGCTTATTGGCTGATCACCTTGTACTTAGTGGTGTTTTGTACCTTGTTTGCTTTTGCGGTGCAAAACTACGCCGTGCGTCGCACCTCGCCGACCCGAGTTTCCTTGTTGATGGGTAGCGAACCCTTGTGGGGTGCGTTATTTGCCATCTTTTGGCTTGAAGAGAGTCTGAGTTGGGTGCAGTGCTTCGGCGCTGCCCTGATCCTTGTCAGTGTGGTGGCAACCTCACTGCGCCAAGAACGATGACGTTGGCAAGCTAGGCGTCTTTGAGCCTGTAGGCTGCTTTAGCAAGTCGAGCGCCCAAGCTTTGTGCCAGTTCGCTCTCATGTGAGCTGAGCGCATGCTCATCGCCAACCGCGGTAGCGCCATAAGGCGTTCCCCCTGATTGGGTGGTGTGCAGCGCGGGCTCGCTATAGGGGATGCCCATAACCAACATACCATGATGAAACAGGGGCAGCATCATGCTTTGTAAGTTGGTTTCTTGTCCACCATGCAAGCTGCTCGATGAGGTAAACACACAAGCGGGTTTGTCGATGAGCGCACCACTGACCCACAACTGGGTGGTTTGATCCCAAAAGTGTTTGAGAGGGGCGGCCATATTGCCAAACCAGACTGGGCTGCCAAGGGCGAGACCATCACAATTGGCTAAGTCGGCCAAGTTGGCGATCGGATCTTGCGCCTCTCGAGTGCTCTCCAGCTCACTGACGGTCATGAGCAGTGCCTCACATCCGGCAACGGACTCGACACCACGAGCGATATGACGCGCAAGCAAGCGCGTCTTACCGTGTCGGCTGTAATAAAGGACCAGGATCCTAGCCATTAAACGATCTCAAGTACTTGCTCTGGTGGACGACCCAATCGAGCTTGGTCATTGTTAACCACAATTGGACGCTCAATCAGTTTTGGGTGCTCGGCCATCGCGGCAAACAGCTGATCGTCGTCGGCGAGTTTCAGCTCAAGTTGCTTGTAGATATCCTCTTTGACGCGCATCATCGCGCGCACATCATCAAGGCCAAGCTTGGCGAATAACTGGCGCAATTCACTTTGCTCTGGCGGGGTTTCAAGGTATTTGATCACTTGTGGCTCTATGCCTTGCTCCTGTAAAAGCGTCAGGGTTTGTCGGCTTTTTGAGCAGCGTGGGTTGTGATAAATGATGACTGACATAGTGGTTCCTTTGGTTATTGTTGTTGGCCCTAGCGTATGGCTATCTCAGATTGAGAAAGCGGTCGCGCTGCTCCATCAATTGGTCGATTCTGGCGTCATAGCGCGCCTGTTTAAGACTGCCTAGCTCGGCAATCTGACCTGCTTGGGTGTAGAGTTGGATGGCACGATTCCAGTTGGCTTTTAGCGCCAGAATTTCTGCTCGTGCTGCCAGCTCTTCATCGCGGTTGCCCAGTGCGTCACTGACTTCTGACAATAGGTGCCAACCGTTGACATCTTCAGGGTTGTCATGGGTATAGCGCTGCAAAATTCGCGCAGCGTCAGAGTATTGCTGGTCCTTGAGCAGCACGTTGGCATAGTTGATCGTCAGCACGTTGTTGCGCGGGGTTTGCTTGAGTGCTCGTTGTAACTTATCGATGGCCACCTTTGGCTCGCCTTTCTCGATGTAGAGATCAGAAATCGCATCCAGATAAAACAGGTTGTTCGGGTCGCCAGAGAGCAACTTAGTCAAAATTGGCTCGGCTTGGTCAAGCTTCTTGCTATCAAGATAGACCAAGGCACGACCGTACTCGAAGGCGTCAGCGAGCTTAGCATCGCTGCGGCGCTGGGTACGCTCCATCCAGTCGAGAGCAGCATCACTATTAATCCCCGCGTAGCGTGCCACTATCCGACTGCGAGCCAGATGATACTCAAGTGAGGGCATGATACGCAGTGGCGGGTATTGTTGTGCACGCTCGCGTGAATCCGTGACACGATCTTCTGGCAGTGGGTGGGTGAGCAGCATCGGTGGCGGCTTACTCGCGTAGCGGTACTCATCGGCAAGGCGGCTAAAAAACCTCGGCATCGCGTTGGCCTCAAAGCCCGCCTTTGCCATGGTGGCGAGGCCGAATCGATCGGCCTCTTTCTCATTGCTCCGAGTGTAGTTAATCTGGCTTTGCATACTGCCAGCAGCCGTGGCCGTGATCGCCGCGATACCGGCCTCAGGCGCGGCGATGGCAAGGAGCAAGGAGCCGGCAAGAGCAGCGATGGTGGCCGGGCTGCGGCGAGCTTGGTCTTCCATCGAGCGAGCAAGGTGGCGTTGGGTAACGTGCGCTATCTCGTGGGCGACGACCGAGGCCAGCTCACTCTCGGTTTTTGCATGTAGAAACAGACCGGTATGCAGGGCAACATAACCACCGAAAAAAGCGAACGCATTGATATTGCGGTCACTAATCATAAAAAAAGTAAACGGAGTTTTCACATCGTTGGCGTTGGCAACCAAGCGATGACCTAGGCTGTCTATGTATTGATTTAGCACAGGGTCATTGACGATCGGGTAGCTATTTCGCAGCATGCGCATATAGGCCTCACCGTACACCGATTCCTGTGCGATGCTCAGTGTGCCTCCGGCCGCAGTGCCGATGTTTGGCAATTCGATGGTGTCAGCGTTCACGCTGGTTGGAAAAGTCAACGCGGCACTCAAGGTGAGTGCGAGCAACGAGCGTGGACGGAAAAACGTGTTGATAGCGGTTACTCCATAACATCGGGGTTATACCCTTTGGATCTTCTACTACATTGACAACACAAATGCCAACGAGTTTCAACCGAGCGAGTGTATCATTTCTATACATTTCTTTGTACGCCAATCTCTTTTGACGGTCACAAAAAGCAGATACAATGATTGGACAATAATCTTTGTAACTTGCTGATGTCTGACAACTACCTAGATCTAACACAACAAGGTTGCCCACAAGCTTTGCTACTGTTTAAGCGTTTTTGGCTTAAATTGCCGGCAAGCTCAGTGGCGAGTGTACGCTTACAAGATGGGGCCTCGTATCGCGACATAGAACGCTACATGGTCGCTCAGTCGATTTCTTATACTCTCCATCAGTCAGGTGATGAGATTAATATCAGTCTAAAAAAGGATAAGTAATTAATGTTTGAAATGGTGCGGCGTTGGTATCGAAGACGCTTTTCTGACCCAGATGCAGTGAGCTTGGTGGCGATACTGATCTTTGGGTTTATTACTATCTACTTTTTTGGTGGCCTGATCGCACCATTGCTGGTGGCCATCGTGTTTGCTTACCTGCTTGAGTGGCCCGTTGGTCAACTGACTCGAATCGGTATGCCTCGAACGCTAAGCGTCATCCTTGTTGTGACCTCGTTCTGTGGTTTGATGCTGCTGGCCGTCTTCGGTCTCGTACCAACGGTATGGCAGCAGGTGGCCAACCTAGTCAACGATCTTCCTAAGATGTACACCGACCTACAAGTGTTTGTTGGCGATCTCCCTAAACGCTACCCAGAATTAGCCAATCTGCAGATCGTCGAAACCATCATAGATAACGGTAAGAATCAGGTGCTGGCTTTCGGTGAAACAGTGGTGAAGGGCTCTCTGGCCTCGCTAGTGAGCCTTGCAACACTGGCGGTTTACCTGGTACTGGTGCCGCTGCTGGTGTTCTTTTTGCTTAAAGACAAGCAAGAGATGCTGGCGATGCTGACTGGGATCTTGCCCAATAATCGCCGATTGGCGACTAAGGTCTGGGTGGAGATGAACGAGCAAATCTCAAACTACATTCGCGGTAAGGTGCTAGAGATCTTGATTGTCGGTGGTATCAGCTATATCACTTTTGCCCTGATGGATCTGCGTTATGCGATTCTTCTTGCGGTTGCAGTTGGCTGCTCTGTGCTGATCCCATACATTGGCGCAGCAGTGGTGACGGTACCAGTGGCGATCGTTGGTCTGTTCCAATGGGGGTTGAGCAGCGAGTTTTATTGGTTGCTGATCGCCTACGGAGTGATCCAAGCTCTGGATGGGAATGTGTTGGTGCCGGTTCTATTCTCAGAGGCCGTTAACCTACACCCAGTTGCGATCATTATCGCCGTGCTGGTGTTTGGCGGCATGTGGGGATTCTGGGGGGTGTTTTTCGCTATTCCTCTCGCAACCTTGGTTAAGGCCGTATGGAATGCCTTACCTGTTAATGATGAGCGACTTGAACCCACCGAGTCATAACGAGTGCAATAAACGCATATCGAAAAAGCAGCTCCAGTGAGAGCTGCTTTTTTTATTGCTAACAACCGTATTGCTAACGTCATAGTGAATAAACTAAAATCCCGCCTTATTTTTTCAATGTCGGCGTGCTACACCGCGACGTCATAGAGTTCACGGATCACACAGAGTACTGGCACCACTTACGTCAATTTATCACTTGATTGATCAGGGTGTTACTAGAGGAAGTCAATGAAATTTAGCCATAAAATAGTTACTGCATCATCGTTGTTGATGCTAATGACCGTGAGTGTTTTGTCCTTTCAGCAAGTGACCACCGTGCGCAGTGAAGTGCAGACGCTGGTGGAGAGCAGCTTGAATGAGCTGCTCAATGGCGCGCGAAACACGGTGGCGGCGGCAATTGAGCATAAGCGCTCGCTAGCAAAGACCACCACTGAGTCTATGGAGCTCAATCCCAATGACCCGAGCTTTATTCGCGACCTTATCGAGCGCAATGAGGTAAAGAGCGGGTTTATGGCGGCGGGGCTTGGTTATCAGAGCAATGGTCTGTTTATCGAAAATGATGATGACTGGACAGCAGATGCCAGTTATGACCCCCGTCAGCGCCCCTGGTATATCGATGCGCAAAACTCGGGTCATGAACAGGTGGTCACAGAGCCCTACATTGATGATTCGACGGATACCGTGATTATCTCCATCGCCAATGCCGTTTACGATCAGGGCCGCTTGGTTGGTGTCGGTTTTTTTGATGTCGACTTAGGTATCATGGCAGAGATTACCAACAGTACCAATTTGATGGATGCGGGGTACCTGTTTGTGGTGACAGAAACAGGAACGGTTATCGCCCACCCTGATAGTGCGATGAATGGCCAGTCAATAGAGCAGTTCCTGCCTGGAGTGACCATCGCAGAGCGCTTGGTTGAGCATGAGATTAACGGCCATCAGTACCTGGTCAATTTTGCCAAAATAGCCGGAGAGTCTTGGTATGTTGGTGCAATTATCGATGAGGACGTAGCCTTTGCTGCCGTGGATAACCTGCGCAACAACGCGGTGGTGATGGGGCTGATTGCCGTCTTGATCAGTATTGTCGCTTTGGGTGTCTTGATTAAGGTATTGATGCGCCCACTGGTTGAACTCAATCAGGCCCTTAAAGATGTCGCGTCAGGACAAGGTGACCTCACCAAGCGCTTAGAGACTAATACCGATGCAGAATTTGCTGAATTAGCACAAAGCTTCAATGCTTTTAATGCAACTCTACAGGCACAAATCATCGACTCTAAAGCCATTTCGGACCAAATTAAACAAGGTACCGAGCTGACGGTGGCCAACTCAGAGCAAGCATCGGTGGCGATGCAGGCACAACAGCAAGAATTGGAGCAGTTGGCCACGGCGATGAATGAGATGGCCGCCACGGCGAATGAAGTAGCGAATAATGCTCAGGGTGCTGCAAGCGCGGCACAGCAGGCGGATACTGCCACCAGTGAAGGCTCGGTTGTCGTCGAGCAGACCACGGTAGCGATTGACACGCTATCGGCACGTATTGAACAAGCGGTGGAGCAAGTGCATGGACTTGAGAGCGCGACAGGCAATATTGAGACGATCCTTAAGGTGATCAACGATATCGCTGACCAAACTAACCTGTTGGCCTTAAACGCGGCGATTGAAGCGGCACGTGCGGGTGAGTCTGGGCGAGGATTTGCCGTGGTAGCAGATGAAGTGCGTACTTTGGCACAACGAACCCAGCAGTCAACCACAGAGATCCGCACCATGATTGAGCAATTGCAAGCGGGTACTCGCTCGGTGTCGGTGACCATGTTGGAAAGCCGTGCTCAAGCCAATGAGACTGTTGCAAGTGCACAAGAGGCCAGCCAGGCTCTGCAGCGTATTCGTCAGTCGATTGAGCTTATTTCAGACATGAATTTGCAAATTGCCTCCGCGGCAGAAGAGCAGAGCTTAGTGGCCGAGGAAATCAATAACAATACAATGAAAATTAAAGATCTATCGACTCAAGTTGTCGACGCGGCGGCTGATGCCAATCAAGCCATGGTTGAGCAAATGAATAGTGTTGAGCGTCAACAGCAGTCGCTAAACCAGTTTGTGGTTTAAATCTATTTGACGTTTAGATAAAGGCATCGCCAGCGAAGACTGGCGGTGCCTTTATTGTTTTTACACTCGCAGAAAATACAGATTAGGAGTAATTAGGTCTATTCCAGTTGAAATAAAATCACAACATAGATGCTTTAACGTGTGCGACAAACATGCTGAGGTAATCTGATGAAGTTGTTATTGATTGTTTTATCGCTATTTCCTACCGTTGCACTTGCCCACAGCGCCGAATCCACGGCGGGTTTTCTAAGTGGAGTCGTTCACCCTATGACAGGTTGGGATCACCTGTTAGCCATGATTGCAGTGGGTGTCTTAAGCAGTCGCTATGGCGGAGCGACTATTTGGCAAGTTCCGGCTGTGTTTATTGCGTCAATGCTGGTGGGATTGTATCTGGGTGAAAGCGGCCATAGTCTCAGTCATTATGAGCCGGCCATCGCTTTGTCATTGGTCCTTTTTGGTGCCTTGATCGTCTATCGAGCAACGCCACCGTTACTGGTTATGTTACCCATTGTGCTGTTTTTTGGTGTCTTCCACGGCTACGCGCACGGAATAGAGATCAGTGGACTAATCAACCCAACCGGCTTTCGTAAAGGCTTTTTTATGGGCTCAGTGATCATTCACGTGGTGGGTGTGATGCTCGGCATGGTGCCACAGCAATACCGCCGTTATCACCAAGGTGTTATGGTTAGCGGTTACGGTTTTATTATTGCCGGTTGTATGAGTTTGATTTACGGATAATTAAGATGTTGAAACATGGAATATTTGCTGTCGCCTTTGGTTTGATAGTATGGCTGCTGCTGGACTATCAAGCGGTGGACAAAGACAGTACCTTGACTATTGGCGGACCGTTTGAGTTTACCAGCCAAGACTTGGCCAAAGATGGCTATATCTACACCCGGTTACAAGTAGCGGAGTCACTCGTCGAGGTGCAGCCCAATGGCGAGTTAGCGCCTAAGTTGGCACGCTCGTGGCAGGTTAGTGAGGATGGCTTAACTTGGCAATTTGAGCTGCGCGAGGATGTCGTGTTTCATGATGGTCAGCCACTTGATGCAGCTAGCGTGCTCAACTCGTTTGATCAGGCGCTAAAAAAGCCAGGCGTGTTACAGCAACTGCCACTCAAGCGGATGACCGCCTCGGGGCAAAGCGTTTATATTGAATTAGACCAGCCATTTCGCCCACTTCTGTCGATACTGGCGCATTTTTCAGCCGCGATCTTGTCACCTGAGTCGTTTGACCTTGATGGGAATGTGACTGATATCAAAGGGACTGGACCGTACCAGGTGGCGGTTTTGGCACCGCCACATAAGCTCAACGTGGCACGTTTTGAACACTACTATGGTCAGCAACCTCAGATAGAAGAGCTGCACTATCTAACCGGCCACCGCGCTGAGAGCCGTGCGCTACAGGCTCAAAGTGGTCAGGCGGATCTTATCTACACGCTCGACCCAGCCAGCCTGGATATGCTGCAGCGCTCAGAGGTGGTTGATGTCGTCAGTGAGTCGATCCCAAGAACGGTGGTGATCAAGCTTAACAACGAGCATCGTTTTCTTAACCACCCTGATGTGCGTCAGGCATTGAGTTTGGCTCTCGATCGGGAGGGTATCGCCTCACATATCGTTCGCGTACCAGACTCGCAGGCGTATCAACTTTTTCCACCGGCACTTAGCCACTGGCACATCGACACAGTAGAGCATCAAAGTCGTGATCTTGACTTTGCCAAGACCTTGTTAGCGGAGCAAGGGTGGCAACTCGGTGCCGATGGCATCCTGACACGTGATGGCGAGTCCTTTGCGCTGAATATGGTTACCTATGCCGATCGACCTGAGCTCACCGTGATTGCAACCGCCATTCAAGCGCAATTGAGGGAACTAGGTATCGATATCGACATCACCGTCGATAACTCGAGCGCCATCCCAAGAAGGCATCATGACGGGACATTGGAGCTGGCCTTGGTTGCGCGCAACTTTGGCACCCTTTCCGACCCTTTAGCGCTGTTACTTGAGGATACCGCTAACCACCATGGCAGTGACTGGGGACATATGAACTGGTCGTCTGCGGAGCTCAATCAGATCTTTAGTCAAATGATGTCAGCGCCAGAGAGTGAATATCCACGACTCAGCCAGCAAGCGGCCACTATTCTCGCGACGGAGATGCCGTTGATCCCCGTGACCTTCTATACCCAGCAAGTCGCGGTTAACAAGCGCATTGAAAACTTTGTCTTTGATCCGTTTGAAAATAATTATCGCGCCTCGGAGATGTATTTTGCTAAGTAAAATTCTACTGCGTCGGGCCGGCCAAGCGGGGTTGGTCGCTTGGGCGGTGGGTACGCTCACTTTTGTCCTGATGCGGCTCTTGCCGGGCGATTTTGCCTATCGTATCGCCGCTGGACGTTATGGCTATGACTATGTCAATCAAGCCGCGGCCGAGGCGGTGAGCGCTGAGCTAGGTTTAGACCGACCGGCCCTCGTTCAATATCTTGAGTGGCTACTCAATCTCATTCAATTCAATCTGGGTGATTCACTGGTCAGCGGCAACCCTGTATCGCAAGAGCTGTATCACCAGTTGGGGCACTCGCTGCAACTGGCGCTGTTTGCGACCTTTTTCTCGTTGCTGGTTGCCATCCCGTTGGGTGTGTACGCTGGGCGTCATGCAGGCTCTATGGGGGATAAGATCTCGCTGGTCTTTTCCATCATAGTCCGCGCGCAGCCTGTGTTTGTTATCGGTTTGATTTTGGTTCTGCTTTTTGCGCTTAAGTGGCGCCTATTGCCGGTCGCCGGGTTTGGCAGCAGTGAATTTGTCATTTTGCCCGCGATATCACTGGCTTTAGCCATGGCGGCGTTATCCAGTCGAATGATCCGTAATTCTACTTATGATGTGGTGAACGCGCCGTATTATCGTTTTGCTCGCTACAAGGGGTTAAGTGAGGCACAGGCATTTACCCATCACGCCCAACCGAACATCATCTTGCCGGTGCTCGCTTTCGTTGGTATTCAAGCGGTGGGATTGATTGAGGGGATAGTGATGATTGAGTCGCTGTTTTCCTGGCCCGGCATCGGGCATGCGCTTGCCCATGCCATCTTTGGCCGTGATGTGCCTATGATCCAAGGCGCGGCACTGATGATGGGGCTTATCTTCGTTGCCCTCAACACCCTGGTAGATTTAATCGGTTATGCCTTAGACCCGAGACAAAGAGAGGGCGCTCTAGCATGAAAAAGTTAGCTTTATCACAGCGAATTGGGCTGGTGATGATCTTGGGTGTGTTGGCCGTCATCGTCCTTGAGGCGGTGTTTTGGGGCAACGATCCTGCTAGGCAAAACCTAGATAAGGTGTTTGCGCTGCCAGACCTTGCCCACCCACTAGGGACTGATCAGTTTGGGCGCAGCAACCTAGCCAGGCTATCGAGCGCCCTGCAGACTTCCTTGTTAATGGCTCTGTTTTGCGTGGCGACCTCTGCAACCTTAGGTGTTGTCCTCGGCGTGCTTGCGGGTTGGTGCCGTGGCTGGGTGGATGCGGGACTGTCTTTCTTGGTTAATATCTTACTCGCGCTGCCCGGTCTTATTCTGGTGCTGCTGTTTGGTGCCTTGGTGCCGGGGTCTTTCTTTATCTTGTATGTGGCGATATCCATGGTGCTGTGGGTTGAGTACTTTCGGGTTATTCGCGCTCGAACCATGGCTTTGGTTGAGTCGCCGGAAATCGAAGCCGCGAAGCTGTATGGCTTTGGCCCAAGATACATCTTCGTTAATCACCTATGGCCGAATTTCAGAAAAGATGTGTTCACGCTAGCGTGCTTTGGTGCCGGTAACTCCATCTTGGCCCTGGCTTCGATTGGATTTGTCTATGTTGGACTCAAGCCGCCGCACGCCGAGCTGGGCTTGATGATGGTGGAGTTGTTCCCTTATTACAGTGATGCAGCTTGGGTGCTACTGCAACCATTGTGCGCTGTGGTGGTATTGGTATTGAGTTTTCATTTAATCGCGAGGGCTGAGCGTGTCTGATTTCATTGTTGAGATTGAGTCGTTAACCATTCAATCATCGAGCGCTAAAATTGTTGATGACCTCTCTTTGTCACTGCATTTGGGGGTTCCGGTGACGATTTTAGGCGAGACCGGCTCGGGGAAGAGTATCCTTGCTCAAGCGATCATGGGCGCGCTCCCTGAGGGGCTCACCTCTCAGGGCTCGGTCAAGGTGTTCGGTCGTGATGTCCAAGAACGCGAGTATATTGAATCCTTGTGGGGCAAGAAGGTGACCATGCTGCCTCAAGAGCCCTGGCTCTCTCTCGACCCCATCATGCCAATCGACAAGCAGATGGGTTTGGTTGAGACACTGGTGTGCCAGCGTGATAAGACGTCGGCGCATCAGAGGGTGAAAAAGCGACTCGCTCATCTCGGTATCGGCAAAGACGGGCATAAGGTACCGAGTCAGCTCTCAGGTGGCATGGCTCAGCGCGCGGCTTATCTGTGTGCAACAGCGGCAGGTGGTGAGATCTTGATCGCCGATGAGCCGACCAAGGGACTGGATCAGTCGCGTGCCCAGCAGGTGACTGAACTGTTGCAGCAACACAGCCAGCATAAAGCCTTGCTGACGATTACCCATGACATCGATGTCGCACGAGCGCTCAAAGGCGAGGTCATTGTGATGCGCCACGGCGTTATCGTTGAACGAGGCGACAGTGAGCAGGTGCTCAATGCACCGCAGTCGGATTACGCAAAGCAGCTCATTAGCGCCCATCAAGCGGATTACTCGCCGTTTCGAGCGCCCTCTAGCTCGCAGCCGGTTCTGCTTTCGGCGAGCAAGCTGACCAAGCAGCGAGGCGGGAAGACGCTCTTTCGCGACCTAAGCCTTTCGATCCGTGAAGGGGAAATCCTTGGTATCAGTGGGGATAGCGGTGCAGGTAAGTCAACCCTTGCTGACATCTTACTCGGATTAACCAGCGCTGACTCTGGTGAGGTGGTAAGGGATGATACGCTCGCCGTTGGCAAGGCGCTCAAGTTGTACCAAGACCCGCCTGCAGCCTTTGCTCAAACGTTAACCTTGGGCAAGCACCTAAACGATTTGTGTCAGCTGCACCAGCTCGATAGTGGACAAATCGCGCCTTTACTTGAGCAACTTAAACTCAGTGAGAGTTTATTAACTCGTAAACCTGGCCAGGTCTCTGGCGGTGAGCTGCAGCGCTTTGCTATGCTGCGCGCCCTGATCATGCAGCCGAAGCTGATCGTCGCCGATGAGCCCACCTCAAGGTTGGATCCATTAGTCGGCTATCAAACCATGACCTTGTTTCTTGAGCAGGTCACGCGAGTGGGCTGTGCTACTTTGTTGATCAGTCACGATATTGCGATGCTGAAGCAGGTGTGTCATCGGGTTATTTATATCGAAGACCTTCAGGGGTCAGAAGCACTGGGCAGCACGCAAAAGTGCCCCTTAGCGCTTGCAGCGTCATCAAATTGAGCTTCCAGTTAACGAAAACGATGAGTAAGAGAATGAGTAGGACGGATAAGGGCTGGCGAGAGTGGTTAAAGTTTGTGTTTCAAAGCGAGTAAATAGCGCTGTTATTGCTAGTGCTATTTACTCGCTAAAGGGTTATTTATGACTGAGCTATTTTAGAATCACCGAGTGGCGAATCTTAGTTGTAAATAAACAGAGTTGTGTACACATAAACTCAGACTCAATAGCATTCTGATCACTCACTATTCAGTCTCCTTAAACCACATGCCATCGTTGGCAAGGCCATTGTATAAGCTTGGGCGGCCGCTTCGTGCCACGCGACCTGTCCCAAAGCGCTTCCACGTCCAGACTTTATTTAGCTTGCGATCGTATATCACCATGTTGGTGATTCTGCCTCCGGCACTATAGCGAGCATCCTTGCCTAAAATCCGTGCAGGAATAAAGCCGTCACTCCTCGCCATTCGGGTGATGGTTTGCTCCTCGGTATCAAAAAGATAACCATAAAAAGAGTTGGACCCCACAGCGTAGCGTCCAGTTGGACTGATAGCCCGTGTTTTAAGTTCTCTATGATTGACTGGCTCACTCCGGTCATACGCTAAGTTGAATAAATGCTCATGCGTTTTATCATCACTGACTCGCACGCCGAAATCGAGCACGGTAAAGCGTTTGCCACCATAACTGGTCGATGCAGAAGCGCCTATTTTGCCGATATTCACCTCCCCACTGGCGCTGAACTCGCCGGTGTGTGAGTCCCAGCGCTGCGTCGATTGGACACCAGAGCGTCGGAAATACAGATAGCGGCTGTCTTCGGAAAAGGTTAAAGAGGGGGCACCATTAGGTGAAACAACGGTTGTTTCACCAGTTTTTAAGTCATACACTTTTTTTGAGCCGCTATTTCCAACCCACGCAATTAAGCGATTGTTAGGAGAGCGAACGATGGTTTCAATATCGCCATCATTTACATAATCCGTGATCAATCGCAGGTCGGTGCCATCCATTTTCATGCTCCAGAGCTTTAGCCCTTTTTCACTATCTGGTCCGCCATAACCACCAGCATTGGCCCAAGCAAACTGAACCCGCGGCATATCATAGGAAGACTCATCCTCTAGGTCTTCTCTAGGCCACTCTTTCGCGACGTCAATATAATATTGGGGAAAGGTCCCGTGCTGAAACTCGAGCTCGACATTATGGCCAAATTCGACATACTCGTTCTCAACATAAACGATGTAGTTGTTTTCCGAGATGTACTCACGCTCGGGGTATTTCTTGCGCAGCTGCTCAAGCGTCAGGGGGGCCTCAATTGCTGCGGTGGCCTCATTTTCCGGTTGTGGTTCTCCACAGCCGGTCAATGCTAGGGCAAGTGCTAGGGCAGCGCAGCGTGAGATACGGGGATAAGAAAGACAAAGGTGTTTCATTGTTTTTAGCCTAATAAATCTGAAATAGGGATAGTTTGATTGGGGGGAATAAGTCGCGGTACTCTCTGATTGCGTGCTAAGCCAAGCTGGGCTGCTTCGGTGTTGACTAGGGCTTGCTTATCGCTCACCACTATCTCGACAAAAAAGACAACATGATCCATGTTGTCTTTTTTAGGCGCTGCACGCCCAGCTTAGTCGATGACCACTAACGGTTTAGAATCTTATAGGCCCCCCGGCAATTTCGGCTGAGCATTTTGTGGCTGTTTAGTGATCCAGTCTCGGACATACTTTTTAGCCTTCTTCTCGTTATTGGCGAATTGCTCTTGCCAGTATATCTGCGTAGCGTTTTCCTTACCCTTGGGAACATCACGGGTTTGCATCCAAGCAAGGTCTTTGTCATAAAACGTCTTGTGTCCAGAAATCTCAAACTGCCCGTCCCAAATTGGCCGCCAAAAGTTCCCTTGAACCCAGACTTTTTCACTCACCATCACTTGATGCAGGTCGCCCAGGGTTAGGTTACACGGATGAATCACCTCTTTGTCTGTATCTTCTGCTTCAACAATACAGCCAAATGGACGCAACCCCTGAACTTTCTTACCGGTAGGCGAAACATACTCCAAGTCGATGCGCATAACATACAGTGGGTATTCGATTGACTCGATAGTGTCCTTGCTAAGTACATTGGCGTCCAATGGTATCGGCCGCTCCATCCCCTTAAGCTGTGTCTCAACCTTAGTGATAAAGTCATCTAGCGTGTCGTCTGGGAGGTCGCTCCTTAGAGAAAAATTCAAGACCGCTTTTTTTGCTTTTCCGCCCGGTGCATATTCAGAGTTATACTCTTCTACTGTGTAGAAAAAGTAGCCAGCCTTAACCATCCAACCTGTATAGTTTTGTCCGCTGGTTTTATCATTTATGAAACGATTCTCCTTTTCTACCTGCAAATTGAGCTGCATCTGGATGAAGTCAGTGGGGATTTTCATCTTGGCATAGTCATCTTCACTGGTCTCTTGACAAACCAGAGCGGTGAACAAGGAGACTTTTTGCTCTTCACTTTTGCCCCAATCGATTAACGAGGTCTCTCTGTTTTTCGCGTCTCTGTCAAACCAACAGAAATCTTTATCGACCTGAATTGCGCCGAATTGAGCGATTGGTGCTTTAAAGAAACCTGGAAGGCTGCGTCCTTCCTGTGAGGTGGTACTTTTGACGAAGTCTTCTACCAACAAGTCCGCCTCATTAATGACAACGGGCTGATCTGACACGCCATCAAACAGCGTGATAGTGTCTGGACCTGTGTCAACGAGCTCCCCATTGATGAGTTCACACTGTTTACCCAAAACGTCAGTTGAGTCTATACCGAAGTTTATCGTACCAATCTTGTTATTTTCCTGGTTGAGAAACTTCTTAAGAAATAACGATGAAGCAGATAATGATGCAATCACAGGATTAGTTAATGCCAAGACCCGCAACAGTCGCTTCGGGTTTTTTTCGTCTTTCTGGTAGCTGGCGGCACTCAGATCCAGTCGGTGCTGATTTAGGGTGAAGAAATACGGCATCGATTTGATGTCGTCACTCTGGCTCCAACGCTCAAAATTTTTGAGCAAGGTATCGGGGTAGAGTGGCTTTAAGCCCGGAATTTCATACAGACCAAACCAATAGGTGGGTTCAAATTCGACAGCCGTCAATGCGCCTAATTCCGGTTCGTCCCTAAACTGATCTGAGTAGTATTGCTCAAGCGGTTGATTGTAGTCACCCTCGCATTGAGTCATGTCAGCTAACTCCATTGGGGACAAAAGCAACTCATAAGCTGGGCCTCTGACATCAAAAGCAATGCGTTCCAGTCGGTAATCGAGAGTGGCTTTGAATATAGGCTTACTGCTTGTCGAGGCTTTTTTGGTGAGCACGACCTGTATCTTAACCCGGGTAAATGGGGTAATGCGATGAGTAGAGCCGGGCCGTAGCCAGTTCTCAAGTGGAACCCAACTGGTTTCATCATTTAGTGTTTGTTGCACCAGTAAGCGACTAAAGCCGATATCGTCTGCATTCACAGAGGGTACGTTGTTATCGAAAGTGCGAGCAAACTCTAGCAAGCCATTTTCTGTATCATCGGTATATAGCTTCGTCTGAATTGGGAAGCCTTTGTTAAAATTACCCTGAACGGCAGCATAACCTGATAAGTAACTAAAAGCTCTCAAAGCTTGATCCCAGTGATGCTCTAAATTACCACCTAAACTAAGTGGTTGTTCCATAGGTGTTTGAGAGAAAAATTTCCTAAATTTACCGACGGCAGGCCCGGCAATGTGTCCCAAGAAGGTGCTGCCTGTTGCTTGAGCTACAGAATCGACACCCGAGGCATAAGTTGCTCGATTAATCCAATTCTGAGCCAGAGTATTGTGAGTAAAGCGCGGTATCTCCCAATTGTCGTTGGTAATATAGGTCTCAATGAAATCCTCAACACGATACGATTGAATCATGCTGCGTATTCGGCTGTCGCCTGGCGACATTAGGGATAGGCGCGCTAACAACTCGACGAGAGCATTGAGTGCCAAAGCTCGCAATAGGAAGCGCTTTTGCAGCTCTTTAGCATTTTTTTCGTCAGTTAAGTGCTTAACAACATCGTCTTCACTTGTCAGTGCCTGCTGCTCTATTTTTTCATCGATCTCTCGATAGGCACTAATAATTTGTTTTTGAAGTTCGGCATGCCGCTTTAACGTATCCACATTTTTCACTCGACTCTTAAAGCTGCCATAAGCGCCTTCAAAATAGAGATCATCGAATGCATCGACCACATTGTTTGCCAACTCTGCCCCGGCTTTCATCATTAAATAAGTCGCCGCTGCGGGAGCTAAAGGCGTTATCGAGGCGACGCCCATCAGGCCATCGAAAATCGCTTGCATGCGCTTTCTTTGGTTCTCATCAAGGCCGACTTTAAAGGTCATCATATACTGACGTGATTGCTCGAGCTGGATCATACCCGAGCGGCTTGGCGGAAGACTGACAGAGTAATTTGGCACCACGAGTCTTAGCTCGACACGTCGATTTATCGAATATTCATCATGTTCATCGTATTTGAGCAGTTTTGCTGCCACATCATCCGAGGTAAGTGGGCGCCTTTTACCATGAGACGTAACGACAATTCGCTCCTCAAGCTCTTGGTCATGGTCGATGATGGCTTCCAGGATGGCCAAGGCGCGCTTCTCTGCCACAAAATCATTGGCCTCATGGTTGCCACGTTGAGCTGCGTGGCCCTCAATCAACAATTGGTAAGATGGGTTTTGGATGAGTAATTGGGCAATATTGGTACACGTCTGTTTAATATCACTGCGCAACTTATCAGAATCATTGGCGTGCTCCCAACTGTTGAACTGGAAGTAAACATGAATGGCGATCCCCTGCTTGCCCGCCACCACGTGAGCGACTTGGTTTCCCTTATCATCCACGACCATCGAACTTGAATCGAGCAGGGTCTGTGCCCAGTCTTGATAAGCATGGCGCAAGCTAATCGTCTCGACATAGCGGCCACATAAATTCTCAAAGGTGCTCTTTGCGGTTTCAAGATTATCTGAGATCTCTACGCCTTGTTTATACAACTTGCCAAATTGATAGACGCTTATCCCGGTATTCAGCAGTGGCAAAGCGTTGTTGACTCTTTTCATCGCACTGCCGCTCATCCAGCTTTGGGCTAAGCGAGCGGTGGAGCCCTTGAAGCCCGAGTCGGCAACCGTCTTGCTTATACGCTGCGCGAGTGCTCCGGCATACCGGGTGTCAACGACGTTCTTAGCGAGATAACGACGAATAAAATCGCCACCGGTTTTCACGTTTTCCGCGACAATCCGACTTCTTTTTACGGTTTTGAGGCTAGATTGCAGCGCATCATAGGCATCTTTCGAGGCCATCAAACCAAAGAGGAAGCCACCCGCTGCTCGCGTTGAGGGGGGTAACGTATCCTTATCGATATGACCCCATATCCCTTTTGCCACCGAGAACATAATCGCAGATGTTGGCTTGCGGCTGCCGTTAGCCATAAATGGGTTGCCGCCTCCTTTTGCAAAGCCTTCCAGCTCTTGCGTGGCAAATTTTTGCACCGCCGAGGCCAGCGTTAGCGTGTTGAGGCCATTGCTCTTTGCCACCTTAGCGCTTGCGTCAGAAGCGGCGCGGTAATCTTGGTAGCTTGGCATGTTGTCAGGGAATTGGTAGATCAGACACTCTTCTAATGAGATCAGATCGCCACACACCACGGCGAGCTTACTGCCACCGCTTAGGGTTTTGAAGGTTAGTTTTTCATAGAGTTCATAGCTGTAGACATTTTGTTCTTGGTTATTCCGATCTCCATCACGCTTCAAATTAGTCTCTAATTTTAGTTGACCCGAAAGAATCGACTGTGGAATCTCGGTGAGGGGTTTGTTTAACTCCAAGTACTCTAATGACCAGAACTTCACTCGCAGCAGTAGGTGACCGTCCTCTAAAACGACAGGGTCTATGGCCTCACCATCGGCGTCCTTTTCCAATACTGGAGGGAGGTTAAAGACCACGCTTGGCAGTGTCGCTTGATACAAGTCTGACTCATATTCCTCCCCCACGAATTCCGGCTTTTCAACGAACGCTCGCGCCAGCACCTGCTCCTTACTCTGGTCGGAACTGCTTAAGGTATCCACCGGTTTAACTAAGCTGACTTCCGCACCGACATAGGTATCGCTACTGAACACCACCGAGATGGCATGAATACTAGGGGCGATGATGCCTTTGAGGACCTTATTCGATGCTTTTACACCCGCGAGCCAGTCGTTGTATTTCACTTGCTCACGGGTTAGCGCACTGCCGTGCTTGGCTTCATAGGCAGGAGCCAATTGGTCAACGCTGATCTGAGCTAAGCCGAACGTCTCCGGCGGCGTTTCTTCGTCCTCTCCGTGACTATCTGTCGTAACTTTGAGTTTGCCGTACATATCGGTCAAAGTTTTTACTAGCTGATGTTCGCTATGATGAACATGTGCGAGTTGCCCAAGCAACTGAATCGGGGGAAAGAGCAGTTGATGTTGCTCATGCTCCTCGAACGGCTCCAGCCCAGCAGAATGGCGAAACAATACTGGCGCATCTAAGCTCTCGGCCTCGGTCTCAGCCTTTGGATACGCTAGTTGACACAGCTGCCCTTTTTCGTTGCTGCCCCACAGCACTGACTTCTGCTCTGCACCTTTGGCTTGGTTTATTTTCAAAATTGGTGTGAAGGGGATCGGCCTGACATTTTTTAGGTTGGTGTCTGTGGTAAAATCACCACCTAGTGGCCAAGCAGAAAAATCGTCCGACATTCCTTGTTGGTCATGCTTTTCAAAGTTGATGCCAAACAAATAAAACTCAGACTCAATAGTATTTGAATCGCTCACTAGTCAGTCTCCTTAAACCACATACCATCGTTGGCAAGGCCATTGTATAAGCTAGGGTGGCCGTGGATTGAAACACGACCTGATCCAAAGCGTCGCCAAGTCCATACTTTGTTCAGCTTGCGATCGTGGATTGTCATACTGGTTATTCGGCCTACCGCACTGTAGCGAGCGTCCTTGCCCAAAATCTGCGCATGGTAAAAGCTGCCATTCGTTCGAGTGACAGTTTGCTCCTTGGTATCAAAAAGATAGCCATAAGAAGAATTAGATCCCCAAGCATAGCGCCCCGTTGGGCTGATAGCCCGCGTTTCTAGTTTTCTATGATGGGTTGGCTCATTCCGGTCATACGCCAAGTCGAATAGACGCTCATGTGTTTTATCATCACTGACTTGCACACCATAATCGAGTACAGTAAAGCGTTTGCCGTCATAACTGATCGATGCAGAAGCGCCTATCTTGCCGATATTCACCTCCCTACTAGCGGTGATCTCGCCGGTGTGTGAGTCCCAGCGCTGCGTCGATTGGACACCAGAGCGTCGGAAATACAGATAGCGGCTGTCTTCAGAAAAAGTCAAAGAGGGAGCACCATTGGGCGAGACTAAGGTCGTTTCACCAGTTTCCAAGTTATAAACGGTTTTCGAACCGCTATTGCCACTCCATGCAATCAGGCGGTTATCCGGAGATCGGACGATGGTTTCAATATTGCCATCATTTACGTTATCAGTGATCAATCGTAGGTCGGTGCCATCCGTTTTCATGCTCCAAAGCTTTAATCCTTCTTCACTGTCTGGCCCGCCGTATCCACCTGCATTGGCCCAAGCAAACTGAAAGCGCGGCATATCATAGGAAGACTCATCCTCTAGGTCTTCTCTAGGCCACTCTTTCGCGACGTCAATATGATATTGGGGAAAGGTCCCGTATTGAAAATCGAGCTCGACACCATGGCCATAACTAACATACTCGTTCTCAACATAAACGATATAGTTATTTTCCGAGATGTACTCACGCTCAGGATATTTCTCGCGTAGCTGCTCAAGCGTCAGTGGGGCCTCAACCGCTGCTGCGGCCTCGTTGTCCTGTTGGGGTTCTCCACAGCCGGCCAATGCAAGGGCTAGGGCCAGCGCAGCGCAGCGTGAGACACGGGGATAAGAAAGAAAAAGGTGTTTCATTGTTTTAGCCTAATAAATCTGAAATATGGATATTTTGTTTAAGGGTAATCAGTTGGATTGACTCACCACCAATGGCAGGGTGTGACCCGCGTACGATATCGACCTGCTCAACCTCGGCTGGCCAACCGCTAAAGCGCAGGTGGACAAAGCCCTCATCATCGATAACAGACGAGCGAAAATACGCCTTTTGTGACCACTCATGTTCATTGTTGACTAGCATAAAAAAGTCATCCGATTGATCGACGTTGGGGCACACTTGATAGCGCAACACGATCTGATTGCCAGCTGAGCCAAGCAGGGCAGCAGCAACATTGCAGTCAACCTGACCGTTGATCATCGCCGCGCGAGGCTGGTCTTCGGCTAATTCGGGTAGCGGCAAAACACTCTCACCAGCAAAGGCTTGCTGATCGCTATACGATTGCAACTCCGTTAGAGAGACACCCATCTTTTCGCAATTGGCCTCTAGGTGTGCCACTTGGTCATCACTGAGTGGTAACGGCGAGTAATACAGATAACAATCGGTTTGTACCTCACCTTGGATTCGGTACGGGACCCAAATGTTCGCCAACGGAAAGCCGCGCACGGCGCTGTCTTTATTCGCTTGGTGCTTTAGCGGGCTTGGGAGCGTTGCGAGAGAGAGCGGTTCGTGTTCAAAATCAATAAACTCGATCTCGACTTGCTCTTCAACCAAGTTGAACACACAAGCTTGCTGGTTTAAGTCCAACTCACCAGAGTAAACCACCGCTCCCGCTTGGATGAGGTTATAGCGTTCAAAGCTGATGTTTTCACCCGGAAAGAGGAGGTGGCCATCAATATTGACGTGGCGCGTCGGTTTAGCTGGCGCATGCTGGTGCGTCACATCAAGGTCACAGAAATAGCCGTTGGGGTTGATCTCAAGCTCACGCCACAGCTGCTTATTCCAGATGACATAGATATTACCTGACTCATACGCTTTGTATTCATCGCCCTGTTTATAGAGCGGGACAATGGGCACCAAAACGTTATCCCACTCATCACGCTCAGTCCCTTTTTCAACCGGGTTAACCTCTTTGGTGAGAGGAATGATGATTGGAGTGGGGTCATCGACACAAGGGATCTCAATAAACAGCGACTTTGGCTCATCGACGAGGCCACTGAACTTTACCAAGCTGCGATGGGCGTTTTTATTATCCGCGCTTGGCACAGATAATCGGCTCACCTGCTGTTTGGTTTTACTCAAGATGAGCCTAGCAGCGTTACGTGGCCACTGGCCTGCAATCTCAACCACGATTTGGTGATCGGGACCCGGGCTAACAGATTGAGTCGGTACCGCTTTCGGTTTAGGACGATCAGCAGAGATAGGTTTATACGCCGATTGCACAAACGGCATAGCACCTGTTCGTCTGTGCAAGGCATCACTTGTAGACAAGTCTTCATCAAGCTCGTATAGGTTTGATGAATCAGAATTACGGATATAAGACAACGGACAACATCTCCAGAATTGAATTCACAGTCAACTTGGGGCCTACTCACCAAAGCAACCAAACCCAGCACAAACCAAACACTCAGATGACCATGAAAAACATAAACTAACAATCTTTCAATGTTTTACCGATAAATGGCGCGATTTTCTACCATGCAAATAGACTTCGAACGTTATGCCTACCAAATAAGTTAAATCGCACCCAAATACTAACAAATTCACTAAACCCAATCAGTAAAAGGGCAGTAAAAAGACACCCATATTATGTAAAAGGATGAAACCTGTTCTACACTCAGGACACGAGCATTCCATGGAGCTTCATCATGCCAAAAGCCCGCTCTGAGCAAGTTAGCCTCGACGATACCAGCTATTACCACTGTGTCTCTCGCTGCGTACGTCGCGCATTTCTGTGTGGTGTCGACCAATCAACAGGGAAAAATTTCGAACATCGCCGCTCTTGGGTAGAGCAAAGACTGCTGGCACTAGCAGGTGTGTTCGCGATTGATATCTGCGCTTACGCGGTGATGAGTAACCACACCCATGTGGTGCTGCACGTCAATCGAGAGCAAGCTTCAGGGTGGGATACCCGTCAGGTGCTTGAACGATGGCATAAATTACATAAAGGCACATTGCTCACCTCCCAATATCTCAAAGGGGAGGATTTAGATGAGGCGTCTTTGCAAGCTGTGATAGAAACAGCCGAGGTCTATCGATGTCGGTTGTACGACATCAGTTGGTTTATGCGCAACCTGAACGAACCGATTGCTCGCCAAGCGAATAAGGAAGATGGTTGTACAGGGCGGTTTTGGGAAGGGCGCTTCAAATCTCAAGCTTTACTTGATGAAGCAGCCGTTATTGCCTGCATGGCGTATGTCGACCTCAACCCTGTTCGTGCCAAAGTCGCGAAAACACCTGAGAAATCGGCTTTTACTAGCGTCAAGAAGCGTGCAGACACGCTTAAATCCTCACACAGCAATTCTGACTCATCAATTCAACCGGCATGTTTGTATCCGCTCGTTGGTAATGAGAGTAAAGAGACACCAGAGGGGATAACCTTTGCCCTTAAAGAGTATCTACTTCTGCTTGATGTGAGCGGACGCGTCATTCGAGAAGATAAACCAGGTGCAGTATTGCCAGTGTATCCTCCGATTCTCACAAGGCTTGGCATTGATGGGGCAGAATGGACACAGCTAGTGACATCGTTGGAAAAGGAATTTTGTGGCCCAATAGGGGCAGAGAGTGCCCTGCGGACTTTCCAGCACAATCATGGTCTGCAGCGAATGCGAGGGGTCGGTGCCGCGAAACGCTGCTTCCAATGTGCTTAGCTGCGCGAATAAATCGTCAAATTGATAGCGCATTATCCACAAAAACCTCAGCCTTGATTCATATTATTACTTATCAAGGGTTTGGTTGGTCTTTTGTTCCCTTCGTTTAAGCTTCAACTCTAACTTCCATTGACACCCAAGCATAGTAAAGCACTTCTAAGTATTCCAAGAAGTTCCTTTTAGCCCTAGTTAAGAACTATTTGTTGTCATTCAAATAATATGAGTGTCTTTTTATTGTTTTATTGCGCGAGCTAAGAACGATTTGTTGCTATTCATATATCATGGGTGTCTTTTTGTTTTTTTCGAACTGAACGCCAAATAGATAGAATTCAGACTCAATAGTATTCGAATCACTCACTATTCAGTCTCCTTAAACCACATGCCATCGTTGGCCAGGCCATTGTATAAGCTTGGACGGCCGTGGATTGAAACACGACCTGACCCAAAGCGTCTCCAAGTCCATACCTTGTTCAACTTGCGATCGTGTATTGTCATACTGGTTATTCGGCCTACTGCACTGTAGCGAGCATCCTTGCCCAAAATCTGCGCATGGTAAAAACTGCCCTCTGTCCGAGTGACGGTTTGCTCCTCAGTATCAAAAAGATAGCCATAAGAAGAATTGGACCCCCAAGCATAGCGCCCCGTAGGACTGATAGCCCGAGTTTCTAATACGGTATGATTGTCTGGCTCATTCCTGTCATACGCTAAGTTGAATAAATGCTCATGCGTTTTATCATCACTGACTCGCACTGCAAAATCGAGCACAGTAAAGCGTTTGCCACCAAAACTGATCGATGCAGAAGCGCCTATCTTGCCGATATTCACCTCCCTACTGGCGGTAATCTCGCCGGTGTGTGAATCCCAGCGCTGCGTCGATTGGACACCAGAGCGTCGGAAATACAGATAGCGGCTGTCTTCAGAAAAGGTCAAAGAGGGAGCACCATTGGGCGAGACTAAAGTCGTTTCACCGGTTTCCAAGTTATAAACGGTTTTCGAGCCGCTATTGCCACTCCATGCAATCAGGCGGTTATCCGGAGATCGGACGATGGTTTCAATATTGCCATCATTTACGTTATCAGTGATCAATCGTAGGTCGGTGCCATCCGTTTTCATGCTCCAAAGCTTTAATCCTTCTTCACTGTCTGGCCCGCCGTATCCACCTGCATTGGCCCAAGCAAACTGAAAGCGCGGCATATCATAGGAAGACTCATCCTCTAGGTCTTCTCTAGGCCATTCTTTCGCGACGTCGATATGATATTGGGGGAAGGTCCCGTATTGAAAATCGAGCTCGACACCATGGCCATAACTGACATACTCGTTCTCAACATAAATGATATAGTTATTTTCCGAGATGTACTCACGCTCGGGGTATTTCTTGCGCAGCTGCTCAAGCGTCAGTGGGGCCTCAACGGCAGTAGCGACCTCACTGTCCGGTTGTGGTTCTCCACAGCCGGCCAATGCAAGGGCTAGGGCCAGTGCAGCGCAGCGTGAGACACGGGAATAAGAAAGACAAAGGTGTTTCATTGTTTTTAGCCTAATAAATCTGAAATATGGATATTTTGTTTAAGGGTAATCAGTTGGATTGACTCACCACCAATGGCAGGGTGTGACCCGCGTACGATATCAACCTGCTCAACCTCGGCTGGCCAACCGCTAAAGCGTAGGTGGACAAAGCCCTCTTCATCGATAACAGACGAGCGAAAATACGCCTTTTGTGACCAGTCATGCTCATCGTTGACCAGCATAAAAAAGTCATCCGATTGATCGACAGTAGGACACACTTGATAGCGCAACACGATCTGATTGCCAGCTGAGCCAAGCAGGGCAGCAGCAACATTACAGTCAACCTGACCGTTGATCATCGCCGCACGGGGCTGGTCTTCGGCTAATTCGGGCAGCGGCAAAACACACTCACCGGCAAAGGCTTGCTGATCGCTATACGGCTGCAACTCCGTTAGCGAGACACCCATCTTTTCGCAATTTGCCTCTAGGTGTGCCACTTGGTCATTCCTGAGTGGTAACGGAGAGTAATACAGGTAACAATCCACTACGCAGTGTTTGCTAATTGAATTAGTGAAACTGTGATGTTGTGCGAAATGATATAACTTATGTGAGTTTGAGTTGTTATATTTAGAATACCTAATAGTTTTCAAGAAACTGGAATTTGCCTATTGAGAATCATTAGGTATAGATATGACGACTGGCTCCTTGTGGTGTTTTTCTTTTGGTCGAAAAAGAACGTCGCAGAGCCAGTGTTTTGTTTGTTGGTATTTTTATCCCAAGTTCAGGCTAAACTCGGGATTACTTGCTGTTTAGGTAGTCCAGCACCACCTCATGGTGAGTCTTAGTCTTAAACTTATTAAACACATGCTCAATAGTACCGTTCTCATCGACAAGAAAGCTCAAGCGGTGCAGACCATCATAGACCTTACCCATGAATTTTTTCTCGCCCCAAACGCCGAAGCTATCTGCAACCGCATGATCTTCATCCGAAAGTAGGGTGAAGTTCAATTCATCGCGCTCGGTAAACTTGGTCAGGCGTTTGACTGGATCGATGCTGATCCCAAGCACGACAACATTTAGGTCATCTAGCTCTGTTTTAATGTCGCGCAAGCCTTGTGCTTGGACGGTACAACCCGGGGTCATTGCCTTAGGGTAAAAATAGACAAGGACTTTTTTGCCCTTAAAGTCACCAAGTGACACGGTATTGTCATTCTGGTCTTGCAGTGAAAAAGCTGGTGCGGCGGCGCCTGCTTGAAGCGTGTTCATAGGAGTTCCTTTTTTATTGACTGCTTTTTATAAAATTCAGAGAGCCCTTTATACCAAACTGACTGCAGAAGTGATCAAACTGCTCCTGCAGCTCCATCAGATTGTAGGCTTCACCCACTGAGGCGGTGATGGCAATATGGAATTGATCAGTATCTGCGTCCGATTCGCGATGAGAGATGGTGCGGGCGCTCAGGGCGTCAAGGCCAATATTACGCTCGGCAAAGAACTGGGTAACATGCTCGGTGAGCCCAATTCGGTCCTCAGATTCAATCACTACATCTAGCTTATAGTCGGTATTGGTTTCTGTGTGCTCAGAGGTGCGTTTCATCAAGGTGATGAGGTCGAGGTCTTGACCTAGTAGCGGCAGAGTGGTCTCAACTCGGGTAATCGACGGTGAGGGGCCTGAGATCAGCATGATCAGGGTGAACTCATTGCCGAACGGGGCGATGCGGCTATCAATGATGTTGCATCCCGCTGCAGTCACATGGTGAATCAGTTGGTTACACACCCCAGGTCGGTCAGTGCCGACGGCGGTGATAACGAGGTGTTGGTTCATACTGTAATGCCATTTACTGGGTTCCTTTATGTAACGAATGGTAGCACATTCATTGTTTGGAACCATCCTACAAGTTCAAGAGTGGTTAATTTACCAACATAAATTGCGATAAGCGGCAAACAATTGCTCGGCAAGAACAATCTATCGGCGAAATTGTGAAACTATTGACTCAACTTCGCTTGTGTTTACGCTCGAAGCTACAGTAACATGCCAAGATAAACTAATTAGGGAGATAGTCATGTTTTCAGGAAGTATCGTCGCGTTAATTACCCCTTTCAATCACGATGGTGAAGTGGATTACGTTGGCTTGAAAAAGTTGGTTGAATACCACGTAGCGGCGGGCACGAAAGGCATCGTTGCAGTAGGGACAACAGGCGAGTCTGCAACACTGACTGTCGACGAACACGTCAAAGTAGTGATGAAAACGGTTGAGTTCGCTGATGGACGCCTGCCAATCATCGCTGGGACTGGTGCAAACGCCACGCACGAGGCAGTGACCTTTAGCCGCCTACTGAATAATTCAGGTATTGCGGGTTGCTTGAGTGTGACCCCGTACTACAACAAGCCGACGCAAGAGGGGCTTTATCAGCACTATAAAGCGATTGCTGAAGCCACTGATGTGCCGCAAATTCTGTACAATGTACCGGGCCGCACGGCAGTAGACCTGTTACCAGAGACTGTTGGCCGCTTGGCAGAGATAGAAAATATCGTGGCCCTTAAAGATGCCACTGGAGATTTGTCACGAATTGCAACTCATCGTGAACTTTGTGGCCAAGATTTTATCTTACTCAGTGGTGATGATGCCACGGGCTTGGATTTTGTCCGCCAAGGCGGTGATGGGGTCATCTCAGTTACCAACAATATTGCTGCTGCCGATATGGCAAAAATGTTTGATTTGGCAAAAGACGGTTTGTATGAAGAAGCTGAGGCGATCAATCAGCGCTTGATGGCACTGCACCACAAACTGTTTATTGAGTCGAGCCCGATCCCAGTCAAGTGGGCGGCACATCAGCTGGGCTTGATTGAGCGTGGCGATCTTCGTTTGCCTTTGACGCCTTTGACCGAAGCATCCAAGCCAACCGTGACCGAGGCAATGAAACAAGCCGGTCTTGTGTAACTAAGCAGCACAACCATAGTGTATTGATAGGTGCCGACGCACGTCGGCACAATCTAGGAGCGAAAATGAAATTGTCTTCTCAGCTAGTAGTCGGATCTCTAGCTGTTTTTGTTTTAGCGGCTTGCTCTAGCAGTCCGGCACAGCGTCGTCAGGCTAAAGACGACTTTGAATACCTCAAGACTCCTGAGCTGAGTCAGTGGCAGTCACCAGAAGGTGTCGAGACCGAGGTATACCCAAACTACCTAATTCCCAAGGGAGAATTTCAGGGTGAGATCGGGCGCCAGGTCGATATTCGCCCGCCGCAACAGATCTTAGAGCTGATCCCTGGCGCGCGTATCGAGCGTGGCGAGAGTGGTGAGGCGACACTATGGCTGTTGAGGGCCGATGAGATGGATCGTGTCTGGCAAACCGCTCAGACGATGCTGAATGAGCGTGATATTGCGCTTGTCAGTCAGACCGACCAACGCATCGAAACCGACTGGGTGAGCTGGATCTCGGAAGATGAAGATGTTGAGCTTGGTAGTCGCTATGAGATCAGTCGCTTTGAGGCCAACAATCGCTTTGGCTTTAAGGTGTCACTCATCGACTGGCGTGAGGATGGGAAGGAGCTTCCTGTCTCAGCAACCAATCGTGAGCGTTACAACGTGCTGATGACCAACCAAGTGACTGGACGTTACGACCAAGACTTGCGTGAAGAAGCAGAGCGCAAAGCTCAAGAGCTGGTTAAGCAGATCCCAATCTCTATGGGAACTGACCGCAGTGGCTTACCAGTGATCATCGCGCGTACGCCATACAACGTGTTATGGCAGCGCCTGCCAAGCCTACTCCCTGAGATGGGCTTTGAGATTGAAGATCGCAACCAGTCGCAAGGTCAGTTAAAAGCTCGCTATGCTGCACCGGATGATGAGTTCTGGACCGAAATCGGTGTCAAACCAATGAATCTGGACTTGGGAGTGTATACCTTCCTGTTTGGTGATCTAGGTAACCGCACCTCAATCAACGTCACCGACTCAAAAGGCAAGCCAGTCACTGAGGAATTACTCAAAGACATGGCCCCAGTGCTCGCCGCACTAGCCAACCAAGAATAAAAAAATCCCCTCTCCGGAGGGGATTTTTTTAGGGGCGGGGAGCGGGTTTCACTGCGTTCCGGGGAGCGAGGAATCTACCACGTGCCCACACTCCTCGCACCTCGTAGGGCTTCGCCCGTCCCCGCACCTCGATACTATTTTTTCAGCCTTTGTTCGTTTTTTTCATCGAGCTCGGCAAGCTTCTCTAAGTCAGACATGGTTTTTGACTTGCGCATCTGTACCTTAGAGACATGTCTTAGCGCCAGAAGATTACCGGCGATAAAGGCCATCGCAAGCAGGCTGATCACCCAAGGGTTAGTCAAAAATGCCATCTAAATCCCCTTCATTAACCGCCAATACATAGTCAGTATAGATCCGGTTAAACTCATTTGCGATCGACTCAAAGCCGAGCACAGATTGTTGGCTGATTGTCTGGTAGAGGGATTGGGGCGTAAGCTGGGCTTTTATTTTGTGCCAAGTCGCCAGATGACTGATGTGCCAAGGCTCAAATTGATAACCGCTGTGAACGCCGTCAAATGGGAAGAAAAAACCAAAGCGAGGCGCGGCTGTGCGCAGCCAGCCAAAAAAGGCTTGCTGGTCGCCGCTCAGGTATTCTTGCTGGGTAAGCTGCAGTGGCCGCTCTGCGCTGGTGGCGTTGGCGTCATACAGGTCGAAATCACTTCCCCAGTGGTGGCGGCTGGTACCAGGTAATGCTGACCAGAGCAAAACAGTCGCAATTTTATTGCGTTCACTGAGCGTAGCAAGGTCGACAGGCTGGCCATGGATGTCCAAACTCACCCGCTCGCCAGACATTTTGCTATTCCAGATCAGCTGCTGACGCTCGAAGCTTCGAAAGCCTGAAGCGATACAGAGATTCATCCCAGCCTGCTCTGCGGCGGCTTTAAGCGCCAAAAGATCGCGTGAGACCTGTGGATGGAGCATAAAAGCTTTTTGTCCAACGTTGCACTGGATAAGGTGCGAGTCATCGAGACCAACGAGCTGGCTGGGGGATAGCATCTATTTCACCAATAGGTTATCGAGTGTCTTCTGGTACATATCGGTCAACTTCTCCAGATCGGGCACACTGACGCACTCATTGACCTTATGGATAGTCGCGTTCACCGGGCCAAGCTCGACCACTTGAGCACCCATACGCGCGATAAAGCGAGCATCTGACGTGCCGCCGGTGGTCAAAAGCTCTGGCGTTTTGTGATTGACTTCTTCAACCGCATCCACAACCGCGCTCAGCAGCTCACCATGATCGGTCAAGAATGGATGACCACTCAGAGTCCACTGTAGGTCGTAGTCGAGGCCATGCGCATCGAGCGTAGAATGAACGCGGCGCTTGATTTCAACATCAGTCAGCTCAGTACTAAAGCGGAAATTGAACTGTACCGAGAACTCACCAGGAATGACATTCGAGGCTCCAGTACCAGCGGCAAGGTTCGGGATTTGGAAGCTAGTAGGCGGGAAGTAGGCATTGCCTTCATCCCACTTAGTTGCCGCCAGCTCGGCCAGTGCAGGCAGTGCTTGGTGAACCGGGTTATTGGCCAGGTGAGGGTAGGCCACGTGGCCTTGTGTTCCCTTAACGGTCAAATCGCCGGTAATCGAGCCGCGACGTCCGTTCTTGATCACATCGCCCACGTGATGTGTGCTTGACGGCTCACCGACAATACACATATCGATTGGTTCGTTGCGCTCCATCAAGGTGTCAACCACGCGAGTAGTACCGTTAATAAATGGGCCTTCTTCATCTGAGGTGATCAGAAAGCCAATTGAGCCGCGATGATCTGGGTGCTGCTCAATAAAGCGCTCGACTGCGACAATCATGCAGGCAAGCGAGCTTTTCATGTCAGCTGCGCCGCGCCCATGAAGGTAGTCTTCGATGATAGTTGGGGTAAAAGGGGGGGTGTGCCATAGCTCTTCAGGGCCGGATGGGACCACGTCGGTGTGACCAGCAAAAGCAAACAAAGGCGCCTGGGTACCGCGGCGAGCCCAGAAGTTGGTGGTGTCTTCAAACACCATGACTTCCACTTCAAAGCCCAGTGCTTTAAGGCGTTCAATCATCACCGGTTGGCAGCCCGCATCCTCTGGGGTCACGGAGCGGCGACTAATTAGGTCTTTAGCCAGGCTAATTACAGGGCTATCTGACATTTGGGTTTTCCTTAACGATTGGGCACCTTGTGTGCCCGGGTTGATACTATTAGGCGGAGTCTAGTCTTGTAGTGTAAACAGTGCTTGGTACTGCTCGGCTTTGAAGCCAAGGTGCAGTGTACCGTTCACATCCAAGATCGGGCGTTTAATCATCGCTGGCGAGTCGACCAACAACTGACCGACCGTCTCTGGTGAGAGGGCGGCTTTTTGCTCATCGGTTAACTGACGGTACGTGGTGCCACGCTTGTTGATCACCGTTTGCCAATCGAGCTGGCTACAAAAGCGTTCGATCATTGCAAGATCAACACCTTGCTTGCGGTAGTCGTGGAATTCGAAGGCGACATTATTCTCTTCTAGCCAGCGTTTGGCTTTTTTTATTGTGTCGCAGTTTGGGATACCATACATGGTAATCGACATAGTGCTTCCTACGGTTTTGAAAACTGAAGCACCGAATGTATCAATCCCAACCTTGGTGTGTCTATAGGCGCTCGGTATTTGCGTTGGCATTGCACACAACTTGACTGACGAATATTGAGAAAGGCGAGAGGCGAATATAATGCAAAATCAAACCTCAGAGAAAGAGATTGAGCAGATTGGACCATTTCAGATTTTTACCCTGATACTATCCATCTATGTACTGCTCGCCTTGCTGTTTGGCCACATATTTAATCCACAAGAAGATGTCCGTCAGGTACTGCGTGTGGCTGACACTGTGGTGTGTCTGTTCTTTTTACTCGACTTTGTGCTGCGTTTTGCCAAGGCGCCCAATAAGTGGGCTTATATGAGGTGGGGTTGGATCGACCTGCTATCGAGTATTCCGCTCTTGGACAACCTTCGTTATGGGCGTTTGGTCAGCGTGGCGCGTATCTTTCGCATCATGCGGGTGATTCGATCGGTCAAAATGCTGTTGACCTTTGTTCTGCGCTCGCGCATGCAAGGCACCTTTTCTTTGGTGGCTGCCATGTCGATTATTCTGATTGTGTTTGGTGCGGTGGGCATTTTGGAGTTCGAGCGCGATGTCGCAGGGGCGAACATCACCAATGCAATTGACGCCTTGTGGTGGGCGTTTGTGACCATGACCACGGTCGGCTATGGCGACTATTATCCTGTGACAACGGGAGGGCGGATGATTGCGACCATGTTGATGATCTCAGGAGTGGGACTGTTTGGTACCTTTACCGGATTTGTCGCAACTTGGTTTGTCGATGACGACGAGTTGCAGGGGCACACGGAGATAGCTGAAATGAAAAATGAGGTCAGTGCACTCAGAGGGCAAATTGCTCAATTACAAGCCGTTATAGAACAACAAGCTGGCAAGTAAAAACACGCAAACAGATTGCTGTATGTTATAAAATGTTTCAAATCAATAAAATGAAGCAATAAATACAACTAGTTGCATTAATTTTTTTATAAGTTAGGTAGAATCTTGATCCGAAACAAGTAATTTAGAACAAGAACACTAATAATGTTCTAGACATTTTTAGGGAGGTATTATCAATGGAACTGAGTCCTGTTTTCGCAAGACGACTTTATATTGCTTTACTAGTGGATAGCGAGGAGCGTCCAAACGTTCCAAAGCTAATTGAACTGACAGGGTGGCCACGCCGCACGATCCAAGATGTGCTTAAAGCACTACCAGGGATTGGGATTTCACTAAATTTCGTCCAGGATGGTCGTCGTCACAATGACGGTTATTACCGCTTGTCTGACTGGGGCCCTTTCGATAGCCAGTGGGTGCTGTCGAAGAAGACGGACATTGTGACGAGTATTACCGCTTAATTGCACTGTATCGTCATTTGGATTGAAAAAAGACCTGTTCCTTTGGACAGGTCTTTTTTTACATCAGGTTGATGCGAGCCTCACACGTCTATTGGCAGCGATACGCTACCCCAAAGACAGTAAAGGATGTAACAAAGTCTTGTGGTGACATCATAAACACCGTATCCGCCCCAAGTGCTAGGGCGTTGTTTCTAAGGTCGTTTACTGCGCCTCTGACCATAGTGTCGTTGGGAAAAAATAAGTAGCTGTACCAATGACCTTCACTACCAGTGACATCACCGAGCCATTGACACCCGTCGGGTGTAAACTTACTATCTAGCCGGATCTCAATCTCTTCGGCATACTGGTTAAGTTGAGCTAGCGGTGTGGTACAACCCGTCACAGCAATTGCGACTAAGTTAACGAAAAGTACTCTGAGCCTTTTGCAACGGGTCATGCTCTCATCATCCATAACAGAATAAATCCAAGCCAACTTATTACCAATAATAACCATGGCAGCTTTGAAGAGGCCGCTGGCACTGGGTGGGCGTCGACCACGGGTTGTGTGTTGAGTGTAGTCTCTTTTGTTTGCGCCACTTTGGCTTTTTGTGCCTGCTTCTTGGCTTTATCTGCTTTACGGTTGCGCTCTTTCTGTTGCTTCTTGTACTGAGCGATCCCCTTGGCAATGCCCTGTGCGATCAATTTGGTTTGCTCTTTGGTCTGACCGGGCTTTTGCGTCGCTCGGGCAATCTTAAGCGCTTCATCTTGCGCTTGTTGGGAAGGGGTATCGTTTTTATTCATTAGAAATTTCAAAGCTCGCGAGTGATAACACAATGATGTCATAATACCGCTGTCATTTTATGAAACCAATGTTTATGGAGAGGAATTTGCGCTACCCAATGGACCGCTATACCGACCACGGATACCTAAGAACACCCACCTTACTCTGGTTAGGTTGGCTTTTCCTCGCCAGAGCATGGCTGGTGTTTATCGTTGCCGGGGCCAGTTTTGATGAAGGAGGAAAGATCCTTGAATTCGTCTATCCAGACAGTCGTTTAATGATCATTGGTATGGTCATTGGGGCTCCTGCTCTCATTTTTATGTGGTTGATTGCCTTGCGGAACCAAGAGAGAAAAGTGATCAATGTGATTGTCTCCCATGCAAAACCGGTGACAATGGTAATGATTGCGTTGCAAGCGACGCAGACCTTTTACCATATTTACCTGGCTCGCGGTGCATTTAGCTGGTCACTGGGGCTTACGCTGGTTGGCCTGCTTTGGTTTGGTTTGTATCTAGTAAAAAGTCAAACCGTTAGGGATTGCCTACTGCGCAATGGCTTTGAAATTGAACGACATCAATAAATCTTCTCTTGCGCACTATATACTGGAGGCGATTGTTAGCGACATTTCACAAAAGTAATATAGTGCTTTGATCGTAAGTAATTAGATAATTTAAGTCAGACCGAAAAGGCGTTCTTGACTCAACATAAAGGAAACCCCATGTCCGAAGTTCAAACCGCGATCCTGCCTGAAGCAGGCCCTTTTGCACTTTACACTCAGCTCAAGGTTCGCTCTAACCCAGCAGAAGTACTCGCGCAATTGCAAGCGCTACCGGCTTTCGTTGCAGAGCTTAATCAGAGCCAACCTGGAGCACAGTTGACACTCTCTATCGCCTTTACTCATCAGTTTTGGTCACAGCTAGACGCATCCATGCCAAAAGAGCTGGTGGCGTTTGAGCCTCTTGGAGAAGGTGAGAACACTGCGCCTGCAACGGATGTCGATGTGCTGATCCACTGTCACTCTCAGCGCCCGGACTTACACTTCTTTGTTCTGCGCAAGTTTATCTCTATGGTGGAAGAGTCGGTTGAGATAGTCGATGAAACCAATGGCTTCCGCTACCTAGATTCGCGCGATATGACAGATTTTGTCGATGGTACCGAGAACCCAGAGGGTGCAGCTCGCCAAGATGTGGCCATCATCCCTGAGGGTGAGTTTGTCGGTGGCAGTTATGTGATGGTTCAGCGTTTTATCCATAACCTTCCAGCTTGGAACCGCCTTAACATCTCTGCGCAAGAAAAAGTGGTGGGTCGCACCAAGCCAGACTCGATTGAGCTTGAAGATGTGCCGGCGCAATCACACGTCGGTCGTGTAGACATCAAAGAGAAAGGCAAGGGCCTTAAGATCGTCCGCCACAGCTTGCCATACGGCAGCGTCAGTGGCGACCATGGTCTACTGTTTATTGCCTACTGTAATACCCTGCACAACTTCCAAGCGATGCTGAACAGCATGTACGGTGTCACGGATGGTAAAACTGACCAACTACTGCGTTTCACGCACGCGGTAACTGGCGCATACTTCTTTGCTCCATCAGCGACAATGCTTGGTGAGCTTAAACTGAAATAACCCTTCAGTTTAAGAGTCGAGAATCGAGATCGGGCTATGCCCTGCGAGAGGCGAGGGGAGTGCGTTGCATTTCCTGCTGAAAACTAAACTTTATAGGTTTTGTTGAGCTACCGGTGTGAAAAAGGGTTGACAGTGCCATGTCAACCCAGCAAATTTTCTCGCTTCTCGCTTCTCGCTTCTCGCTTCTCGCTTCTCGCTTCTCGCTTCTCGCTTCTCGCTTCTCGCTTCTCGCTTCTCGCTTCTCGCTTCTCGCTTCTCGCTTCTCGCTTCTCGCTTCTCGAAAATTCTAAAGATTCACCCACCGCCGCCGATAAAACGCTGAGCATCTGTCTTTCGTCTTTTATGGAATATTATGACCGTCACAGTGAACACCAATACGGCAGCGATGACCGCGCAGCGTCATTTGTCGAACGCAACGAGTGCGCTGAACCAATCTCTGGAGCGTTTGTCTTCGGGGAGTCGGATCAACAGTGCTAAGGATGATGCGGCAGGGCTGCAGATCTCAAATCGTCTCGAGTCGCAAATGCGTGGACTGGATGTCGCGGTGCGTAATGCTAATGATGGCATCTCAATCATGCAGACGGCAGAAGGTGCGATGCAGGAGAGCACCCATATCATCCAGCGGATGCGTGACTTGTCTTTGCAAGCGGCCAATGGCTCTAACTCAGCGGCTGAGCGCAACGCTCTGCAAGAAGAGATGAGCCAGCTTAATGATGAGTTGAATCGGATTGCTGAGACCACATCCTTTGGCGGGCGTAAGTTACTCAATGGTCAGTTTGGCAGTGCTGCATTTCAGATTGGCGCCGCGAGCGGTGAGGCGGTTGATGTCTCTCTAAAATCGATGCGCAGTGATGCCCTTGAGATGGGGGGGTTAGTGCATCGCGCGCGAGTAGCGAAAGACAGTGACTGGACGGTCAGCGCTGGGTATCAAGAGTTATCAATCGCCTATCTAGACCCTCACGGAGAGTGGCAACACTTTGTGATTGAGGCGAAAGAGGGCGATGACATAGAGCAGTTGGCCACCTATATCAATGGACAGACCGATGCGCTGAGTGCTTCGGTGGACGAGGATGGCTTTCTTCAGGTCTATATTGCGGGCAGCGAGACGTCAGGAACGATTAGCTTTGCTGGTGGTTTGGCGAGTGAGCTGCATATGGTCGCGACTGGTTATCAGGCCGTCGATGATCTGGATATCCGCTCGGTCGGCGGTGCTCAGCAGGCGGTGGCAGTATTGGACACGGCACTGCAATATATCGATAGCCATCGCGCTGAACTTGGCGCGCTGCAAAACCGCTTTGGTCATGCCATCAATAACCTCGACAATATCCACGAGAATCTCGCTGCATCTAATAGTCGCATCAAGGATACCGATTATGCCAAAGAGACGACTCAGATGGTTAAGCAGCAGATCCTGCAGCAAGTCAGTACGACGATATTGGCCCAGGCCAAACGCCAGCCAGATCTCGCGCTCACCTTGCTTAATGGTTAGCCCGAGCTTGTAAGGGCGAAAGATATCGACAGCGACTGACAGAACTTGAGTCAAAATTAGAGAAAAAATGCAATTTTGATGCTAAATGAGTGAATTTTGTCCCAACGGGATATTTTTCTTAAAAAAGTGATTTTTTTCCTAAAGGATTTTCCACCGGCGCCGTTACTAGAAGTAACTTTGAGAGAACTACTTGGTTTTCCGAGACGTCGGAAGCCGCAACAACCGGAAAATCAATTGGAGAAATCACCATGGCAGTAAATGTAAACACCAACGTCGCAGCAATGACCGCTCAACGTCACCTGAACAACGCAAACAATGCGCAGCACACATCGATGGAGCGTCTATCATCAGGCTTCAAGATCAACAGTGCTAAAGATGATGCGGCAGGTCTGCAAATCTCAAACCGCTTGAACGTACAAAGTCGCGGTCTTGATGTAGCAGTACGCAACGCGAACGACGGTATCTCTATCGCCCAAACTGCAGAAGGCGCGATGAACGAGACCACCAACATTCTACAGCGCATGCGTGACCTTTCTCTACAATCAGCAAACGGCTCAAACTCAAAGGCAGAGCGTATCGCGATTCAAGAAGAAGTAACGGCGCTAAACAATGAGCTTAACCGTATCGCAGAGACCACATCGTTCGGTGGCCAAAAGCTGATCAACGGCACCTACGGCACTCAATCGTTCCAAATCGGTGCTGATGCGGGTGAAGCGGTTATCATGGAGCTGAAAGACCTACGCTCTGACACGGCGCAAATGGGTGGCCTTTCACACGTTGCTCGTAACGAAATGGACGCTAACTGGACGGTTGGTGAGGACAAGGACCTAACCATCAGCTTTACCGACCTTGACGGCAATAAGCAAAAACTTGAGATCAATGCCAAACTTGGCGACGATGTCGAGCAGCTTGCGACCTACATCAACGGTCAAACGGACGCGGTTCAAGCATCAGTGAATGAAAACGGCGCACTGCAACTTTACGCTGGCTCAAACAATGTTGATACCTCTGAGCGTATCCAGTTTGGTGGCTCACTAGGCAAAGAGCTGCAAATGGGTCGCGCTGAAGCAGTGACAGTGAATGATATCGATGTGACTTCGGTAGGCGGTTCGCAAGAGTCAGTAGCGATTATCGATTCAGCGCTTAAATATGTCGATAGCCACCGTGCTGAGCTTGGTGCGATTCAAAACCGCTTTAACCACACTATCAACAACCTAGATAACATTAACGAAAATGTGAATGCGTCGAAGAGCCGCATCAAGGATACCGACTTTGCCCGCGAAACGACGGCGTTGACCAAGTCACAAATCCTATCGCAAGCGTCAAGCACTATCTTGGCACAAGCCAAGCAAGCGCCAAACTCAGCGCTAAGCTTGCTAGGCTAATTAGCCAGCAATCAACTCAAGAAAAAATCCAGCTTCGGCTGGATTTTTTGTGTTTAGATTAAGCGGATTTTATTGGGTGCTAAAACGCATCAAACGTTGGGTTTTACGTGCTAGTGACAATAAATTGCCCTAAAGCCAAAAAAATTAAAAAAAACCGATTTTTTTCCTAAAGCTATTGCTCTGTCCGCCGTTAAGAGATGGAGAGAAATGATATGCGTCCAAGTGAGGTGAGAGACACGAAGGCGCGTAAACCCAATGCCTAAGGAGATCGACTATGGCAATTAACGTAAATACTAACGTTGCAGCTATGACGGCTCAGCGTAACCTAAGCAATGCAGCAAACGACGTAAACCGATCAATGGAGCGCCTGTCATCTGGCTATAAAATCAATAGCGCAAAAGATGATGCAGCAGGCCTTCAGATCTCAAACCGTTTGACGTCACAAAGCCGTGGTCTGGATGTAGCAGTACGCAACGCAAATGATGGTATCTCGATTGCACAAACCGCAGAAGGTGCGATGCAAGAGTCGACTAACATCCTTCAGCGTATGCGTGACTTGTCGCTACAGTCGGCGAATGGTTCTAACTCTAAGGGCGAGCGTATCGCACTACAAGAGGAAGTGACGGCGCTAAATAACGAGCTTAACCGTATTGCAGAAACAACGTCATTTGGTGGCAACAAGCTATTGAACGGCACATACGGTCAACAATCTTTCCAAATCGGTGCCTCTTCAGGTGAAGCCGTGATCATGACCATGGGTAACATGCGTTCTGACACTGCAGAAATGGGTGGTGTTGAGATCAAGGGTAAAGATGTTGGTGCGGGTTGGACAGCGCAAGGCGGCGAGATGCTACGCATGGACTACACCGATGGTAACGGTGACGCGCAGCGCCTTGAGATCGAGATGAAAGCTGGTGATGACCTAGAGCAGGTGGCGACATACATCAATGGTCACAGCCCTGATTTGAAAGCGTCTGTGGGTGAAGACAACAAACTGCAGCTTTTTGCCGCAGAGACCGTTGTAGACACTTCAACGCTGAAAGTCGGTGGTAATCTTGCGTCAGACCTGGGTTTGAGCGTGAAGAACGCCGAGCACAAAACAGTCAATGATGTGGATATCACGACTGTGGCAGGCTCACAACAAGCCGTGGCGGTTATCGACGGTGCCCTTAAGGCCGTAGATAGTCAGCGTGCAGAGCTTGGTGCGATTCAGAACCGCTTTAACCACACAATCAATAACCTAGACAACATTAACGAAAACGTTAATGCGTCTCGTAGCCGCATCCAAGATACGGATTACGCCAAAGAGACCACAGCATTGACCAAGTCGCAGATCCTGCAGCAAGCAAGTACGTCAGTACTGGCGCAAGCTAAGCAGACACCAAATGCGGCACTGAGCTTGCTGTAAGGTTATTCGATAGGTTTCGTTTGAAGCTTATTGAGAGCTCTAACGTAGGACGCGTTAGAGGGTAATGTACAGGACGGGAGAGGTGGTATGGAATATTACTCCGGCACATCAACTACCCATCCTTACGACTCTCAAAGTGGCATTAAACTTGCTTTAAAAAACCAAGAGCCGAAACAGGTTGCCGCTCATAAAGTGGGCAGCGACAAGATTGGGGTAGCGGAATCACGCACAGATGGTGGGCCAAACGTCACGAAGACGAACTTGGCGCAACATAAGCTCAATGAGCAAGAGCGTGAGAAAGTCGTCGAGCAATTGAACGAGTTTATCTCATCCATGAACAAGAGCCTGGCCTTCAAGAAAGATGAAGACTCGGGACGGGATGTGGTGTCAATTTTCGATGTGGATACAGGTGAGCTGATCCGACAAATACCCGATGAAGAACTGTTAGAGGTACTCAGACGACTTCGACAACAGTCCAGTGGACAACGCAGCGGGTTGTTGAACGATAAAGTCTAGGTTTTTAAGGTGGTGACATGAGTTTAGGCCCAATGGGGATGAATACTGGCATGGATATTAATTCCATGGTCAGCAAGATGGTTGATGCAGAGCGAGTGCCGAAACAGCAACGCATCGACAATGAACGCGCTGACAATGAGACCAGTATTAGTGCTTATGGTCGACTCAAAGAGTCGCTGGATACGATGAAGTATCTGATGGCTGATTTTCGTCAGGAGCGCGCTTACGCTGCTCGCGCAGTGGGAAGTACGGATGACGGCTTAGTGTCGGCAACCGCGACGACGGAAGCCATCGCAGGACGATACTCTGTTGATGTGTTGCAGCTTGCGCAAGGGCACAAACTTGCCTCGGGCGTGTTTGCCGAGGATGAAGAGTTTGGGCCTGGCGAGCTGCAGATCAAACTGGGTCGTCGTAGTTTCACGTTAGACGTTAAAGAAAACAGTAAGCTCAGCGACATCGTTCGTGGCATTAATGATGAGAAGGCCAACCCTGGGGTGCGGGCTTCGGTCATTAACGATGTCGATGGGCCTCGCCTTATTCTTGCTTCCGACCAAACGGGTGAGAAGCATGCCATATCGATCGTAGTAAAGTCGCAAGGGGCCGATAGTGGTCTTAAGCAGCTGGAATACAAAACCTTAGAGCAGAGGGTTCGAGATCTTGAACAGGCCCGTGCCGCCGCTCAAGAGCTAATAAGCCCATTAAGCCCAGAGCAAAAGCTTGCCGCCCAACAGGTTGCTGATACCTTGATTGATGCCGCCAAAACGGTGGATGCGCAAGTGGCTGAAGAAACAGCCGCGGCTCAGTCTGATCCCAATGTTGCCCGTGATAGCGCTGACCTTGATAGTGCAGCTGCCGTGAAAGCGGCTGAGCAGACAAGCGTGTATCAAAGGCCACAAGACCGCATCCCTGGCTGGAGCGAGGCCGCCTCAGGCACCTTACTGGACTCGTATTATGAGCCCAAGCCGGAGCTGGATGCGAAAGCGCGCGCCAAGTCCAAGCAAGTGCCGGGTTGGAGCAATACGGCATCGGGAACGCTGACCGACTCTTATGTCACGCCGGCCGAGGCGCAAGACAAGCTCGACAAGCAGCTCGCCGCCGAGAAAGCAGCGATTGCCGCCGCGCTTGCCAGTGGAGAGATCACTGAAGAGGAAGCGAAACAGGCCGAGCGAGCCAAGCTGTCAGAGGAGGAGCGCGCGCATCTTGAAGAGGTGGATAGGGTTAACGATGAGTTGCTCGCGGCGCAACAGGCCTTTGATGCCTACAGCGGGTTGACTCAGGTGGAAGCGGCGCAAGACGCCAAGGTGATGCTTGATGGCATCGCGCAGGTCAGTAGCAGCAATAATGTGATTGAGAATGCTATCGACGGGGTCAACCTGACCCTACTTAATACCTCAGAGCCTGGTGAGCGCCCGGCTGAGGTGAGCGTGGACTATGATCGTGACCGTGTGCGCGATCAGATAGAGCAGTTTGTTCACGCTTATAATCAGTTTCATTTTGTCTCGAAAGACTTGGCCAGCGTTGACCCGGTCACAGGTCGAGCGGGGCCGCTAGCCGGGGATAGCTTGGTGCGCAGTGCAGAGAGCCGCTTGAAGGGCGTGTTTACCACACGCGTTGAGGGGGCGCCTGCTGATATGGGGACCTTGAGCTCTTTTGGTATCACCACCACGCGAGAGGGGCATCTGGAGATTAATCACCAGACCCTGAATCGCCAGCTTGAGGGCAACTTCCATCAGTTGGAGAGTTTTTTTGGTGGCAACAACGGTTTTGCACGCAAAGTTGAGGATGCAATCCATAGCCTGACCGGACCCACTGGCACGATTCGCTCGCGTGAGCACGGTATTGTCGAGCGCAACCACCGCCTGCGCGATGATCAGGCGGCGCTTGATCGGCGCATGGAGAGCTTGCAAAAGCGTACTCATGATCGCTTTGCTGCTATGCAGGATGCGACGAGCAATATGCAAGCTCAGCTGTCTGGCATGATGAATGTGTTGGGTTAGTGGATAAGGTTGATCTAGAGCGATGAGTCGTTACCAGCAAATACATGAACTCGATCAAACAATTGCCCATGTGCTGGGCAATGAGCAATATTCGACTGAAGAAATCCAGTCATTGGTCGATAAGAGAGAAACGATGCTTGAGAGTGCGCTGGCTGAGATACGGCAGCAGCCTCACCTCGCATCAAGCCACGACTGGCAGGCTCTGGTGCAAAGCACCCAAACACTGGTTAGACAGATGGAGCAGGTAACGCGTCAGGCAGGAGCTGCCTTACACCGTCACCGTCAGGGTTTGAAATCAGTTCAACAATACAAAAAGTTTTTATAGTAAGAGGATAGCCATGCGCGGTTCGTTACAGGCATACAAAAAAGTTTCGGTAGACAGTCAGCTTAGCGCGGCGTCCCCCCACAAAGTCGTCCAGATGCTCATGGCGGGTGCGATTGAGCGCTTGATCCAAGGCAAAGCAGCGATGATGCAAGGCAATATTGCGATGAAGGGCGAGCGATTAGGCAAGGCGCTAGATATCGTTATCAGTCTGCGCTCTTGCTTGTCGATGGAAGACGGTGGCGATATTGCGCGTAACTTGGATCAGCTTTATGAGTTTATGATCAGTCAGATTTCTTCGGCGAACATCGCCAATGATCCGCAACCTTTGGACGATGTTGTGGAGATCTTGCGTGAAATCAAATCTGCATGGGACCAAATCCCACATCAATACCATAATTTGACCGCCGCTGACATTGGTATGTCTTAAATTGAAGATAGCGCGATCGGGCAAACAGTTTTGCCCGGCGCCTGGCGATAAAATTGTCGATAAAACTGGTTTGTTTTGACACAAATACCAGTAAATTCCTCCGAAGAGGTCACATCCCGTGACCACTTGGTTGCCTTCTGTGCCAAATCCAATAAAATACCCACCATTCTCGCCCAATTCAGTAGAGTTCGGCGCAATTTTGATGGGTAGCATCACGGCGTCATTATTTTGACTCGTATCACCATCGTCAACTGACACAACACGACCAAGAGCTTAATATCAGCTCGCTGAGGCTGAGTTCCTTATCGGCAAAGGAATCGGCTCATAATAATTACACTTGTGTCAGTCAACCAGTTTTAAAGGCAATCGATTTATCCATGCTAGGTTTGTTAAAAATACTCGTGATTGAGGATGATGCGCAGCTGCGCACTAATCTGAGTAACATTTTTGAGTTTGTCGGCGAGCAGTGTCACGCCATTGGCTCCAGTGAGATTGAGAGTATTGATTGGACTTTGCCTTGGTCCGGTTGCGTTATCGGTTCGCTTGATGGCGGTCAGGTGCCGGTGAAGTTGAACCAGCAGCTCACTATGGCCACTCATATCCCTTTGCTTGTGGTGGGCTCACACCCGTATTCGCTTGAGCACAAGGCGCAATACGTAGGGGAGCTAGAGTACCCACTTAACTATCCCCAATTGGCGGAAGCATTGCGCCACTGTAAGGAACTTGCTGAGCGAGCTCACCCCCAGGCAGGTGTCTCTCAAGGCAATACATTATTTCGTAGCCTCGTCGGACAGAGTCAGGGAATACAGCAAGTCAGACATATGATAGGTCAGGTCGCAAGCACCGAAGCGAGCGTGTTGATTTTAGGTGAGTCTGGGACTGGTAAAGAGGTCGTAGCGCGTAACATTCACTATCATTCGCCGCGTCGAAATGGTCTGTTTGTGCCGATCAATTGCGGTGCGATCCCTGCCGACTTGCTTGAAAGTGAGCTGTTTGGCCATGAAAAGGGTGCATTTACCGGTGCGCTGACGACCCGCAAAGGGCGCTTTGAGCTAGCCGATGGCGGGACGATTTTTCTTGATGAGATCGGTGATATGCCGATGTCGATGCAGGTCAAACTGCTGCGTGTGCTCCAAGAGCGCAGTTTTGAGCGTGTTGGAGGAAATACCACCATCCAGGCCAATGTGCGCATTGTCGCGGCGACTCACCGTAACCTTGAGCAGATGATCGAGGACGGTACTTTCCGCGAAGACTTGTATTATAGACTCAACGTGTTCCCGATTGAGATGCCACCATTGCGTGAGCGTCATATGGATATTCCATTGCTGTTGCGCGAGCTAATGGCACGAATGGAAGCACAGGGCTCTGCCGCCATCTGTTTTACGCCACGAGCGATCAGTTCACTGACGCAGCATCAATGGCCGGGTAACGTGCGAGAGCTGGCAAATTTGATTGAGCGAATGGTGATCCTCTATCCCAATAGCTTGGTTGATGTTAATCATCTGCCGAAAAACTATCGTTATGGCGACACGCCTCAGTTTGAGCCTGACGTTGTTGATGAGAAGTCGATTGAAGAGCAAGAGCGTGATGCATTGGCGGATATCTTCGCCCAAGATTTTAGCTTTGAAGAGCCCGAGCCGAGCATGACGCTGCTGGAATCGCTACCGGACGAAGGGATTAATTTGAAAGAGGTGCTGGTCGAGATAGAAACCAGCATGATCAGCCAAGCCTTGGATGCACAAGGGGGCGTGGTGGCAAGAGCGGCGGATATGCTGGCCATGCGTCGTACCACCTTGGTGGAGAAAATGCGCAAGTACAATATACAGCGCTAGTCAGTTAACAATAATGCATATATAACAGCCTGAAACTTCTTTGATTCGGGCTTTTGTTCTTTTATACGGCGGCCATCATCATGCAATCGTCTGATTCATCACAACACCAGTCTCACCTTGATACACTCGAGTCTCAGGTTGAACGATATAAGCAAGTACTTGATGTCATGCCGGCAGGCGTGATCCTGCTTGATACGCATGGGGTGGTCCGTGAGGCCAACCCAGAGGCACTGCGTCTACTCGAGGTTCCTTTGGTTGGCGAGCGTTGGTTTGATGTGATCCAATCGGCCTTCGCTCCTCGCGAAGATGATGGGCATGAGATATCGCTACGCAATGGCCGTAAAGTACGCTTAGCGATATCGGCCTCTAATACCGGTCAGTTAATCTTGATCACCGATTTGACCGAGACCCGATTGCTACAGTCGCGGGTGAGTGACCTGCAAAGGCTGTCGTCTTTAGGTAAAATGGTGGCTTCCCTAGCTCATCAGGTGCGTACCCCCTTGTCGAGCGCCATGCTCTACGCGTCGAACCTTTCAGCGCCAAACCTACCGCCAGCAACCAAAGAGCGCTTTCAAACCAAACTGGTCGACCGGCTGCATGATCTTGAAAAGCAGGTCAACGATATGTTGTTGTTTGCCAAAGGTGGAGACAACAAGGTCATTCAACCCTTTACCGTTCAAGCGCTAGCGGATGAACTGCACCCTATGGTTGAGGCGGCAGTCAAAGGCAATCAGATTGACTATCACGTTGAGATAGAGGATGCGGCAACCACACTGCTGGGTAATGTTAACTCGGTCGCCTCAGCACTGAGTAACCTGGTCATGAATGCGATCCAAAATAGCGGTAAACAGAGCCAAATTGATGTTTATTTGCGCGCGGTTAATGATGAGGTGCGGATTTCGGTACAGGATAATGGGCCGGGGATAGAGAAAGAGCTGCAAGGCAAAATTATGGAGCCTTTCTTCACTACACGCTCACAGGGAACAGGCCTTGGATTGGCGGTAGTGCAGATGGTCTGCCGCGCCCACAAAGGGCGCTTAGAACTCATTTCAGAACCAGGAGATGGGGCCTGTTTTACCCTTTGCTTACCGTGCCAAGCCACGGACAATCAGTCACAACAAGCCAATGATGGAGAGAAGTAATGGCACAGAGTAAAGTCCTGATCGTTGAAGATGACGAAGGCTTGAGAGAGGCACTGGTCGACACATTGGCGTTGGCAGGGTATGAGTGGCTGGAAGCCGACAGTGCTGAGGATGCACTGGTTAAGCTGAAAGCGAATGCTGTCGATATCGTGGTCTCTGACGTTCAGATGGCGGGGATGGGCGGCCTAGCACTGCTAAAAAACATCAAGCAGCACTGGCCGAATCTGCCTGTGCTACTGATGACGGCTTACGCAAATATTGAAGACGCGGTGTCTGCGATGAAAGACGGCGCGATTGACTACATGGCCAAGCCGTTCGCACCTGAGGTGCTGCTGAATATGGTCAGCCGCTATGCCCCGGTGAAATCAGAACACGACGGTGACGCCGTGGTTGCCGATCCCAAAAGTCTTAAATTGCTGGCACTTGCCGACAGAGTCGCCAAGACGGACGCCAACGTGATGGTGCTTGGCCCAAGTGGCTCCGGTAAAGAGGTCATGTCGCGTTATATCCATAACGCATCGAATCGTAAGTCGGGTCCCTTTGTGGCGATAAACTGTGCGGCCATCCCGGATAATATGCTGGAAGCCACTTTATTTGGTTACGAAAAAGGCGCCTTCACTGGGGCGGTTCAAGCCTGTCCGGGTAAGTTTGAGCAGGCGCAGGGCGGCACCATTTTGCTCGATGAGATCAGCGAGATGGATTTGAGCCTTCAGGCCAAACTGCTGCGCGTGTTGCAAGAACGTGAAGTTGAGAGGCTCGGCAGTCGCAAGAGTATTAAGCTTGATGTGCGCGTATTAGCCACCAGTAACCGCGACCTAAAGCAGTACGTCCAAGAGGGGAATTTCCGCGAAGACCTCTACTATCGCCTCAATGTGTTCCCAATTGCCTGGCCGGCCCTGGCAGAGCGTCGTGGGGATATTAGCCCGTTGACTCAGCACTTGATAGAACGCCACTGTCAAAAACTGGGCATGGCACTGCCTATGGTCACGAGCGCAGCTCAGGATAAGTTACAAGCCTACCATTGGCCGGGTAACGTGCGCGAGCTGGATAATGTCGTACAACGTGCTTTAATCTTGGCCGATAACGGACAAATTGATGCCGGGCATATCTTGTTAGAGGGGATTGATTGGCAAGATGCTGATAGCCTTCAGAGCGTAGTCGAAAGTGGGCAACCAGAGCCGACTTTGACGGTGGCCGCAGAGGTTGCAACGCCGTCGTCGGCATCATCAAGTCTGGGCGGCGAGTTGCGCGATCAAGAGTTTTCGATCATTCTCCAGACCATGCAAGAGTGCGATGGCCGACGTAAAGATATGGCAGAAAAACTGGGTATTAGCCCACGCACATTGCGCTATAAACTAGCAAAAATGCGCGATGCGGGTATTGATATACCTAACTAATAAGTATGGTACACTAGTTGCTTGTTTGAGGAATAAGCAATAAAAACGTCAAAGAATTGGCATTCGAGGTGAAAATGCAGGTTGATAGCTTACTGAGTGAAATGAGCGTGATGCGAGCACAGGCTGGCGGCGCGACCACAGCGGTAAAGAGTGGGCAGCAAGTGGGTGCTGACTTTGGTCAGATGCTGAGTAAGGCGATCAATAATGTCAATCAATTGCAGCAGTCATCAAGTGACCTGCAGACCCGTTTTGACCGTGGTGATGAGAGCGTCTCTCTCTCTGATGTGATGATCGCGCGCAACAAATCAAGTGTTGCGTTTGATGCCACCATTCAAGTGCGCAACAAATTAGTTGAATCGTACAAAGAACTCATGAATATGCCGGTTTAATGCATTAGGAAGACGTTGTGGCTGACCCAAATCAATCAACAGATCTTGCTGTAAGCGATCCAAACTCTGCAGCCCTTGTAGCAACAGGTGCGACAGGTGAAGACGCAGTAGACCTACAAAATCCCGATATTGACGAGAAGGCCTCGTCAAAATTTGACTTGGCGATCGGTGACCTCGACCTTATCCGCCAAGTCGTACTGGTACTCTCTATTTCTATCTGTGTTGCACTTATCGTGATGGTGTTTTTCTGGGTGAAAGAGCCAGAGATGCGCCCATTGGCCTCATACGAAACTGACGAACTTATCCCTGTGCTGGACTATCTTGACCAGCAAAAACAAAACTATCGACTTGAAGGCAACACCATCTTAGTCCCTGCCTCAGACTTTAATAGTCTCAAGCTAAATATGGTGCGCGCGGGCTTAAATAATCAAAGTCACGCCGGTGATGAGATACTCATGCAGGATATGGGGTTCGGTGTTTCTCAGCGTTTGGAGCAGGAGCGACTCAAGCTCAGTCGTGAGCGCCAGTTGGCGTTGGCGATAGAAGCAATGAATCAGATCCGTCGCGCAAGGGTGCTTTTGGCGCTGCCAAAGCAGAGTGTTTTTGTTCGTCATAGTCAAGAGGCTTCAGCCTCGGTATTTTTGACTTTGCGCACCGGAGCGAACCTAAAACAAGAAGAAGTGGATTCGATTGTTGATATGGTGGCGAGTGCCGTGCCGGGTATGCGACCTAATCGCATCACGGTCACGGACCAACACGGGCGCTTACTCAGCTCAGGCTCACAAGACCCGGCCTCAGCGGCAAGGCGCAAAGAGCACGAGCTTGAGCGCAAACAAGAGCAAGCGCTACGCGAGAAGATCGACTCCGTACTGATCCCTATCCTCGGTCTTGGCAATTATACCGCTCAAGTTGATGTCGAGCTTGACTTCAGTGCCGTGGAGCAAACACGCAAGCGATTTGACCCCAACACGCCCGCGACGCGCAGTGAGTTTACCCTTGAAGATTACAACAATGGCAATGTGGTGGCCGGTGTCCCAGGTGCCCTGAGTAACCAACCCCCTGCCGATGCCTCAATCCCACAAGATGTCGCGCAAATGCGAGATGGCTCAGTGTTGGGTCAGGGCTCGGTACATCGCGAGGCAACGCGTAACTTTGAGCTTGATACCACCATTAGTCATGAGCGCCGCCAAACTGGCGTATTAAACCGCCAAACCGTTGCGGTTGCCATCAATCATCGCGCAGCGCTCGACCCAACCACTGGTGAGCTGGTTCAGGTGCCACTGACCGACAGTGAGTTGCAGTCGATCCGACAGGTCTTGATTGGTGCGATTGGCTATAGTGAAGCGCGTGGCGACTTGCTCAACGTGCTGAGCATGCAGTTTGCCACGCAAGATCTTGAGCCGTTGTCTGATGCGCCAATCTGGGATCACCCGAACTTCAACGAGTGGGTGCGTTGGCTTGCCAGTGCGCTGGTGATTATCGTCATCGTGATGGTGCTGATCCGCCCAGCGATGACCAAGCTGCTTAACCCAGTGGCTGACGAAGAGGAAGACAAGCTGTATGGTCCTGACGGCCTGCCGATTGGTGCCGATGGGGAAACGAGCTTGATCAGCAGTGATATCGATAACCAAGACCTATTTGAGTTTGGCTCGTCGATTGAGCTGCCAAACCTAAATAAAGATGAAGACGTATTGAAAGCGGTCCGCGCGCTGGTGGCGAATGAGCCAGAGCTAGCGGCGCAGGTCGTGAAGAATTGGATGCAGCACAATGGCTAATGAACTAGTAGTACCGCCTGGCGGTGAGATCGTTGATCCAACCGCGGGCTTTGATATCTCAAGCATGGGGGGTGAAGAGAAAGCCGCGATTTTGCTATTGAGCCTCAATGAGGAAGATGCCGCCGGGATCATTCGTCATCTTGAGCCAAAGCAGGTTCAACACGTGAGTAGCGCGATGGCGCGTGCCCGCGATTTGAGCCAGGCGAAGGTCAGCGCCGTGCATCGAGAGTTCCTGCAAGATATTCAGAAGTACACCAATATCGGTATGGGCAGCGAAGAGTTTATGCGTAACGCCTTGGTGGCCGCATTGGGTGAAGACAAAGCCAACAACCTGGTTGATCAAATCTTGCTCGGCGCTGGTTCTAAAGGCCTAGATTCGCTCAAATGGATGGACCCGCGTCAAGTTGCCAGCATTATTGTTAACGAGCACCCACAGATCCAAACCATTGTTTTGTCTTACCTAGAGCCGGATCAATCGGCGGAAATCTTGTCTCAGTTTGCTGAGCGCGATCGCCTCGATTTGATGATGCGAATCGCTAACCTCGAAGAAGTGCAACCGTCAGCACTGGCTGAGCTAAACGAGATCATGGAGAAACAGTTTGCCGGTCAAGCGGGTGCTCAAGCGGCTAAGATTGGTGGTCTGAAGGCCGCTGCCGAGATCATGAACTATCTCGACAACAATGTTGAAGGGGTACTGATGGATCAGATCCGTGATCAAGATGAAGATATGGCCACCCAGATTCAAGACTTGATGTTTGTGTTTGAGAACCTGATTGAGGTCGATGACCAAGGTATCCAGAAACTGCTGCGTGATGTTCCACAAGATGTTCTCCAGCGTGCACTTAAAGGCGCTGATGACGGACTGAAAGAGAAGATCTTCAACAATATGTCTAAGCGTGCAGCGAATATGATGCGCGAGGATCTCGAGGCCATGGCACCGGTTAAGGTCTCGGATGTTGAAGCGTCACAGAAAGAGATCCTTGCCATTGCTCGTCGCATGGCTGACAGCGGTGAACTGCTGCTGACCGGCGGCGCGGATGAGTTCCTGTAATCGGAGAATATGATGACAGGAGAGAGAAAACGCGGATTTTTACGCCTTGATACGGCGCAGCAAGAGCAAGCCAAACCCACCAAGTGGGGGTTGCCTGATTACAGCTCAGAAAAGCCCGGTCAAGCGAGACAAACCGCGCTCAACTACGACCCAGGTTGGGCCCCAGATTTCGGCTCAGAGCCTGAAGAGGAGCTGCTGCCACCCACTCAAGAAGAGCTTGAGCAGATCCGTCAAGCAGCCTTTCAAGAGGGCATGCTTCAGGGACAAGAAGCAGGATTTAAGCAGGGCTATGACAAGGGCAAAGAGCAAGGCTTTGAGGCCGGTCATAGTGAGGGCCTACAAGCTGGACAAGCTGAAGGGGTTGCGGCAGGACAAGAGTACATTCAGCAGAATGTTCAACACCTGATGGCGCTGGCGAATCAGTTTGCTCAGCCGCTTGAGCTGATGAATGCACAGGTCGAGAAGCAGCTTGTAGACATGGTGCTGTCAATCGCCCGCGAAGTGGTGCACGTCGAGGTTGCAACCAATCCCCAGGTGATCCTGGATACGATTAAAGAATCGGTTGAGGCACTGCCCATCCTTGGTCATGCGATCACGCTTAAATTTCATCCAGAAGATGTCGCGATCATCCAAGCGGCATACGGCCAAGAGCAACTCGATATTCGCAATTGGACATTGGTCCCTGAGCCTGCCTTGAGCCGAGGGGATGTGCAGATCGAGGCCGGTGAATCGAGTGTGAGTTATCGTATGGATGAGCGCGTGCGTAGCGCTGTACAAAAGTTTTGTGCCATCAACCGTCACCAAGTGGGTGACGTGCAAGGCGGCCACTAGTGCAGCTGCTATTTGAGCGACTGCAACGCTACCAGACCACCGGGGTATCGAGTCGTCCCGTTGCCTCTGGCAAACTGGTGCGCGTGGTAGGATTGACCCTTGAGGCCACCGGTTGTCGCGCCCCGATAGGCAGCCTCTGCCGCGTGGAAACCATGCAAGGGGAGATGGAGGCCGAGGTGGTAGGTTTTTCTGGCGATCGACTGCTGCTGATGCCAAGCGATCAGGTCACGGGTATCCTGCCTGGTGCCAAAGTAACGCCGCTCACCGCTGAGGGAGGGCTTCCGGTTGGCATGGCACTACTCGGTCGCGTGATTGACGGGGTGGGTAATCCTATTGATGGTCTTGGCCCGATCTACAGTGACAGTCGCGCTTCGTTTAATGCCCAACCAATTAACCCCCTGGCACGTAAACCAATCTCTGAGCCGCTCGATGTCGGCATTAAAGCGATCAATGGCCTATTAACGGTTGGCAAAGGCCAGCGTATCGGTCTGTTTGCCGGCTCTGGTGTCGGTAAGTCGGTGACGCTCGGCATGATGACGCGCGGAACCAGCGCTCAGGTAGTAGTGGTTGGCCTTATTGGTGAGCGTGGACGCGAGGTTAAGGAGTTTATTGACGAGATCCTCGGTGTCGAGGGGCGTCAGAGAGCCGTCGTGGTGGCAGCGCCAGCCGATGCTTCGCCTCTAATGCGCCTTAAAGGTTGCCAAACCGCGTTGACGGTTGCGGAGTATTTTCGTGACCAAGGCCTCGATGTGCTTTTATTGATGGACTCCTTGACGCGTTTTGCCCAAGCCCAGCGTGAAATCGCTCTATCGGTCGGTGAGCCGCCAGCGACCAAAGGCTACCCACCTTCGGTATTTGCCAAGTTACCCGCTTTGGTCGAGCGCGCCGGTAATGGTGACGATAATCAAGGCTCGATCACGGCGTTTTTCACGGTGCTAACCGAGGGAGACGATCTGCAAGATCCGATTGCGGATGCGTCACGAGCGATATTGGATGGCCATATTGTACTCTCGCGTGAGATGGCAGATGCAGGCCACTACCCAGCCATTGACGTCGAGAAATCGGTGAGTCGCGTTATGCCTCAGATCACCACCGATGAGCATCTGTTGATGTCCAAGGCGGTTCGTCAAGTCTTGGCCATCTGTCGCAAGAATCAGGACCTAGTCTCGATTGGTGCCTATAAACCGGGTACGGATCAAGCGATAGATAGCGCCTTTACCCTCAAGCCGCGGATTGACCAATATCTGCAACAAGCGATGAAAGAGAGTGTCCCTTACCCGATGTGCGTCAATATGCTCAGTTCAATACTTAATAACTGATTTAGGGAGTTTGGATGGATAATGCGCTGGACTTCCTACTTGAGCAAGCGAGTGATCAAGAGCAACAAGCCGTGCTGGCTCTGAATAAGGCGCGTGCTGAGCTTGAGGATTATTACCGCCAGGTAGAGCAAATCGAGAAGTACCGTTTAGATTACTGTCAGCAGTTGATCGATCGCGGCCAAGCGGGTCTGACCGCCAGCCAGTATGGTCATCTCAATCGATTTTTGACCCAGTTAGACGAAACCCTGGCTAAACAGAAACAGGCCGAGTCGCATTTTAAAGGCCAGGTGGAAGGGTGCGAGCAACACTGGTTGGAAGTGCGCAAGCAGCGGCGCTCTTATGAGTGGATGCTGGACAAAAAGCGCGAGCAACGCGAGCGTCTGGAGGCTCAGAAAGAGCAGCAGATGATGGATGAGTTTTCAACCCTGTTATATAGCCGAAAACCCCGTCAAACTTAGCTTGGAATGAATATTGCATCATTTGACGATATAGCACCCTAATGATGTGCCATTTGTTTAATTATCTGAGTATGCCGAATTGATGAAGATTGATCTTGCGACCTCCAGCGAAGTGATAAAGCCGATTGGCACCGATAGTCAGCCGATGACGAGTGAGTCGGTGGAAGAGAGTACCGCCGGTTTTTTTAATCACTTGAGCTCACTGATGTCCTCTGATGAGACCGAAACCGAGGTTGATATTGCCAATCAACCAGTGGCTGAAAAATCGATCAATGGGCAAAACTCGTTGGCTACGCAGAGTGAAGAACTCTCTCCTGCTGACGATAAAGATGCATCAAATCAGATAGATGAAATTTCTGACGCTGATAAACAACCTGAGGTCGGTAAGGCTTCTCCGCACCCGCTTAATTCGCCGAGTTTGATGAGTTCTGATGATCAAGCGCAAGAGGTGAAGGCCGCGGTGACAGAAAGTGGCGAACTGCTTGAGCGACTCAATGAATCGAGTCGAGCTCTGCAGTCAGGCAGTGAGCCGCTGGCGTCACAGCAAGAGTTGACCCAAGATGCCACTAGGGTGGCAGAGCAAGGCGGCAAAGTGTTGCCTCTTAGCGATCCCGATGCCATGGCATCCGAGTCTGAGGCAAGTCAGCCAGTAAACTCTGGAATTGAGCACACTCGTAAAGAGTCGACAGGTTTAAACAGCAGGGATGGTATGCATGCAAATGGCGCTCAGCCAATCAGGGTTGATTCGAACATTGTGGCTTCCGATGACTCTTACTCAGAATACGCACCATCCTCACAACCCGCTGCCAGTCTCAGCCAATCAGCGAGTACTGAGTCGAGCGAAGAGACACTCAGTCAGTCCGAACAGGACTTAGTGTCTGCCAAGCGAGCGATTGAGCAAGAGTTAGAACAAGACTTTGTCGCTAGAGAGCTTGAGCACTTAGACAAACCAATGGCAACGATAACCGCTGATGAGTCAGCCCAGATCAAATCATCAAGCGGTGTTTCTCATCCATCGCCGGAGCATCGAGCGATTGAATGGAGTGGAGCGCCTGGGCAGCCCCCAAGTCTAGAGACATCGGAACAGCCGATATCGGATATCAAAGGCAATGACGAGCAGCGCGGATTTGATCTCATGTCGGGTGAGATTGAGTCGCGAGCGACTCAATCTGAAGCTCAGCACATCATAGGACAGGCACCCAATGAGCGGGAGGACACTGACGATAATCTCAGTGAGATACCGCCTGCATTAGAGCAATACAGCGCGGCTAGCATGATCCCTTGGAATCGTTCTGTCCATGTTGAAGGTGTTGCGCCACCGGTGCATGGCGCTGTTGATCAGGTATCCTCGACGCCGGCTTCAGTGGCGGCAACGAAAGTCGCTGATACGACGACATTGCTCAATACACAAATGGCACAAGCTCAGGTAGCACCTGGCGTTGTGGTACCATCAGTTGCCGCACTATCGGGTTCTGAACCATCTGTTTCTGAACTATCTGTTTCTGAACAAGGGAGCGCGCTGTCAAGCGGTAACCCGCCCAATGGCGCTGTCAGCTCAGCGGTGCACCACGTAGATATTAAAGCGGCGCAAAACTCAGATTTGCTGGCATCGCTAGGGACGATGAATGGTCCGGTAATGACCGATAGCGCCTCGGCCTCGACGACTGCAACGAGTCAGGGAGCTGAATCCGCTGTAGCGGCGGCAATGGCGACGAGTGGCGTGCTAGGCACCGCGCGTGCTGAGGTCAATACAATGCAAGGGAATGTGGTCATATCCCAAGCGATGACATCTCAGGAAATGGCCGATAAGGTGAACGACCAAGTGCAACTGATGTTGTCTAAGAATTTGAAGAACATCGATATACGCCTTGATCCACCCGAGTTGGGGCGGATGCAGATTCGCATGAATATGAATGGCGACAGTACTTCGGTACACTTCACGGTGGCCAACGCTCAAGCCCGTGAGGTGCTTGACCAATCCATGCCGCGCTTGCGAGAGATGTTTGCCCAGCAAGGCATTCAATTAGCTGATACCTCCGTCTCACAGCAGAGCAGCCAACAACAAGGACGCTCTGCCGGCCAAGGCGAAGCGGGTGGTACGCAGCAGAGCAGCCCTAATGGGTTGGCAGACGAAGACAATGATGCTAGTCAAAGCATCGATTTGAACGTCACTACACAGCAAGATGGCATTAGTTACTATGCCTAAACTGAAGGCCTAAAATGACGGCTTAAACGACAACCATAAAGAGTACTCAATGGCTGAAGAACAATCGATTGAACTACGCAACAACACCCGCCGGCTAGCGATCATTATTGGCGTGGCGGCAGCCCTGCTGATTGGCTCGGCGGCGGCCGCGTTTTTCATGTTTCGTACCGATAGCACAGGGCTTGATGTGCGAAGTAACCCGCGACAGGCAGCGGCCACAACCCTTGAGCCTGTGGCTTACGTGAACATTCCTGAGCCATTTGTGTTTAATCTGCGCAGTGAGCCGCGTGATCGCATGGTGCAGATCAAGGCGCACTTGATGGTGCGAGGGCAAGAAAACGAACGCCTTGCTCGTTACCACTCTCCTTTGATTGAGAGCTCGATTATTAATACCTTTACCTCTTCGACTGAGCAGCAACTGCGCTCACAGACCGGTCGCGCTGAGCTGCGCGATCGAGCAACCGAGGACGTACAGGCGATTTTGTCTCAGACGGTCGGCACGCCAGTGGTTGAGCGTGTGCTGTTTACCGATTTTGTTATCCAGTAGGTGAAAAGTGACCGATTTATTAAGCCAAGATGAGATCGATGCACTCCTGCATGGCGTCGATGATGTTGATGACGAGGTCGATGAGCAGATTGAGATAGAGGGTGACGCCGTCAGCTTCGATTTCTCATCGCAAGATCGTATTGTCCGCGGTCGAATGCCGACCTTGGAGCTGATTAATGAGCGTTTTGCACGCCATATGCGCATCAGCTTGTTCAATATGCTGCGTAAGTCTGCAGAGGTGTCGATTAATGGCGTGCAGATGATGAAGTTTGGTGAGTATCAGAACACCCTGTATGTGCCGACCAGTCTTAATATGGTTCGCTTTAGACCACTTAAGGGCACCGCGCTGATCACCATGGAGGCGCGATTGGTGTTCATCATGGTTGAAAACTTCTTTGGCGGTGATGGGCGTTATCAAGCGCGTATCGAGGGGCGCGAGTTTACCCCAACCGAGCGACGCATTGTCCAGTTGCTGCTTAAAATCATCTTTGAGGATTACAAAGAGGCTTGGTCACCTGTGATGGGGGTTGAGTTTGAGTATCTTGACGCCGAGGTAAACCCGGCGATGGCCAACATCGTCAGTCCAACCGAGGTGGTGGTGGTCAGCTCATTCCATATCGAAGTGGACGGTGGCGGAGGTGACTTTCATGTTGTGATGCCGTACTCAATGGTCGAACCGATCCGAGAGCTACTCGATGCCGGTGTTCAGTCGGACAAGATGGAGACAGACATCCGCTGGAGCAGCGCACTGCGCGATGAGATCATGGACGTTCCGGTCAACTTCCGGGTTAATCTGCTCGAGCAAGACATCTCTTTGCGTGACTTGATGGAGTTGCAAGCCGGCGATATCATTCCGATCAGTATGCCAGAGCACGCGATCATGTTCGTCGAAGAGCTGCCGACCTACCGGGTAAAAATGGGTCGCTCGAACGAGAAAATGGCCGTACAAATTTCAGAAAAGATCAAACGTCCAGATGCGGTCAAGACCGACTTGGCGTTTTTGGGTAAGAATGTCATGTCCGAGCTCGATGATGAGTTCGGTGACGATGAATAAGGTAGTAAACAATGGAACCGACTGACGATCAAAAACTGGCCGACGAATGGGCGGCGGCTTTGGGTGAAGACCCTAAGGCAGCAGCTGGCGATACAGACGATGTATTGGCAGCCCCGCTCGATGAGCTACAAGATACCGCATCGCCAATCTCGGATGACGAACGACGCAAGCTTGACACGATCTTAGATATTCCAGTGACTATCTCCATGGAGGTAGGGCGCTCGCAGATCAGCATTCGCAACTTATTGCAGCTTAACCAAGGCTCAGTGGTTGAGCTTGAGCGGGTTGCCGGTGAGTCACTCGATGTGTTGGTGAATGGAACCTTGATCGCCCATGGTGAGGTTGTGGTAGTAAACGATAAGTTTGGTATTCGCCTTACCGATGTGATCAGTCAAACCGAACGAATTAAGAAGCTGCGTTAATGTCATTACATCGAATTGTCCTGACGCGATATATTGGTCTGTCAGGGGCCCTGTTTGCGCCCGGCGTTCTTGCCGCGCGTGAAGCGCCGACTCACTACGATCTGGCCACCACGGTAGGGTCGTTGATGCTGGTGCTCTTGGTCATCGTTGCCTTGATGATAGCACTGAAAAAGATGCGTGTTCCGTCTTTGATGGGGCACAAGGATCTGTCGGTGGTGCGCCAGATCCCAGTGGGTACCAAGGAGCGGGTGGCGATCATTCAAGCGGGTGAGGAGCAATATCTGGTTGGCATCACAGCGCAGAATATTAATTTATTGTCCAAGCTTGATCAGCCCATCATTGAAGAGAACGCACCGGACAGCAAGTTCAGCTCACAACTCTCCAAGCTGCTAAATAAGAATCCCCATGCCTAGAGCCTTGTCCTCCTCAGTTTTACTGCTCCTTTTGCTCTTGGTGAGCCCTTTGGGTCTCGCTGAGCAAGAGATCAGCATCGATCCGAGTATTGCACCAGCCGGTCAGGTCACCGTGTCAGTGATGGAAAATGAGCAAGGGGCGGCCTCACTGACCAGTAGCTCGACGCGAACGGGGGTGGGCATCCCAGCCTTCACGATGACCACCAACCCTGATGGCAGTGAAGACTACTCGATCAATTTGCAGATCCTCGCCCTAATGACCTTGCTCGGCTTCTTGCCGGCGATGGTTATCTTGATGACGTCATTTACCCGCATCGTGGTGGTGATGTCTATCCTGCGCCAAGCCATGGGTCTGCAACAAACGCCATCCAATCAGGTCATTATCGGCATCTCGCTGTTCTTGACCTTTTTCGTCATGTCACCGGTGTTAAGTCAGATCAACGACCGAGCGATCGAGCCGTATTTGAACGAGCAAGTTGATGCTCGTCAGGCATTTGACGAGGCACAGCAGCCACTGCGAGCCTTTATGCTCAAGCAAACCCGGATCAAGGATCTCGAAACCTTTGTTGGCATCTCGGGCGCCGAGGTGCAAAACCCAGAAGATGTGTCGATGGCGATCTTGATCCCGGCGTTTATTACCTCAGAGCTAAAAACCGCGTTTCAGATTGGCTTTATGCTGTTCCTGCCGTTTTTGATCATTGATTTGGTTGTCGCCTCGGTGTTGATGGCGATGGGTATGATGATGCTGTCGCCGATGATCGTTTCCTTGCCGTTTAAGCTGATGCTGTTTGTCCTAGTGGATGGCTGGAATCTGATCTTATCGACGCTTGCCGGCAGCTTTGCCCTATGATGGAGCCCACCCAATGACCCCTGAACTGTTTGTTGAGCTGTTTCGTGAGGCGCTGTGGCTAGTGTTGATGCTGGTGTGCGCGATCATTATTCCGAGTCTGTTGGTGGGTCTGATTGTGGCGATCTTCCAAGCGGCGACCTCGATCAACGAGCAGACCCTGTCGTTTCTACCGCGTTTGATTGTTACCATACTGGCATTGATGACCTTTGCCCATTGGGGCACTCAGGTGATGATGGAGTTCTTTTTTAGCCTTATCGAGCGCGTGCCGAATATCGTCTACTAGGAGTCGGCATGGAGTACCCAACCTCAGTCGTATTAGATTGGATTGCCAACTACTTTTGGCCGCTCACGCGCATCTCCTCGATGCTGATGGTGATGACGGTGACTGGGGCACGTTTTGTGCCGGCCAGAATCCGGCTCTACCTTAGCTTGGCCATCACATTAGCTGTGATGCCTGCCATCCCCGCAGTCCCAAGCGATATTGAGCTGCTGTCACTGGGCGGGTTTATCCTTCTGTTTGAGCAGATCGTGATTGGCGTGGCCATGGGCACGATTACCACCTTTATTCTGCAGACGTTTGTTTTGCTCGGGCAGATCCTCGGTATGCAGTCCAGTTTGGGCTTTGCCTCTATGGTCGACCCGGCGAATGGACAGAATACACCGGTGCTTGGCCAGCTATTTATGATGGTAGCGACCCTATTTTTTCTCGGCACAGATGGGCATCTGAAGATGATCCAGCTGGTGGTAATGAGCTTTAAAAGCTTGCCTATTGGCAGTGGGGGCATCAGCACGCTGGGGTTTGAGGAGATCGCTTCCTGGCTTGGGATCATGTTTAGGGTTGCGCTGAGTATGGCGCTGTCTGGAATTATTGCGCTGTTGACCATTAACCTCTCGTTTGGCGTCATGACTCGTGCTGCGCCGCAGCTGAATATCTTTTCACTTGGTTTTGCTTTTGCTTTGATGGTGGGGCTGTTTATTTGTTGGTACTTGCTCAGTGGTCTGCTTAATCACTATGAGCTGTTTTGGGTCGATGGGGAGCAGCAGGTATGCCGACTGATCAATATCGACTGCTAATCATCACGCTTGGAATAGGAGGCTGATTTGGCAGAATCTGACGGCCAAGAACGCACCGAAGAGGCCACCCCCCGAAGGAAACAGCAAGCCCTGGAGAAGGGACAAGTCGCCCGCTCCAAGGAGCTTGCATCGGTATCGGTTTTAATTGTTGGCTCGGTGGCCTTGATGTGGTTTGGTGAGTTTCTTGCCAGCGGCCTTGGTCAGGCGATGGCGCGCTTGTTCTCGCTTAGCCGTGAAGAGATTTATGATCTCGGTAAGTTGAGTAATATCGCCTTTAGCGCACTTGGCAACTTAATTTTGCCGTTGCTACTGATCCTCATCGTACTGTTTTGTGCCGCGCTAGCTGGCGCTGCAGGGCTGGGTGGTATTCGTTTTTCGGCAGAAGCGGCAAGACCAAAATTGTCTAAGCTTAACCCCCTGAGCGGCTTTAAGCGTATGCTGGGTAAGCAGAGCTTCGTAGAGCTGATCAAGTCGATACTTAAGGTCAGCCTTGTCGCAGGAGTGGCTTTCTTCTTGATCCAGCAGTCGCAAGCTTCATTAATGCAATTGAGTACCGACGTTTTTCCACAAAATATCTTCCACGCTCTGGATATTCTGTTGAACTTTGTTTTGCTGATCAGTTGCTCCTTGCTGGTGGTGGTGGCGATTGATATTCCTTTTCAGATTTGGCAGCACAACGAGCAGCTCAAGATGACCAAGCAAGAGGTTAAGGATGAGTTCAAAGACACCGAGGGTAAGCCTGAGGTGAAAGGACGTATTCGTATGCTTCAGCGTGAGGCGGCTCAGCGACGAATGATGGCCGATGTCCCGCAGGCGGATGTGATCGTGACTAACCCAGAGCACTTTTCCGTTGCGCTGCGTTATAAGCAGAAGACTGATAAGGCACCTGTGGTGGTGGCTAAAGGCGTGGATCATATGGCACTGAAAATCAGGGAAGTAGCTCGTGAGCACGATATCTACGTGATCCCTGCACCGCCGCTTGCTCGCGCACTTTATCACACCACTGAGCTTGAACAAGAGATCCCCGATGGGCTGTTTGCTGCTGTGGCACAGGTGCTCGCTTATGTATTCCAGCTTAAGCAATATCGCAAAGCAGGTGGACAGCGTCCGGTGCTCAAGAGCGAGAATATGCCGATCCCGCCGGACCTGCGCCACTAGCGACAAAGCTCAATTCAGAGCAGATTATTTTTCAGGAATAGAGAGCAGGACGAGTAGGGCACCGTCACCGCCAAATTCGAGCGGCGCTTGATGGAAGGCCATCACATCCGGGTGCTGCGCCAACCACAATGGCACTTTTTGTTTGAGGATGTGCTTACCGATACCGTGCTGCACGCAGGCACAACTCACGTTCTGTTTTACGCAGTAGGCTATCATTGATCCAAGCTCGCGTTTCGCTTCCATCTGGGTCATGCCGTGCATATCAAGGAACACGTCTGGAACATAGACCCCACGACGAAGGCGTTTGACCTCATATTTGGAGACATCATCGCGAGCATAGCGAGTCGGGCCCTCCTCACTGAGCAGCGGAACAAACTCATCCGAGAAATAAAACTCGGTATCGGAGGCTTCACGGGCAGTGCGAGTGACTTCTTTCTGCTTTGTGTTTCTTTTTGGTGCCTGGACTATGGTATCCTGTGCGAACTTTTTTACGCCCTTTACTTCTTCATAAAACAGCGAGAAGTCATCGTCAAAATCGGTGTCTTTGTAGCTCATGGGTAAATCTTTACTTAATTACAACTTATGAAGGGTATTGTAGCGCTTTTTGGAGGCAACTTTGGATAAGATTTTTGTAGAAGAAGCAGTATCAGAGCTTCACACGCTTCAAGACATGATTCGTTGGACGGTGAGTCGTTTCAACGCCGCGAATTTATTTTATGGTCACGGCACTGATAATGCTTGGGATGAAGCGGTTCAATTGATCCTACCAACGCTGTATTTGCCGATCGACGTGCCTCCGCATGTATTGAATTCACGCCTGACCAGCAGCGAGCGCCTGCGCATTGTTGAGCGTGTGGTTAAGCGCATCAATGAGCGCACACCAACGGCGTACCTCACCAACCGTGCTTGGTTCTGTGGTCTTGAGTTCTTCGTTGATGAGCGCGTCTTGGTGCCTCGCTCACCAATCGGTGAGCTGATCCAGGCAAGCTTTGAGCCGTGGCTGGTGGAAGAGCCAACGCGCATCATGGATATGTGTACCGGCAGTGGTTGTATCGCGATAGCGTGTGCTCACGCCTTCCCGGACGCTGAGGTGGACGCGATTGATATCTCAACCGACGCCCTGCAAGTGGCTGAGCAGAACGTGCAAGACCACGGTATGGAGCAACAGGTGTTCCCAATCCGCTCAGACTTGTTCCGCGATCTGCCAAAAGAGGCGTACAACCTGATCGTGACCAACCCACCTTACGTGGATGAAGAGGACATGAACAGTCTGCCAGATGAGTTTACCCACGAACCAGAACTTGGCCTAGCTGCGGGTAGCGATGGCCTAAAACTGGTCCGCCGCATCCTAGCTAACGCACCAGATTACCTAACCGAAAAAGGCATCTTGGTGTGCGAAGTCGGCAACTCAATGGTACACATGATGGAGCAGTACCCAGAGATCCCATTCACCTGGATCGAGTTCGAAAACGGCGGCCACGGCGTATTCATGATCACACGCGAGCAAATGCTTGAACATGCTGAGCATTTTGCTTTGTATAAAGACTAACGTCTTTAATTAAGGGGCGAGGTTCGGGTTACACTTCGTTCCGAGGAGCGAGGAGTTTCTCACGTGTATTGAACTCCTTGTCTCTCAAAAGGCTTTACTCGCAACCCGCTTCTTTGTTTAGGTGCGATTAGTTTATCAAGTGTATCAAACTACTCGCACCTCGAAGGGCAAAGCCGGTCCCCGCACCTCGCCCCCTTTTTTTCCCTTTACATCCCAAGCCAATAAAGACACTATGATTCCATTAACAACAGGATGAAGGTTGTGTTACGTGCTAGCGTGAGCAGATAGCGCCTAACCAGCGAGAGATAGAGGAAAAAATGGCAGGTAATAGCATAGGACAGCATTTTCGTGTCACCACGTTTGGTGAGAGTCATGGTATCGCATTGGGGTGTGTGGTGGATGGCTGTCCTCCAGATCTTGAGCTTACTGAGGCCGATCTTCAAATCGACTTAGATCGTCGCCGTCCCGGCACATCAAAATACACCACTCAGCGCCGCGAACCGGATCAAGTCAAAATTCTATCTGGGGTATTTGAGGGCCGAACCACAGGTACCTCGATTGGGTTGCTGATTGAAAACACTGACCAACGCTCAAAAGATTACTCTGAGATCAAGGATAAGTTCCGTCCAGGTCATGCTGATTACACCTACCATCAAAAGTATGGCAACCGCGACTATCGTGGTGGTGGTCGTTCATCGGCGCGTGAGACTGCGATGCGCGTTGCCGCCGGTGCTGTGGCGAAAAAGTACCTTAAGCAAGAGTTCGGCATCGAGATCCGCGCCTACCTATCACAGATGGGTGATGTCGCTATTGATAAAGTCGATTGGGATGAGATTGAGAACAATGCTTTTTTCTGTCCTGATGTGGATAAGGTTGAGGCATTTGATCAGCTGATCCGTGACCTGAAAAAGCAGGGCGACTCGATTGGGGCCAAGCTGCAAGTGGTTGCGACCAATGTGCCAGTAGGACTGGGCGAGCCAGTTTTTGATCGCCTAGATGCTGACATCGCGCACGCGCTAATGAGCATTAACGCCGTTAAAGGTGTTGAGATCGGCGATGGCTTTGATGTGGTTGCTCAAAAAGGCAGCGAGCACCGCGATACCCTATCTCCACAAGGTTTTGGCAGTAATCACGCTGGCGGCATTCTCGGTGGCATCTCTACTGGTCAAGATATTGTTGCGAGTATTGCACTCAAGCCAACCTCAAGCATTACGGTGCCGGGTGAGACGATCACCAAGCAGGGTGAACCGACCGAGCTTATCACTAAGGGGCGTCACGACCCATGTGTTGGTATCCGCGCTGTGCCTATTGCAGAGGCGATGCTGGCTATTGTGGTGATGGACCACCTGCTGCGCCATCGTGGTCAGAATTACGGAGTGGTTACCGAAACCCCGGTTATCTGACGGACTGTGTTCGAACAGTGTAAGCCCCTAAAGCGCATTGGCGTTTTGGGGGCTTTTTTATTTCAGCACTTGTTTATTTACAGGCCGGGACTCTAGTCGACAAGCGACTGATAAGTAAGCAATGTGACGCGAAAGATGCAACAAAATATGAATGACTGATTATTAATGTTGTATATGCAACTTACTGAATTTAGTATCTGTGCTATCTAAGTAGCAGACAAGATAACTTATGCTCAAAGGTATTTTAATGGCTTATGAAGAGGGCATCGCAACCCCGCTACTGGATGAGTCCACGTTCTTTTTGATGGGGATTGCGCATCGCTTGTTTCGAAATCAAGCGCAAGAGCAGCTGATGGAGCATCACGATATCAGCGTCGAGATGCAAAAGGCGTTAGAGATCCTCAGCTTTCATGGTGAGATGCTCCAGCAAGGATTGGCCGATAAACTAATGACTGAGCGCAGTACGGTCAAGCGCTTGGTCGACAATATGCTCAAGCGGGAGCTAGTGGCGATCAGTGCCCACCCCACCAACCAAAAGGTACGCCTGATCAAACTGACGGAGAAAGGCGTGTCAGTGCACAAGAGCGGCAACCAAATCATTACGTCCGTCCAACGCCAGTGGCTAGACCAATTGGGTGATGATAAACAGGCGCAGCTAAAAAGCGCTCTAACAACTCTAATAGAAAAAAGTTAAAACTCATTGTAGGGGCATTTATGCCCCCTTTTTTTCTGCGGAAAAGAGACGAGAGGCAAGATCGCGTTGCTACGAGAGGCGAGTTCTAATCGCGCGTGACTAACGCCTCGAACCCCGAAGGGCAAAGCCCGTCCTCGACCCTCGCACCCTAAAGAGGCTTTGCCCGCTTAAAATTGGATTGTGACTTTTAGACCTTTGGCGTTTTTCTCGTCTGTGTAATCGAGTGAGATATGGGCTTGGTGGAGCTTGGCGACGACGGCAACTAACGATAGCCCAAGACCGTGTCCTGGGGTGTGGCGGCTTTTGTCTACGCGAAATAGGCGACGAAACACTTTTTGTCGGTATTCGGGGGCGATGCCAGGGCCATTGTCGGCGACGATGAGCTGATGGTGATTGAGGGCTATAGAGATTTTTGCGTCTTCAGGGCAGTGGTGGTGGGCGTTTTCTATTAGGTTGTACACCAAGCGAAATAGAAGCGAGGGCTCGCCCATAATAGGGGTAGGGGTGAGGTTTGCCTGAATGGTTTGCCGCTTTTGCTCAAGCTGTAACTCTGCTAACTCGACGGCATCACTGACAATCCTTGCTAGGTCAAGGGTGGTGAAAGCTGAGCGGTCATGTAAGGTCTCAAGTTTACTTAACTCAAGCATGGCATTGAAGGTGCGTAGCATAGAGTCAAACTCTTGGTTGAGCTGATGGATGTGCTGCTGTTGTTGCGCCGGGTCAGCACAGCTATCCAGTTGATCGAGTCGGTTTTTTATTCTTGTCATCGGCGTTCTCAAGTCGTGGGCAATCGCGTCGGTTGCCGCTTGAATCTGACTGATTGACGACTCTATTTCATCCAGCATTTGGTTGATATACAGAGCAATATTATCCCATTCGTCTTCACGACCGCGCAGGGTAATTCGACTGCTAAATTGCCCTTGCTCTATCTGCGCGACAACGCGGTGAATCTGATTGAGTTGACGAGTAAGCTGACGGTGTACCACAAGACCCGGCAGAAACGCGATCAGCGAGGTGCATGCCATCACAATCAGGGCAGCATTGATAAAGTTTTCCTGAATTTGATGGATGTAGCTGTTGTCGGTCGCTACCAGGATTTGGTTACCGGCCACCTCAAACGTGCAGCCCTCAAGGATGGTAAAGGCATCATTTGAGTCGAGATAGACGGGAAAGCGCTTGAGCATAGGACAAGGAGTAAGAAAGCTTGGTACATGCGTTAGCGAGCCTTGCACGCGGCCCTGTGGGTCTTTAATCACGGTTAAGATGCTCTCATTTTGATACAAGGAGTCTCTTAACTGCTCTTCTAAGGGCTCGGCTGGGTTAAGTTCGTTGGCACTTTGGATCTGCTCAACGTGCTGAGCAATCAGTTGGCGTTGTGAATGGAGCAAGGGTTGAATACTTAATTGGTAGATGGCCAGCAGTGCTAGGGCAACGATTAACCACAGCATCACGGCGATACTCAGCGACAATCGCCACAGGGAGTGACGGCGCCAAAGGCGACTTATCTGACTCAAGGTTCGTGTCAGGGACAAACGATGCATCGCATTCAGTCCAACTTGATCATGCGATAGCCGGAGCCGCGCACGGTTTCAATAAGATCGGGATAGTCTGGGCGCTCAAGCTTCTTGCGTAACCTTGCAATATGCACATCAATCACATTGGTTTGCGGGTCAAAATTGTACTCCCACACGGCCTCAAAAAGCAGAGAGCGAGTGACGACCTGACCGAGATGCTGCATCAGATAGCGCAGCAGTTTGAACTCTTTGGCCTGAAGGTCAATTTTCTCCCCGGCTAAGTTGGCATGATGACTGAGTAGGTCGAGCTCAAGATGCCCATTGGCGAGCTTGTGTTCGACACTACTTTGGGGTGAGATAGGACGGCTGGCTAGGATCTCGATTCGCGCGATCAATTCAGCCAAAGCAAACGGCTTGGTTAGGTAGTCGTCACCGCCCTGTTTCAGCCCCTTCACGCGCTCATCCACGCTATCAAGGGCACTCAAGATTAACACCCGCGCACCAACATTGGCAGCGCGCAAGGTGGTTAGTACGGTTAGCCCATCGAGGTTTGGTAGCATGCGATCCAAGACAATGACATCATATTGCCCCTCGAGCGCGAGAAACAGGCCATCTTGACCATTGTCGGCTGTGTCAACTGCCCAACCTTGCTGGCGCAGCGACTGACACAGGTAGGCATTGGTTTCCTTATCGTCTTCAACGACCAGTAGCTTCATGTCCGCTCCTACTTACTGATGGCGCTGTTTTTTGAGCATTGGGATCTCTTCACCAGAGGCCACATCAACCAGCAGCTTGTGTTTTCCTGTCTCTGTTGAGGCCAGTTTCACCTCGTAGAAGATCAAGCCGTTTTTGGTTTCTAGCTCTGCTTCCACCAACTTGGCGGCGTATTTCTCTTCGAGTTTAGGTATTACACTGAGAATATCAAACTGAGCCTTGGCGACCTCTTGTATAGCAACTTGCTCATCTTTATTAATTTTACTAAATCCAAAACTACTCAAGTCGCTGGTCTTTTGCTCCAACACCGTCAGGTCATTGACTGCATAGCTGACTTTGTGATGGCTTTGTTCATCGAGATCAACCCACTCAAATTGATAGGCAACTTGCTCGTCACGGTGATCATCCAGCTCGACCTCGGTGATCACGCCATTGATCAGCTCACGAACGGCAGGCGAGAGGGACTCGATGCTGGTATTGGATGATTCAAGCGCGAGCACGTGAAAGCGCGTATCATCATCGGCGATGGTATACCCAGACATACCTAGGGTTGAGATTAGAATGGCCGTCGTCATTGGTTTCATATTTAGCGGGTTCATAGTCAATTTCCTCACGGTTAGTGAACAGTCACGAGGGCGATCAAATTGGTCAGGGCGAACAGTCCCAAACCAGCACCACCACAAATAGCAAGGGCTCTTTTTTGTCTAGCGTTCATGGTGCTCTCCTCTCGTTGATGGGATGACTATACCGAGAGCGAATAAACTCAAAGTGGAGTGAAGATGAAATAAAGTTAATCTTGTTTGTGACCCCTCTCGACGCCGCTTTACCCTTAAGGCAAAAAGAGTAAGAATAGCCAAATAATTTTTATAACACTAAGTCAGCATGAAACACCGTTATCAAGACTTGATTGATCTGTTTAACCATACCTTTTTTAACGACTTTAACACCAAGCTAGAGCTTGGGGGTGATGAGCCGATCTATCTTCCCGCTGGGCAAGGTGCCAGCTACCATCGGATTATTTTTGCCCGAGGCTTTTATGCCTCAGCATTGCATGAAATTGCCCATTGGTGTGTGGCAGGGCCACAAAGGCGCCTACTCGAGGACTTTGGCTATTGGTACGAACCTGACGGCCGCACAGCCGAGGTTCAGGCAAAATTTGAGCAGGTGGAAGTTCGCCCGCAGGCGTACGAATGGATTTTGGCTCGCAGCGCGGGGTTTGAGTTTAATGTCAGCTGTGACAATCTGCACGGCGATTTTGAGCCAGACCGACTGGGCTTTATGGCCAAAGTGCACGCTGAAGTCATCGCGATTTTAGCCCAAGGACTGCCGCCACGCGTCCTTGCCTTGTCTGAGGCACTGCGTGGGTTCTATCAAACCCCGCCGCTCAAGCCCGAACACTTTACGGTGAGCTAATTAATAGCTCTAGACACACAATTGGATAATTCAAAAGGAAACCCCGTGATCATTGATTTTGAAGAAAAGCTCTTAAACCTAATTGACCAACGCATTGAAACCGCCTCCGACGATGAACTGTTCGCCGGTGGCTACCTACGTGGCCACATCTCACTCTCAGCAGCCGATTGCGAAGAGCAAGGCATCAATGATATCGAGGTGCTAAAACAGCAAATCGAGAACAGCCTAGAAGCAGCAAAAGCGGAACTAACCCCAGCCGATCGCGTTATTGTCCAAGACTTATGGCATGAACTCGCAGCGCACGCCTGACGGCTAAGGGGGGCGAGGTTCGGGGACGGGCTTCGCCCTACGGGTAGCGAGGAAAAGCAGAGGCGAGAATCGAGAGGCGAGAGGCGAGAAATTTGCCGCGCGTGGTGTACTCCTCGCACCTCGGAACGAAGTGAAACCCGCTCCTCGAACCTAAAAAGGGAGCGAGTAAAAGCAGAAGCGAGAATCGAGAGACGAGAAATTCAACGCGCGCTGAACCCCTCGCACCTCGGAACGAAGTGATACCCGCGCCTCGAACCTGTGGTTTTAGTGGAAATTTTCGAACAAGTTGATGAAATTAATCGTGTTGTGAATTTTGTCTGGGCAGCGTAGGCTTAAGGTAAACCTGTTTAGGAGAGGAAAACAGTATGAAGATCATAGCTTTCGGTGCGTCTACTAGCTCAACATCAATTAATCGCGCACTGGCTACTTACGCGGCGAACTTGGTTGAGGGGGCGGAGGTGACCGTGCTCGATATTAGCGATTATCAAGTACCGCTATTTAGTGAAGACATGGAAAAGGAGATTGGTCAGGCTGAGGGCGCGCAGGCGTTTTTGCGTGATTTGGCGCAGGCGGATGCGTATGTGATCTCCTTTGCTGAGCACAATGCTCATCACCCAGCGGCGTATAAAAATCTGTTTGACTGGTCAACGCGTATTGACCGCGCCGTGTTCAAGGACAAACCTGCGGTTTATCTAGCCACCTCTCCGGGTCCTGGTGGCGGTCAGCTGGTGCTAGCGGCAGCGACCAACTCGGCACCTTATTTTGGCGGTAACGTCAAAGCCTCGGTTTCCTTGCCGAGCTTTTATGACAACTTCGACCTAGAGTCAGGCCAAGTCACCAACCAAGACTACGCTGAGCAAATTGCTCAAGCAATGAAGCAGTTGGTTTAACCGTTAAACAAAACCCTTGAAACAAAAAAGGATCGCACTGGGCGATCCTTTTTTTATGCTTAGCTAGTCAAGCTATTGGGTGATGGCCTTACCCTTACGCAGTTTTCGCACCCACATTCGCGCTGGATGAATGGCCTCAAGCAAGTCGACGGCGAGAGGAAGCGGGTCGCCATGAATTTGCGATGCCAATACCTCGGCCAGAAGCGGTGCAGAGCTTAGGCCACGTGAGCCCAGCCCTAGCATGCAGTAGAGGTCTGGGTAGCACGAAAGCTCAGGCGCACTGTCTTCATCGAGCTGCTGCAGATTGTGATAGTGCTGTGTCACCGACTCAAGCTGGCTGAGGTTACCCACCATTGGCAGGTGATCGCGGCTTACACAGCGGATCCCTTGGCGAGACTTATCATCACTGACATCGACGCTGAGTGGCCAACTTGCCTCAGGCAGGCATCGGATGAGCTTTTCTCGATTATCCTGCTGAGCCTGTGGGTCAAACTCGCTATCGAGATGAGTCCGGTCGTATGAGGCGCCGATGCAGTGGTGTTGATTAGCCGGATTGACCGGGGTCATATAGCCGTCGTAGCACAACACTGTATTGAGTTTGGTCAATTGCTCATTGGTCGGAATGTGGCTCACTTGACCTTTGACTTTCCCTAGTGGCAGTGATTGGGTCAGGTTCAATTGATCAAATTGCGCCCCATTGGCGACGATAACAATCTGGTGTTCAAACGTTTGCTCGCCACTGGTTAAACGCCAACCCGCTTCGCTGCGCTCAAGCGCTTTGATCTCAGTGTCAAAATGGGCGTTAAACATCGCATGTTGGGCTAACTGCGCCAGGATGCCACTAGTCATTTGTGCCGGGCTAAGCCAGCCGCCAAGTGGGTAGTGGACACTGGCCATGTTGACATCCAGCCCAAGGGTTTGATTGGTGTGAGCGGCATCTAGGGCCTGGACCAATGCATCATCGAACGGACCAGCGGCCATTTTTGACAGCTTAGTGGTTGATGCCTCGTCCCACATAAGTTGGGTAACACCACACCAGTCATGGTCAAACTCGAACTGCTCGGCCATTTGATTGACAAACTGACGAGCGTAAAGAAAACTCGGCGCAAAGATGCGCGATACCGCGTCATGCTGGCCGTTGAGCAGCGGATAGACCGCGCCTTGGCGATTACCTGAAGCCCCCTGCGCTGGCTGATTGTCCTTGCAGTATAAGGTGACCTTAGCGCCGCGGCGGGTAAGGCTTTGGGCCAGCGTTGCCGAGGCAATACCCCCGCCGATGATCGCAATATCAAGCGCTTGGCCCCCGCTGCCTGCAAGGTGAGCACTGCCTTGATAGTGATACCATGGCTTGCTGTTACCCTTTTGGGTTCGAGTAGGGAATTGGCCGGCAAGCATCTCACGCTTGGTGCCAAAGCCTTTGACTTTCTTCATCGCAAAGCCAGATTCAATCAAACCACGGCGCACAAAGCCTGCAGCGGTAAACGTGGCGCAGGTTGCCTCAGACTTGGCAAGATTGGCCATGCCATCAAACAGTTGCTGATTCCACATTTCAGGGTTTTTGCTCGGCGCAAAACCGTCCAAGAACCACGCATCGACAACGCCTTGGTCACTGGTTGGCACTAAGGGCATACAGTCTTTTATGTCGCCAAACCAGAGATCGAGCGTGATCGCGCCATCTGCCAGCACAATGCGATGACATTCGGGCACGGCGATAGGGTAATGGGCTTGGAGCTGCTCAGCGTACTTCGCCAGCTCAGGCCAGGCCTGATGGGCCTTGACTAAGTCATCGAGCTTAACTGGGAACTTTTCAAAGCTGATGAAATGTAATTCTTTTAGTGCTGATTCTGGGTGTTGCTGGCGAAATTGCTCAAAGGCTTGCCAGGTAGCGAGAAAGTTGAGGCCGGTACCAAAGCCGGTTTCTGCGACCACAAAGCGTCTTTGTTCATACGATTGCCATCTTGATGGCAGATGATTTTGCTCGATAAACACGTAGCGTGTTTCTTCCAGCCCGTTGACGTTGGAGAAGTAGACATCGTCGAATTGATCTGAGACGGGTGTTCCGGCTTCGTTCCAGTCAAGTTGTGCATTGGTGATGGATGGCATAATGTAGGGAATGCTTGACAATAATCGCCTAATTGTACTCATAACACGTCGTCTCGGCTAGGTGAGGATGCCTCGCTGGCACAAAAGTACAATCAGGACGGTTTTTGTCACGGAAAGCTGACCACTTTGGGTGGTTAACTTAGTTATTATCTAGCGGATTTAAAAAATTTTAGGATATGTTCATGAAACGAGTCGTCATCACCGGTATGGGTATTGTATCGAGTATCGGTAACAACGTTGAAGAAGTGCTTGCATCGTTGAAAGCAGGGAAGTCAGGAATCACCGCCTCTGAGCAGTTTAAGGAGCAAGGCCTGCGCTCTCAGGTATGGGGTGATCTGAAGATGAACCCGGCTGAACATATTGACCGTAAAAAGATGCGCTTTATGGGTGATGCGGCGGCATACGCCTACCTGTCGATGGAGCAGGCGATTGCGGACTCTGGCCTGACAGACGAGCAGGTTTCCAATGAGCGCACTGGTATCGTGGCGGGCTCTGGCGGCGCATCATCGCTGAACCAAGTCGCGGCGGTTGATATCTTGCGTGAGAAAGGCGTCAAGCGCGTGGGTCCTTACATGGTGCCTCGCACTATGGCGTCAACGGTATCAGCTTGTTTGGCCACGCCGTTTAAGATTCGTGGTGTTAACTACTCGATGAGTTCAGCCTGTGCAACCTCTGCACACTGTATCGGCCACGCTATGGAGCTTATCCAGCTTGGCAAACAGGACGTAGTGTTCGCCGGTGGCGGTGAAGAGCTTGATTGGTCATTAACTATGATGTTCGATGCGATGGGCGCATTGTCGACCAAGTACAACGACACCCCAGATCAGGCTTCACGTACTTACGATGCCAATCGTGATGGTTTCGTGATCTCTGGCGGCGGCGGTATGCTGGTCGTTGAGGAGCTGGAACATGCTCTAGCTCGCGGCGCGAAGATCTACGGTGAGATCGTCGGTTACGGTGCGACATCAGATGGCTATGACATGGTAGCGCCATCAGGTGAAGGCGCAATTCGCTGTATGAAGATGGCGATGCAGGACGTGGACTCGGTGGATTATGTCAACACTCATGGCACCTCAACGCCAGTCGGTGATGTGAAAGAGCTGGGCGCGATTCAGGAAGTATTTGCCGGCAACAGCCCAGCTATCTCAGCGACGAAAGCGATGACTGGCCACGCACTAGGTGCGGCAGGTGTGCACGAAGCGATCTATTCTACCCTGATGCTTGAGCACGGCTTTATTGCGCCGAGCATTAATGTTGAGCAGTTGGACGAAGCCGCACAAGGCCTGGATATTGTGACTCAGGCGCGTGAAGCAGACTTGACGACCGTGATGTCAAACAGCTTTGGTTTTGGTGGCACTAACGCCACTCTAGTGATCAAGAAATACCAAGGCTAACCTGTTTCCAGAGCGGACTAGCACTGCTAGTCGAACAGACGCGGGCACTATTCCATGGAGAGCGGAATAGACGCCTTTTGTTCTGGAAGATTGCCCGGCTAATTTAGCCGGGCTTTTTTATGGACACCAGGCGGTGAATTTTGCACAATCTCGCCAAAACCACCGATAGAAGAAGTCATTACAATGAAAATCATAGTCGATGAGAATATGCCTTACGCACAGGCGCTGTTTGAACAGCTCGGTGAGGTAGTCTTGAAACCTGGACGCGGTCTGACTGCTGATGACCTTGTCGATGTGGATGCGTTGATGATCCGCTCTGTCACTAAGGTAAACCAAGCCCTGATCAGTAAAGCCAATAAGCTCAAGTTCGTTGGCACAGCAACCGCGGGTATGGATCATGTTGACCAGGTGCTCCTTGCCGAGCGCGGTATCCACTTCACGGCAGCACCGGGTTGCAACAAAGTCGGTGTGGCCGAGTACGTGTTCAGTGTGATGATGGTACTGGCTCAGCAGCAAGGCTTTTCGGTGTTTGATAAAACCGTTGGCATTGTTGGTGCTGGGCAGGTTGGTAGCTACTTGGCTGATTGTTTGCGCGGCATTGGCATCAAGGTACTGCTTAACGATCCCCCTAAGCAAGCGATGGGTGATTCGCGCGAATTTACACCACTCGAGACCTTGTTCGAGCAGGCCGATATCATCACTCTGCATACGCCAATCACCCGTGAGGGCGAGCACCCAACACATCACCTTATTGATCAATCGGTGTTAGACAGTTTCCGTGGTGACCAGATTTTGATTAATGCTGCGCGAGGCCCGGTGGTGGACAATGACGCACTCAAGCAGCGTCTAGAGGTCAATGATGGGTTTACTGCCGCACTGGATGTGTTTGAATTTGAGCCGCAAGTAGACATGCAATTGCTACCGCTGCTAGCCTTCGCGACTCCCCATGTCGCAGGCTATGGTCTTGAGGGCAAAGCTCGTGGTACGACTATGATCTATAACTCTTTTTGTGAGTTTTTAGGCCTAGAGCAGCGCGCCGATGCGGCGCAGTTGCTGCCCACTGCACCTGTGCCGAGCGTCAAGCTAGATCGCGCTTGGGATGAAGCAACGCTGCACAATTTAACCCAAATCATCTATGATGTGCGCAAAGACGATAGCCTGTTCCGTCGTGAGATAGCCAAGCCTGGTGCCTTTGACCAAATGCGCAAGCAGTATTGGGACCGACGTGAATACAGCGCTATTACCCTAAATGGGGATGAAACGTGCAATCTTGCACCGTTGAATAAATTAGGTTTTCAAATCGAGGAAAGAAAATGAGTCAACAATTTAATGTAGCGGTTCTAGGCGCGACTGGCGCAGTGGGTGAGACCATTCTAGAGGTGCTACAAGAGCGTCAATTCCCTGTTGGTGAGATTTTTCTTCTAGCGAGTGAGCGCAGTGCCGGTAAGACGGTGCGCTTTAACGGTAAAACGGTTATCGTGCAAAACGTGGAAGAGTTTGATTGGTCTCAGGCGCACATTGGCCTGTTCTCGGCTGGTGGCGAGCTCTCTGAAAAGTGGGCACCAATCGCGGCGGATGCGGGTGTGGTGGTGATCGATAACACCTCTCACTTCCGCTACGACTACGATATTCCGCTTGTGGTGCCAGAGGTTAATCCTGAGGCGATCGCGGAGTTTCGTAACCGCAATATTATTGCCAACCCAAACTGTTCAACCATTCAGATGTTGGTCGCGCTTAAACCGATCCACGATGCAGTGGGTATCGAGCGCATTAATGTTTCGACCTATCAATCAGTATCAGGTGCGGGTAAATCAGGTATTGATGAGTTAGCTGGTCAAACAGCCAAGCTGCTTAATGGTCGCCCGGCAGAGCCTGAGCAATTCTCTCAGCAGATCGCATTCAACTGTATTCCGCAAATTGATAAGTTTATGGATAACGGCTACACCAAAGAAGAGATGAAAATGGTGTGGGAGACGCAAAAAATCTTTAATGACCCGTCGATCACGGTTAACCCGACCTGTGTTCGCGTACCCGTTTTTTATGGTCATGCTGAGGCAGTGCATTTAGAAACCAGCTCACCAATCGATGCTCAAGAGGTGGCTCAGCTGCTTGAGCAAACTGAGGGTGTTGAGGTGTTCCACGGTGAAGACTTCCCAACCCAAGTGCGTGACTCTGGTGGCAAGGACCACGTTATGGTCGGTCGTATTCGCAACGACATTAGTCACCATAGCGGTGTCAATCTGTGGGTGGTGGCTGATAACGTGCGTAAAGGCGCAGCAACTAACGCAGTACAGATTGCTGAAGTATTAATCCGCGATTACTACTAATCGCTGGTTAAGAAAACATCAAGGCTCACATTCGTGGGCCTTTTTTGTGAGTTTGATGCGGGATTCCCCGCTAAATCACTATTTTTTATTATTTTCCCTCTAGTTTTGCCCCTAGTATCCGATATATTTAATAGTTAACATTCTGCTATTGCCTTCTACTGAGCTTTCTATGCAATTTTCATCTTCACGTCTTTGGCTTCCGATCGCGATTCTATTCGGAGTCGGGATTACTCAAGTCAGCGCCGACACCATCCGTGTCAAAGGCCCTAATGGTGAGGTGCTTGCGGCACCGCAATACTCGCAGGTTATCACCCGTGAAGTCATTCCATCAGCAGAACCTTCTCAATTTTATGGCCCTGTCAGCAGCGAAGAAACGCTGTGGCAGATAGCGACGCGCTTTCGTCCCGATGCGCAGGTCTCAACTCAACAGATGTTGCTGGCGATCTATCAGCTAAACCCTAGTGCATTTGAAGCGCAGAACATCCATAAATTGATTCCTGGGAGTAGCCTAAGGATCCCATCGCCGGCTCAAGTGCAAAGTGTCACGACCGAGCAAGCGGTTCGCGTTATGAACTCACATCAAGCACGGCTGACGGCCACACCGGCAGTGACCCCAGAGCCTGTAGTAACGCCTGAGCTCATGCCAGAGCCAGCGCCGATAGTCGCTGCCCAGCCTGAGGTGATTGAGCCGCCACAAACCGCAGCGCCAACATCAGAACAAGTTGCATCGCCAGTACCGGAACCAGCAGTAGAGCCGAGTGTGTCGGCTGAGCCCACCCAGGTCAAAGCGCTAAAACAAGAGCTTGAGCTCTCTGAGAGCGAGTTGATGGCACTAGAAGAGCGCAATCACCAATTGCGGCTGATGCTTGCTGATGTGCAAAATGAACTCTCGGTATTGCGTGACGAGGTGACGGATGAGCAGCGTATACGTGGCGAAGTGGAAAAAATGCTCCAGCTTGAGCGAGAGCGCTTGGCCGAGCAGCAGCGCCTGGCACCCTCTGGGTTGGACAAGCTGGCCAACTCACCGATTTGGCTAACTCTTTTGGCAGTGATACCGGGTCTGTTGATCCTTGCTGGTGTGATTGCGCTTATCAAGCGTCGCACTCAGCCGTCGGCAGAGCCACAGCCTGACTCTACTGAACCACAGGCGCCTATGGCGGGAGCGCCACAAGTGCTCGCTTTAGATAGTGACGACGAAGAGGAAGGGTTGTTACTCGATGAAGAGTTGTTTGCCGATGCGGACTTGTATACAGGTGATCAAGACCGCGAAACAGACAAGCAACCCGATATATTTGCAGACCTTGGTGATGACGATAGCCTCGATCTGAGCCTGGATGACGACAGCATGTTCGATGTGCTGGACGGCGGTGATATTGATGAAGAGCTTGATCAACTGGCACGCAATGCCAGCAATACCACGGTAGGCACTGATGAAAAGCCGCTCGGTCTTGAGGAGATGGAGCGAGTACTGGATGACGTTGATTTAGACACCAACCTCAGTGACGACTTTGATCTCTCAGAGGACGAAGAGATTGATGTGCCGTTCATCACTGCAGATGAAGAGCCGTTATTGGGTGACACTCTTGATCAGCAGATGCTGGATGAATTGCTGCAAGACTTGACGCCAAGTACGTCTGACTCGTCTGAGCAAGCCTTGGATGATGAACTTGAACTCACCAGCGACAGTCTTGAACTGGACTCGCTTGACGACAACACAGCTCTTCTCGATGAGCTGCTTGATGAGCAGGAATTGATCGGTGTTGATCAGGAGAGCACCGATTTACTCGATGAGCTGGTTGCCTCATCAGAGCAAGATTTGGATTTGTCCGACTCGGAGCAGATGCTTGACGAGCTCCTCAGTGAAGATGACGAAAGCTGGGCCGACACGCTACTCAATGGTGATGATGCCTCCCTATCTGATGGGACTGAACTGTTCGATGAGTTGCTTGAAATTGAACAGAGTTCGGTGGATCAAACCGAGCAACCCTCAGTGGAACTTGACGCCCCATCGCGTGCACCTGAGCACGATTCTCTCGCTGAGCAGAACAGCGAACTATCAACGGAAATCGATCTACCACACTCGGTGGAGCCAGAATTATCCTTGATAGAGACGCAAGACGCTGGTTTAACCCATGAGCATGAAAATCAATTTGATGCCAATGCCAATGCCAATGCCAATGCCAATGCCAATGCAGATGCGAACGACATCCAGCCAGCAGAGGTCATTGATCTCGAGTCCGCCAATGAATTCGGCGTGCCTCAGGATGATGATTGGCTGATAGAGTCAGCGAAAGAGACTCAAGCCGAGCCAGCTGCACCGACGGATATGGAATCTACGGAGCCTGAGCTCGACTCGCTGGACACTACCCATCAGGCCCCAGAACTGACAGGTGACACCTCTTCTATTGAAGAGCAAGCTCCTGAGCCCATTGAGCTAGATAGCGCGCAAACGAGTGATGAGCTGGAGACCGCAGCGCTTGATATTGAGCCTACGCAGGACGATTTCCATTCTCTGGATGACAGCAAGCTCGCTGAATTTACACAGCAAGACACGCCTGATGACGCCGAAGAGCCGTTATCCCAGCCAATGCCACAGCCTGAGGCGCTGCAAGCTCAGACTGATGAGGCTCTTCACTTTGATGAGGAGCAGTTGCCGGAGTTTACGGAGCAGGATGCGTTAGGCAGCATTGATGAAATGCCTGAGCCTATGGCAGAGCTTGAGTCCCCGCTTGAATCTCTGCCAACAACGGATGAGCCACTGCATTTCGACGATGCACAACTGCCTCAGTTTACCGAGCAAGAAGCGCTTGGTGAGGATTGGTCGGATGACGGAGATGCGATCAGCTTCGATCAAACGCCATTACCAGAGCCCCTGTCTCACGAGATTGAAGACCTAGCTCATGCGACTGAAGAGGTGACTCATGCTTCAAAAGAGAGAGTGAATGCAGCGGATGAAGATATCTCTGCTCATGCAGAACAATCCAGTGACTTCCTCGATGACTCGTTGCAGTTGGATCCTGAACAAGCTCAAGAGCAGGATGCGCTGTTTGATCTTTTCCAGGCTGGTGATGTCTCAAGCGATGCTGCGCAACAAATCGATGAAGAGGTACTTAACGATTGGTTGAGTGAAACGGAAACAGAGCCTTCGGTGCCACTCGAATCGGCCAACTTCTCACCAGAGCAGGTGGATACGGCAGGGCTGGATATTGATTCCATGCTTGAGATGGGCGGTGAGGATTGGAATGGTTTCAAGCTTGACCAGGCTACAGGCGATATTGACGAAGCTCAGTCAGACATTCCCGCTGAGGAACAACCTGTTTGGCAACAAGACAACCCAGTTGCTGAGGCTAAACTCGAGGATGAGGACTGGTCTCAACAGCATGAGTTCAACCCAAGCGATGCACAGTTTAAGACCATCGAGCAATTGATGGCCGAAGCTGATGAGCATGCAACTGCTGATACCCAGGCGCAAGAAGAGGAACTCGATCTGAACGTCGGTCTGGATGAGTTCCCAGACGTGATTGGCGAGGTAGACTTTGCCGATGTAGATCTCGATGCCGAGGCGTCAGGAAAGATTGATCTGGCGAAAATCTACCTGGAAATGAATGATACTCAAGGCGCCATCAAGCTGCTCGAAGAGGCCATCGTTGATGGTAACGATCAAGTCCGCCGCGAAGCGAAAAACCTAATCGACGATATAAGATCTTAAAACCAGGGGCGGGGTTCGGGTACGGGCTTCGCCCTACGAGGTGCGGGGAGTTTATCGCGCGCGGTTTGCTCCTCGCGACTCGGAACGAAGTGTAACCCGCCCCTCGATCCTGCTTCTCGAACCTGCTTTTGATTCTGGAAACTTATATTGACTTGGGTATAATTCCCGATCCGGATCACAAAGCGAGATAAACATGAGAATAGCGTTAGGTATTGAATACGATGGTGCGAACTACTTTGGCTGGCAACGTCAGCGAGAGGTGATCAGTGTTCAAGCGTGCTTAGAGAAGGCCCTGAGCAAAGTAGCCAATCACCCGGTTGAGGTTCAATGTGCTGGGCGTACGGACGCTGGGGTTCATGGTACGGGGCAGGTGGTGCACTTTGATACCACGGCCAAGCGCAACATGGCGGCCTGGACGATGGGCGTTAACACCAATATGCCGAAAGATATCGCTGTGCGCTGGGCTAAAGAGGTGCCAGAAGAGTTCCATGCTCGTTTCAGTGCGACTGCGCGTCGTTACCGCTATGTGATTTTTAATTCCCCATTTCGTGGCGGCATACTCGCAAAAGGCGTGAGCCATTATCATGGTGAGCTTGATGTGGCTCTGATGCAAAAAGCCGGACAGTTCCTGCTAGGCGAGAATGACTTCACGTCATTTCGCGCCGTGCATTGTCAATCCAATAGCCCTTGGCGTAATTTGATGCACCTCAACGTGACTCGTCATGGCCAGTATGTGGTGATCGACATTAAAGCCAACGCGTTTGTCCATCACATGGTGCGCAACATCACTGGCTCACTGATCACCGTTGGCCGTGGTGAGCAGCCGCCGGAGTGGATTGAATGGCTATTGGCAGCCAAAGATCGAAAACTAGCCTCCGCAACCGCCAAAGCAGAAGGGCTTTATCTGGTGGATGTCGATTACCCCCAAGACTTCGAATTACCCCGCTTGCCAATGGGGCCACTGTTTTTGCCCGAGAATTTGAACTAGACTGACAAAACAGTGAACCATAGGCGACATTTGCTGGTGTTTAAGTAATATTATGCTAACGGCAAGTGGTTGATTCACTTGTCGCTTTAGTCATGGGTTGTAGTGAAAACAGGAAGTGTTTCATGACGTTTACGTGTCTTCGTCGGGTGAGTAAAAACCCAGCGTTCAACTGGTCGTGAAATAGGTACAACCAGTTTTTGATCCACAGTTTATCGTTAATATGCTTTAATCCTCCAGCATATTTAAAGAATTGATATCTTTTGCAAGGTTGCGAAAGAAAAGAGAAAAAAGGTCCTCCATGAGTTGGCTCGAAAAGATTTTAGACAAGACTAATATTGTTAGCTCTCGCAAAGCGTCTATCCCTGAAGGGGTTTGGACCAAGTGTACATCCTGTGAGCAGGTGCTTTATCACGCTGAGCTTGAGCGCAACCTAGAAGTATGTCCTAAGTGTGACCACCATATGCGCATGCCTGCGCGTCGTCGCTTAGAAACGTTTTTGGATGAAGGGAATCGACAAGAACTGGCAACAGAGTTGGAACCAACCGACAAGTTGAAGTTCAAGGACTCTAAGCGTTACAAAGATCGTCTTGCCGCGGCACAAAAGGCCAGTGGTGAGAAAGACGCTTTGGTGGTGATGAAGGGCGAGCTGCTTGGCTTGCCAGTGGTTGCCTGTGCGTTTGAGTTCTCGTTTATGGGTGGCTCAATGGGCTCTGTGGTTGGCGCTCGCTTTGTCAAAGCGGTTGAAGCAGCGATGGAGAACGAGTGTGGTTTGGTCTGTTTCTCTGCCAGTGGCGGTGCACGTATGCAAGAGGCACTGATGTCGCTGATGCAGATGGCAAAAACCAGCGCTGCATTGGAGCGACTGTCGGCGAAAGGGCTACCGTTTATTTCTGTGATGACCGACCCGACCATGGGTGGCGTGTCGGCAAGCTTGGCGATGCTGGGTGATATCAATATTGGCGAGCCGAATGCTCTAATTGGTTTTGCTGGCCGTCGCGTGATTGAGCAAACCGTGCGTGAAGACCTGCCAGAAGGTTTCCAGCGCAGTGAGTTCTTACTCGAGCACGGCGCGATTGATATGATCGTTGATCGACGTGAAATGCGTCAGCGTGTTGGTGGTTTGATTGCCAAGATGACCAATACTGACTCGCCTTTGGTGGTTTCTGTGGACCAAACTCCCGTAGAAGCACCTTATGAAGTACCAGAAGCAGAAGAAAAAGGGTAAAGTAGAGCTAATTCAAACCGCTATTTTGGTTGATTAGATGACCCAACAAATTGCACCACAAGCCACATCGCCTCTTTCGGTGTGGCTTGATTATTTAAATCATATCCATACCTCTGCGATCGACCTTGGTCTAGAGCGTGTCTCTCAGGTTTGCCAGCGCGCGAGCCTAACTAAACCAGCCCCAACTGTGATAACCGTTGCCGGAACCAATGGCAAGGGCTCAACCTGTGCCTTGATGGAAGCGATCCTGCTGGATGCCGGATACTCTGTCGGCGTGTATAGCTCCCCGCATCTTATTCGCTATAACGAGCGAGTAAGAATCAATGGTGTTGATCAGCCTGATGAGGCGCATACTGAGGCTTTTGCCTACATTGAACAGCAGCGTGGTGATATCAGCTTAAGCCTATTCGAGTTTGGCACCCTAGCGGCCCTTTACCAATTCAAGCAGCAGCGAGTGGATGTTGTTCTGTTAGAAGTGGGGCTTGGTGGTCGCTTGGATGCGACCAATGTTGTTGAGCATGATGTGTCAGTGATCACCAGTCTCGCGATTGACCATGTCGATTGGCTCGGTGATGACATCAATGTGATTGGCTTTGAAAAAGCAGGGATCTTTCGCAGCAGCAGACCCGCAGTGTGTGGCCAGCCGCAGGCTCCAGCAACCGTGGCCGGTCACGCTGATGATATCGGTGCTAAGCTGCATCAAGTCGGGATTCAATACGACTACGCCCTAGAACCTGGCGAGAACACCTGGTGCTGGAAGAGTGGCTCATTTGGCCTAGACGATCTGCCGGTTCCGGCACTTCCACTGGCGAACGCGGCTACTGCTCTGATGGCACTGGGTTGTGCTGAACTGGATATCAGTGATGTCAACATCGTTAAGGGCCTTGAAGCCGCTAAACTTCCGGGGCGGATGCAAAAAATCGCTGCGAATCCAGAGGTGCTCTTGGATGTGGCACACAACCCTCATTCGGCGCAGTACTTAGTCGAGCAGATCAAACAGCAATACCCAAATACGGTTATTCATACCGTGGTGGCGATGCTGCACGATAAAGACATTGCTGCCACCCTGACGCAATTGAGCGAGATCTCAGCCAATTGGTACCCCGCTTCCCTAGAGGGGCCTCGAGCGGCTAGCGCTAACGAGCTGTGCCAGCATTTACCACAAGTCATCGCCAGTTATGACAGTCCAGCGGCGGCATTCCAGGCTGCACAAGCGAAGGCACAGCCAGGTGAGCTGATTTTGGTGGTGGGCTCTTTCCATACCGTTGGCGAGGTGCTGGCATTTATTGAGCAACAAGGAGACTAAATGGTCAGTAAGTTTCAAAGCCGCTTGGTCGGTACAATTATCTTAGTGGCGGTGGGGATCATTGTCCTACCCGATGTGTTTGATGGCAAAAAGCAGCATTATACCGATGAGGTCGCCAGTATACCTATCAAACCATTAGTGGATGAAAACCCTGAGGTGTTTGAGGTGCTAGAGCCGGAAGTGGATGAGATAAAGCTGCCGGACTCACCGGTTGAGATGGTGATTGCGGATGCGCCGTCCGTCGAGCCAAGCAAGCCTGTGGTCGATGACACAGCCACGCAGCCTGTGGAGGATATTGTCGAGGTGGTCGTGAGCGAAGTGCCAGAGCGAAACCAATACCAGGACTCTGGCTGGATTATCCAGTTGGTGGCGCTGCGCAATAAAGACAACGCGATTAACATGGCAAAAGACTTACGAGATCGCGGTTATCGAGCCCATACCAAAGATGAAAATGGTCTGACTCGGGTGATTATCGGCCCTGATGTGTCAAAAACTAACCTTGAGAAACAACTGACCGAGCTGGAAGGAATTACTAGCTTAAAAGGTCAATTGCTTAAATTTAAACCACTAAACCCTTAAGAAAACGTTTGCGTCAGCGTTTTTTCTGTTAAAATGCGCGCCAACTTAATAATGAAGCTGCCATGAATACATTAGATATTGTCATTTTGAGTGTGATCGGCCTTTCGGCATTGATCAGTTTGGTTAGAGGATTCACCAAAGAGGCGCTGTCTCTGGTGGTGTGGTTTGGCGCCTTTTTTATCGCCAGTAATTACTATGCCAAACTCGCGGTCTACTTTGACAATATCCAGGATGACCTTGTGCGTAACGGCGCCGCCATTGCCGCTCTGTTTATCGCGACCCTGGTCGTTGGCGCCGTGGTTAACTACGTAATCGGACAGCTAGTGCAAAAAACCGGTCTCTCTGGAACAGATCGCGTTTTAGGCATTGTCTTTGGTGGGTTACGTGGGGTACTGATTGTATCGGCAGCGCTATTTTTTTTGGATGCGTTCACTTCGTTTCCAGAGTCAGAGTGGTGGAAAAACTCGCAACTGGTCAGTGAATTTAGACTGATCATCGCGCCGTTTTTCGAGCACTTAACTGAAACTTCAAGCTTTTTATCCGGCGCATTGTAGCGCCGTCACAGTTAAACCGAGGGTAAACACATGTGTGGTATCGTAGGAATCGTTGGGAATTCCCTGGTAAATCAGTCAATCTATGACGCTTTGACTGTTTTGCAGCACCGTGGTCAAGATGCGGCGGGAATTTGTACCATCGATAGCAATCGTTTTCGTCTACGCAAAGCCAATGGATTGGTAAAAGATGTGTTTGAAGCAAAACACATGCAGCGCTTGCAGGGAACGGTGGGTATTGGTCACGTGCGTTATCCAACGGCTGGCAGCTCAAGCGCATCTGAGGCTCAGCCTTTTTACGTCAACTCTCCATTTGGTATCTCACTGGCGCATAACGGTAACCTAACCAATGCCCATAAAGTTCGTGAGAAGCTATTCGAAAAAGACCGTCGTCACGTTAACACCACATCAGATTCAGAGGTTCTACTTAACGTACTCGCTCATGAAATTGACATGGTGAAAGGCAATGTAACCGTGGAAGACGTGTTCCGAGCGATCACCAACGTTCATCGCACAATTCGCGGTGCTTATGCGGTTGTGGCAATGATCATTGGTCATGGCCTTGTGGCGTTCCGCGATCCAAATGGTATCCGTCCACTTTGCCTTGGTAAGCGTGAGACGCAAGATGGCCGTGTTGAGTACATGGTAGCGTCTGAGTCGGTTGCACTGGATGCGGTAGGCTTTGACTTTATGCGTGATGTGGCGCCAGGTGAAGCGGTATACATTACCTTTGATGGCCAACTTCACACTCAGCAGTGTGCTGACAACCCATCACTGAACCCATGTATCTTCGAATTTGTTTACTTCGCTCGCCCAGACTCGTTTATCGATAAGATCTCGGTATACAGTGCGCGCCTTGAGATGGGTAAGAAGCTGGGTGAGCGTATCGAGCGAGATTACGCTGATCTTGATATTGATGTGGTGATCCCGATCCCTGAGACCTCATGTGATATTGCCTTGCAGATTGCTCAAGCGATTGACAAGCCATACCGCCAAGGTTTCGTTAAAAACCGCTATGTTGGCCGTACCTTTATCATGCCGGGTCAGCAACAGCGTAAAAAATCAGTTCGTCGCAAGCTCAACGCGATTCGCTCAGAGTTCAAGGGTAAGAATGTGCTGTTGGTTGATGACTCAATTGTTCGTGGCACGACCTCAGAGCAGATCATTGAGATGGCTCGTGACTCGGGTGCAAACAAGGTTTACATGGTCTCTGCTGCGCCGGAAATTCGTTTCCCTAACGTGTACGGCATCGATATGCCAAGCGCGACTGAGCTAATTGCGCATGGTCGTGATAACCAGCAGATCTGTGAGAAAATCGGTGCGGATGAGCTGATCTACCAAACCCTGGAAGATCTTGTGGCAGCGGTCGGCGCGGGTAACCCAGATGTGGCATTGTTCGAGACGTCTGTCTTCAACGGTGAGTACGTAACGGGTGATATTGATCAAGCTTACCTTGATTTCCTTGACGGTCTACGTAACGACGATGCCAAGGTACAGCGTGAGATCCAGCAAGATCTCGCAAACCTAGAGCTACATAACGAAGGCGCATAATCGCCCTCGATACAGGTTAACTCTTATAATGCCGAAGCTTTGCTTCGGCATTTTTTTATCTGGGGAAGCCTTGTATCAGGTCAGGTCCGCTTTGGCACCAGTTGTGAGACAACAAATACCGCGGTGGCTGCCAGAACGACGGAAGGTCCAGCAGGGGTATCCCAATTCCACGACATGTAGAGCCCGGTAAAGACGGCAATAACGCCAATGACCGCCGCCACTAAGGCCATTTGCTCCGGTGAATGAGATACGCGCCTTGCCGCTGCAGCCGGGATAATCAGTAGTGAGGTAATGATCAGAGCGCCGACAAACTTCATTCCCACGGCTATCACCATGCCGACCAGCAACATCAGGACAAGGCGCATTAGGTCGACGTTGACCCCCTCAACAGCGGCTAATTCCTCATTGACGGTCGAATTGAGTAAAGGGTGCCAAACCAAAGCAAGGACGACGAGCACCAATACCACGCCTGCGTAAATAAACCACAAGTCACTTGGGCTGATGGCCAAAAGGTCGCCAAAAAGATAGCTCATTAAGTCAATGCGAACATTGTCGAGAAAGCTGACTGCAACAAGTCCGAAGGAGAGTGCACTGTGAGCGAGGATACCCAATAGAGTGTCGGTTGCGATCAACCGCTGCTTTTGCAGTACCACTAACAGTGCTGCCAGTACCAGACAGCAGAAAGTGAGGGCTAAATATAGGTTGATATCCAGTAGCAAGCCGAGCGCGAGCCCCATCAGTGATGCGTGTGCTAGCGTATCGCCGAAGTAAGCCATTCTGCGCCAAACTACAAAGGATCCCAAAGGTCCGGCGATGAGGGCTACACCGAGGCCAGCCAATAGTGAGGGAAGAAGAAAGTCAATCATGGTGATGTCCGTGCTGTGGATTATGGCACTCATTGGCATCGCCAGCGACGGGATTACCTGAGAGGTCGTGATGATGCTGATGGTGATGGGTGTAAAGCGCTATACCCGAATTGCAGGTATGACCAAATAGAGCTAAGTACTTAGGATGGCGAGAAATGACCTCTGGTGCACCGGAGCAGCAGATATGGTGCTGTAAGCAGATCACGTGGTCTGTCTTTGCCATGACCAAGTGCAGGTCATGGGAGACCATTAAAATGGCACAGTTAAAACGATGACGCACGCTGTCAATAAGTTCATACAAGTCTATCTGACCTTGCACATCCACTCCTTGCGCGGGTTCATCCAGTACTAGAACGTCAGGGCGCTGCAGCAGCGCACGAGCGAGCATAACCCTCTGCGTCTCTCCGCCAGAGAGCGTAGACATCGAGTGTTTTTGCAGGTGCGCTGCGCCAACTAGCTTAAGGGCATCTTGGATCTCTTGTTGACTGGGGCGATTCGCCAGCTTTAAAAATCGTTCAACGCGCAGTGGAAGGGTCTCATTCAAAGCCAGTTTTTGCGGCACATAGCCATAACGAAGGGAGTGAGAGCTTGTGATGCTGCCAGAGGTTGGTTTAGTGATACCTAATAGTACTTTGACCAACGTCGATTTGCCCGCACCGTTTGGGCCGATTAAGGTGGTAATCTTTCCTCGTTCAAGTGAGAGAGAAACACGGTCTAATATTGTGCGTTCAGCAAAGCTCACGCTGATATCTCGAAGAGAGAGCATAGGGGTCATAGATGAAACTCATTTGCGCCTAGTAAGTGTTATAATGTAACATCATTTGTACCCCAAGTACCAACCTCAACTTGCAAAGGTCCAATATGATCAAACATATAACGTTACTGTTATTGATTGCCTTCTCTTTATCCGCACCAGCGAGGGCGATAGACATTGTCACCAGTATAAAGCCAATTCAGATGATTACTCTGGAACTTACTCAAGGTGTGACTGAGCCGGGTGTAGTGATGAATTCCACTGCATCGCCGCACGATTACGCTATGCGCCCATCGGATGCAAAAAAAATCCGTGATGCAGATGTCATCATCTGGTTTGGCCCTGAACTCGAAGCCTTCATGAGCCGAATGGTCGCAGATGATGATCGTGTGATTACTATCGGTGAGCTAGAGGGGGTAGAGTTTCGTGAATTTGCCGATATGCATGCTCATGATGGACATGATCATGGCTCCGTCGATCCACACTTTTGGCTGGGCATAAGTCAGACTGATATTATTGCCCAAGCAATAGCAAAACAGCTTGCAAAGCTGGATCCTAACAACGAGCAAAAGTATCTTGATAACTATCAGAACTTTTCCTCTCAGCTACAAACAGTCAAGCAGGAGATAGCCACAACCTTATCTCCGGTCCGTGAGCATGGCTATTTCGTTTTCCATGATGCTTATGGTTACTTTGAAGATGAGTTTGGCCTAAATCAGTTAGGTTACTTTACGGTTAGCCCAGAGAGAAAGCCGGGGGCAAAAACCTTGATCCATATCCGCACAACCTTGGCTAAAGGAGAGGCAAAATGTGTGTTTGCTGAGCCGCAATTTACCCCAGCGGTAATCAAGTCGGTGACACGTGGCACTGATGTACCGGTTGGCGTGCTTGACCCTGTGGGTTCGACTATTGAGGTCAAGTCAGGGAGTTATCTAGAGTTTACTCGTCAAATAGCTGCGAGTTTTACTGACTGTTTACTTTAATATTTCCCCGAGAGGTTTGCGGTGACTCGCAAACCTCATTGCAAAACCATTCCTTTCTGTCTTGTCCGCTGCGCTCTTGGTATAACGTTCTCTTTGAAAGCAACTTGTTGCTTATTGTTGTGTTGCTTAGTTAACTTTATATTTTATATAGCGATTTATATGAGTTTGCGCTTAGTTATTGGACGCGGGTCTTCGCGAAGTTCTGTTTTTGTTTTGCTTATCTGTGGCTGGCTCAAGGTGATACTCCCTGTGAGTGCGATGGCTTCGGAGGCGCCTCTATTCTCAGCTCTTCCGCAGCAAACCTTTGGACAGGTAATCAATGCTCAGCAGTTGTTTCTCGGTCAGGGTGGCGGCATTTGGATTCACGAGTATAGTGGTCGAGTGCGTTTGTTTGATGGTCAGCATCTTATCCCTGGTAATAAGGGGATGTTTGGCCAGCCCTTGCCTCATTTAACCTACTTTGAGGGCGTATTTTGGAGCTTTGATCGGCGCGACATTATCCGCCTACTTCCTCACCGAGAGCCACAAGCCGTCCTGACCGTGAGCGAGCCAATTCATTCGATAGGTCAGAGCCAAGATTGGTTGTGGTTTAGTGATCGCTATAATTTTTATATTTACCAACCGATTGAGAAGCGACTGACCACCTTTAGCTTGCTAGAGATCCTTGCTAGTCGTGGTCATGATCCCATCTTTATTCACGACGCACTGCAAATAGACTCCCAGTGGGTAATTGCGACGAACTGTGGCCTTTATATCACGCAAGGGTCACTGTTGAGGCATATTCGCCACTCAGGCCAACGTGACATTAAGCGGCTTCATTACTCATCACAGCGAAACGAGCTTTTCGTCGCTACAAGTAGCGGGTTAGGGCTGTTTAGCTTAGAAGGCCCAGAATTCATGGCCCAGTACTTTCCCACTCCACCTGTCAATGCGATTGCTGAGGTTAACAATCAATATTGGCTTGCGACTGACGATGGGATTTTTCGCTTCGATACTGAGCGTCAAGCCACAGCCTACTTAAAGCTAAATATGGCACCATTGGCCAGCACTCAGATTAAGGTTCACGACATAGTTAGCCTGGGGAGAGGAGAAGTTTGGATTGCTACTGACCGAGGTGTCTATTATCACAGAGAAACCGTTCGGCCGCTTGACCCCCCTCACTATCTATCGCAGTTAACTCCTGTACGGTTAGTCAACTCACAAGTGCTGGTTAATTCACAGCCAGTCGCAACCAACCAAGCGTGGGCAAAGCCAATTAGAGTTGAAAAGGGCGATAGATTAGAGATATTGATTGGTGCATTTCCCTATCGTTCTGAAGATAGCAAATACTATCGTATTGGTAATGATAAGCCATGGTTGCCACTACGTTGGAACCAGGCTATCAGCGTGGATACCAGCGCAACAGATACCGGCAAGATTGAGATCAAGCTTGTTTCTGCTTTTGGCAAGGAGCAAGCTCGCCAGTCATTATGGTTGCTTGTAGGGCGGCCATGGTATCTCAACCCGCATTTTGTGATGATGGTAGCGGGTGGGTTGATTGCCGCTGCGATTATCGTTGCTATGCGTAGATCCCGTCATAAAAAGGGGGAGGCGATTTGCTATAGACATGCGCGGTGTACCTTGGAGGATGGCGACAGCTGGATAGGAGGCCCGCAAAATAACATTGTGAGTGACGATCTAAGTTCAGCTCAGTATATTGATATGTTAAACGTACTAAAGAGTACGCCAACAGGTTTATCAATACCCCAACAACGTTGGCTAGCTAAGGTTTTGAAGTTAATTGAGGTGCAGTGCAGTGAGGCGAACTTTGGTACTGCGCAGGCAGCCAAACGGCTGTTCATTTCAGAAAGAAGCTTACAGCGTAAATTTAAGCAGATGACGGGCAGTACCATGACTGAGGCGGTGAATAAGATACGTCTTGCCAGGGCGAGCCAACTCTTGCTCGAGGGCTCATCGGTATCCGATATTGCCTATCAATGTGGATTCAATGATCCCTCTTACTTTAGTCAAAAGTTTAAACAGCAGTACGGTGTCACCCCACGACAGTTTGTATCGCGTCAGTCTCATATCGACCCATCGACACAGTGACAGCTGGTTAGCGAGTATTCAAGAATAGAAAAAGGAACGTGGCATGATCGGGGGACAATGCCACGGGTACCAAGGGCACCTTCGCATACTGCCTCGGTGATGCTTATTGGCGACCACCTCTGGCTCAGCTTTCCACAATCGCTTCAGACGATTAGGTGGAATATAGAATATAAGCCACTGAATTAATTTGTTTATTGCTCAAACGACAAGGAATGTGACGAAAGCGACAGCCTGTTAGTAGGGTGAAATTGAATTATATTTTTGAACCATTTTAGTACTCAATCACGAGTTCCATGCGCCATTATGGCGCATGGGCTCTAGCGTCTACCGAAGTCAGTTCTTGGAGATTAATCGTTGTGAGTATGAGGTTTAATAACCGATGAATAATCACTGAAACTATTGTTACTATGCGTTCATTTAAGGCCTGCCAACGACTCACTGGCGTCCTAGTCAAAATTAACGCTGCCTAGTTTAGTCAAATCCTTGTCGAATAGTACAGCTTGATAAAGATGTCCATCATCGTAACGAACAAGGTAGTTTAACGGGTCAGAGAGAAGTTGAAAGCTCATGGTGTGATGATTGAAACCATCGAGATCAAGTTGAACAAACTGATAGTCGGGGTAACGAATTAAAAACACCTGGCTTTGTGTATCAATGGCATAGCCGTAAAACAGTTTCTGTCGATTCTCCGAGACCTGGATATACTCTATTTCTTGGATACCAGCAGGAACAGTAACGGGTTTGACGTAGATCTGATCATCCGTCATACCGAGGTTATATATTTTCCCTGCATCGTCTTTAACAAAGTAGCCCCAGTCAAAAGGCTTCATATTGGTCGTCTTGCCCCACACAGACCGGATAGGAAAGCGCAGGCCGACTGCGCTCGCTTTACTATTGAGACGCATGCTCAAGCTTGGATCGGGTTTGGCGGTTTCAGCCTGGTACGCGATAAAGCGATCAGATGATGTGGTCAGAGCGACTTCAGGAAAGCGAATTGAGCCTAGGTGACTAATTGGGTTAAACAGAGGATAGAGTTGAGCTTCAATGTTGTTAAACCGGTCTGGCGCATACTGCAAACTCATGCGTGAGGTGCGGATCTGGTGCTTGTCATAGTGCTTACCCTCGACTTCGATGGGTAACTTGCCTTGGATATCCAAGTTTTTCCAATAAACAAAGGGTAATGCAGTTTCAAATTCGGCTTTATTTAATTTTGCACTTGGTGTCCCGTAGAAAAATGTGTGATTCTCGCCATTTTTTTGGTAGACGAAGTCCTGCAACAGGTTGGAGTAAAATACATAGTATTTGCTTTTATTAGCGCCATACTGTTGGTGTAAATCGACGGCTGAGACAAACAGCAAACAGCAAAAGATGACTGGTATCGCTGCCTTATAGATAGGGCCTTGGATACGACGGGTTTTAACGCTTAAAAAGCTGTCTTTCAGTGGCAACCACATCCACCCGATGACGCCGAGCCATAGCAGGTCGACGTTGGTATAGTGTTCTTTACACAGGGAAAAAGTGATTAATAGTCCAAGTGCGAGCTTGACTGCACGATAAACCCAGCGGCTTTCAATGATAGAGGCGGCAAGCCCTAGATAAAGACTGATGGCGGGTAATTGACCAAAGGTGAGGTCCTTGAGCGTAACTTCAACAATCTCAATTGGGTAGTTAGCATGGACAGTCAATAAGATGATGATTCCCAACAAGCCGTTAATTGACAGAATTAAGCCGATTCCACTGACAAGGTGAGCAACCACAACTTGTGTCAAAGGCAAGGGTAAATGGGTTAGGATTCGGACACGTTTACCCAGTGCCTCTGGGACATATTGTAGTGCAGCAATCAAACCCGCGTTAGCGATGAAGACAAGCTGTAGTGATGAGTAGGGTTTATCGCCTAAATGTGCAAATCGATACCACATCATTGACTCTGGCTCGATATTGGCAAACTGCCCGACTAAATCTAAGTAGAAATAGATGCCGATAGTGAGCGCCAATGTTGCTAAACCAAGCGAGTAGCGTGCCAGTTTGAGCCACTCTTTGTGGTAGATAGGGTTAAGGGTCATTAGTACTTTCCTACGTAGCCTAAAAATCGTTCTTCAAAGGTCATCTTTATCTCTGTTAATGGACTAGCAAGGGCTTGTTCAAGCTCTTGCTGCTCAGCAAAAGAATAAAGATAGGGCTGATTTCTCATTGACTCAGTACGATGGATAAGGTTAGTCTTGATAGGAAGGTGTTCTAAACAGAGCTGTGGATCTTGCGTGGTATAACAGCGAAACTCCTGATTAAATCGAGTCATACTGCTGTGGTAAACGGATGTGCTTCTGTCGACAATAGCGATTTGATCGACCAGTGTTTCAAGGTCATTCATCACATGTGTGGTAATGAGTACCGTTTTACTCGTACCGTCGAGGTAGTCTTTGAGGTAGTCGATAAACAAACGCCGGTAACCGGCATCAAGGCCCATGGAATAGTCATCTAAGATCAGTAGATCAGCATCTTGGGCGAGTAACAACCCGAGTATCACCTGGGATTTTTGACCAAATGATAATGTAGTTAATGGTTGATTGAGGCTGACATCCATCAGGTCGACCAGGTCCTGAAAGTAGTGGCGTTTCCAGCCAGGGTAGAAGGCTGAGAAGAAGGCCTCTACCTGAGCAATGGTCATCGAATCATAACTAATAAAGCCCTCATAGAGTAAGGCGATTCGGGCTCGCGTCTTGGGTGAAAGTTGGTTGGCAGGCTCACCAAAAATAAGGCATTGACCCTGCTGAGGTTTTAGATATCCCATCAACAGATTAATCAGCGTTGACTTACCTACTCCATTTTTTCCCAATAGGCCAAATTTGGTGCCCGGTTCTATACTGAGGTTAAGTTGTTGATAGATAGACTTACTGCCATAGCTGTGATCTAAATTAGAGATCTGAATAACTGGCTCTGACTGACTCATCTGTGCACCTACTCTGTGATATCTCGGCCATCAATGTGAACAACATGACCTTCACCACCATTAAGGACTACCGTGTACCGGCCTCTGGGTTTCTCAAAATAAACCTCTCCAAACTCGTCAAGCTTGGTTTGCATAACCACGGTCGCATTTTGCTCGATACGAAACTCAACCCCTTCGGCACTAGCACCATCACTAAAGCCACCTTCACAGATCACGTAGCCATTACCTTCATCATAACAGGACATTAGGGCTGTATGAGCGAAGCTTTGTGTGAAAGCAACGAACGAAAAAATAATGGCGAAAAAGAAACGTTTACACATAAAAATCCCCTATTCATTGCGCAAAGGGTAGGGCCTACCTTGGCTTATAAGTCCATGAAACGATAAAGCTAGCGACGAGGCTAGCTTTACTGTTTTGGCTATGTGGGCTAGCGAATTAAAGGTCCTGAGCTTCAATCCAAAGGACCGCGTCTTGCGATAGCTCTTTACCTTTGAACTCAGTGTCAGGGCCTGAGCCCAGACAAGCGAAGCCCCACTTTCCGGCAGTTGGAATACCAAATGTAAACATACCGTTATCATCGGTCATTGCGACAATTGCTGATGCAGGTGGCTCTCTGTATGTGTCTTTGCCAAAGGCATTTGCTTGAGAGTCGATATCGGTATTAATAAACTCGATTTCACACTCGACACCCGGTGCAGGCTCACCGTTGGACAGCACTTGCCCGGTGAAGGTACTGCCAGTAAACACTTGGTAAGGCTTGACCAGTGGGACGATTTCCGTTTTTAGACCAAGTGGCTCTTCCCACCCAGTTGGTAAACTGCCCTTATTGATGTAGCGTTTGGTAATTTGCTGGATATAAATATCCTCGCCTTCTTCATAGTAAGGAGCAGGAACAAGCGCGAAAATATAATCACCATTACGACGAATCTTATATTCTACCTGGTAGGCATCAGCCTTGTTATCATGCCCTGTCCAAGTAATCTTTTTCAGATCTTTCAGTAGGTCGATTTTATCTTCTTTAAATAGAACAAAAAATTCTTCTGGTTGTGCCATGTCCATAACATGACCATTATCCATTGGGTGGCCAAAAACAAGCTTCATATCAATGGTTGCTGGCTTTTCTAATTGTGATTCTGGCGTATACAACAATTGAAAGTGTGCTTGCGATGCCGCACTAAAACCGATCGCCGCGACACCTGCCATCAAAGCAAATTTATTCATTATTTACATCCCTATTAATAAACTCAAATTATTCAACGATATCCTTGCCATCTATCTCAATGATATGGCCAGGACCTGCATCAAAAACTACCTTGTAATCGACAGATGGCTTTTCGAATTCAAACTCACTGTCTTGGTTTATTTCACCGCTGATAAGCTCATTCCCATCGCTATCCACAACCAACATCTTTACTCCAGCGGCAGAGGAGCCATCGGAAAAGCCACCCTCACATAATATAGTGTTATCACCAAAGTCATAACATGAACACAAGGGGGTATGGGCCAATACCAACCCTGGCAACAATACCAGTATCAATCCACTCCATTGTATGCTCTTCATTTGATCGTCCCCTTTTCTCGATAATGAGTTGTAACTTATCTAGATTGTTACTGGCTTTATTTGTGTACAAATTTTCGTAACTGTAAAAACAAACGATAATGCCTCTCATTTTTGTATCATTTGATCTAAATCATGTAACAATGTATTTCGTAATTTATTTCTTTAATTAACCCCCGGACTGATCGCAAAATATTGTTGGGATAAGAAGGGAAGCTATGTAATGGAAAAGAAACTAAGTCAACTATCAATAGGTGGCACTGGAAAAATCATCGCACACCAATCTATTGGTGCGACCAGGCAGCGGCTACTTGATCTCGGTCTCATCCCAGATACGGAAATTAGTTTTATAAGAACAGCACCTTTGGGTGATCCGATAGAAATTAGGGTTGGGCATACGCATATCGTTGTCAGAAAGACAGAGGCAGAAACTGTTGTAATAAAAGAATACAAATAGTTTTCAAGGGGAGAATATTATAATGCAACGGAAGAAAGTCCTTCTGGCGGGGCAACAAAATGCTGGGAAATCAACAATATTTAATTTTCTGACCGGAGCAAGACAGCACGTTGCTAATTATCCGGGAGTGACAGTTGATAAGAAAGTTGGTTATTTTTCAATAGGTTCATCTAGCTATCAACTGGTGGATCTACCGGGAACCTACAGCCTGACCAGCTTCTCTCTTGAGGAGCGTGTTGCTCGTCGTGCCCTCTTAGAGGAGCAGGCTGATACGGTGCTCAATGTCATTGATGCCGCTAATCTTAGTCGCTCACTGCACCTGACTCTGCAACTGCTCGAGCTTGAGCTACCAGTGGCTGTAACACTGAATATGATGGATGTTGCTGAGCGCGAGGGCTTCAAGATTGATGCGCAAAAGCTTGAGCATGCCCTCGGCGTGCCCGTTGCACAGTGTGTTGGGCGCCTGGGTAAAGGCGTTGAGGACGTTTCTGCGATTATAGACTCGGTAAGACAGTCAAATTTCTGTGTCCCATATCCAGAATTAGAAGCGACAATTACCCAGCTGACAGCGGCGATTACACCGCAAAAGCAGGTTAAATTGCCACCGCTGCGCTGGTTGGCATTACGCCTGCTGGAGAATGATGCTGAGGCGATTTCGTTACTTAATCGGGAGCTTGATAATACTTCTTTCGATCAAATAACTGAACTTGTTAAACAGCATCAGCATCGTTTGAAGTCGACACTGTCATCGAGCGTCAGTGACTATATTGTCGCACAACGACATAAAGTGGTTGGAGAGGTTTTAGCACAAGTAGTCACCGAGCAACCAAGCCAGCAGCGTCACTCTAGTTGGACTCAAAAGCTTGATGGTGTGATCTTAAATCGTTACGCCGCGCCCTTTTTTCTGATCTTAACGGTGTTTGTTATCTATCAATGCGCGATTGTGTATGGGTATGAATTGACGAATTATTGGTGGCCTGTTCTTGCGTCACTCAGAGAGTTTATCGCAGGCATTCTCCCTGATGCTGGCTTTCTCCATGACCCTTATGTGCGCTCAATGGGGCTATGGATCGTGGACTCGGCCAATACACTGCTGAACTACATACCAATATTCATAATCTTATTTGCCTTGATCGCCATAGTCGAAGACTCAGGGTATATGGCGCGGATTGCATTTATCTCAGATCGTATCCTGCATCGATTTGGCCTGCATGGTCAGAGCACCCTACCGATGATCCTCGCTGGGGTTTTTGCTGGGGGATGCGCGGTACCTGGCGTCATGGCGACCAAGGGGATACCCGATAATCGGGCACGATTAGCGACTATCCTGACGGTGCCGTACATGAACTGCTTGGCAAAAGTGCCTTTGTATACCTTATTGCTCGGGATATTCTTCGTTGAATCAAAGTCATTGATGACTTTTTATATTGCCACTATCTCGATTATTGCCGCGCTATTAGTCTCGAAGCTGCTGACCAAAACCGTGTTGCGAAAGACTGAAACTGCCCCATTTGTGATGGAGTTGCCGCGCTATAACCTTCCTACCTTGCGTGGTGTGGCGATTCGATCGCTTGAGCGGACTTGGCTTTATGTGCGTAAGGTGGGCACTATTGTGCTTGCTGTCTCAACTGTGATTTTTGTCTTACTCCAATTCCCAGGCATCGATGCAGAGGATGAGCGCCATTTTGTTGCAGACGCCAAGGTAGCGGTGGCTAAGTTTGAACAGGCACTGGCGAAGACAGAGTACGTTGGGCGTTTTGACCAGCAGTCTATCCCTGAGTTGGTCAACTTCTATAATGATTTCAGACAAGCAAAGCTCAATGCCAAGGGCGCAGAGGCCTCAAGTAAGGTTAATGAGCGGTTTGCTCAGCGCAACGCGCAGTTTTTTGAGGTCACTGCACCACCGAAGGGGAATCAAGATGCCCGCAGTGTAAACCGAGCGCTGAGAAAGCTCTCTTCTGATCGCAAACGTATCCGACGAGAGATGCGTGAATTAAGGTTGGAAAATTCACTGCTAGGTATGTTTGGCCGCTCATTAGAGCCAGTTACCCAGTATGCCGGCTTTGATTGGAAGATTAATGTCGCCTTGTTCTCTTCTTTTGCTGCTCGTGAGAGTAGTGTAGCGACACTAGGCGTTTTATTTCAGCAAGATGAAGACAGTAATCAGAAACTCGAGCAGCGAATGGGCGAGTCGCAAGAGCTGGCAGGTCATGGCGAAATTGCTGCGGTCGCACTGATCTTATTCTTTATCCTCTATCCTCCCTGCTTAGCAACCGTCATGGTGATTCGAGTACAAACGGGGGAATACAAATGGATGCTGCTGTCGATTTTCCTTCCAACTCTGATTGGTTTTACTGTGGCGACCATGACCTACTCGTTGGGGGGGTATTTTGCTCTAAGCGGGATTGAGTTGATGTCAGTGGTGTACTTTAGCGCATTAGTAATGTTGCTGGTGCTAGGACTAAAAGACAGCTTTGTCCGCTCGAAGCAGCCCGATGAAATAGCGGTGAAAAATATATAGGAGATTGGAATATGTATACTCAACCCGATTCCTTTTGGGATATTGCTGCGGTGTTACTTTTCGCGCTAGTCGCTGGCGGGTATATCTTCTACAAGCTGTTGCGGAGCAATAATAAATGTGGCAGTGGGTGTGACTCTTGCTCGAGTAAAGGGAAAGAGTAACTTACTGGGTTGCTTACTCGCCTCCATCGCGCTTTGCTTTGGGGTAGTTATTTTACGCAAGGCTTATAAGAATGAGAGCCTATCATTCGTGGGCTCTCAGGCATAATACTTGCGTGTGTCTATCCCTGCGCTTTTCTAAACAATGAGCTCAGTGAGAGAACATTTTGCAGCCGGATAAGCATAGCTTGTTGCTCTGTCTGTGAGCGAAACTCGCCCGGAGTGTTGCCCCATATAGGGCCAGGCCAAGCAACATCGTCTTTGAAGCGAGCGATATGATGGAAATGCAACTGAGGCACCATATTCCCAAGAGCCCCTAAATTGAGTTTATCTGGGCGAAAAGTGGCCTCAAGCGCTTGGCTCACCGCTTGTGATTCGAGTAGAAATTGCTGCTGCTCCTTCATTGGCAGATGGTGAAGCTCTTTGAGGTGATTGCGTCTCGGCACTAAGATAATCCAAGGAACAGCACTGTCACGGTGGAGTAGGGCAATACACAGGGGAAAGTGGCCAATAACGCTGGTATCCGCAACAAGTTGTGGGTGCAGTTCAAAGTTCATTGTGTTCATTCCATCTTCTCTCTATTGTTCTCAGCTATAAAAAAGGTTGATGCTCTCACATCAACCTTTTTAAGTTCTTATCTCATCGAGACCAGCGCTTACATACGCTCAAGCGTTTCGATACCCAGCAATGCTAAACCTTGCTTGATGGTTTTTGCCGTCAGCGCAGCCAGTTTCAGGCGGCTCTGCTTAACCGATTCATCTTCAGCGATCAGGATTGGGCAAGCCTCGTAGAAGCTTGAGAATTGACCTGCAAGCTCGAATAGGTAGCTACACATGATGTGTGGTTGACCTTCGCGAGCCACCGCTTGTACGGCTTCTTCAAACTGCAGCAATTTCGCGATTAGGGCTTTTTCCTTCTCGTCGGTAACCTTGATCTCACCCTCTAGCGAGTCCATGGCTACGCCAGCTTTAGCAAACACAGAAGCAACACGAGTGTAGGCATACTGCATGTATGGCGCGGTGTTACCCTCAAAGGCCAGCATGTTGTCCCAATCGAACACGTAGTCGGTGGTGCGGTGCTTAGAAAGGTCGGCGTACTTCACGGCGGCCATCGCAACCGTGTTAGCAATCTTGGCTTTCTCGTTAGCATCCAGCTCTGGGTTTTTCGATTCGATTAGCTTCGCTGCGCGCTCTTCGGCTTCATCAAGCAGGTCTGCCAGACGTACAGTGCCACCAGCACGAGTCTTAAATGGTTTGCCATCTTTACCCAGCATCATACCAAACGCATGGTGCTCTAGTGATACAGACTCAGGGATATAGCCGGCTTTACGTACGATAGTCCATGCTTGCATTAGGTGCTGGTGTTGACGTGAGTCGATAAAGTACAGCACGCGATCCGCACCTAGCTGCTCATAGCGGTATTTCGCACAAGCGATGTCGGTCGTGGTGTAGAGGAAGCCACCGTCGCGTTTCTGAATGATAACACCCATCGGGTCGCCATCTTTGTTCTTATACTCGTCCAAGAACACCACTTGCGCGCCGTCATCTTCAACCGCTAGGCCTTGCGCTTTTAGATCAGCCACAATGCCTGGCAGCATGTGGTTGTACTGACTCTCACCCATCACGTTATCACGAGTCAGTGACACGTTTAGGCGGTCGTAGTTGCGCTGGTTTTGAATCATGGTGATGTCGACAAGCTTTTTCCACATTTCGCCGCAGAACTCATCGCCACCTTGCAGTTTCACCACGTAGTTACGTGCTTTCACCGCGAACTCTTCGTCTTCATCGTAGAGTTTTTTCGACTCGCGGTAGAAAGCCTCCAGATCCGACAGCTCCATAGAGACTTCACCGGACTCTTGCTGCACACGTTCTAGGTTGGCGATCAACATGCCAAACTGGGTGCCCCAGTCACCGATGTGGTTCGCACGGATCACATTGTGCCCTAGGAACTCAAGTGTGCGCACAACCGCATCACCAATGATGGTTGAGCGCAGGTGGCCCACGTGCATCTCTTTTGCCACGTTTGGTGCAGAGTAGTCTGCCACGATGGTTTGTGGTGCTTCAGCTGCGACACCTAGGCGAGAATCCGCCAGTGCGGCATCCGCCTGCTGAGCCAAAAACGCTTCATCAAGGAAGATGTTGATAAAGCCAGGGCCAGCAATTTCTACTTTGCTCGCGATACCATCTAGGTCTAGAACATCGAGCACTTTCTGAGCAAATTCTCGTGGATTGGTGCCAAGTTTCTTCGCAACACCCATCACACCGTTAGCTTGGTAGTCACCAAATTGTGGCTTTGCAGATTGGCGGACAGCAGCAGGGCTGCCTGCAGGTGCGCCAGCGGCTTCGAGAGCCTGAGATACTTTGTCATTAATAAGTGCTTGGATATTCACACGCGTTTCCTTCATTTCAAGGACGAAAGCCCAGTATAAGCAGACTGAGATTTGTAGTAGTTCACAAAAATGGCGCTAATGATAACAACTTTATCGGTTGTCATACAGAGAGGATTTAGGGAAATTTCTCGTTAGAAGCGCTATAGTGCCAAGCATTGCGTCGAATTAGAGAAAAAACCATGACCTCACTGGATACCTTACGCCTTGATCCTCGGCAAATGCTAGAGGATTTGCCTCAGTTTATGCAAAAGATTACCCAACTCGCGGAGATGCTGGATATTGATCTCAGTCCCTATCAGGCGGATCATATTGCACTGAGGATCAATGATCCCGATATTGCCGAGCAAGCGAGACTGGCATGGCGGGCGTATGGGGAGGAGATTTCATCCGCCGAGATCAATCACCGGCCAATCATCGTCAGTCGCTTCAATCAGCCCGTAACTGTTGATGCTTGGCAGATAGAGTGCCTTGAGTTGCCTTTTCCCGCCAAAGGTAAGCTATATCCACAGCAAGGGTGGGAGCACGTAGAGTTTGTCATTCCATCGGATGCTCAGACGGTGGAGGATTTCGTCAGCGAACTAGAGCGCATTGAGGGTTTTAATAATCTGCAGCGCAAGGCCGAACAGCTCGGCGCTACGCTCAAATTATCCAGCCCTAAAGGGGAGGGGGAGCGCCTTGCTAATCCTACCTTGGCGATCAAACATCAAGGCGTGTGCATCAAGCTACATCCCCACAGCCTGCGTTCGATTGTTGCTTCTGAGCAAGATTAGCCCAACTCGCAGTCTTTGGGCTTAAGCTGAAACTCGTCGATAGAGCCGATTTGGTGACCCAGCACCAGTGGCTCGCTATCTTGATGCGCGCTGCCGGTGGCGTGCATAACCAAGCGGTTGGAGGCACGGGGCTTGAGCTCGTTGACCACAAAACGGATCATATCGGCCCGTGTCAGCGATTTCAGCTCGTTAAGCACCTGCTCTTTTTGGTCAAAATCGTGATCTTTATTACCAATCGCCACCCAGAGGCGCTGACCTCGGCTGCGCATGGTCTGGTCGGGCGTTGCAATCTGATTCCACAAGCCGCGCTTACTGCTGTGCCATTGATATTCATTTAACTCAATTAGCAGCAGGTAGAAGGCATTGAGGAACTCATCAATCGAGTGCATCAGGGCGCTCGGGCCCTCTTTGGGCGATTGGACGTAAAGGACTATCCCAGGGTGTCGATTGAGGGGCATATTGCCGGTGCCTACCATGTAGCCAAGCTGCTGCTTGGTACGGATCTCGTTAAAGAATGCGGCCGACATTAGGTGGTTGGCGAGCGAGTACAGGGCAATTGAGCGCGTATCGCTATTGGGGCATTGGTAGTACACCACCACGGCAGAGTCGTCTTGACCACACTGGTGTTCACGTTGATAAGTCCCTTCGTTGCCGAGCATGATCAGCGGGCGCAGCGACTCCTTATAGGTTTGGTTTTTGACTCTCAGCGCATCTTTAATCGTCTCCCCCAGTGCCAGAGCTTCGGAGCGGGTCCAGTCGCCGTAGACAAACATTTCAACATGCAAGGTGGCAAGTAGCTGTTCGACAAACGGCGGTAACTGGTCAAGCTCTATCGATTCGAGCGCCGCGGCGAGCACTGAAGCCGGCGGGTTATTGGGCTGCAATAATCCGGTCATGGTATTGAACAGCTGGGATATGGGGCGATCTTTGGCCGCATTATTCCAACTGCGGGCCAGCAGAGTCTTAATGGTTTCAAAACGCGCTGGGTTAAAACTGCGCTCGGTAAACTTACGCAGGATCATTTTAAGCAGCTCCGGCTGCTTTTGTGAAAAGCCGGACACAGTGAGGGTGACGCCCCCCTGGTGGGTGTAGAGGTTATACCCCATTCCCGCAATCTCGGCTTGGTAGGTGTCCTCAGAGAGGGAGTCTAGGAGCATTTCGACGCATAAGCGCGTTTTTACAATATTGCTGGGTGATGAAACCGCATGTGGGCTGTCGATGGCAATATAGCTCATACCTTTTGGCACGCGATAGTGATCATCCTGCAGGTGCCACAAGGCAAAACCCTCTGCCTCTTCGATGATCTTGGGCACCTCTTCGTGTGCCTCGACCGCTTTCGGCTCTAGGTCGTAGCAGATAAACGGGTTTTGCTGAGGCAGACCGCAAGCGAACTTTGTGTCATCGGTGGCATAAAGTTGATGCTCGGCGGCGGAAATAGGGCGACTTGAATAGGGAGTAAAGTACCACTGCGCTTCTCGGTCATACTCAAGCCCTTTGGCGACTAAAGAGATTCTAGCGTTGTCGGTGGTAAAAAAGCTCAGGGCTTGTTTGATGGCCACCGAGTCATAGTCGAGCATCATGTAATCACCATAGACATAGTCATCGCTGTGATAGTGTTGCATATTGACCACCAGATGACTGGCTTTGTCTAGGGTACGGGTAGGCTCTTGAAAGCGAAAAGCCGCCTCAAGCACTGCGCGCTTCTCATCGTAGCGCCAAGCATCCAGTCCCTCACGCTCAATTAGGCGAATATACTGCATGACCGCTTGGATAATCTCGTCGACGTGCTCCAATCCGAGCTCAGTGAGGGAGCAGCCAATCGTAAACTCGCGGTAATTACTGCCACTGACGCCGCCACCAGCAGATAGGCTGACGATCCAACCGAGCTGCTTGAGCTTGATCATCAAGCTTTCCGGTCCCTCATAGCCAATCATATGCGCAATGTACGACAGCGGTTTGGTTTGATAATGGTGGTCCATGGCGGGTAGGGCGAAAGAGATGGACAATTTACGCATCTCTTTGACAGGCTCGATATTCACCCTTAACCCTATAGTCTCATTTGTGACAAAAGGTGGCTCAATTTGCTTGCTTGCCTTGGCGCTATTGGTGATAGGGCTGAAGTAGGTCTTCGCCAACCCGGTCAGTTGTTCAAGGCTCACTGGACTGATCAGCACCAGGGTCATGAGATCGGCTGAGTACTCCTGCTGATGAAATTGCATCACGACGTCACGGATGGATTGGTTATCTCGATCCTCAAGGGTATCAATACTGCCGACGGAGAACTGGCTGAAGGGGTGCTCTTGATTGATCAGCTCTTTGTGTACCTGATAGATGCGACGGCTATCATCACTGATTTTCATCTTATATTCTGAATCAACCGCGTGGCGCTCTTTGTCGGCAGCGTCAGGATTGAACAGCGGGGCGACAAAAAACTGACTAAAGCGCTCCAGGCCCGATTCAAAATGCTCGTTGCTGATGTCGAAAAAGTAGCAGGTGTGCTCGGTACCTGTCCAAGCATTATTGCTGCCGCCATGCTGGCTGATGAAGCGTTGAAAGTCTCCCACCACAGGAAATTGCTCGGTGCCTAAAAACAACATGTGTTCGAGATAATGCGCCAAACCCTGTCTGTCTTCTGGGTCGTCAAAGTGCCCAACATTAACCGCCAGTGCCGCAGCCGACTTTTGTGCATTCTCATCGCTGATTACAAGAACCCTGAGTTGATTGTCTAGGGTCAGGGCGTGGTAGTGGCTGTTATCATTAGGGCTAATGTGCACGGGAGGGCTCCGGTGGTTGTCTGGTGATTGAAGTGGTACTCCCATTACGACCTAGAATGGATAGTCTCGCGTTGCCTACTAGTATGGCGGTAAACTGGTGTTAGGTAAAATTGTTAATAAAAAAACTTGTTATGGCGTGGTAGTTTAAGCAAAGATACTTAGGTCTAAAGATGGCTTGAGTTCCGCTGATTAATGATTGATTTGTGGTAAGCAACGTATGATCAAATACCGGTAGCGTGATTTGTGTGACAATCACTGTTTGAGACAGTGACACTTGTATGTCATACCAATAAACAACACAATACACACAAGATCGTGACTGGATTGGGTATGTCCAAGCCCATCGCAATAATAGGTTAGAATAATGAAAGTAATTATTATGCGTCACGGCGAAGCCGAGATGTTCGCCGCGACAGACTCCGAGCGACAACTGACTGCCAAGGGCATCGACAAAAGTTTGGCGGCCGCCGATCAGCTTCTTGCCTTCGCCGGTCAAGAGGTCGACAAGGTACTGGTCAGTCCCTATGTGCGTGCTCAGCAAACCTGGGATACCATCAAGGATAAATTTGATGTTGGTAGCGTAGAAACATGTGACGACATCACGCCGTATGGTGATGCTGATGATGTACTCGAGTATGTGTGCGCAGTCGCAGAGCTAGAGACCTTGGAGAGTGTGATGCTGGTCTCCCACCTGCCTCTCGTCAGTTACATGACCTCAGCATTTGCTTCAGGCTCCACGCCTCCAATGTTTCTCACCTCCGGTATCGCTGTGGTTGATTTTGACTTAGCTGTGCGCCGCGGGGAGTTAACTCATCAAATCTGATCTCCGGTGATTGATGGGGGTCTAGGCGTGTCGGAAATTTGACGTTTATTTGGAATGATTTTTGCATATTTGTTACTTTTGGGCAGTTTATTTGCCATCGTATCTACGCCCACTTCCTTGAACCAACGTCAGCTTGAACCAACGTCAGTATGAAACTCACTCTCCCATTCGCCGATAAATTACCGCCTCTACCTCGTCAAGCGATCCCTGCGATAGGGGCGCCGGTCATGGTGCTTGCTACTCTGGCGATGGTGGTGCTGCCGATGCCAGCGCTGCTGCTCGACTTGGCGTTTACCTTTAACATTGCCTTAGCAATGGTGGTGCTGCTGGTGACGGTCTACACCCGAAGGCCGTTGGATTTTGCCGCTTTCCCGACAGTGCTGCTGATCGCCACTCTGCTCCGGTTGGCGCTGAACGTAGCCTCTACCCGAGTGGTATTGCTGCGTGGTCACGAGGGGCCAGGCGCGGCCGGCAATGTGATTGAGGCGTTCGGTAACGTGGTGATTGGCGGCAACTATGCCGTGGGTTTGGTGGTGTTTTTGATCCTAATGATCATCAACTTTATGGTCGTTACCAAGGGTGCTGGTCGAATTTCAGAGGTGAGCGCTCGCTTTACTCTCGATGCCTTGCCGGGTAAACAGATGGCGATTGACGCGGACCTTAATGCGGGTCTTATCGACCAAGAACAAGCCCGAACTCGACGTATGGAAGTGACCAAAGAAGCCGACTTTTATGGCTCGATGGACGGTGCGTCAAAGTTTGTTAAGGGTGATGCCATCGCCGGTATTTTGATCTTGATGCTCAATATTGTTGGTGGTCTGGTGATTGGTATGATCCAATATGACCTAGCCTTTGGCCAAGCGATTGAGATCTACACCTTGCTCACCATCGGTGATGGTCTGGTTGCCCAGATCCCATCACTATTGCTCTCGATTGGCGCCGCCATTATGGTGACGCGACAAAATACCGACGAAGACATGGGTGAGCAACTGGCATTTCAGATGTTCGATAACCCCAAGGCTTTGGCCATCACCGCCGGCATTCTTGGCGTGATGGGGATTGTGCCAGGCATGCCGCACTTTGCCTTTTTGCTACTCGCGACGATGGCGGGTGGCTGGGCATACTGGATTAATAAAAAGCACCAACGCCGCAAGGATGAACCCAAGCTTCCTGCTACTACCGACGCAGAGTCGACCACGCCGAAAGAGCTGTCATGGGATGATGTGCAGCCAGTGGATATTATTGGGCTGGAGGTTGGCTATCGATTAATCCCGCTGGTGGATCGTGACCAAGGTGGTGAGTTGCTTGAGCGGGTCAAAGGCGTGCGTAAAAAGCTGTCGCAAGACTTTGGTTTTCTCATCCCTGCGGTCCACATACGCGACAACCTGGAGCTGACGCCAAATAGCTACCGCATCACCCTGATGGGGGTTGCAGTCGGTGAGGCAGAAATTCGTCCTGACCAAGAGCTGGCGATCAACCCAGGACAAGTCTACGGTATGATTGAAGGTGAGCCCACCATCGACCCTGCTTTCGGCCTTGAGGCGGTGTGGATCCGCGGCGAACAACAAGAGCACGCTCAAGCTTTGGGCTACACCGTGGTCGACTCTTCAACGGTATTGGCGACACACCTCAGCCAGCTGTTGGTCAACAACGCTTCGCAGTTGATTGGCCATGAAGAGGTACAGAACCTGCTCGAGATGCTTGGCCGCAGCGCACCTAAGCTGGTGGAGAATTTCGTCCCAGATCAATTGCAATTGGGCGTGGTGGTTAAAGTACTGCAGAACCTGCTTAACGAGGCGATCCCAATCCGTGATATTCGCACGATCGTTCAAACGCTTTCTGAGTATTCGGTCAAGAGTCAAGAACCTGACATTCTCACTGCCGCCGTGCGCATCGCGCTCAAACGCCTAATTGTTCAAGAAATCAATGGTATAGAGCCAGAGTTGCCGGTAATTACCTTAATTCCTGAGCTGGAACAAATATTGCATCAAACGATGCAGGCATCCGGTGGTGAGTCCGCAGGCATCGAGCCGGGTCTCGCGGAGCGCTTGCAGTCGTCTCTGAGCCAGGCAACCCAAGAGCAAGAGCTGAAAGGTGAGCCAGCTGTGCTACTGACCTCAGGTGTTCTGCGCGGTACCTTGGCCAAATTTGTTAAAAATACCATTCCAACCTTGCGCGTGCTCTCATACCAAGAGATCCCGGATGAGAAGCAGATCCGCATTGTTCAGGCGGTGGGAAACTAGACCCTATTTGATTTGAGTGGTATTGACCGCTCATTGTAACTTTAAACTTACGGGTATTCCTGCCTATTAGGATTTGGAATAACACCCGGTTAGACGGAAAACCATCGTGAAAATCAAACGATTTTTCGCTAAGGACATGAGAACTGCACTCCTGCAAGTGAAAGAAGAGCTTGGGGACGATGCGGTGATCATGTCAAATAAGCGAGTGGCTGGTGGTGTGGAAATTGTTGCTGCCATCGACGCTGACCCGGTAGGCTCGGCCGGCCGCGGCCCGACCGGACGCGGCCCGACCGGACGCGCCCCGACCAAGCCTGCGGCGCGTAACGCACAAGTAAGCCCACCAACTCGTGCGACAGAGCGTCAACTCGATGAGGATCGCGTGAGCCTCCAAGGGGGTGAGAAGTCAAGCTCATCAATGACTCAGCGCTTTGCCAATATGCTCAGACACTACAAATCTGCTGACGGTGATACTGAGCTGCCCCCTGCAGAGAACGAGGATTCACTCTCTGCACTACTTAAACGTCAATCCGACAGCCAGACTCATAAAGGTGGTCAGACTCATACGCCAAGCCTAGGTCGAGCACCTATCTCACGCTTTAAAGATCAAGCACCCGATGAGCCAGCGCCAAATTTGTCCAATATGTTAAGTGACAATCGACCAGGCTCTCGTAAGCCGATGCTCGACCCCACGCGATATGAACGCGGTCGCGTTGATGAATCGGTATCGGCTGAGGAACTTGAAAATATGCGCGAAGAAATGGCGTCGATCCGCCGTCTGCTTGAGCACCAAGTTTCCGGGCTGATGTGGCAAGAAGTTGAGCGCCGTGAGCCGCTGCGAGCAATGTTGATTAAGCGTTTGACACGTATGGGGCTTTCGGAAGAGTTGGCGGACCAGCTTGCCTGCTACATCCCTGAAGATACGCCGCCACCCAAAGCATGGAAGGCATTACTCGGGTTAGTTGCTGACCAGATCCCGGCTGCCAAGAGTGATATCTTGCGCAAAGGTGGGGTGGTTGCATTGCTTGGACCAACCGGTGTGGGTAAGACTACCACTATTGCCAAACTTGCTGCGCGCGCAGCGATGGAATATGGCGCGGACAACGTTGCACTGGTGACCACAGACACCTATCGAATTGGCGCTCATGAGCAATTGGCAATCTACGGTCGCATCATGGGATGCCCTGTAAGAGTCGCTAAAGATTCAAATGAATTGGCCGATGTTATATATCAGCTGAGAAATCGTCGTTTAATACTAGTAGATACTGCAGGTATGGGGCAGCGTGATGTGCGCTTGTCTGAGCAACTTGACACCTTGATGCAAGAAAGCGGCGAGGTGATACACAGTTATTTGGTGCTACCTGCTACAGCGCAGCGCAAGGTTTTACAAGAGACGATTGACCACTTTAAACGGATCCCATTGTCCGGTTGCATTCTGACTAAACTGGACGAGTCATTGAGCTTGGGTGAGTTCATTGGCGTGGTGATAGAAAACGCGTTGCCAGTGGCGTATATCGCCAATGGGCAGCGGGTGCCTGAGGATATCGTGTTGGCTCAACCAAAATACATGGTGGCCAAGGCTAATGAGCTACTGGAGAAGTCACGAGAAAATGAACCTCACTACTGGAATAGTGATGTGGAGGCACCTTAAGGGGTAACAATTATGGTAGAGAATATGATTCAAGACCAAGCGAGTGGTCTACGTCGCCTGACCCAGCCTTCACTGACTAAGGTTATTGCTGTCACCGGTGGTAAAGGTGGTGTGGGTAAATCAAATGTTAGCCTAGGTATGGCGATCTGTATGGCGCGCCAAGGCAAAAAGGTGATGGTGCTGGACGCTGACCTTGGCTTGGCCAACGTTGATGTAATGCTCGGCCTTCGTCCTAAGCGCAACCTTGGCCATGTCCTTGCTGGCGAATGTGACCTTAAAGATGCCATCGTCGAGGGACCTCATGGGATCAAGATCATCCCGGCCACTTCAGGTACGCAAAAGATGGCGGAGCTATCTCATGCTCAACATGCTGGGCTTATCCGCGCATTCGGCAGCCTTGAAGATGAAATGGACGTGCTGATTGTCGATACCGCCGCCGGTATTTCAGACATGGTAGTGAGCTTCTCACGCGCCGCGCAAGATGTGGTTGTAGTGGTGTGTGATGAGCCGACGTCGATCACTGATGCGTACGCGCTGATTAAGCTATTAAGTAAAGAGCACCAAGTACAGAGATTTAAAGTGGTGGCGAACATGGTGCGCAGTTATCGCGAAGGACGAGAATTGTTTGCAAAGCTGACCCTGGTCACAGAGAGATTTCTTAATGTGAGCCTTGAACTAGTGGCATGCATTCCATTAGATGATAAAGTGCGACAAGCTGTTAAAAAACAAAAGATTGTTGTCGATGCATTCCCTCGTTCACCTGCGGCGCTAGCGCTGGGTTCACTGGCAGGTAAAGCGTTAGGTTGGCCACTGCCGAAAACACCAACCGGTCATCTGGAGTTTTTTGTTGAGCGCCTGTTGAACCGCTCGCAGATATCGGGAGAGCCGTTCTTTGAATAAAGCATTAACCTATGGTCACCTGGCTCATCAAAACAGCCAGAAGGTGTTCTTAGAGAAGTATTCTGCTTTGGTGAAACGGATTGCTCACCATTTGATTGGTCGCCTGCCACCGAGTGTGCAGGTCGATGATTTGATTCAAGCCGGCATGATTGGTCTGCTTGAGGCCCAGAAAAATTATGATGGGAGTAAAGGCGCTAGCTTTGAAACCTATGCCGGTATCCGGATTCGCGGTGCGATGCTCGACGATATTCGTCGAGGTGACTGGGTGCCCAGGTCGGTACACCGTAACAGTCGCGAGATCACACAAGCGATAGCGACCCTAGAAGGGCAGCTTAACCGTAACCCAACCGATATTGAGGTCGCGGAATTTCTCGAAATGTCGTTGGATCAATACCACGCTGCGCTGACGGACATCAACTGTTCGAAAATCGTGGGTATTGATGATCTGGGTGTTTCTGATGATGTCATCAACACCGCTGAAGATGATGATAACGCGCCTTTTCAAGGGGTTGCAGATGAATCTTTTCGCCATGCGTTGATAGATTCGATAAAATCGCTACCGGAACGAGAAGCTTTGGTGCTTTCGTTGTATTACGACGAAGAGCTCAATCTAAAAGAAATTGGTGAGGTGATCGGCGTGAGTGAGTCACGTGTGAGTCAAATCCTCAGTCAATCTATGCAGCGTTTACGTTCGAAACTTCGAGCGTGGACTGACAATGACGAATAAACACTGACGCTTGAATCAGTGGAGGCAATTTTGAATAAAAATATGAAGATCCTTATTGTTGATGACTTTTCAACAATGCGACGTATCGTAAAAAACCTGCTCCGAGACCTGGGTTTTAGTAACACCCAAGAAGCGGATGATGGTTTGACCGCGCTGCCAATGCTTAAGAAAGGCGATTTTGACTTTGTTGTGACCGACTGGAATATGCCGGGTATGCAGGGTATTGATTTGCTTAAGCACATTCGTTCTGATGCCGATCTTAAGCACTTGCCAGTGCTGATGATCACCGCAGAGGCAAAGCGTGAGCAGATCATTGAAGCCGCCCAAGCTGGGGTGAACGGTTACATTGTGAAGCCATTTACTGCACAGACGCTAAAAGAAAAACTCGACAAAATCTTCGAGCGCTTATAAGCGTTTGGCAATAGATAGTCACAACAATAATTGAATCAATAATCTAGGCTAGGTCAATTTAGGATGATTTCATTACAACAAGCGCAGCAGCTGGTGACACTACTGGAAAACCAGCAGCAACAAGACGCCAATACACTGCTGTTAGACATCTATCGGGCAAGTGAGAATGACATTCTAAATGAGATTGGATTACTGACCCGTGAACTGCATGACTCATTGAAGCAATTTACCCAAGACGAAAGGCTCGGGGAGATTGCCAACGACGAGATCCCAGATGCAAAGGATCGCTTAAAGTACGTTATTCAGAAAACTGAACTGGCGGCGAATACCACCATGGATGCGGTCGAGCGATGTCTACCAATGGCAGACTCACTGAATCAGCATCTAACGGAGGTCCGCCCTCAGTGGAATCGCCTGATGCATGGTCGTATTCAGTTGGCGGATTTCAAGAGTCTCTGTTATGACATTGATGCGTTGCTTACGCGTGTTGAAGGGGACAGTACAGAGGTTCGTGGTCAGTTGACCGAGATCTTGATGGCACAGGACTTTCAAGATCTAACCGGACAGACCATCCATCGGGTTATCAATTTAGTGAATGAAGTTGAGGGGCGCCTGGTGGACATCCTAACCGTCTTCAGTGCTTCAGAGGTTAAACCAGTCGAAAACAAACAACGAACAACGCTGGCTGCTGAGGGGCCTATTATTGATCCCGAGCAGCGAATGGATGCAGTTTCATCTCAAGACGAAGTCGATGACCTCCTCTCAAGTCTTGGGTTTTAGGGGTATTTTATGAGTTACGAATTAGATGAAGACATTCTACAGGATTTTTTAGTAGAAGCCGGCGAAATCCTTGAGCTACTCTCAGAGCAACTGGTAGAGCTCGAAAACAATCCCGACGACAAAGATCTGCTCAATGCCATATTTCGTGGCTTCCACACGGTAAAAGGCGGAGCAGGGTTCCTGTCTCTAACCGAGCTTGTTGACACATGTCACGGTGCAGAGAATGTCTTCGACATTTTGCGTAATGGTCAACGCACACTCACCTCCAGTCTTATGGACACCATGCTCAGCGCTTTGGATACAGTTAATCTGCAGTTTGCTGCTGTACAGAGCCAGCAACCGATGCCAGTCGCCGAACAAGCGCTACTCGATGAGCTGCATCGCCTGTCCGCACCAGAAACGCAAGACAGTGACATTGCGTCATCAGCGGCGCCAGCAGCAGTAGAGTTGCCGCAGCCGGTAATCACGCCAAGCGTGAGTGATGTCGGTCCCGTGGACGAAATCACCCAAGATGAGTTTGACCGCCTACTCGATGAGTTACATGGTAAAGGCAGTGCACCTGGTCGTCATGCTTCAGCGGTTAACGCCTCTCAAAGCAATGCGGCAGTGAGTGAATTACCAGCCTCGACACCAACTGCATGTGCTGATGTCACAGGTGATATCACAGATGATGAGTTTGAGCGCCTGTTAGATGAACTGCACGGCGCGGGCAAAGGGCCTTCGGCGGGAGAAGCGAGTGAGGAGACCACGCCAATTGTTTCGACAGAGGCAGTTGAACCATCGCCAATCCTAGCGGCAGCACAAGACGATGACCTAATGACAGACGAGGAGTTCGAAAAGCTTCTCGATGAACTGCATGGCACGGGCAAGGGCCCCTCGGTTGAAGAGCTTGAAATGGCGACCAAACCGGCAGCGGCTAACCTACAGCCATCATTATCAAGCAGTACGACCAGTTTGCCAGCTGCGCCGGTGGTTGCCGCGAAAGAGCCAACTTCGGTGTCAGCTAAGGCTGAGCCACAGCTTAAGAAGCCTCAGGCTGAGGCGACCGTGCGCGTCGATACCTCAACGCTAGACACCATCATGAATATGGTCGGAGAGCTGGTTTTAGTGCGCAATCGCTTGCTCAGTCTTGGTCTAAATAGTAACGATGAAGAGATGGCCAAAGCGGTCGCTAATCTTGACGTGGTGACTGCGGATCTTCAAGGCGCTGTGATGAAGACGCGGATGCAGCCGATCAAGAAAGTCTTTGGCCGCTTCCCTCGCGTAGTACGCGATCTGGCGCGCAACCTTAACAAAGAAATTACCCTTGAGATGCGCGGTGAAGATACGGATCTTGATAAGAACTTAGTTGAAGCGCTGGCGGATCCATTGATCCACTTGGTGCGTAACTCGGTTGATCATGGCGTCGAAATGCCTGATGTACGTGAGGCGAATGGTAAGCCACGCGCGGGTAAGGTGATCTTATCGGCGGCGCAGGAAGGGGATCATATTGAGCTGGCGATCATCGATGATGGCGGCGGTATGGATCCGAATAAACTGCGCAGCATTGCTGTCAAGCGTGGCATGATGGACGATGATGCCGCATCGCGCTTGTCGGATAAAGAGTGTTTTAACCTGATCCTGATGCCAGGCTTCTCCAGTAAAGAGCAGATCTCAGATATCTCGGGACGTGGCGTGGGAATGGATGTGGTCAAGACCGCAATCAATACCCTCAATGGCTCCATTGATATCGACTCAGAGATGGGTAAGGGGACCCGCATTACCATCAAGGTGCCTTTGACCCTAGCGATACTACCAACCCTGATGGTTGGCGTTGGGGGTAACCCATTTGCTCTGCCACTTGCGAGCGTGAATGAGATCTTCCATCTCGATCTTAGTCGCACCAACGTGGTGGACGGCCAGCTGACGATTATTGTGCGTGATAAATCGATTCCATTGTTTTACTTACAAAACTGGCTTGCTCCACATGCAGGTCAAGTCGAGTTACGTAAGGGACATGGACATGTGGTGATTGTTCAGATTGGCAGCCAACGGGTTGGCTTTGTGGTTGACACCCTGATTGGTCAAGAAGAGGTGGTGATCAAGCCATTGGATAGACTTCTGCAGGGCACTCCGGGAATGGCTGGGGCGACGATCACCAGTGATGGTCATATCGCCTTGATTCTCGATGTACCCGACCTGCTGAAGCAGTATGCGGCTGCCTCACGTATTTAGCCTTTTGGTAAGATCAAAGGAATGCAATGGCAATAAAAGTATTAGTTGTTGATGATTCGAGCTTTTTCCGTCGTCGAGTCAGTGAGATTATCAACGCATCGCCGCGCTTGGAAGTTATTGATGTCGCTGTCAATGGGCGAGAGGCCGTCGAAAAGGTTGAGCAGCTCAAGCCTGATGTGATCACGATGGACATCGAGATGCCCGTGATGGATGGGATCACTGCAGTGAAAAAAATCATGGCAGCGACGCCTACGCCGATCTTGATGTTCTCTTCTCTTACGCATGAGGGAGCAAAGGCGACATTGGATGCGCTTGATGCAGGGGCCGTGGATTTTTTACCCAAGAAGTTTGAAGACATCGCGCGCAATCGTGACGAGGCAGTAAGCCTGTTGCAGCAGCGCGTGAGTCATATCGCTTCACGGCGCAGTTTTATGCGTCGTCAAGTTGCAAGTCAAGTGCGCTCCACCACTGCGCCTTCACTGGTGCGAGCCAAAGCAGAGGCGAGGCAACCGAGTGAAAGAACACGTCACATTGAGCCCACGCCGGTGCGCAGCCGCTTCAAACGAACTGGCAAAGATTACCAGCTGACCGCGATCGGCTGCTCCACGGGTGGTCCGGTAGCCTTGCAAACCATCTTGACGCGATTGCCTGCCAATTATCCACATCCTATTGTACTGGTTCAGCATATGCCGGGAACGTTTACCAATGCGTTTGCGTCTCGTCTCAATAGCTTATGTAAGATTACCGTTAAAGAAGCCGAGGATGGAGACATCTTAAGGCCGGGCGTGGCCTATCTTGCCCCTGGGGGCAAGCAGATGATGCTGGATGGGCGCTCGAGTTCACCCCGTGTGCGGATTATCGATGGGGGCGAGCGAATGAACTATAAGCCGTGTGTCGACGTCACCTTTGGCAGTGCATCCAAGGTATTTGGCGCCAAAGTACTGTCTCTGGTATTAACGGGGATGGGGGCGGATGGCCGTGAAGGCTGTCGAATGCTTAAGTCGGCGGGTGCCACTATCTGGGCGCAAGACGAAGACAGCTGTGTCGTGTATGGTATGCCACAGGCAGTGACTAAGGTTGGGCTTTCGTCTGAGAGCCTGCCGCTTGAGCGAATCGCCGAACGAATACTGGTCGAACTGGGAATGGCGCAGAGTTGAGATGAAGATCTGGAGCGTAGCAAATCAAAAGGGAGGCGTGGGGAAAACCACGTCAACCATTACTTTAGCAGGCTTACTCGCCAAGCAAGGCAAGCGCGTGTTATTGGTGGATACCGACCCGCACGCCTCGCTGAGTTCCTATTTGGGGATCGACAGTGATGAGCTTGATTCAAGCCTGTTTGACTTGTTTCAATTGAAAACACTCAGCGAAGCGAGCGTAAAGCCGCTGATCCATTCGACGCCGGTTGACGGTATTGATCTGATTCCGGCCCATATGTCACTGGCGACCCTTGATCGCGTCATGGGCAACCGTAGCGGCATGGGATTGATCTTGAAGAAAAGCCTAATTGCCCTGCGTGAGCATTATGATCACGTCATCATCGATTGCCCTCCAATCCTTGGCGTCATGATGGTCAATGCCTTGGCGGCCAGCGATCGTATCTTGATACCGGTGCAGACCGAGTTTCTCGCGATGAAGGGGCTTGAGCGAATGATGCGTACCCTAAAGATAATGCAAAAATCGCGCAGCAAAAGTTTTGCCGTCACTATCGTGCCTACCATGTACGATAAGCGTACCAAGGCGTCGTTACAGACATTGACTCAGCTTAAAAAAGATTACCCAGAGCAGGTGTGGAATTCGGCGATACCCATAGACACTAAATTCCGTGACGCCAGCTTAAAGCACCTTCCAGTGTCCCATTTTGCACCTGGAAGCCGAGGCGTATTCGCCTATAAACAGTTACTGCTGCATCTTGAGAGGTTAATGTTTGATGAGTAACCAACCCAGCCTATCGGGTGAACAGGCATTGGACGATTACTTTACGGCACTGCTAGATGACAGTGAAATGGACGTGGACGAAGACAATGCCAGTTTGATTGACACTGTTGTCCAGCTCGATAACCTTGCTCCAGAGCCAGAGCCAGAGCCAGAGCCAGAGCCAGAGCCAGAGCCAGAGCCAGAGCCAGAGCCAGAGCCAGAGCCAGAGCCAGAGCCAGACTATCTAGCGGGATCAGATTCCTTAGCTTGGCTGGGGGATGAGCCCGAGTTAGCGGGCTCAGATCTCGGTGATGTTGAGAAACTGCTTGCCCAGCTTGAGCAGCAAAATCAGATGGTTGATCACCACTTTGAGCCGATGGCCGAAGAGGTTAGTCAAAAGGCGGATACAGAGCAGGTACTGATCTCGACAGAGGCAGAGTCGTTTTCGCCAGAGCTAGAGCCAGAGGTTGAGCTCGCGGTTCAATCGGTTGAGGCCGCGCAGCAGGCACCTGTTTGGCAGAGCACCAAGCGAGAGCAGGTGTTTCAGGTGCTGTATTTTGATGTCAATGGTATGACGTTTGCGGTGCCTCTCGACGAGCTTGGTGGCATCCACAAAATGGGCGAATTATCTCACTTGGTCGGTCGACCGGAATGGTATTTAGGTTTGAATACTACCCGTGAAAATCAGTACGATGTGGTGGATACCGCTCGTTGGGTGATGGCCGAAAAACTCGTCGATGATCACTATAAATCAGAGTACCAGTATATCGTCATGTTGGGGCAGAGCACTTGGGGGCTGGCAAGTACCGCGCTTAAAGGCACTGAAGCACTCAATCCGGACATGATAAATTGGCGTGAGACTGCGGGTAAACGCCCTTGGCTTGCGGGAATGGTTAGAGAAAAAATGTGTGCATTGGTTCATGTTGAAGAACTGATTAAGATGCTTGATGCTGGACTGGATGTCCGGGCCGTCATTCGTTAGACAGCACAACACGCTTTTAGTAGAGGATTAAGGTATGTCTCAATTAAATGAAATTGAAGTAAGAAAAGAGCAAGCCAACGATGAAGTGCTGCAATGGGTGACCTTTCAGCTTGAGGAAGAAACCTATGGCATCAATGTTATGCAGGTCCGTGAGGTACTGCGTTACACTGAAATCGCTCCTGTCCCAGGTGCACCAAGCTATGTGTTGGGTATTATTAATCTGCGTGGAAACGTGGTGACCGTAATAGATACCCGCTCACGTTTTGGCCTTGCCGGTGGTGAGGTAACGGATAACACGCGTATTATCGTGATTGAATCAGAGCGTCAAGTGATTGGTATCTTGGTTGATAGTGTTGCTGAGGTTGTGTATCTGCGCTCATCCGAAATTGATACCACGCCAAGTGTTGGTGCCGACGAAAGCTCGAAATTTATTCAAGGTGTGAGTAACCGTGAAGGTAAACTTCTGATCTTGGTTGACCTAAATAAGCTACTCTCAGATGAAGAATGGGATGAGATGGCTTACCTGTAAGCTTGGATGACCTGCGAATATGAATAAGATCGCCCAATGAATAGCGCCTTGTTTACCGCCCCGATGATAATCGGGTCGATTGCTTTTGTCTGTCTGCTGCTTGTTGTGTTGCGGATAGCGTTTGCCAGTCGTAAGCACTTTGAGCAGCTCAGTACCCAGAACCGAAAGTTGGGTAGAGAGCTCGACAAAACTTCTAAGCAGTTGCTTGAGGTACGCTCAGTGGTTGTCGGGCTTGGCCAACGTGTGACTGAGCAGCAAGATATTATTCAACATCTGCATGAACGCGTACTGGAACTTGAGCAAGCCGATACCGATGGGCGTTTGTATACCCGAGCAACTAAAATGGTTCAGCTCGGGGCCGAGCTCGATGAGTTAATCCATGAGTGTGAGTTACCCAAAGCTGAGGCTGAATTGATGATGTCACTGCAGAAAAAACTCGCCGGTCAAGAGTCGGTCCCACCTCTGGAGAGCTTACCAGAACAGCGTCTCCGGCAAGGGCAGCGCAAACTCAAACGCAAGTAATCGATTTGTAACGAAAATGAACTAATTAGATTGTGTTTTTGGGTGGATATCTTTTGTATCAACATGTTAAGGGGGCTTAGGTCCCCTTTTGTTTTTTTACATTTCTAGAGGTCACGCCGTAGATATCAGCGCCTCCTGTGCTAAGATGGTTGCTCATAAATTGTAAATAGAAAACGGATGTTAGAAGTCAATCAACTGACGGCCCTTCGTGGAGAACGAGTGCTCTTTGCCGACCTTTCTTTTTCAATCCAACCGGGAGAGTTGGTGCAGATAGAAGGCCGCAATGGCACTGGCAAGACAACTTTGCTGCGGATTATTGCTGGTCTCAGTGACAAGGAATCGGGCGTGGTCAGTTGGAATCAGCTCCCTGTTGCCGATGATCGTGAAGCGTATCATCGTGATCTGTTGTTCCTTGGTCACCAAACCGGGATCAAGCGTGAGCTGACGGCCTTTGAGAATCTCTTCTTTTATCACTCGGTCCATTCAAATCGCTCTGTCAATCGTGAAGCTCTCTATCAAGCTCTTGCCCAAGTCGGCCTAGCTGGGCGTGAAGACATTCCGGTGAGTAAACTTTCAGCAGGTCAACAGCGTCGGGTTGCTTTGGCTCGGTTATGGTTGAGTGACAAAACTCTATGGGTGTTAGATGAGCCACTGACTGCGATCGATAAACAGGGTGTAAAGGTCTTAGAGGCCCTGTTTATTCGCCATACGCAAGCGGGCGGTATTGTGCTATTGACGACCCATCAAGATATGTTTAGCGATGATCAACCGATACGCAAAATAAAGTTGGGAGCGGCATAGTGAGCACGATTTTCTTTATGGTCATTAAGCGTGAGTTGCTTATCGCCTTGCGTCGACAAGCGGACCTGTTTAATCCGTTGTGGTTCTTTATCTTAGTGATCACCCTTTTTCCACTCAGTATCGGTCCTGAGCCCAATTTGTTGGCTCGCATCTCACCCGGTATTATTTGGGTGGCTGCCTTGCTTGCGGCTTTATTATCACTTGAGCGTCTGTTTCGAGATGATTTTCAAGATGGTGCATTGGAGCAGATGATGTTATTGCCGATACCGCTAAGCCTTGCCGTGATCGCAAAAGTCGTCGCGCATTGGCTACTAACGGGCCTGCCATTGTTAATCATAAGCCCGCTATTGGGTATTCTCCTATCGCTCGATTTCAATACTTGGCTTGCCGTGGTAGGTACTTTGCTCGTCGGCACGCCAACACTGAGTTTTGTTGGGGCGATAGGCGTCGCTCTAACGGTTGGATTGCAAAAAGGCGGTGTGCTGTTAAGTCTGGTGGTGCTGCCACTGTATATACCAATTTTGATCTTTGCTACTTCGGCAATTGAATCGGCATCCATGGGTGCTACGTATAATGGCCAATTAGCCATCTTATTGGCCATGTTAGTTGCAGCACTGACGGCGACGCCTTTTGCAATCAGTGCATCGCTGCGCGTGAGCGTAAACTAATCGATTAACCAATAACCTCTTTGATAATGATGGGAGTTGCTCTTGCAGGGCTTCCATTACGCAAAGGAAAGTGAGAGTGAGATATACCAATGTGGAAATGGCTTCATCCCTACTCAAAGCCTGAGGTGACGTATCAGTTGTGCGGCAGACTGCTTCCGTGGTTTGCACTGGGAGCCTTGATTTCGTTGTCTGTTGGTACCATTTGGGGGCTTGCGTTCGCACCGGCCGACTATCAGCAGGGCGACAGCTTTCGTATTATTTACATCCATGTGCCAGCAGCCATCTGGTCGATGGGGGTTTATATGTCAATGGCGATCGCTGCTTTCATTGGTCTCGTCTGGCAACTCAAATTATCAAGCCTTGCAGCTTCGGCAATGGCCCCCATTGGCGCAGTCTATACTTTTATAGCACTGGTAACCGGAGCGGTTTGGGGTAAACCGATGTGGGGGGCATGGTGGGTGTGGGATGCAAGATTAACCTCAGAGCTGATATTGCTGTTTCTGTATCTCGGTGTTATCGCTCTTTACCATGCCTTTGATGATCAAAAAACGGCAGCAAAGGCGGCGGGGATCTTGGCGATCGTTGGTGTGATCAATCTACCTATCATTCATTTTTCAGTCGAGTGGTGGAACACCCTCCATCAAGGTGCGACGATCACTAAGTTTGCAAAGCCGTCGATTTCCAACGACATGTTGTGGCCTTTACTGCTAAACCTGTTGGGTTTTGCACTGTTTTTTGCCACAGTGACCATGATTCGTTTGCGGAATGAGATCATTGAGAGAGAAAGTCACCGTCCTTGGGTATTGGCTCTAGCAACCAAAGCATTGGACGGTAAAACGTTGGCAGTTAAAAAGTAAGGGAGAGACTATGCATTTTGAATCTTTAGGTGACTTTCTTGCTATGGGTGGCTACAGCAGCTATGTGTGGAGTGCGTTTGGTATCACTTTTGGCGCCCTAGTGGCCTTGTTGTTGATCAGTGTGCGTCGCGGCCAGCAACTTTTGAAAAACGTGAACAGCAAAATTGAGCGTCAAGCGCGCATTGATGCCGCCAAAGACCTAGAAAACACGCTTTAAGTTAGGAGAACAAATCGTGAATCCAAGACGTAAAAAACGATTAGGGGTGATCTCGGCCATTTTTGTTGGGGCGTTGCTCACGGTAGGGCTAGTGATTTATGCGTTGAATCAAAATATGGACCTTTTCTATACCCCGACAGAGTTGGTTAATGGCAAGTCTGGTGTGAAACCCGAGGTCGGCCAGCGCCTTCGCATCGGCGGCATGGTGGTTGAAGGCTCGGTATCACGTGACCCAAGCTCACTGCGTGTCTCGTTTGACTTGCATGATATCGGACCGAAAGTCACCGTTCTCTATAATGGCATTCTTCCCGACTTGTTCCGTGAGGGGCAGGGTATTGTTGCTCAAGGTGTGTTGGTTGACCCAACCACCATAGAGGCGTTTGAGGTTCTGGCCAAGCATGACGAGGAGTATATGCCGCCAGAGATTGCCGATGCGATGCAGAAAACGCACGAGCCGCTGCAATATAGCCAAGAGCAGAAGCAAGGAAATTTGTGATGATAGTCGAAGTTGGACATGTTGCACTGATCATCTCGCTTGGACTGGCACTTCTCTTAAGTGCCTTACCGGTTCTGGGTGCATCTCGCAACAACACGTTGTTGATGAACAGCGCTCGCCCCCTGTCCTGGGGGATGTTTGTGATGCTGCTCATCTCATTTATTATCCTGTGCTGGGCCTTCTATACCAATGACTTTACGGTTGAGTACGTGGCCAATAATTCCAATAGCAAGCTGCCATGGTTTTATCGTATCACTGCGGTGTGGGGAGCACATGAAGGTTCGCTGCTGTTGTGGGTGCTGATACAGGCCATCTGGACGGTGGCGGTTGCTTCGTTTAGCCGTGGTATGCCGCAGGAGTCTGTCGCGCGCGTACTGGGTGTCATGGGCATGATCACCGTTGGTTTTTTACTGTTTATCATTCTCACCTCTAATCCATTTGACCGCACCTTACCGTACTTTCCTGTCGATGGACGGGATTTGAATCCCCTATTGCAAGACCCGGGTCTGATTGTGCATCCACCCATGCTCTACATGGGCTATGTGGGCTTTTCCGTTGCGTTTGCGTTTGCCATTGCCTCGCTGATGTCTGGGCGCCTCGATACCGCTTGGGCTCGCTGGTCACGTCCTTGGACCACGGCAGCTTGGCTGTTTTTGACCGTCGGGATAGCTTTGGGATCATGGTGGGCCTATTACGAGCTGGGCTGGGGCGGCTGGTGGTTCTGGGATCCTGTCGAGAACGCCTCGTTTATGCCGTGGCTGGCAGGGACGGCTTTGATGCATTCGCTGGCCGTGACAGAAAAGCGAGGCACATTTAAGGCTTGGACGGTACTGCTCGCTATTATGGCTTTCTCACTCAGCTTATTGGGTACGTTCTTGGTCCGCTCCGGTATTTTGGTTTCGGTGCACGCCTTTGCCTCAGACCCTTCACGCGGCATGTTTATCCTCGGCTTCTTAGTGGTGGTCATTGGTGGCTCGTTGCTGCTGTTTGCGCTCAAAGGAGCCTCAGTACGCGCACGTGGTAACTTTGACCTCATTTCACGTGAAAATGCCCTATTGGCAAATAACGTTATCCTGATGGCGGCGCTGGTTGTGGTCCTTGTCGGCACCCTGCTTCCGCTAGTGCATAAGCAAATTGGCTTGGGGTCGGTTTCAATCGGTGCCCCTTTCTTCGACATGCTATTTGCCTGGCTGATGATCCCGTTCGCCTTTATTCTCGGCATTGGTCCATTGCTGCGCTGGAAGCGAGATAGCTTGAGTAAGCTATTTAAGCCGATGTTGGCATCAGGAGTGGCAGCGATTATCGTCGGTGCACTGTGCGTGGTGCTGTTTGCCGACTTCTTCAGCACCATGGCGTATATCGGCTGGATTATGGCACTGTGGATCACCTTCATGCACGGTTATGAGCTTCACCAGCGCGCCACCCACCGGCATACGTTCTGGGCAGGTGTGCAAAAACTGCAGCGCAGTCACTGGGCGATGATGTTAGGCCACATTGGGCTTGCGGTGAGTGTCATCGGGATTGCGATGGTGCAAAACTACAGTATCGAGCGTGATGTGCGCCTAGCGCCGGGTGAGCATTATCAAATTAAGGGTTACGATTTCCACTTTAAACGCTTACGAGACAATGACGGCCCCAACTATGACGGCTACATTGCAGACTTTGACATTAAGCGCGACGGGAAGTTAATCAATACCTTGTACGCAGAAAAGCGCTTCTACACCACTCAGCGTTCAATGATGACTGAAGCGGCCATCGATCGCGGTGTGACGCGCGATCTCTACGTTGCAATGGGTGAGCGTTTAGATGACAACATTTCGTGGGCGGTACGCCTATATTACAAACCGTTTGTGCGTTGGATTTGGGCCGGTGCCCTAATGATGGCGATAGGCGGTATGGTGGCGATCAGCGATCGACGCTATCGTTTTCGCAGCAAGCAGCCTGCTAAAGCCGGCAGCAAGCAGCGAGCGCAGGAGGCATAACCATGAGCAAAAAAGTTCTTTATGTCCCTCTAGTAGCGTTTCTGCTACTCGTTGGGGTGTTCTTTATTCAACTGGTTAAAAATGCGGGTGGTGATGACCCGACTAAGCTGGAGTCGGTATTAGTCGGCCAAGCGGTTCCTGAGTTCCGCCTCGAAGATCTCGAGCAAGCCGGGATGCAACATGACAGGGAGATTTTTGTAGGGCAGCCCTTGCTGCTTAACGTCTGGGCAACATGGTGTCCGACTTGTTATGCTGAGCATACATTCCTAAATCAACTTGCCGAACAAGGGGTTAAGATAGTTGGTCTGAATTATAAAGACGATCGCACTAAAGCGATTGGCTGGCTGCGCGACCTCGGTAATCCATACCTTATTAGCCTGTTTGATGGGCGAGGTATGTTAGGGCTCGATCTTGGTGTGTATGGTGCGCCAGAGACCTTCTTAATCGATGCCGAAGGCGTGATCCGTTATCGACACGTCGGTGATGTGAATGCGCGCAATTGGCAGGACAAGCTCGGCCCCATGTATCAGCAAATGTTAGTGGAGAGCGAGTTATGATCAGCCGATCCCTATTGACCTTGATGGCGACCTTGCTGCTCTCTTTCTCTGTGATGGCTTCGATTCAGGTCTACGAATTTGATGACCCCAAACAAGAGCAGCAGTTTAAGGAGCTTGGCCACACACTAAGATGCCCTAAGTGTCAAAACAACACCATTAGTGACTCAAATGCTGAGCTAGCGCAGGATCTGCGCCAGAAGGTGTATGAGATGACTAAAGAGGGTAAGTCAAAGCAGGAGATCGTCGACTATATGGTGGCGCGCTACGGTAATTTTGTTACCTACAATCCGCCACTGACCCCCGCCACCGCGATCTTGTGGCTTGGTCCGTTAGCGGTGATCATTTTCGGCATGACGATGATAGTCTATCGCAGTCGAAGAAAGCCGGCGTCAAACAGCTCCGTTAATGGGTGGGATGATAAGCGAGAGGCACGCTTGCAGGCTCTTTTGGATGACAAGGATCACGGAGAAAAGTCATGATGTTATTTTGGATCGCTTCCGCGATTCTATTGGTGTTTGCTGGATTACTCGTGGTGTTGCCGATCATTAATCGTAAGCAAAACCAAGATCAAGCACTGCGCGATCAACTCAACAAAGCCTTTTACAAGGATCGCCTAGCAGAATTGAGTGAAGAGAGTGATGAAGGTCTGGTTGAGGATCAAAAGGAGCTGATCGCGGATCTCAAGCAGTCACTCCTCGATGATATTCCGGAGCAAGATCGAGTCGCACCGAAGGGGGAGATTAACCCCTGGCTGGTATTTGGTCCATCTCTGGCGTTCCTGCTGGTGGTCACTATCGTAATGTACAACCAGTTTGGCGCCGCAAGCGAGGTGAAGAGCTGGCAAGGTGTGGCGGCAAACTTACCTGAGCTATCGAAAAAACTGATGGCACCCGAGGGGGCATCACTGACTGAGCCAGAAATGGATGAACTGACTCTCGCCCTGAGAACTCGTCTGCATTTCCAGCCTGAAGATTCAACCGGATGGTTGTTGCTCGGACGAATTGGATTGGCCAACCGAGATATAGATACCGCTATTGGCGCGATGAAACGGGCCTATCGCCTGGAGTCGGATAACGAAGATATTCAACTGGGTTATGCCCAAGCCTTGATGCTCTCACAAGACCCACTCGACCAGCAGCAGGCACGCGGTCTACTGGCGAACTTAATGCAGCAAGACTTTGTTGACTTGCGCGTGGTGTCACTGCTTGCCTTTGACGCCTTCGAGCAACAAGACTTTCCTAGCGCCATTCGCTACTGGACTATGATGCAACAGATGATTGGTTCTGAAGACCCCCGCTACGAAATGCTTGAGCGCAGTATCGAAAGTGCCAAGATCCAGATGGGGGAGAACGTGGCACCGGGTCGCACTGTGGCAGTCACGATTTCTATTGCCGAGCAAGTGCCCATCGAACCAAATGCGCAATTGATCGTATCGGTACACCCGGCTGACGGCTCACCAATGCCGGTTGCTGCCGCTCGCTATCCACTCGGTGCCTTCCCGCGTACTGTCGTGCTCGATGATGGTAATAGTATGATTGAGGGACGTAAACTCACCGACCTACAGCAACTGATAGTCCGTGTGCGTATTGACCATGATGGTAACGTGGGGACTCGAGAGGGGGATTGGTTTGGTGAAAGCGATGTTATGACGTTCGGCGAGCCAGTTGGCGTGGAGATAAACCGTCAATATTAGGTAAGCTCATTGGATTAGGGAAGTTCACTTGACTCAGTTCGGTAGATTTGGCCATGGCCTATACTTATGTTTTGGTTGTGCGTCACTGACAGTACGGTATTGGTATCACGGCAAGGCATTCAGGGAGACGATATGACAATCAGACACTCCTCATTGTTCTTCGCCCAGCTTCTAGGCTTCGTTTTTTTCGGCCTTGCAGGCTGCGCAGCGGCGCCGGAGCAGGATGGTAGCATAGCTGTGAATGATCCCCTTGAAGGGATGAACCGAGTTATGTGGAATTTCAATTATGATTATCTGGACCCGTACTTTGTCAGACCGGTATCCCTCGCATATGTCAATTACACCCCAAGACCAGTGCGCAGTGGCATCGGTAATTTCCTGTCAAATCTTGATGAGCCATCGAGTATGGTTAATAACCTGATCATGGGTAATGGCGATAAGGCGGTCACTCATCTTACCCGTTTTTTCATCAACACGACGGTGGGGCTAGGAGGCATCATTGATATCGCCAGTGCCGCGGAGATTACGGCTTATGAAGACAAGACATTTGGCGATGCCGTTGGACACTATGGGGTCGGAAATGGGCCATATGTGATGGTTCCTGGCTACGGGCCTTGGACCGCGAGAGAAACCTTTGAGCTCGTCGATAGCACTTATGTACCGCTTGCTTATCTCAATTTTTGGGCCGGACTGGGTAAGTGGGCACTGGAAGGGATGGAAACACGGGCTCAATTAGTTCAGCAAGAGGCGCTGATTGAGCGCTCACCGGACCCTTATGCCTTTACTCGAGATGCGTACCTGCAGCGGCGCGACTTTACCGCGGAAATTGAGCGCACAGCCCAAGACGAGTTTGATGAGGATGAGTTTGACGACTTGCTTGATGAATTTTAGGGAAAGCTACGAGGAGCGGGTACGGGCGATGCCCTTCGAGGTGCGAGGCGTTCAACGCACTTGATGCGTTCCTCGCTCCTCGGAACCGCTCCTCTTAAAAAAAAGTGTAACCCGCACCTCGAGACTGCTACTAGAAGCGGTAATTAGCTTGGATGCCAGCTAGCCAGACGTTGCCGGTGATTTGGCCGGTGAAGCTGCCGCCAAACCACTCTGCAAGGTCGTCGGATGGGTAACCGCGTGACTCGGTCACGTCGGCGTCTTTTGCTTTGATATAAGTTATACCGCCGTCCAGGGTCCATTGTTTGGACCATTGGTAGCTGCCCCCGAGGCTTAGCCATAAGCGATCGGTTTCTGGGATCGTTATCGTACGGTTTTTATCGGAGACGGCCGATGTGTCATAGGCGACACCAGAGCGAAGTGTTACCTTAGAGCTTGCTTGGTAGGTCGTACCAAGGGCAAAGCGATAGTTGTCTCTCCAGTTCTCTACCTTAACCATCGATGGCGTGTCGCGGTCGTCTAGATTGGCCTCGAGTTTGTCAAACGCGCTCCAGTTGGTCCAGTTGATACTTGCGTGAACTGCCCATTGTTCGCTGAGTTGATGCAAGCTCGCCAGTTCAAAAGTGGCTGGAAGGGGTAAGTCCATGGTTCCTTTTTTCTTACTACCGGCAGGTGTGAGGAATCCAATTCCTTCAGCGTGCCCCTCAAGTGTTAGGTCAACCTCGGATTTGTAAGCCATACCGATTCGGTGCATCTGGCTGATCTGCCAAGTGGCGCCTGCTTGCCAGCCCCAATCAGTGGTATCACCTTCCATATATTTAAGCGTTGTTCCGCCAATCAAACTATGGTCAGGAGCGGTTGCGCCAAAGTGACCCTCGGCAAGAATATAACGAAGACCTGCCCCAAAGCTAAACTTGGAGTTTAGTTGATAAGCGATGTTTGCGTTAAGCTCCATTGTCGTGATAGAGGCTTGATCACCAAAATGTGACGCAGCGAAATCACTTCCAAGATCTGCTTCCATACCATAATTCGTCCCGGCGGCAAGGCCAGCAAACCATTGGTTATTAAGTTGGTGGCTGAGATAAAAATTAGGTATAACCGCGCTACTTGCGAAGTCTTTGGCTTCAGCTGCAATAGATTCGCTTGGTCGAATAGGAGTGACTTCTCCCTTTGCTGTTAGGTTCGGATCAACATAGATAGCCCCGAACGAAACCTGCGTGCCTGTAAGCTGAGTGAGGAGAGCAGGATTACGCCATTGCGCGCTGGCATTGTCGGCAATCGCCGCTTCGCCCGCATAAGCGCGACCCAGCCCCGTCGCCGAATATTCGGCTAGCTGAAAGCCAGCAGCGTGCGCGTTAACTGCGGTCAGTGTATAGGTAAAAGGAAGTGAAAGAGCTAAAAGTGTCCGTGTATATTTCATTATTTGTTCGCTGAAGTGCGTTTATTGTGGCACGGAATGGTAAGGGCACAAGCGAAGAGAGAACACTTATTTTCTTTCAAAGTGTAACATTTAGTGATTTGTGCTTATTGAGCTCAATTAGGTAGTGTATATATCTAGTTGAGCTGGGTTATATTAGAATATTGGGCGTACAGATGTAGTATGGAAGAGCCGACTGGTGTGACGCGTGTACGCTGAAAAACACTCAGTGGCGAGGTGCGAGTTACACTACGTTCCGAGGAGCGAGTAATAAATCACGAGTGATAACCCCCCTCGTTCCCCGTAGGGCAAAGCCCGTCCTCGAACCCCGCCCCTTGTTTTCCGTGTCTCGATTCTAAAAAAAACCCGCACGAAGCGGGTTTTTTATTTATAGAACGATTCTAACAGATTAGAAGTTCGGCTTGGTCATTGCAGCACCGGCTTGGTTACTCGCAGCCTGGCTACCTGCGCCTTTTTGCTGATAACGTTCAGTGCGCAGTGGAGCCGCAACCACTTCGATCTCTTTGATCTCTTGTGGGCCGGCAGCTTTCGCCATTGCAGCCTGTGCGTGGCCTTTAAGGTTTGCTTTCACCTGCTTATCAGCAGTTGGAGCGGCCTTAACAGCGTCTTGCTTCGGTGCAGTTGGCTTCACTGGCGCAGTTTTTGTCTCTTGCACTGGTGCAGGCTTAGCGGCTTGTGGTTTAGATACGATCACAGGGTTAACCACTGCTGGCACGATCAAACGCTGTGGTGCATCAACAGCTGGGGCCTCAACAACAGCCGTCTTCTTAACCACTGGAGTCTCTACCACTTGCTTCTTAGCAGCCTTAGGAGCGGTTGTCTTAGCCGCAGGCGCGCGGTATACAATCACTTTACCCATCGACATCTCAGGGCAAGCTACACCGCCGATAGGAGCGGTAGATTGGTTACCCTTGCGTGACTTCTTAGCACCAGGCTTAGGCAAGTCGTATTTCGGCATCACTTTACCCATTGCCATCTCTGGAGAGGCTACACCACCTGCACGTAGGCGGAATGGGTTAGGGCGACGATCGCGACCGCGACGGCGGCGCTGACCGCTTGCACGTAGGTGGCGTGGAGAGCGGCGGTTACGACGGCCTTTCTTCTCACCATTTTGTGCATTGTCTTCTGAGGCTGCGTTGTCAGCAGATGGCTGAGCTTTAGCTTTCTCAGGCTTACGCGCCGCTTTTGCTTCTACAGACTCATCAGTTTTGGTGACTGGCTGTGCTTGTTGCTCAGCTTGATCCTTAACACGAACGCTCTTGTTCAGCTTGCGACGTTGACGACGCTCTTTGATACGATTCGCTTTTTCTTCTTTACGTGGTGATTCTGGCTTATCAGTTTGCGCGTCAGCAGCGATTTGTAGGCCTTGCTCTTCCACTTTAGAAGGCTTGTTTGACTCATCACGCTTGTTACGACGATCTTGTCTTGGCTTGCGAGATGGTTTCTTCTCCGCGCCTTTCGCCTGTGCATCTTGCTGCTCAGGTTTCTCATCGCGGGTTGGTTTACGCTTATTCTTATCGCGGTTGTCACGATTATCGCGGCCATCACGATCACGGTTGTCGCGGTTGTTACGACGACGTTGGTCGTTGCGATTACCGCGGCGCTGACGGTTGTTTGAGCGTGGTTTCTCTTCTACGACTTCTTTCTTCTCTGGCTCTTTCTCTTCAGATGAACCAAATAGGAAGCTGGTAATGGCTTTAAAGAAGCGCGATAGGCCTGAGCCTTGGCTCTCTTTCGCAGCAGCCGCGGGTTTGCTTGGCGCAGCAGGAGCTACTGGCGCTGGAGCGACCTTCTCAGGTGCAGCAAAGCCTTTTAGTACAGGCTCTTCTACCTTCTTAACTTTAGTTTCGCTTTCGCCCGCATCGCGCGCTTCAGCTTCTTTCATTGCCTCAAGCTTCTTCGGCACAAGGTAAGAAAGAATGTTTTGCTCTTCACCGTCGCGAACGCGGATAACCTCAAAGTGTGGGGTCTCCATGTCTGAGTTTGGTACGATGGTGATCTTAACTTCTTGGTTGCGCTCAATGTGATTAACAGAGCGACGTTTCTCGTTAAGCAGGTATGAGGCAATCGACACCGGTACCACTGCGAGAACTTGTGAGGTGTTGTCTTTAAGCGCTTCTTCTTCGATCAAACGCAGGACTGACAGTGCCAGTGACTCGTTGTCTCGTACTACACCGGTGCCGCTACAGCGCGGACAGATGTGGTGGCTAGCCTCTGCCAATGAAGGGCTCAAGCGCTGGCGTGACATCTCAAGCAGACCAAAGCGTGAGATACGACCAATTTGTACACGAGCGCGATCAAGGCGCACGGCATCACGCAGGCGGTTCTCAACCTCACGCTGGTGACGTACTGGTGTCATATCGATAAAGTCGATTACCACCAAACCGCCAAGGTCACGTAGACGCAACTGGCGAGCAATCTCATCAGCTGCTTCAAGGTTGGTGTTGAGTGCGGTCTCTTCTATATCACCGCCTTTAGTCGCGCGCGCTGAGTTGATATCGATCGAGGTAAGTGCTTCCGTCGGGTCGATAACAATTGAGCCGCCAGAAGGTAAGCGAACCTCGCGTTGGAACGCCGACTCGATTTGGCTTTCGATTTGGTAGTGGCTAAATAGCGGCACTTCGCCTTCGTACTTCTTAACGCGGTTAATGAAGTCAGGGCGTACCAGACGAATGTGCTCAACAGCACGCTCGTAGATAGTGTTGCTGTCGATTAGGATCTCACCGATATCACGGCGCAAGTAGTCACGGATTGCACGAACAATCACGTTACTCTCTTGGTGGATCAAAAACGGTGCAGCGTTTGAGTCAGATGCTTGCTTGATTGCGCCCCAGTGATTAAGCAGAACGTTTAGGTCCCACTCAAGCTCTTCGGCGCTCTTACCAACACCAGCGGTACGAACGATAAGGCCCATACCTTGTGGCAGCTCAAGTGTGCTCAGTGCGGCTTTCAGTTGGGTACGCTCATCGCCTTCGATGCGGCGAGAAATACCACCGGCACGAGGGTTGTTTGGCATTAGGACTAGGTAGCTACCGGCGAGTGAGACGAAGGTGGTTAGGGCTGCGCCCTTATTACCACGTTCTTCTTTTTCAACCTGGACAATGACTTCCTGACCTTCTTTGAGTACTTCTTTGATGCTAGGGCGACCTTGGTAGCTATAGCCTTCTGGGAAGTATTCGCGAGCAATTTCTTTTAGTGGGAGGAAACCGTGTCGCTCAGCGCCATAATCAACAAAAGCAGCCTCAAGACTTGGTTCAATTCGGGTGATGCGGCCTTTATAAATATTGGCTTTCTTGGATTCGTGTCCAGGACTTTCAATATCAAGGTCGAACAGTTTTTGGCCGTCGACCAGCGCAACGCGCAACTCTTCTTTTTGAGTTGCGTTAATTAACATTCTTTTCATTTAAACAATCTCGTTATCTTTTTCATTTTGTTGCTTGCTGCTTGCCCATTCGCGGCGTCAGATCCCGTGGTTACATAGTTGCAGCCTCCCGGCTGGAGGGATGCTCGTGGACGCTTCAGTTATCACCGGCCGCACAGTTGGCTGACGGGTGACCCACAATAGTGTGGAGATACTCAACACGAATGTTCCCGAGTAGAACAGCAAGCTTATCTTTGCTCAAGATTGTCTTACGCCCGATGCGGCAATCCGAGACAAAGTGTCTACTCTTTGGTTTTGCTTCTCTCATATCGCTGGGTAACTTCATTCTCTGACGAGGACTACGAATTAACCGTAAGTCGGATCGAGTCAGGAGGAGTGAAGGTCAGGATGTACTAGCTAAAGTACTGATGAGTTAGTGCAAAGGTAGTCGTAAAATGACTTCTGCACCAGTTGCAGAACTGAACTATAGCAGTGACAACAAAACTCAGCAATCTGCTTTGTTATAAACAGGCGAAAATAGCGCAAAATAATTCAATCACTGTGACCCCAAGCCTTATTCTGTCGGTGATTGGTCGTTTTGTCAGCGATCAGTGTGCAGAGATTATCCACATCCTTTGCTTGAACAACAATCTCGACCAAATTTAACCGATCTGAAATGATTAAGAAGACAAAATATGTGAATTCGACCGGTTTTGGATGGTAAACTGCCGCTAATCGTGTTTACGAACTTCCCTTGAGCAAATCTAAATGAATGAAATTAGAACGAAAGTCCAACTTATCGACATCGATGAGGATATGGCAGGTCAGAGAATTGATAACTTTCTGCGTAATCAGCTTAAAAATTTGCCAAAGAGCATGGTGTATCGAATTGTGCGCAAGGGAGAAGTGCGCGTAAACAAAAAAAGGATCAAGGCTGAGTATAAGCTGCAAGCGGGCGATGTCGTGCGCATCCCGCCAGTGACTTTGCCAGTGACGGAAGAAACCCAAGCCCCAAGCACCAAGCTCAATAAAGTCGCTGAGCTTGAGCACAACATCATCTTTGAGGATGAGCATATGCTGATCCTCAATAAGCCATCGGGCACCGCCGTTCATGGTGGCAGTGGCCTAAAATTTGGCGCGATTGAAGCGCTGCGTGCGCTGAGGCCCGATGCACGTTTTCTCGAGTTGGTGCACCGTATTGACCGAGATACTTCTGGTATCTTGCTGGTGGCAAAAAAGCGCTCGGCGCTGCGTCATCTTCAGGCGCAGTTTCGTGAGAAAACCGTCAAGAAATTCTACTTTGCGTTGGTGATGGGCAACTGGAAGCCAAGCTGCAAGGTAGTGACGGCGCCTTTGCTCAAAAATGAGGTCAACAGTATTGTGCGCGTTAATCCAAACGGTAAGCCATCGGAGACGCGGTTTAAAATCCTCGAGCAGTTTGAACACGCGACGCTGCTGCAAGCCAGCCCAATCACTGGGCGCACACACCAGATCCGTGTGCACACTCAGTATACCGGTCACCCTATTGCATGGGATGACCGCTATGGTGACCGCCGATTTGATGCTTACACCGGCAAATTCGGTTTGGACCGTCTGTTTTTGCACGCGGCCAATATTCGCTTTATCCACCCTAAAACTGAGCAGTGGATGGAGATAGACGCGCCCATGGAAACCAAGCTAGAACGCGTGCTAACAGGGTTACGTAAAAAATAGCTCGGACAAAGTAAAGGGCGCTATTGCTCACTTACGAGTCAATATCGTTTAAAGGACATCGACACCCTGATTGGCAAGCATATCGGTCAGGGTGATCAGTGGCAGACCCACGAGCGTGTTGGGATCTTTGCCCTCCAAGCGCTCAAACAAGCTGATACCCAGTCCCTCACTTTTAAAACTGCCTGCGCAATTGAGTGGCTGCTCTTTATCGACATAGCGCTCGATCTGCGCTTGGGTGAGCTTGCGGAAATGGACATGGAATGGCTCGACGGTTGTTTGGGCTTCGCCCGTCACACTATTCACTAGGCTAAGTCCGGTGTAAAAGGTGATCACTTGACCACTTTGTTCGCTCAGTTGTTCTATGGCGCGCTCACGAGTGTGCGGCTTACCGATGATTTGCCCGTTGATCACGCACACCTGATCGGAGCCGATGATCAGACGTGGTTGTGTTTCATCACCGATGCACGAGCGGGCTTTTTGCTCGGCAAGGCGGGTGACGAGCTGTTGCGGCGTCTCATTGACGAGAGGGGTTTCGTCGCAATCGGGCTGAGCGGTGAGAAAAGGCAACTCGAGCTTGGCGAGCAGAGATTGACGAAATGGCGAAGTCGATGCTAAAACAATTCGGTAATGTGTCATTTTTTAATCACTTGCTATCGAAAGGGTGAGTTGGTTAGACACAATATCGGTGATAGAATTGCAACGCTAGGAAAAGGTAAAAAAACTCTAATTTTTTTGCCTTTTCCTTTGACTAATTTTTAATTGGAAGATAATATTCGCGCCCTATGCAAAAGGTAAAAATACCGCGAACGGTTGATCCCCAAAAAACCGCTCAAAAACGACTCGATTTCGATGGCATCATCCAGGTCAGTCTTTTTAAGCGTTTAGAGGAGTCAGTCGAAGGCGTAAAACGCGACGCACACGTCAACGTGTCATTTGGGCATGATGAACAACGACTGGTTGTTATCTCTGGTAAAGCTAACATCGAAGTCGACCTTGAGTGTCAACGCTGTAATGAGGTTTTCACACATTTGTGTGAAGTCCAATTCACTTATACTCCCTATTATAGTGAGAAGAGTGAAGAGGAAGCACCGGAAGAGTACGATTTGGTAGATCTGAACGAGTACGGTGAGTTAGACCTGATTCAGTTAGTTGAAGACGAGTTCATCCTAGCATTGCCTCAAATCGCCATGCATGACGAAGCGGATTGTAGCGTTAACTCAAACAACCTGGTGTTTGGTGAGATTCCAGAAGAAATTGTGGAAGAAAAACCGAATCCATTCGATGTTTTAAAAAGTCTAAAGAAGTAATTCTCTAGACATTAGCACAGGAGTAGGGTCAATGGCCGTACAGAAAAACCGTAAAACTCGTTCTAAGCGTGGTATGCGTCGTTCACACGATGCGCTAACTACAGCTGCTCTATCTGTAGACGCGACTTCAGGTGAAACTCACCTACGTCACAATGTAACTGCTGAAGGTTACTACCGTGGCAAAAAGGTTATCAACAAGTAAGGTTGACCTTTGCAAAATATAACCGTTGCACTTGATGCAATGGGCGGAGACTTCGGTCCTCGCGTTACAGTGCCTGCCGCCGTGCAGGCACTGTCGCATTTCCCAGCGCTAAAAGTGATCCTTGTCGGTGATCATCAATCGATTTCCACCCAACTTTCTCAACTTGGCCGCAGTGAAGACGCTCAGCTGAGCATTCGTCATGCCGATCAAGTCATCTCAAACCACGAAAAACCCTCAGTCGCCCTGCGTCATTATCAACGCAGCTCAATGGCCGTGTGTCTCGACCTTGTTGCCCAGGGTAAGGCGGATGCCGTTGTCAGCGGAGGCAATACCGGTGCCTTGATGGCACTCTCGCGCTTTAAACTCAAACTACTGCCAGGCATTGAACGACCAGCACTGGTCACTGCGTTGCCAAGTATGACAGGTAAACGCACCTGGATGCTCGATTTGGGCGCCAATATCTCTTGTGATGCGGATTCCTTATTCCAGTTTGCCGTCATGGGCAGCGCTTTAGCCGAAAATAACCTCGACATGCCGCCGAGAGTTGCCCTGCTCAATATTGGTGAGGAGGAGATCAAAGGTAACGATCAGGTTAAACGTTGCTCTGAGATGCTCACCCACAGCGAAGCGATTAATTATGTCGGCTATATCGAAGGAAATCAGATCTTTAATGATGTCGCAGATGTGATAGTGTGTGATGGGTTTGTGGGTAACGTTTGTCTTAAAACCTGTGAGGGTACCGCCCAGTTGGTGGTTGACAAGCTGAAAAGTTGGACGGCGAAGGCCACAATTCGTGGTTGGTTGCTACGATGTTTACTCCCCGAACTATTTACCCAACTAAAAACACTGAACCCCGACCAGTATAACGGTGCAAGTTTGCTAGGATTGCGCGGCATTGTTATAAAAAGTCATGGAAGTGCCGATGTTACCGCGTTTGCCAATGCAATTGGTGAAGCAGTCAACGAGGTAAAACGACAAATACCGAGCCGCATCAGTGATCGTCTGGAAGCGGTATTACTCGAGAGGCATTATTAGTCTTCATGTTTAGCAAAATTTTAGGTACTGGCAGCTACCTGCCGTCTCAGGTGCGTACTAACGCAGATTTAGAGAAAATGGTAGAGACCAGTGATGAGTGGATTGTTACCCGCACGGGTATCAAAGAGCGTCGCATTGCTGCTGAGAACGAAACAGTCGCTGATATGGCGTATCTCGCGGCGGAAAATGCCATTGAGATGGCCGCCATCGACAAAAACGATATCGATATGATCATTGTCGCGACCACTAGTGGCAGTCACGCGTTCCCATCCTCGGCGTGTCAGGTGCAAGCCAAACTGGGTATCCAAGGCTGTCCGGCGTTTGATGTCGCTGCAGCGTGTTCTGGTTTTATGTACGCGCTGTCTATCGCTGACCAGCACGTCAAGACTGGCATGTGTAACAACGTATTGGTGATTGGCGCTGACGCACTGTCCAAGACGTGTGATCCAACCGACCGCTCGACCGTGATCCTGTTTGGCGATGCCGCGGGTGCTGTTGTGATTGGCGCGAGCAAAGAGCCTGGAATTTTGTCTACCCATATTAATGCAGATGGCCGCTTTGGTGATCTGCTCAGCCTTGAACACCCTGAGCATGGTGGTGATCCAGATAAGTGGTTACACATGGCAGGTAATGAGGTATTTAAAGTCGCTGTCACCCAGCTATCAAAGCTGGTTAAAGATACGCTGGCGGCCAACGATATGCACAAAACCGAGCTCGATTGGCTGGTACCTCATCAGGCGAACTACCGAATTATTTCAGCGACCGCGAAAAAGCTCGCGATGTCGCTAGACCAAGTGGTGATTACCCTCGATAAACACGGTAACACCTCGGCAGCCACGGTGCCGACGGCTCTTGATGAAGCGGTGCGTGATGGGCGCATCAAGCGTGGTCAAATGCTACTGCTAGAGGCATTTGGTGGTGGCTTCACCTGGGGCTCTGCCCTAGTGAAATTCTAACCTCTCTAATTTAGCCATTGGCAGTGTTGTGTCAGTGGCTGAGATTCAATTCTATTGCTTAAGGAAAAGAACATGAGCAAGTTTGCTATCGTATTTCCAGGTCAAGGCTCACAAGCGGTTGGTATGCTAGCCGATCTTGCTGAGCAATATGAAGTGGTCAAACAGACCTTTGCTGAGGCATCTGAAGCGCTTGGCTATGACCTATGGGCGTTGGTACAAGAAGGCCCTGCTGAAGATCTCAACCAAACCTTCCGCACCCAGCCAGCCCTTTTGGCTTCATCTGTTGCTATTTGGCGCGTATGGCAAGAGCTGGGTCTAGAGCAGCCTGCTAATCTTGCAGGTCACAGTCTAGGCGAGTACTCAGCACTGGTTTGTGCTGGCGTGATTGACTTTAAACAAGCGATCAAACTGGTTGCGCTGCGTGGTCAACTGATGCAAGAAGCGGTTCCTGCTGGAACGGGCGCTATGTACGCCATCATCGGCTTGGATGATGAAGCGATTGCCAAGGCTTGTGAAGAGGCGGCGCAAGGTGATGTCGTATCACCAGTAAACTTTAACTCGCCGGGTCAGGTTGTGATTGCGGGCAGTAAAGCAGCGGTTGAACGCGCGGGTGCGTTGTGTAAAGAAGCGGGCGCTAAGCGTGCGTTGCCGCTGCCAGTTTCTGTGCCATCACACTGTGCTTTGATGAAGCCAGCTGCTGACAAGCTAGCACTTGCACTGGAAGAGATCGATTTCAACCAGCCAGCACTGCCTGTGATCAACAACGTCGATGTGGCTGCTGAGACCGATCCGGCAAAAATCAAACAAGCCCTAGTTCGTCAGTTGTACAGCCCAGTTCGCTGGACCGAAAGTGTACAACTGATGCACGAGCAAGGCGTTGAAAAACTGCTAGAACTTGGCCCAGGCAAGGTTCTAACTGGTCTAACAAAACGAATTGTGAAAGCACTGACTGCTGCGGCAGTGAACGATGTTGCGTCGCTAGACGCAGCCAAGTAAGTGTTCAATACCATTAAGGGAAAACAACAATGATGAACCTAGAAGGCAAGGTTGCACTGGTAACCGGTGCAAGCCGCGGCATTGGCCGTGCGATCGCAGAATTGCTGGTTGAGCGCGGTGCAACCGTGATCGGTACAGCAACCTCAGAAGGCGGTGCGACTGCGATTAGTGACTATTTAGGCGACAATGGCAAAGGAATGGCACTTAACGTGACTGATGTTGAATCCGTTGAGTCGACCTTGAAAGCGATCAATGATGAGTTCGGTGCGATCGACATTCTGGTCAACAACGCGGGTATCACTCGTGACAACCTATTGATGCGCATGAAAGACTCAGAGTGGGATGACATCATCAACACCAACCTGACGCCAATCTACCGTATGTCAAAAGCAGTACTGCGCGGCATGATGAAAAAGCGTGCAGGCCGCATCATTAACGTCGGCTCGGTTGTCGGCACTATGGGGAATGCAGGTCAAGCGAACTACGCGGCGGCGAAAGCGGGCGTGATCGGCTTCACTAAATCGATGGCGCGTGAAGTAGCTTCACGTGGTGTGACGGTGAACACGGTTGCTCCAGGTTTTATCGAGACGGATATGACCAAAGCGCTTAACGATGAGCAGCGTGCGGCAACACTGGCTAACGTACCAGCGGGCCGTCTTGGTGACCCGAAAGAGATCGCATCAGCAGTGGCATTCCTTGCATCACCTGAGGCAGGCTACATAACTGGCGAAACTTTGCATGTAAATGGTGGCATGTACATGGTTTAATGCTAAAGTTGGTTGAGTTTAGACAGTAGTTGATATTATTGCGCTAAACTCCCCCAGTTTTGGTTAAGTCTTGCACATAAAATGTGCATGATATAGGTCAAAAATGAGCTGAATTTCGGTTAAAATCGCAAAAATCGTGGTTTGACCAGCAAGGACCCCCTTGCAACTTTCATTAGTTCTAATAAACTACGGAAACATCGCATTTAGGCGACATCTGTAAAGGAAAATTAAAAATGAGCAACATCGAAGAACGCGTAAAGAAAATCATTGTTGAACAGCTAGGTGTAGACGAAGCAGAAGTTAAAAACGAAGCTTCTTTTGTTGACGATCTAGGTGCGGACTCTCTAGACACTGTTGAGCTAGTTATGGCTCTTGAAGAGGAATTCGACACTGAGATTCCTGATGAAGAAGCAGAGAAAATCACTACTGTTCAAGCTGCAATCGACTACGTAAACAGCGCTCAGTAATTTACTCTCCCAGGCGGCCCTCTGGCCGCCTGTGTTTTATTTAGTCTCTTCTATTCCCTCATAGAAACATTTACACCCCGGAGAATAAGATCGTGTCCAAGCGTCGCGTCGTTGTCACTGGCATGGGTATGTTGTCACCGGTAGGCAACACTGTTGAATCTTCATGGAAGGCCCTGCTTGAAGGTCAAAGTGGCATTGTCAATATTGATCACTTTGAAACCGAAAATTTTGCTACTCGTTTTGCAGGTCTAGTTAAAGACTTTGATTGCACCGAGTACATGTCTAAGAAAGATGCTCGTAAGATGGATTTGTTTATCCAGTACGGCATCGCAGCGGGTATCCAGGCCCTTGATGATTCTGGACTAGAAGTTAACCCAGACAACGCTCACCGCGTTGGTGTGGCGATTGGCTCTGGTATCGGCGGCTTAGACCTTATCGAAGCGGCTCACACCGCTCTAACAACGAAAGGCCCACGTAAAGTGAGTCCATTCTTTGTTCCTTCAACCATCGTTAACATGGTTGCAGGTAATCTTTCTATTATGCGTGGTTTGCGCGGTCCAAACATTGCGATCGCAACGGCGTGTACAACGGGTCTTCATAACATTGGCCATGCAGCACGTATGATCGCGTATGGCGATGCCGATGCAATGGTGTGTGGTGGTTCTGAGAAGGCGTCTACGCCGCTGGGTATGGCAGGTTTTGGCGCAGCGAAAGCCTTGTCAACGCGCAATGACGAACCGCAAAAGGCGTCTCGTCCATGGGACAAGGGCCGTGATGGTTTTGTTCTTGGTGACGGCGCGGGCGTCATGGTACTCGAAGAGTACGAGCACGCAAAAGCGCGCGGCGCGAAAATCTATGCTGAGCTGGTTGGCTTTGGTATGTCAGGTGATGCTTATCACATGACCTCGCCGAGCGAAGATGGCTCAGGCGGCGCTCTGGCAATGGAAGCGGCGATGCGTGATGCCGGTATCGACGGCACCCAAATCGGTTACGTTAATGCACACGGCACCTCAACACCTCAGGGTGATGTGGCTGAGATCAAGGGCATTAAGCGTGCGCTTGGCGAAGAGGGAGCCAAGCAAGTTGTGGTTTCATCGACCAAGTCAATGACAGGCCACCTATTGGGTGCAGCAGGCTCGGTAGAAGCGATCATCACTGTGATGTCACTGGTTGATCAGAAAGTTGCACCAACCATTAACCTCGATGATCCAGAAGAGGGGCTTGATATTGATCTTGCGCCGCACACTGCGCGCGACGTTGAGATGGAATACGCGCTGTGTAACTCATTTGGTTTTGGTGGCACAAACGGCTCGCTGATCTTCAAGAAGATCTAATTCGCTTGCGTGACACTTGTTTTCTAACGGCTTGATGCTTAGCATTAAGCCGTTTTGTTTTTTGTAGCAAGAGAAGGAGTCAGCCTGTGTACTTGATCGATGGTCAAAAGACCCATGACGTTAGCGTGCGCGATCGCTCATTTCAGTATGGTGATGGGGTGTTCACGACGATTCTCACTCGTAATGGCCACCTAGTCCGCTGGCAAGATCACTTGGCACGCCTTAAGAAGGGCTTGATTCGACTTGCTATTCCTGAGCCGGACTGGCGCAACGTTGAGCTTTGGGCCTCGCAGGTAATGAGCACCGAACCGTTAGCTGGCGTGAAGCTGCATATCAGCCGTGGTCAAGGTGGGCGTGGATACAGCCCTAATGGCTGTGATACGCCGGTAGTGACGGTCAATCGATTCGCGTTTCCGGCGCACTACCACACTTGGTATCAAACCGGCGTCGAGTTGGGGATTTGTCAGCAACGTCTTGGGCTCAACCCGTTGCTTGCCGGTATCAAGCACAATAACCGTCTTGAACAGGTGTTGCTCAAAGCCGAGATTGAGCAGCAAGGATTTGTCGATGGAGTGGTGTTCGATCTCAATCAACATGTGGTCGAGACCACAATGGCGAACTTATTCTGGCGGCAAGGTGATGTACTCTACACGCCAAAAATCGAGCAGGCTGGAGTGGAAGGTGTGGCGAGAAATTTTGTCGTCAATCATGCTGAGCAATTTGGACATCAGATCAAAGTTGGTGATTTTGCCTTGCAAGATTTACTTTCTGCTGACGAAGTTTGTCTGACCAATGCGCTAATAGGCGTTGCGCCGGTGCGTAAAATCGCGCACCATGCTTTTTCTTTTGGCCCACTTGCCGAGCAACTACGCAAGAGTTATATGTCGTGTTAAAAAAACTGTTTATTTTTCTCCTTTTGGTACTGGCGATGGCTGCTGGTACGTTTTTCTATGCCCAGCAGCAACTTGAGCAGTTCCTTGCTCAACCGGTTGATATTGAAGCGCCAGAGATGCTCCCTGTACGCCGTGGCGCAAACGTTAATAGTGTAATTAATCAAGTGGTTACACAAGGCTGGGTTGAGGCATCACCGTTTAGTCGCCTAGTGCGCCATCTTGAACCCGAGCTTTTGGATATTAAGGTAGGTACTTTCTCCATCACGCCAAATATGAGTCTCAAGCAGCTTCTCGAGCTGGTTGTTTCGGGACGCGAGCACCAGTATTCGATTACGTTTGTCGAAGGTAGCCGTTTTGATGAGTGGCGTAGCCAGCTCGCGGTTGCCAAGGGCTTGGAAGTTGTCACCCAGGATATGAGCGAGGCAGATATAGCGGCAGAGCTTGGTATTGAGCGCGATAAACTCGAAGGGCTTCTTCTTGCTGAAACCTATAACTATACCCAGGGTACCAGCGATCTGGATATTTTGCGCAGAGCGAATCGCTCTTTGCAGTCACACCTTGAACGGATTTGGGCCAACAAGCAAGAGGATCTGCCACTAGCAAGCCCTTATGAGGCACTGATCTTAGCCTCGATAATTGAGAAAGAGACCTCGGTTGCTGAAGAGCGTCCTCGTGTATCTGCGGTGTTTGTCAACCGCCTAAATGTTGGCATGCGCCTTCAAACGGACCCAACCGTAATTTATGGCATGGGTGATACTTATCAAGGTCGGATTGGTCGTAAGGGATTGGATACCCCAACGCCTTACAATACGTATATTATTAACGGTCTGCCACCAACGCCGATTGCTATGGTGGGGGTTGCGTCTCTTGAAGCAGCGCTCAACCCAGAAGACAGTGATTATTTCTATTTTGTTGCCAGCGGCACGGGCGGGCATGTGTTCTCAAAAACACTTGCCGAGCATAACCGCGCGGTGCAAGCCTATTTACGTCATATAAGAAACAAGTAATGAACTCAGCAAAATTTATCGTTATCGAAGGCTTAGAAGGGGCGGGCAAAAGCACGGCCATTAATCGTGTCATAGAAACACTCAAGGCTCACGGAGTTGAAGATATCCAACAGACGCGTGAGCCAGGTGGCACTTCACTTGCAGAAGCATTGCGCACCTTAGTTAAGCAAGAGCACGATGGTGAAGAGTTAATTGACACCACTGAATTGCTGCTGATGTATGCAGCGCGTGTGCAACTGGTTGAGAATAAAATTAAGCCGGCCCTAGCCGAGGGTGCTTGGGTGGTCGGCGATCGTCACGATATGTCTTCTCAGGCTTATCAGGGCGGCGGTCGTGGCATTGCTGCGTCAACCATGACTGCACTGCGTGACATCGCGCTGAATGGCTTTAAACCTGATCTAACCTTGTATCTGGATATCGAACCCAAGCTTGGTTTAGAGCGTGCCCGCGGTCGTGGTGAGCTCGACAGGATCGAGAAGATGGATATCAGCTTTTTTGAGCGAACCCGTGAGCGCTATTTGGCGCTGGCTAATCAAGATCCTTCCGTGCTGATCGTCGATGCCAGCCAGAGCATTGCCGAGGTCGGGGCGGATATTGAACGTCAACTGACAGATTGGCTGAGCAAGGAATCTGCGTGAACACACTCTACCCATGGCTTAAACCGCTCTGGCAACAGTGGCAGCCGTCACTGAACCAGGCCAGTTTTACTCAAGCTTGCTTGCTCAGCGCGGCTAGTGGCTTGGGGGCCTCAACATTGGTCGAAGCGTTGGCCAAGACATTATTGTGCAAATCGTCTAATGATGAGGCGTGTGGTTTTTGTCATAGCTGCGATCTGTTTGATGCCGGAACGCACCCTGACTTTCACCAAGTCGCGCCACCCGAGCCAGGCAAGTCAATATCGGTTGAGCAGATCCGTCAATGCCAAGCATGGGCTCAGCAGGCCTCCCAGCTTGCCGGTCAGCGCATCATCTGGATCCGTCACGCACAAGCGATGACGGAGTCTGCATCTAATGCGCTGCTTAAGTCGCTTGAGGAGCCGAGTGCCACTTGTAGCTATGTCCTTACGGTGGAGAAAGGCAGTCAGTTGTTGCCAACGATCACCAGTCGTTGTCAGCAATGGCATATTGTCACCCCAGAGTTTAGTCAGGTGCTGTCATGGCTCGAGGATCAAGCGGACAGTCAACTCGCACCGCTGGCACTGACCTTAGCGGGGGGAGCGCCGCTGCTTGCGCAGCAACTGATCACCGATAAGACCGTGAGCGAATATCAAAAGCTGGAGGGCAGCCTGGTGAGCGCCTTGGAGCAGCCGATGTTTGGCGCATGGAATGAAGTGGCCAAGGTGGCTGCAAGTGATCATGCAATGACGCTCACCTGGTTGTGGCTTCTATTAGCGGATGCGCAGAAAGCGCAATTTGGCTTGAATACAGGGCAGCAACTGCCGGGCGCTGAACGGATTGCCAAGCTGGTGGAGCCGCAACTGCTCTATACTCAAACTCATCGGCTCAGTACACTTATCCACCAATTTAACACCCATTCTGGGCTAAACCGTGAATTACTGCTGTTAGAGTGGTTAATGGCATTTTAAGAGACACTATGTTTATCGATTCCCATTGTCATCTCGACAAACTTAATTACGACGACCTTCATCAAGACATCAGCGATGTGATTGCTAAGGCAGAACAAGCCAATGTGACCGAGCTACTCTCGGTTGGGGTGACGATGAAGTCCTTTGCCAATATGATGGCGATGATCGAGCCGTTTCCACAGGTGCATGCCTCTTGTGGCGTGCACCCACTCGATGTTGAGAGTGATTTTGACCTTGCGCAGTTTCGCGCTTTCGCCGAGAGCCCACGAGTGGTTGCGATTGGAGAGACTGGCCTCGATTACCACTACCAACCCGAGACGGCGCAGCTCCAGCAAGAGCGTTTTCGTCAGCAGGTGGATTTGGCGGTTGAGCTCAATAAACCCCTGATCATTCATACTCGTCAGGCGCGTGAAGATACGTTAGCTATCTTGCGTGAACATCAAGCCAACAAGTGCGGCGGTGTGATCCACTGCTTTACCGAGGATCTGAGCTTTGCCCAGCAGGCGATGGAACTTGGGTTTTATATCTCGATCTCCGGGATCGTCACCTTCCGACAAGCGACAGAGCTCAAAGAGGTTGTGACCGCTTTGCCACTCGATCGCCTATTGATAGAAACCGACTCCCCGTATCTTGCTCCCGTACCTCATCGCGGTAAAGAGAATCAACCTGCTTATGTTGTTGAGGTTGCTGCCTATATCGCTCAGCTAAAAGGCGTTTCGATTAGCCAAGTCGCGCAGCAAACCAGTGAAAACTTCCGTAATCTTTTTTTGAGAAGATAAATAACTCGATTATCTAAGGGCGCCTTGCGGCGCCCTTTTTTTTGCTTGTTGGTGAGAGCTTAACCGCTAAGGTGATGTGACTCGCACAAATCCTGATTTTCGTGTAGCTCGTGGTGGTGAACTTAATAATTGTATAAAAATAAGTTTGTGGCGTTTTTATTTGTAGTGTGAAATTAATCAAAAAACTATTTAAGTGTATGTATTTGTTGATAAATACTCTGTGGTTGGGGAGGTTTTAAGCCCATATTAATTGTGATCTGACTTAGACTTTATAATTAAAGTCCTGTGTTAACTAGCAAATCACGACAGGCTCAATATATATTTAGAGGCGGAAAATATAATGCACAAAAATGGTTACATTTTCACTGAGGACTAACATTAAGGCTGCGGGGGTGTGCCGTTAGGCCTCAGCAATTACAAAAACTTTATCAGGAGCATAACTATGTTTAAAAACCTTTTTGCAAACCTGCAAAAAGTCGGTAAGTCACTGATGCTACCAGTATCAGTACTGCCAGTTGCAGGTATTCTATTAGGGGTTGGTGCGGCAAACCTTGGATTCATTCCAGAGATTGTTTCACACCTAATGGAACAAGCGGGTGGTTCAGTATTTGGTCAAATGGCGCTACTGTTTGCAGTAGGTGTAGCACTTGGCTTTACTAACAACGACGGCGTAGCAGGTCTTGCTGCAATCGTTGGTTACGGCATCATGACGGCAACGCTAAGCGTTATGGCTGGCGTGATGGGCGTTGAAAGCATCGATACCGGTGTTCTAGGTGGTATCCTAGTCGGTGGTGTGGCTGCATGGTCATTCAACCGTTTCTTCAAGATCCAACTTCCAGAATACCTAGGCTTCTTCGCTGGTAAGCGTGCGGTGCCAATCATCACAGGTTTCGCTGCGATTGCACTGGGTATCGTACTATCTATCATCTGGCCACCAATTGGCGGCGCTATCTCTACCTTCTCTCACTGGGCAGCAGAGCAGAACCCACAAGTTGCATTTGGTATCTACGGTATCGTTGAGCGTTCACTGATCCCATTCGGTCTACACCACGTGTGGAACGTACCTTTCTTCTTTGAAGCGGGTCAATGTGCTAACGCAGCAGGCGAGATCAACAACGGCGTTCTTACTTGTTACCTAGTGGCTGATGATGCAACACGTGCAGCAGGTAATGGCTTCGGTCAGCTAGCGGGCGGTTACATGTTCAAGATGTTCGGTCTACCAGCAGCAGCGATCGCGATTGCGCACTCTGCTAAGCCTGAGAACCGTGCAAAAGTAATGGGTATCATGGCGTCAGCAGCACTGACTTCATTCCTAACCGGTATCACTGAGCCAATCGAATTCTCATTCCTATTCGTAGCGCCAGTACTATACGTTATCCACGCTCTACTAGCGGGTACGGCATTCTTCCTAACTAACACGTTCGGTATCGTACACGGTACATCGTTCTCACACGGTCTGATTGACTTCACTGTTCTTTCTGGCAACGCGCAGAACATGGGTATCATGGTTGGTCTAGGTCTAGTTTACGCAGCTATCTACTACGTGGTATTCCGCGCAGTTATCAAGGCAATGGATCTTAAGACTCCAGGCCGTGAAGACGAAGACGAAGCAACGGCAGGCGCAGCACAAGGCTCTGACATGGGTTCTGACCTAGTAGCAGCGTTCGGCGGCAAAGCAAACATCACAGGTCTTGACGCATGTATCACTCGCCTACGTGTTGCAGTAGCAGACACAGAAGCGGTTGACCAAGACAAGCTTAAGCAGCTAGGCGCAGCCGGTGTGGTTGTCGTAGCTGGTGGTGTACAGGCTATCTTCGGTACTAAGTCTGACAACCTAAAAACTGAAATGGATGAGTGGATTAAATCCCACTAATTTTTCCCAAATCGGTTAATAAAAAAAGAGAGGCTTAGTGCCTCTCTTTTTTATTTCCGATTTGGGAGAGGCGAGAATCGAGAGTCGAGAAGCGAGAGGTAGTCGTTGTGATTACACAGGATATTTGCGACTAGGTATGTTTACTTTAACTAGTAGAAACAAAAAGCGCCTATAAGTACGGCGCTATTTCACTAAAGCTGCCCACGAGCACCATTAACTCGATTCTCGCAGGGCGGCAGCCCGATCTCGTCTCTCGCCTCTATTACCAAGTAACATGACGTAAACAACAACGATAAAACACACCCGCAAAAAGCAACCCAAGCACAGTGCCAACAAAATGCGCGTCGATGGCGACGTTGGCGTTGATTAGGCTGGCGGTTTCGGCTGAGGGGCCGACGAGTTGCTCCCAGGCGACTTTGGCGCTGATGCCTATCACTAGCAGCCAACTGCTGCGGCGGCCATTGAGGGCCTCATCCAGTGCGTAAAAGGCGAAGACGCCGTGCAGGACGCCGGAGAGGCCGAGGTAAATTTCTACATCACCCGCGAAGTTGGTTAGGCCTATGCATCCAGATAAGGCTAACAGCAACCAAGTTAGCTGCCTTGGTGCCGGTTGGAAGATAAACGCCATTACCCAAAACGTAGCAAGGTTAATGAATAGATGATAGGTGTTGGTGTGGCTGAAGTGTCCGGTTATAATCCGCCACCATTGGCCATCCAGTATGTATTGTCGGTGCCAACTGACGTACACTTGCGTGCTGTCAAATTGCAGTGCGAGCGCAATGACGCTGACGATCATCACGACTAAGTAGGGTTTTAAACTATGTCTCACCATCAATCCCATGGTTCACGTTATTGCCAAAAATGCGGTAAGGCCAACAAAGCGTGTATCTGTGAGCATATCCTTGCCCTGAAAGCCAAAACTGAACTGATTATTCTACAGCATGATTCCGAACAAAATCATCCACTTGGTAGTGCAAGAATTCTATCTTTGTCGCTAGACAATGCACGGTTATTTATCGGTGAGGACTTTTCCGAGCATGCCGAGCTGAATCAGATGCTAGCCCAATCAGATTACCAACACTATATTTTGTACCCAGGTGAAAAAGCCCTTGCATTGAAGACACTGGCAACAAAGCCAAGTGACAAGAAGGTACGCCTTATCTTGCTCGATGGGACATGGAAAAAAGCCTACAAGATGTGGCAACTTTCAGCGAATTTGCAAGCGCTGCCGTGTGTGGCCCTGCCCAGTGATATTCGCGGTGACTATCTGATCCGCAAAGCGCCCTCTGATAATGCGCTTTCCACAGTGGAGGCGGGATATCATGCACTATCGATTTTACATCCAGAGTCCGACTTTTCGCCGCTGTTGGAAGCATTTCGTGCCATGATCCAGTTCCAAATCGACCAGATGCCTCCTGGCATATTTGAGCGCAATTATCTGCGTTCAGATGTGTGAGGAAAACAGCTGCTGGTGAAGCCTTTTCGCTCGACCATCGGTCATCGCCGCAACATAGTCACAAATGACCCTCATCTGTAAGTCTTCGCTTGGTGCGCGACGCCACAGGTTCTGCTGCTGGATCGGCAACAGCCGCTCGGGGTCGCCGCTGAGCGCCTCAAACAGCTCCATGATGATCTGTTGACCTTTGTACTCGGCGACTTGTACTTCTGGTACTTGAATGACGTACTGACTGACAAAGTGCTTGAGGATATCCAAGGCAATCGCCATCTCGCGCGTAAGCACGGCGTTGTAGCGTAACAGTGGGCTGTTAAACCCTGCCTCGACACACTCCAGCGAGATGCTGGTGAGCAGTGCATTGACCATGCCGCCAATCGCATCTTTGCGCTGATGATGTAGGCCGGAGAACAGCATCTCGCTGATGGAGTTGATATGCTGCTCAAACCATTCATCACCCGACTCAACCAGTTGCGCGGCAGCGGCCTCTTGCCATTGTTGGCGCGAGACCATGCCCAATACAATCGCATCCTCCAAGTCATGAACCCCATAGGCGATATCATCAGCAAGCTCCATAATTGAGCAATCAAGCGACTTGTAACGGGTCTTGTGATGCTGTTGCAGCGGAGCGTGGTTAGGACGAAACTGACCGAAGAGACTGCGCTCGTCGTCACCAAGTGGCTGGCACACCCATTCGAACAGCGCATGATCACAATCGTATATCCCCTTGGCTGGCGCCCAATCTTTGGCGCGTATTTGCCGTTGTGTTGTGGGGTCTCTGGGGGCTGGGCGACAGTGCGCCTGAGAGATGAGCGCTGGGTACTTGATAAGTCCGAGTAAGGTTCGACGCGAGAGGTTCATACCAAAGTGCTCAGTATAAGGCTCTAGTTGAGTCACGATGCGAAAGGTCTGCGCATTGCCCTCAAAGCCACCATAATCACGCATCATATAGTTGAGGGCATTTTCTCCACCATGCCCATAGGGGGGATGGCCAATATCATGGGCAAGACAGATGGCCTCGATCAGCGCCGCACTGGGCAGTAAATCTAGGTTATCGCTCTGCTTCTTTTTTATTTGGGCGACAATGCCTGAGCCGAGCTGCGCAGCTTCGAGGGAGTGTGTCAGCCTGGTGCGATGAAAGTCATCAACACTGCTGCCGTGAACCTGAGTTTTCGCCTGTAGACGACGAAAAGCGGCAGAGTGAAGGATCCGAGCACGATCGCGCTGAAAGGGGCTGCGATGATCATCGCGACGGATCTTGTGTTCGTCATCGTGGCGATCATTCCATTTTGCACAAATAGGCATGGGTTAATGACTTCCTTTTCCAACAGTTAGCTAGGGCTTAGGTTATCTCATCGAGCGAGAGGCTAAAGCTTGGCGCAAACACCTCTAAAAAGTAGGTCATTTCAGGTGTGCGACGCTGCTCTAGTGTCACATCAAGACGTCTTTTAGCCAGATCAAACTCATGATTACCCGCACTGATCTCTTCCAGACACTTCAGGTACGCACACAGCGTATCGGCTTGCTTGACGATCTTGGTGTCCTCTTCATGAGCCTGGTGCGATAACAAGAAGGGCGCAAAATCCTGCTGAAATTCCTCAGGGAGCATAGACAGAAGCTTATGCTCTGCCGCGGCCTCAATCTTTTTATACTCTTTGGCAATCTCTGGATTGTAGTATTTCACAGGGGTCGGTAGATCGCCGGTCAGCACCTCGCTGGTATCATGATACATACCGAGCAGGGCGATACGCTCTGGGTTAAGGCTCCCAGCAAACTTTTTGTTTTTTATCACCGCCAGCGCATGAGCGACAAAGGCAACCTGCAAGCTATGCTCAGAGACATTTTCTAGCGAGACCGAGCGCATTAGCGGCCAGCGTTGGATGAGCTTCATCCGGGCAAGGTGAGCGAAAAAATGACTGGTTTGCATACGACTTCCTTTTGACCGTCATTATCGATGTAAAAACAAAAAGACACTCAAACGAGTGTCTTTATATTTCGATTGATACGTCTATGTTAGCGTTTTATTGCGAATAAGTAGACAAGAATTTTTCAAATCGACCTATTGCCGTTTCAAGATCATCAAGGTGGGGCAGCGTCACGATGCGGAAGTGATCCGGCTTTGGCCAGTTAAACCCAGAGCCTTGAACTAAGAGAACTTTCTCTTGGATCAGGAAGTCGAGCACCATCTGCTGATCATCGTGGATCTTGTAGCGCTTGGTGTCGATTTTTGGGAACAGGTACATCGCCCCCTTGGGCTTGACGCAAGAGACTCCGGGGATCTGGTTGATCAACTCATAGGCGCGGTCGCGCTGCTCGAGCAGGCGCCCGCCTGGCAGGATCAACTCGTTGATACTTTGATAGCCACCAAGCGCAGTCTGGATCGCGTGCTGCATTGGCACGTTGGCACACAAGCGCATCGAGGCGAGCATATCTAGGCCATTGATATAGCCTTGAGCAAGGTGTTTCGGACCGGTGAAGAACATCCAGCCGCCGCGAAAACCACACACGCGATAGGCTTTAGATAGGCCGTTAAAGGTAGCAACGAGGACATCCTCGGTCAGACTTGCAACCGAGGTGTGCACCGTACCGTCATACAGCACCTTATCGTAGATTTCATCGGCAAAGATGATCAGTTTATGCTGACGCGCGATCTCAATCAGCTCGAGCAGAAAATCTCGGCTGTAGACAGCACCGGTCGGGTTGTTTGGGTTGATGATCACTAGGCCACGCGTTTTCGGCGTGATCTTGGCGCGAATATCATCAAGATCAGGGTACCAATCGGCTTGCTCATCACAGGTGTAGTGCACTGCCTTACCGCCCGATAGTGCCACGGCCGCGGTCCATAGCGGGTAATCCGGTGAAGGGACCAGCATCTCATCGCCATTATTGAGCAGAGATTGCATCGCCATCACGATCAGCTCAGACACACCATTACCGATATAGACATCCTCAACGTCCAAGCTGCGAATGCCTTTTTTCTGATAGTGTTGAACAACCGCTTTGCGCGCGGAGTATATACCTTTGGAGTCGCAGTAGCCTTGAGAGGTCGGCAGGTTTCTGATCACGTCTACCAAGATTTCATCTGGGGCGTCAAAACCAAAAGGGGCCGGGTTGCCGATATTCAGCTTAAGAATTTTATGCCCCTCTTCCTCCATTTTTTTAGCATGTTTCAATACAGGACCGCGTATATCGTAGCATACATTATCGAGTTTGCTCGACATGACGATATTTTCCATTGTTAAACCCCAAATAAATAACACTTTCTATCATTAAACCATAGAAAAATAAGGTTTGATAGAATAAAAGCCTGTAAGGCGTTATTAAATAGTCAAAAGATGGCAAAGTGCTGAATTATAACCGTAGTCGCAAGATGAGAAATGGGGAACAAATATCAGACATTTGCGCCTTAAACTGTGCACTTTTCTTGATTTGAGCCGTTGCAATCAATACATTAGCTTTCTAATGATAGAAACGATAGTTCTACAGATCTGATCGCAAAGTGTTTTATCACCATCGATCACTGAGATGAGGATACCGAATTGAACTTCGCTGCCACGATAACATCGCTGATCGAACAGATCAGTACAGCGCCAGCCGAACAGGTGCGATTTACCCAGCCCTTGGGTGATCAATTCGTGGTGGAGAGACATCAGCTGGTGGATTGGTTAGATGCTCAGCCCTTGTATCCCAAGTTTTTCTGGCAAGACCGAGAGGGTGATGAAAGCGTCGCCGCGCTCGGCCAGATGTACACCTTTCACCAACCCGCGCCAGCGTATACGATTTTGGCCCAGCATCAGCGTGTTTGGGGTGGGCGAGCGTTTTCGTCCATGAGCAAGGGAGGGCCGCGCTGCCTCTCCTCGCTGTTTTTTCTGCCGATCGTCGAGCTGACTCTGAAAGCCGGGCAGTGGTGTCTGGTTGTGAATACCAACCGCTCACGAGGCGATGCTATCTCGGCGCTGAACCGCCTAACTTTTGAAATAACCCCCAAGCCTAGCTCAGCGCCCAAAGTCTGTCGTGCCTCTCACAATCCTGAACAGGCACAATGGGATCAGCTTGTTGAGCAGGCTCTGGGGGAGATTGAGCAAAATAAGTTTAAGAAAGTGGTCCTGGCGCGTAAGTCCACGCTTGAAATGGCTCAAAAAGTGTCGGCCGCGGCGGTAATGAAGGCCAGCATCGCCAACAATCACGACAGCTTTCACTTCTTATTCGCCATGGACGCCGGGCACAGTTTTATTGGCTCGACACCGGAGCGTCTTTATCGGCGCGATGATCGAGTTCTGCTTACCGAGGCACTAGCCGGCACCATAGGTCGTGGTGTGAACCATGAGCAAGATCAGCAGTTGGCACAATGGTTGGCTCAAGATGGTAAGAACCTACAAGAAAACCAGTATGTTGTGGATGATATCGTTGAGCGGCTAACGCCATTGTCTGAGCGCATTGAGGTAGAGGAAAACGCCGAACTGATTCGATTGCGCCGCGTGCAGCACCTCAAGCGGGCGATTTATGCTCAGTTAAAGGATGAGGTTAGAGGCGATAAACTGCTCGATGCCTTGCAGCCCACGGCGGCAGTCGCCGGCTTGCCGCGTGAGCCCTCGATGCAGTTTATTGATCACAATGAGCCATTTCTACGCGGCTGGTATGCAGGCTCAGTGGGCTATTTAAGTCACGAGCGTGCCGAGTTTTGTGTTGCGATCCGCAGCGCCTTAGTAATGGATCGCACGGTGTACTTGTTTGCTGGAGCGGGCATCGTTGCCGGATCCAAGGCTGAGTACGAGTGGCAGGAGCTCGACAAAAAGCTAGCGACTCTGCTAACCCTACTAGTAGAAGAGAAAACCGAAATTAGTGGAGTGTGTCCGTGAGCCAAGAGCAAAGCCAACTTAATCGCGTCTGGAGCCATATTGTGCTCGAAGAGCTCTATCGCCACGGCGTGCGTGATGTCTGTGTTGCCCCGGGCTCTCGCTCAACGCCATTGACTCTTGAGGCCGATGCGCACCCGAACCTTCGACTCCATACCCATTTTGATGAACGCGGATTGGGCTTTTATGCCCTGGGTCTCGCCAAATCGAGTACCGTTCCAGTCGCGATTATCGTCACCTCCGGCACCGCAGTAGCTAACCTATTACCCGCCATCGTTGAATCCGGACTTACTAAAGAGCAGCTGATTGTACTCAGTGCAGATCGGCCACAGACGCTGATCGACTGCGGAGCCAATCAGGCGATCAATCAAATCGGTATCTTTTCTAGCCATGTAGCGCAAAGCATAGATTTGCCGAGTCCCAGTCGTGATTACGCTTGGCTATTAACCACGCTAGATCAAGCACTGTTTAACCAGCAGCAATCGGGAGGCAGCCTGCATATTAACTGCCCATTTCCCGAGCCACTCTATGGCGAGGTGGATTGCGAGCTGCTGCTCAAAAGCCAACCTGAGCTCGAGCACTGGTTAGCTCAAGCGACGCCGTATTGTCGCATCGACCAGCGCCATGCCGCCGCGCCGATTGATTGGGCGCTAACCCATAAGAAGGGTGTATTGATCTTAGGCCGGCTCAAAGTTGAGCAAGCTGAGCAGGCATTGCTTTTGGCTGAGCGTTTGGGGTGGCCAGTGTTGGCAGACCCACAGTCGGGCGTGAGCAGTGATTGGGCTCACTATGACCTTTGGCTACAGACAAAGAAGGGGCAAGACCTACTGCAAGGCTGTGAGTGGATTGTGCAGCTCGGTGATCGCGTGGTCTCCAAGCGCCTCAATCAATGGATTGAGCGCCAGGTACGTCAGCACCATGTGTCCTATAAACTGATAAGCGAGTCAAATCAGCGCCTTAATCCAGATCATCTCGCGCAATATCAGGTGATAACCAAGATAGATTCTTGGCTCGCCAGTCTCATAGAACACCTTAGTGATACCCAGCCAGCTTGGTGTCAAAGAGACGAGCACTGGCAAGCGCAGGTTGCTGAGCTCGTGGCGCAGCAGAGTCTGTCCGACTCACTGACCGAGCTTGGTGTCGCGCGCTGGGTAACGGAGCAGAAGTTAGCCAAATCACTGTTTATAGGCAACAGCCTGATTGTGCGCTTGGTTGATATGGTGGGGAGACCCAAGAGCAAGCAGGTCTATACCAATCGGGGCGCATCAGGTATTGATGGCCTGGTGGCAACCATGGCCGGGGTACAGGCGCACCAACAGCAGCCGATGATCATGGTGCTGGGTGATACCTCTCTGCTTCATGACCTAAACTCGCTTGCCCTATTGAAGCAACAAACTGCGCCCACACTCGTCATTGTGACCAATAATGATGGTGGAGCCATCTTTGACTTGTTACCGGTGCCCACCAAACAGAAGAGTAGCCTGTACCAGATGCCGCATGGCTTCGATTTTCAACATGCTGCATTGCAGTTTGGCCTTGAGTATAGCGCGGTCGATACGCTGTCTGAGCTAGAAAGGGTGGCTCAAGAGCATTTTAGTTGTGGACGGCCTAGTTGCGAACGGCTTAGTTGCGGACGGCCTAGTTGCGGGCGTGGTGCGCGAGTGATTGAAGTAAGCACGCCTCCGGACCAAGCTTTCTCACATATCAAACAGTTGGTGGCTAGCCTTGCTGCTCTCTAGCGATTACCGCCCGTCTCGAGCTGCACAAGACCCTGCTAAGCCCTTGCTGGTGTTTCTCCACGGCTTTCTTGGCAGTGGCGAGGATTTTGCGCAAGCTTTAAGTTATCTCACTCACTACCCCACTTTAAGCATTGATCTACCTGGGTTTGGGGCGAGCCACAAGGTAACCTGCCTCGATATCAATCACTGCCTAGAGCTTGTCAAAGCCACGATTAATCAGCATATTGAGATAAATCAGCGCGTCGTACTTGTCGGCTACTCAATGGGCGGTCGCCTGTTACTTACCGGCCTTGCTCAAGGAATCTTTGCCTCGCTGCCGCTGATCGGCGCAGTGGTAGAGGGCGCGCATTTTGGCTTGAGTGATGATCAAATGCGGGAGTCTCGCCGCAAACATGACGAGCAATGGGCACAGCGGTTTGAGCGTGAGCCCATGGAGGCGGTGCTGAAAGACTGGTATCAGCAGCCGGTTTTTGGCTCACTCTTAGAGCGGCAGAGGCAAGAGTTAATCACTATGCGCAGTCACAATGATGGCCGCTCGATTGCCGCCATGCTGCGTATTACCTCATTATCGGCGCAGGGGGATCTACGCGCGGCACTGCATCATCAAAGCGTGCCTATACACTCAATTTGTGGCGATAAAGATAGCAAATTCAAGCAGCTTGCCGAGCAGAGTGGTTTTGCTACCACTCTTATCGAGCAGGCTGGACATAATACCCATTATGAGCGTCCACAAGCTTTTGCCCGGGCGCTATGCGTAATCACTGAGTCATTGCTGCCTTGCCAGCTAAGCTCAGTCTCAAAATTTAGTTAGGAAATAACCATGGCAAAAACAGTCGGAATCAGTGAAGAAGAGTTGTATGCACCGGTCAATTGGCAAGATTGCAGCGATGCCTATGAAGATATTCAATTCCATAAGTCGGCAGATGGGATTGCTAAGATCACTATTGCCCGCCCTCAGGTTCGTAATGCGTTCCGTCCTCAAACCGTTAAAGAGATGATCAATGCACTGGCAGATGCTCGCTACGATGAGTCGGTGGGGGTGATCATCCTTACCGGTCTTGGTGAGGATGCTTTCTGCTCTGGTGGTGACCAGAAGATCCGTGGCGATTACGGCGGCTACAAAGATGATACGGGCACCCACCATTTGAATGTGCTCGACTTCCAACGCCAGATCCGTACCTGCCCGAAACCGGTGATTGCTGCTGTGGCTGGCTGGGCCGTTGGTGGCGGTCATGTATTGCATATGATGTGTGATTTGACGATTGCTGCCGAAAATGCGCAGTTTGGTCAGACTGGACCAAAAGTTGGCTCGTTTGATGGTGGCTGGGGCGCTTCCTACATGGCGCGTATCGTGGGTCAGAAAAAAGCGCGTGAGATCTGGTTCCTATGCCGCTTTTACGATGCACAGGAAGCGCTGGATATGGGATTGGTCAATACGGTTGTGCCTGTGGCTGACCTGGAAAAAGAGACAGTGCGCTGGTGCCGAGAGACGCTTCAACATAGTCCAATGGCCCTGCGCTGCCTAAAAGCGGCCCTGAACGCTGACTGTGATGGCCAAGCCGGTCTGCAAGAGCTAGCGGGCAATGCGACCATGATGTTCTATATGACTGAAGAAGGGCAAGAGGGGCGCAATGCCTTTAACGAAAAGCGCCGTCCCGACTTTAATAAGTTCCCTCGTAATCCATAAAGTCAATAAATTCAGTGCTTTAATTTGATGACCTCCATTATGTCATTCCCTTAACAAAGGCTTACATAATGGAGGTTACTTTCTATAAAACCTGTTCTAAACTTCTGCCACAACTTTCGAACCTGACCTGCCTTAGGAGTCCCCATGCGTTCAGTGAAACTCTACCTTTACCGCCTACCGATGGATAGCGGCGTGATCCTCCGTGACGAAAAACTGAGTGAGCGAGTCGGGTATGTGGTCAAGCTCAGTGATGGCCAACGTACGGGGTTAGGGGAGGTTACGCCACTGCCTGGGTTCAGTCCTGAATCGCTTGATGATGTTTATCAGCCACTGATCAGTGCGTGCCAACTTTGGCAGCAGACCGGTGAGATGCTGACTCGAGACTTACCCGCGAGTGCCGCCTTTGGTCTATCCATGGCTGAACTAGAACTTGAGGGGGCAATACCAGAGCAAGGCAACTACCAAGTCGCCCCATTGTGCACCGGTGACCCTGATGAGTTGCTGCCTGCTCTCAATCAAATCGAGGGAGACAAGGTGGCGAAGATCAAAGTTGGACTGTACGAGCCGATTCGCGACGGCATGCTGGTTAATCTGTTTCTTGAATCGATGGGCGACCTCAAGTTGCGCCTGGATGCGAACCGAGCATGGACGCTAGAGCGTGCGCTCAAGTTTGCCCAGTACATTCCACCCTCGATGCGTCGACGCATCTCATTCATCGAGGAGCCTTGCCACTCTCCTAGCGATAGCCTGACCTTTGCGATTGAAACTGGGATAGCGATTGCATGGGATGAAACCCTGCAAGAAGCGGTGCGTAGGCCAGATTTTTGCCTCGAGGACCTGACTGGAGCCAAGAGCATCGTCATCAAACCAACGCTGATTGGCTCTGTGAGCCGGTGTATTGAGCTGATCGACAAGGCCCAAAGCCTTGGTATTCGTCCCGTATTGAGCTCGAGCTTAGAATCAAGTCTTGGCTTAACTCAGATTGCCCGTTTAGCTCAGTGGAAAACCCCACAAGTGACACCGGGTCTTGATACGATTGGTCTCTTTCAGCGTCAGTTGGAGGTAGCTTGGCCTGGGTGTGAGCTAGCGATGGATTCTATCGAGCAACAAAGCCTGATTTGGCAGGTTTGATCATGCGTCTACCCTGGCATCAACATGCCGAGGATTGGCCGGATGCGCCAGCCCTAATACACCAGCATGAGGTCATAAGTTGGGCCCAGCTCTCAAGTCGAGTTGGTGCGGTCGCAAGTATGCTGGAACAGCAAGGGGTTCATCGCAGTGACGTGGTGTGCCTCTTGGGCCACAACTCGCTTGAAGCGCTGTTGGTCTACTTAGCCAATATCCAATTGGGCGCAATTAGTGCGTGGTTAATGCCTGAGCCTGGTGTGGTGACTCTTGATAAGTGCCAACAAGTTTACCGGCAAGGTGAGCCAGTTAGAATATTTTGTAGTGATAGTGACTGGCAAGTCTTGGTGCAAGAAGGCTCTAGAACCAGTGTTAGCTTACTGAATAGGATCGTTATCTCAGAGCCACTTCTTGGGAGTGACTTTGGCGAAAACCAAAGGCTAAATAACCAACTGAAAGTCTCGCCTAAGTTGCAACCCAATAGATTTAACCCACAGCAATTGGTCAGTATTGTGTTTACCTCCGGCTCGACAGGCCAGCCAAAGGCGGTGGCGCACCAATATGCTCAACATCAGGCCTCAGCAGAGGGTTTATTAGCGCAATTCGACTATACCCGCGACGATAGCTGGCTGCTTAGTTTGCCTATGTTCCACGTCTCTGGGCTAGCCATCGTGCACCGCTGGTTAACACGGGGAGCGGGATTAAAACTAGGCAGTGGTGAGCTAATCGCGGATATTGGTGGCGTGACCCACGCCTCGCTGGTACCGACGCAATTAAAACGCTTGCTCGAATCAGGACAGGATTTGGCGCTTAAGCGCGTTCTGCTCGGCGGGGCGCACATTCCACATGAGCTTGCCAAGCAAGCGCAGCAGTTGGGTATTGATACCTGGCTTGGCTATGGCATGACCGAGATGGCCTCGACGGTTACTGCAAAACGTGTCGATGGTCAGCCGGGAGTGGGTACACTGCTGGCGAATCGGGATCTCATGCTCGATGAGCAGCAGATACTGGTTAAGGGGGCGACCCTAGCTTGTGGCTATTACTCTCAGGGTGAGCTTCATCCTTTGGTGGACAAGAGCGGTTGGTTTCATACCAACGATCTTGGCCGATTTGTCGCTGGGGAGCTCAACATCGATGGTCGAGCTGACAACTGCTTTATCTCTGGTGGCGAGAACATCCACTGTGAGGAGATTGAGTTGGCGACTAATCGTCACCCTGATGTGGTTCAGTGTGTGGTTGTGCCAATCGAGGATGCCCAGTTCGGTGCCAGGCCACTGCTACTGGTAGAAACACGTACGCCGTTCGCTGCGCAGGAAATACAGGCCTTTCTCGCCCAAGAGTTAGTTAAATTTAAGGTACCTAAGCGTATCGAAGCCTTACCTAGTTCACTTTTAGGCGAGGGGATCAAGCTGTCTCGATATCAGGTCAAGCGCTGGGTGAGCAGCCACTTCACTGAACTTAAAGTTATTTTCTAGCACCTTTCGATATTTCAAACTCGCCGGCCAAGAAATTATTCTTACTGTACTCATGTTCAGTAAAGTTAGGGTAATTGGCCAGCGCGATGGTGAAATGGATTTTAATAGTAGTGATTGTGTCTGCATTGGCAGTGGCGCTTAGCAGTGAGGCGTTAGCTAAATCGCTGGCCGAGTTGGTCGCTTTTGTTGGTTTGATTGTCTTGGTGTGGCATCGTCGAGCGCACACCAAGATTAAATCCAAGTCGATGCGCTAGCGGAATTCTCCCCTCAACGCCTTGACTTTTTCAAACATCATTTGGTTTGTCGCGTCTTGTGGTGCAACCGGCTCTCCCGCTTCAACCTCAATCTTTGACCAAAAACGGCTAGGCAACCCCTTGCAGGCGCGTCCTTTATATCGACTAAAGTAACTCCCCCACATTCCTTTTAGTGCCATCGGGATCACCGGAACAGGGCTGCGGCGTAAAATAATATCCATGCCACGCATAAACTCCTGCACTTCGCCATCGTGCGAAAGTCGGCCTTCTGGGAAGATACAGACAATATGGCCTTGATTTAACGCCTGCTCCACTTCAGTGAATGCACGGCGAATAGAGCCACGTCGCTCGGCCGAAATAGGAATAACGCCAGCACGATTGAGAAAGCCGCGAATAGGCTTGAAGTTGGCATAATCTTCTTCCATAACAAAGCGGATCAAACGTGGGCAGACCGCGCTGAGCAGCAGCGCATCCATATAACTAACGTGGTTACAGACGATTAACGCACCACCCTGCTTGGGAATATGATGCAGGTTCTTATGCTTGACTCGATACATGGTATGGGTCAGAACCCAGACCAAAAATCGCACGGCAAATATGGGCTCCTTGTGGATAAGCTTAATCACCATCAACACATTTAATAGGGCAATTAACTTAAATACCCCAATTATCGTCATTTCAAGCACCGACAGCGCGAAAATACCAAGTACTGCGCTGCCAACCATAAACAGCGAGTTAATGATATTCAGTCCAGCAATTACTTGCGCGCGTTGCTTTTCATCGGCACGTTGCTGCATCAGAGCGTAAAGTGGCACGATAAACAGCCCCCCGGACGCGCCAAGCAACAATAGGTAGCTAAACAGAGGCCACAGCTCTTGGTAGCTGATAAATTCCATTAAGGTGTGAAAGCGTGGCAACTCGTTGGGAACCGCTTGGGCCATCAACCAACCAAACAGGCTAATCCCTACACTACCGATTGGCACAATACCGATATCAATCCGATTATTAGAGAGTTTGTCACAGGTTAGTGAGCCCAGTGCAATACCAATGGAGAACAACGCCAATAAGAAAGAGACGGCGGCTTCGTTACCGCGTAGGTGAATTTGGGTAAAGTTGGGAAATTGAGTCAGATAAACCGCTCCCAAGAACCAAAACCAACTGATGGCGATAACACACCAGAAAATCGTATGATCTTGGCGGATAATGGCCAGCGTTGCCTTAGTTTGGCGATAGGGCTGCCATTTAAAGCTTATGCCTGGGTCTCCAGCGGCGGCAAACGGAATACTCCGGCTTGATAGGTAACCGGCAATGGCAAACACAACGACGGCCCCTGCGGCGAGATAGCGCGCACTCTCAGCCGAGGCGATAAATCCGGCGCCAATGGTACCGAGCAATATGGCGAGAAAGGTGCCAGTCTCGACCAAAGCATTACCGGAAACCAGCTCTTCTTGCTTGAGCTGCTGAGGAAGTAGGGCGTACTTGACTGGACCAAAAAAGGCCGACTGAGTGCCCATTAAAAACAGCAGCAAGAGCAAAATCAGATAGCTTTGGGTAATAAACCCAATCGCACCAAGCAGCATAATTGAGATTTCAAACAGTTTAACCTTGCGAATGTACCAAGATTTCTCAAATTTATCGGCAAGCACACCTGCAGTCGCCGAGAAAAGAAAGAAGGGCAGGATAAACAAGCCGGCTGCTAGGTTGATAAACAGATTACTTGAAATCGGCAGTGCGGCGCTGCCAGCAAACGCGACGAAGATTAACAGGACATTTTTAAAGATATTGTCGTTAAACGCACCAAAGAACTGAGTAACAAAATAGGGCAGAAAGCGTCGCGAGCGAAGCAGCGTGGATTGGTGGTTAGCCATCAATATTCCTTATGATTGCCAACTGGCAAGATAATTTGAGAACAAATAAGAACGTCGTTGTTTACCATCGACGGGGTGTGCAGACAGAATCTTGTCTATAATACTCAATATATTATGAACCATGGTTTATAACGTCAATGCTTGTGCTGGTGGTGTTTCGTGACCTTGGTTACAGCGTTGCGCAATCTGCAATATCCTGATACATCAATTCAACATCGCAAAGTTCCAAAACTAACAGGATGACGTTACTATGATGTTGCAATCATCCATCTATCAAGGAACTGTATGAAACGTTTACTCTCTCTTATCGCACTGATCATCGTCTCTGTGTCGGTTGCCCCCTACGCGGAAGCAAAACGATTTGGTGGCGGTAAATCATTTGGTAAGAGCTTTAGAACAGCGCCGGCTCCAAAACAGCAACAGCAAAACACCAATACCCTTCGTCGCGATCAGAACCAAACACAGAACCCAGCAGCGGCTAACTCAGGGCGACGCGGTATGATGGGGGGGCTTTTAGGTGGTCTATTAGCGGGTGGCTTGCTCGCTGCGTTCTTTGGCGGCGCGTTTGAAGGCATCCAATTTATGGATATCCTGATCATCGGTTTGATTGCCTACTTTGGATTTAAGCTCATGCGTGGTTTGCTTGGCAGTCGCCAGGGCAGCATGAATCAGCATCGCTCCCAACCTGCCTTCGGTGGTCAAGCGCCACATATGGACAGACCCAATATGCAGAGCTTTGAGCAAGCGGGCAGTACAGCACAAACCAGCACTCAGGGTTTTGGTGCTCAGACAGATGTGCCACATAATTACCCTGCGGGTTTTGACCAAGCTGCATTTATTAATGGCGCTCGCGAGCACTACCGTATTTTGCAAGGTGCATGGAATCACAATGAGCTTGAAACGATCCGCGAATATGTCTCAGCCAGTCTATTTGAAGACTTAAGCGCAGAGCGAGCGAAACTGTCTGGCGAACAGCACACCGACGTTATGTACGTAGACGCGGAAATCGTGCGCGCCGATTATGACGCAAACACCGCTCAGCTGAGTCTACAGTTCACTGGTCGTTATCGTGATGCCGTTGAGGCAATTGAAGAGGATATCCAAGATATCTGGCACCTAGAACGCGATTTGACGGTTGCTAATGCCCCATGGCTGATCGTTGGTATCCAAAGCTAACACGCAAGCTGATTTAGCCTACAACGCCTGAGCAGACGCTTGGGCGTTGTGCTTTTTAGGCTACATATTAAGTACCAACCTAACCTTTCATTTCCACTTGAGTATATAGTTATAGACTCAAGTCGATATACCCAAGCTTAGCTCGAGATAAACACAGACAAGGAGTCGCCAAATGAGTGAACATAAACACGAACAACTAACGCAACAGCAGCAAGACCAACTGGATGCTGCCGTTTTTCGCCGCTTACTCGCACACCTTGACGCGAACAAGCAGGTACAAAATATTGACTTAATGATTTTGGCAGGTTTTTGCCGAAATTGTTTTAGCAAGTGGTACAAGGCTGAAGCCGATCAACTCGAACTGGACATCGATATCGATGATGCGCGCCAAAGAGTGTATGGCATGACCTATGATGAGTGGAAGACCAACCACCAACTCCCAGCCACCCCGGAGCAACTCGCGGCTTTTGAAGCCAAAAACAAGTAAGGTTCGGGGACGGGCGTTGCCCTACGAGGTGCGAGGAGTCTAGCGCGCGTGGTAGATAACTCGCTCACCTTAAGAGGGTTAGCAAGCTATTTGACCTAAGTAAGGCGCGGCATAATTCTGTGAGGAACGAGGAATCCACAACTCCTAACAGACTGCTCGCACCTCGGAACGAAGTGTAACCCGCACCTCGCAACCTATTTTTTTGGTTGTGCGTCAATGCATTGCCCGTGGACGCCTCGTCCCTCTGGCGCCATGAGGTACAGATAGAGAGGCATGATATCGAGTGGCGTTTTCAACTCTGAGGCATCCTCGGCTGGAAAGGCTTTAGCGCGCATACCTGTGCGAGTGCCACCAGGGTTTATCGCGTTGACTCTTAGGTTGGAATCACTGTATTCATCCGCTAATACTTGCATCATTCCTTCTGTGGCAAATTTAGAGATAGAATAGCTACCCCAGAATGCACGTCCTTGGTGGCCGACGGTTGAAGACGTAAATACGAGTCGGCCATCTTTACTTTTCTTTAATAGGGGTAATAGCGCCTGGGTCATCAGCATGGTGGCTTTGACGTTAGTCTGCATTACCTCATCGAACATGCTCTCTTCGATCTGATCAAAGGGGCACAGGACGCCAAGTGCGCCGGCGTTATGCAGCACCCCATCCAGTTGGCCAAATTGTCCCTCTATAGTGTCAGTCATGTCGAGGTAATTCTGTTTAGTCGCTCCCATCATATCCAAGGGGATAATGGCAGGCTGTGGGTAGCCAGCAGCTTCTATCTCATCGTAAACCGCTTCGAGTTTGTCCACTGTTCTACCAAGTAAAATGACCGTCGCACCATGTTGTGCAAAGCTAAGAGCGGCCTGTTTACCAATGCCTGCTCCTGCTCCTGTAACTAATATAACCTTGTTTTTCAATGCATAAGATGAGACTAAGTATTCCAAAATACGCTTCCCTATTACGTCGTGTAATCAGTATGAGGTAGTGAGTCCGTAAGTAACTGTTGAGGTCGGTGGCTCTCCTTTACCAGGAGGGTTGTTTTGCTTGTTGTTATCTTTAGTGAGCGACGTGATAGAATCAACCTGTTCGCCCTCGGTACAAGATAACCAAGCAAATATGAACAAAACCCCACCTTTGGGTTACTTAAGTATAATTGTCAGTTGTGTTTATTTCTTTCTGAACAGTACAATAGCCTAACAATAAAGTACAAAACAATAACCACGTTAGGCTTAATTGAAACCGGCGACATCGATTGATCACGTTTGCTCTGTTGTGAGACAGGTAATCGCTCAATCTGGTTCTAAGCTTACAACTAATCTGTTTTGTCGGTACTTGAAATATGATAGAGGGAAGAATATTGGAATTTTTGTTGGACTACGGTCTATTTTTCGCCAAAATCGCCACGATAGTGATTGCTATCGTTGTGTTATTAGTGTTAGCGAAAGCGGTTAATGGTAAGCAAAATCGAACCAAAGGTGAGTTAGAGATCACTGACCTCAGCCATTCTTATAAGCAAAACATAGAGCAACTTGAGCATCATCTTCACGATGCCGCTTTTATCAAGGCGCGAGATAAAGCCGAGAATAAAGCTGAAAAAGAAAAGAATAAGGCACGCGAAAAAGAGATTAAAAAGGCTGAAAAAGAAAAGCAGCTGGATACAAAGCGAGAACCGCATCTGTTTGTTCTTGATTTTCATGGCAGTATTGATGCCAAAGAAGTCGCATCATTACGCGAAGAAGTTACCGCAATTATCTCGGTGGCTCGAGAGGGTGATGAGGTATTACTGCGACTAGAGTCAGGTGGGGGAATGGTACATGGTTACGGATTAGCCTCCTCTCAATTGGACAGAATTAAAGCGGCTGGGTTGCCTTTGACTATTGCCGTGGATAAAGTCGCTGCAAGTGGCGGTTATATGATGGCTTGTATTGCCGACAAATTAGTTTCAGCTCCCTTTGCTATCGTTGGCTCTATTGGCGTGATTGCACAGTTGCCTAATTTTAATAAACTGCTAAAAAAGCATGATATTGAATATGAGCAACTAACTGCAGGTGAATACAAGCGCACATTGACGATGTTTGGAGAGAACACGGATAAAGCGCGAGATAAGTTTAAGCAAGAGCTAGAAGAAACCCATGACTTGTTTAAGGATTATATTCGCCAACGTCGTCCAGACCTCGACCTTGCAAGCGTTGCAACGGGTGAGCATTGGTTTGGTACCACCGCAAAAGAAAAGGGACTTGTGGACGAAATTACCACCTCTGACGATATTATTGTCGCAGCATGCAAAGACAAAACTGTGCTACAGGTTCAATATGTGCAGAAGAAAAAATTGGCTGATAAGTTGGTAGGTGTCACCGGTGAAGTGGTGGATAATGTATTGCTAAAACTTATTCAGCGCGCTCAAAAACCAATTGTATAACCGCAAGATACTAAGGGTTACCACGTGAGTTGCTACGAGCTATAGTCGCGACTCACTATTGTCGGTCCTTTGTCAGAAATTAGTAAATATTACTTATTTTGTTCATATACCAAATTGCGTGCGCAAAATACTAAAAAAGGCTCATTAATGAGCCTTTTTTCATATCAAGTGCAACTTGAAAATTTAGATTGCAAAATCTTCTAGAGACTTGCCTTCATCCAACGCAGCTTGGATAACAGATGGAGTACGGCCTTGGCCTGTCCATGTTTTCTCTTCACCGTTCGCATCTACATATTTGTATTTTGCTGGACGAGGTGCGCGTTTGGCTTTTGGCTTAGCTTTAGTCGCTTCACCAGACAACGCAGAAATTAATGCTTCAACGTCGATACCATCTTTAGAAATTTGCTCAGCAATAGCAGCTAGTTTTGCTTCTTGTTCTGCTTTTGCAGCTTGTTCTGCTTCTGCCGCGTCACGGCGTTCATCGACAACAAGGGTAAATTTTTCTAACGCTTCTTCAAGTTGCTCTAGAGTTAGTTCACGTGCGAAGGCACGAAGACTACGGATATTAAGTAGTGTTTTAGTTAGTTCCGACATGACTCTTCCCATTAATTAATTAAGTCAACATTAAATATCATATACCCAATATTAGAGTGTGACAATAATATATAGACAATATATTCGCGCATACTATAGAAAGATTAAAATTTCGCAATCTAAATCGCGCTTTTATTGTCGCAAAAGTTAGAATAATTGCTTTATTTATTGACACTAGAGAGTAAAAAATGTTCCAGCAGTAGTGAACTAATGCACTAAAACATCCTGTAGTGACTTTTCTATCTTATCGTTTGAGTGATTTTTGTACAAAATGTCTCAAAACAAACCAAACGACTAAAATAATTCCTTCTTAAACCAGAAGTAGGGAATAGCCTGCAGTTTTCACAAGAAATGTGATCTCGATCACTGTAGTGTGGTGCGTTGGGTCATCATGTTTTTGCCTCAAGTTGGTCATTGGTTAATAGAACGCTTAAGGAAGGTTTCTTATCTGTAGCACGTTGAGTGCAATAGTTAGGTGATCTGATAATTATCTTGGTAAAATGTCGGAATAATGTGTTGCAAATCAAAATTCCATAAGTAGAATGGCCTGCACCTAATGCTTGAGCATGTTAAATCTGTTGTAAACGCTTGTTTGCGAGGTGATTAATTTTAAAGCTCAAGCGGTAGAGGCGCGATAGTAGATCACTAGCGTTGGTTGGGGTGATGCCAAAGAACCAGCGTGAAAGGCTCTATCGCCGAAGTAGACTTGCTCATCAAGGCAGTTTGCTGGGGTTGTGCTCGAAAGACGCAACACTGCCATAGTCTATACTCACAAGGTATGTGGGGTAGAAATTACTATGGAGCGCTACTGTGGGGTTGGGTCAGGCTTTCGCCTACCTTTCTTATCTCTAGGCATCACTTATTGGTGCTGGTTTCACTACAGTAGATCTCTGACCACATAACTACAATGAATTTGGTTTTTGAAGATCATGAATTTAATCGATTTTGCATCGTCTCCGATGTCATTAATACCAGCCTTGGTAGCTCTCACGTTAGCGATTGTAACCCGTCGCGTTTTACTCTCTCTTGGTGTCGGTACTGTGCTTGGTGCACTGCTGCTTAACGGCTACTCTTTGTCAGCTTCTGCTGGCTACGTAGGCTCGGTAGTTTCAAGTGTATTTGTTGAAGACGGCGGCATCAACGAGTGGAATATGAGTATTGTCGGCTTCCTTGTGCTCCTTGGCATGATGACCGCATTGCTAACCCTTTCCGGTGCGACTCGTGCTTTTGCCGAGTGGGCTCAATCTCGAGTTAAGAGCAAGCGTGGCTCTAAGCTTCTAGCGGCATTTCTAGGCGTATTCATTTTTATTGACGACTATTTTAATAGCCTAGCCGTTGGCGCGATCTCTCGCCCGGTGACCGATCGCTACTACGTATCTCGCTCTAAGCTAGCTTACATTCTTGATTCAACCGCAGCACCTATGTGTGTACTGATGCCAGCTTCAAGTTGGGGTGCTTACATCATGACCATCGTCGCGGGTATTCTCGTATCGCATGGCATTACAGAGTACTCGGCAATCGGCGCGTACGTTCGTATGATCCCGATGAACTTCTACGCTGTGTTTGCGCTATTGATGGTCTTTGCCGTAGTTTGGTTCCAACTTGACGTTGGTCAAATGCGTAAGCATGAGATTGAGGCGTCACAAGGCCATGGCTTTGAGGATGACAAGTCAGCAAAAGAAGAGCTTAACGAAGACCTGGGTATTGAGCCAAGCGAGAACGGTCAAGTCTCTGACCTTATTTTGCCTATCCTTGCGCTTATCGCAGCGACGGTTGTTGCTATGCTGTACACCGGTGGTCAAGAGCTGGCGGCAGAAGGTGAGGCCTTCAGTCTCCTTGGTGCCTTTGAGAACACGGATGTGGGTCGTTCACTGATCTACGGCGGTGTGATTGGTCTGGTTGTTGCTCTAGTGACGGTTTTCAAACAAGGTATGGCTGCCATTGAAATCGGTCATGCGCTTTGGGTTGGTGCTAAGTCAATGTTTGGCGCGATCTTGATTCTTGTGTTTGCCTGGACAATCGGTTCTGTTATTGGCGATATGAACACGGGTAGCTACCTATCAACGCTGGTAGAAGGCAATATTGGTCCACAATGGCTACCAGTTATTCTATTCTTGCTGGCTGGTGTAATGGCTTTCTCAACCGGTACTTCTTGGGGTACGTTTGGCATCATGCTACCAATCGCCGGTGATATGGCAGCAGCAACGGACATCGCCCTGATGCTACCAATGCTAAGTGCTGTGCTTGGTGGTTCGGTATTTGGTGACCACTGCTCACCAATCTCGGATACAACAATTCTGTCTTCGACAGGTGCGCGTTGTAACCACATTGACCACGTGGCAACTCAGCTACCATATGCGGTATCGGTGGCTGTGATCTCAGCGGTTGGTTACATTACGCTAGGCTTTAGCTCTTCAATCGCAATCTCGTTTGTTGCGACCACAGTAGCGTTTGTTGCGGTATGCTTTGCGCTATCAGCACTGTCTAAGTCAAAAATGGCGAGCTGTGCTAAAGCTTAATCAAGCTTAAACCCTGAATGTATAAAGCCGCTCGATATTGTCGAGCGGCTTTTCTTTATGTAATGACCGGTAATTTTTACGGATTAGCGCTGATGTGCGTCTTGACGAGGCGTTGCTTGAGGTAATCGACGAATAATCGTGTCCGCGCGTGCTCGTAATCGAGTTTGGGGTAGTAAGCGTAAATGGTTTGCTCCTCGGCACTGATATTCGGCAGTAGGCGGATTAACTGACCACTCTGAACTTCTTGCTCAATCATAAACTCACTGACGATCATAATTCCCATCCCTGCCTTTCCTGCATAAAAAAGGGCTTCGGGGTTGGTGGTAGAGAAGTTACCACTGACCAGCAGACGTTTGTTGTTTGAGATCCGATATTCCCGTTCAGGACGCTCGCCCCAAATAAGCACATTATGCTGTTGGAGATCGTCAAGCGACTCGGGCTGGCCATATTTTTCAATATAGCGTGGTGCAGCATAGAGACCGACCTGGCGTTCTAAAAGGGGAGTTTGTCTCACGCTGAGTGAATTAAGTTGCTCTAGCTCACGAGAAATAAATACATCAAGGTTCATCTCGGGAATTTGACCAGGGACAGTGGTGATAAGCTGGATACGAATATCGGGATAAAGCTCGAGAAACTCGTTTAAATACTGAACAAGAAATTTGGAGCCCACCGCCACCGTCGCGCCAATTTTGAGCAAGCCCTTGGGGGATGCACTTAGTGAGCGTGTTTCATCGACCAGTGATTGCCAGCCCTCCATCGATTTTCGACTGCCATGATAAAACAACACTCCAGCCTCTGTTTGCGACAAAGAGCGGGTAGTCCTGCGCAATAGTTGAGTGCCAATCTTGTCCTCCAGCCAACTGACGCGCTTGCTCACCGCTGAGCTTGTGGTATTTAGTCGACGCGCTGCACCGTTAAAACTGCCTTCCTCGACCACCTTGATATACGTATTAACACACTCGATCCAGTCCATGGCATCTCCCTGTTATTGTTTCCTGGCTGGAATTAATTAGTTTCCATAATGCCCAATTATCACGTGTAGAACAATAATATAGACTACTGGGCATGAATAAAGATAACCCCTCATTTAATCCTACTCCGATGCTGCTTGCGATGATGATCATTGCTACTGGTCAAGTTGGAGTGAGTATTTACTTACCTTCATTACCCCTGATGAGCGATTCGCTGATGGTGAGTTCGACGGACATCCAGTTGGTGGTGACGCTATTTCTGATTGGCTTTGGTGGCTCACAACTGTTTTACGGTCCGTTATCAGACGCCATTGGCCGCCGGCCTGTGTTCTTTATTGGCCAGGGGATTTATATCTTGGGAACCCTGGTCTGTCTAACATTAGCAGACAGCTATTTAGCGCTGGTGGTGGGTCGTCTATTGCAAGGCTTGGGAGCGGGAAGCGCCTCGGTGCTCGGTCGCACCGTGCTCAGAGACAGCTACGATGGTGCCCAGTTAACCAAGGCTCTGTCTTATATATCGGTGACCGCCTCTATTATTCCTATTGTGGCTCCGGTCTTGGGAGGGTGGTTGGCCTTTGAGTTCGGTTGGCAATCTGTTTTCGCTGCTGTATTGGTTTATCTCGCTGTGATTATTGGTCTCGGCTGGCGAGTACTGCCAGAGACCTTACCGTATGCCAAAAAGCGATTTAAACCAGGCACTATGGCGGTGAATTATGCCAAGCTGATGGTCAATTGGCAGGTGATTCAAAGTGCAAGCTACAACTGGATTACTTTCTCAGGGGCCGTGGTCACGCTAAGCCTGTTGCCGTTCTTAATGCAAACTGTGCATGGTATGACGGTAGCCCAGTATGGCAGCGTGATGCTAATTCCTTCACTGGGTCTATTGGCTGGCACAATTGCCCTCAATATTTTCAACCGTCGCCTAAGCTCTCAACATTTGCTTGCCTTGGCAATGGGGATTGTGTCTATCGCGGGAGTGTGGCTGTTAGTGAGTAACCCAAGTGCTCATAGTCTGGTGATTGCGTTTACCGGTTTTGCCTTTGCTCAGGGGCTGTCTTTCCCAATCTCGATATCGCTGCTGCTCACCCCGCATAAACAACAGGCGGGTGCGGTCTCGGCTCTGTCTGGTTCGGTGCAAATGATCCTAGCAGGTCTTATGGGGGCGGTACTGGTGGAAATTTGGGTGGTTGATCAAGCTAGCCTTGGACGCTTTTACCTAGTCTGTGCTGGGTTGATGCTGTTCTTCTTGTCCTCAAGAGCACTCTATCAGTTTGTATTGGGCGGCAAAGTGAGGTTAGATGAGTGCAATAATGAGCATATCTAGTAACAAAGTGTTGCTAGAGATTTGTTAATGTAATTAGCCTAAAGAGTAAAAGTTGGTTTATTACGTGGCACAGTCGCCTAATTGTGGTTAAAATCGCGCGTTTTTTACTATACGGCGACATAAAATGAGCGTGTTAACCCTTCTTCAGGTCGGTCTGATTATTGGCGGCCTGACCTTTATCTTCATGCTGGTGCAAGCATGGCGAGCTAAGCGCCACACAGAGCAAACGACGAATGTAGTCGCTGTGGGTGCAATTGGTGCCTTTGCCAACTTCTGTGACACCTTAGGTGTCGGCAGCTTTGCGATTAAAACCGCCGGCTACAAACAGTTTAAACTCGTTGATGACAAAGACCTGCCCGGCACCTTGAATGCGCAAGCTGCGCTCGCTACTGTGGTTCAGTCGCTGATCTTCCTTACCGCAGTTGAGGTCGATATAACGACCCTCTTGAGTCTGATTGCCTCGGCTTGTGTTGGTGCGACGATTGGTGCCCGTTTGGTTGCGGGGCTTGATCGCCAAATGATCCGCTTGATTATGGGCTGTGCACTGCTTGTCGTCGCGCTACTCATGTTTGCTGGTCGCCTTGAGCTGATGCCCCTTGGTGGCACAGAGATGGGACTGTCAGGGACAAAACTAATTGTAGCCATTATCGGTAACTTTATCTTTGGCGCCCTGATGACCGTGGGGATTGGTTTGTATGCACCGTGTATGACGATGATCTATTTGCTGGGTATGAACCCGATTGCGGCATTTCCAATTATGATGGGTTCGTGTGCGTTTCTGTGTTTCTTTTCTGCAGGCAGCTTTATTCAGCGTCGAGCACTGAACACAAGAGCGGCACTCTCAGTGGCGATCACCGGTCCTATCGCTGTGCTGATCGCCGCATTGATTGTTAAGTCGTTGGATCTTGATACCCTTGCGTGGCTGGTGGCCTTTGTCGTGCTCTATACCTCAATTACCATGTTCCGTTCATGGTTAGCGGGCAAGCAAGAACTGGCTAAGGTTGCTACTGCGCAATAAGCGATTAAGCCTTAGCTGCTCGCCTTAATACAGCGAAAACAAAAAAGGGAAATGCGCTCACGCATTTCCCTTTTTTATCGCCTGACAGTTGCCAATGTGGATTAACCCTCTTTTGTCACCTTGCGCAGCAAATCATTGCGCACAATCTCGAGCGCTTTCAATGCAACCTCGGGGTCAATGTCATTACTCTCAAGTAGAAAAATTAGGTCTACAGCAAGCTTGATGTCTTCAGGCGCCTGTTCAAGGCCACTATTTGGCTGGGTCTCGGTGGTCATTATTGGTGCTTCTCGCGATATGTAATTTGTCGTTCAATTTTGAGCTTGGCGGCGCGGCAACGCTCGAGTCTCTGCTCAGCCGTGAGCAGTGCTTGCTGGGCTTGTTGCTGATAAAACGCCGGGGCAGTGTTTAATGCGCGCTGTTTGTCCAGCACCATCTCATGCAAGCGTCTTTCCCACTCCTGATGCTGTGCCAGCTCTTGATAAAGCACATTGATCGGCTTGCGAAAATAGCTCGAGTGCTTGGGCTCTTTTGAGCGAATCTTAACGGTGGAGAGCTCACGCTGAATCGCGGCGATTTGGCTGACCAAGCGCTCAGTAAGGTATTCGGCTCGCAACTGAGTGAGCAGTCCTGCCTCTTGCTCACGGCGAATAGAGTCAACGATGGAGCGAGTTTCGGCAACGCAAGGGACCAGCAATCTCGAACGGGATTGAAACAGTCGCTCGTCAAACAGCGGCAGGTGGTGTTCCCCCCTGTGTCGATCGACTTGGGCAGCTTGCTGCGCGAGTTCGTCTAACAAGGCGTCTACTTTTTCCATTTCAACCATGAAAACTACCTATGCTGATCAAAGACCGACTTAAAACCATGCGTCAATCGCCAGTTTGACGGCGAGCACGATCACAACGGTAACAAAAACGGGGCGGATAAAGGCAGCGCCAAAGCGTATCGCCGAGTGCGCACCAACGTAGGCTCCTAACATCAAGCAGACGCCCATGGTTAAGCCTAGCAGCCAGTTGATATGACCGAGAAGGGCAAAGGTGACCAGGGAGGTAAAGTTACTGGTGAAGTTCATTGCCTTGGCAAGCCCAGAGGCGAGCAAAATATTCAAGCGGTACAGCGCCATAGAGCTCACGGTCCAAAATGCACCGGTGCCGGGGCCAGCAACGCCGTCATAAAAGCCAAGGGTAAACCCTTGCAGATACTGCTTTTTGTTCACTTTAGAGCACTTTGCTGGCAACGTATTTTGATTGGCATGTTGCGACTTTGGCCACAAGGTGTAGACCGCCGTCATTAAGATCACCAAGGGCAGCGCTTTTTCTAGCCATTCAGTACTGATGGCATCAACCACCAAGGTACCGGATATTGCGCCAATTAATGTCGCGATAAAAGCCGGAATCCAAAAGCTGGGCTCGAATAAATTCTTTTTATAATAGGTAAAGGCGGCCGTCGACGAGGCAAAAGACGCAGCCAGTTTATTGGTACCCAGTGCAATATGCGGCGGCAGACCTATCGATAGCAGGGCTGGGACAGTGAGCATACCACCACCACCAGCAACCGCATCAATAAATCCCGCAACGAATGCCACCAGCGCGAGTAGGGCTAACACACTCGGTTCTAAAAATTCCATAACTTCTTTCTTATTGTTTATTTGTGTATTGTGCGCTTAAACGGAGGTAATGAGTCCAACAAAGATTTTCCGTAACGCTTTGAAACCACACGGCGATCAAGCAGGTAGACTTTACCAGAATCGGCCTCTTTGCGCAGCAGTCGCCCAACAGATTGGATCAGCTTTTTACTCGCCTCGGGCACCGCGATCTGCATAAAGGGATTCCCACCACAGCGCTCTATATACTCGGAATGCGCTTGCTCCACCGGTGAGGTTGGAACACCAAATGGTATCTTAGTAATGATCAAGTTAGTCAACTCATCACCGGGGAGGTCCAAACCCTCTGAAAAGCTGCCGGTACCAAATAGCACACTGGTTTTACCGCACTGCACTAAGGTTTTATGTTTTTTTAGAATTTCAGCCCTTGATGCATCGCCTTGAACCTGAAGTGCCCAGCCTTTTTTGGTAAACAGGGTCGCGAGCTTTTCCGCGACCTGATTCATCTGCCAGTAAGAGGAGAATAGAATCAAATTAGCCTGCTTGTCTTCAATTAACTTAGGCACAATATCTATAAGATATTCGGTAAACTGAGGCGCAGAGGGCTCATACTTCATTGCGGGGATGATAAGCTCTGCTTGATTTGGGTAGTCAAACGGTGAGGCCAGCGCCAAGAATTTAACTCCATCCTCTATGCCTTCACTAATACCGGCCTGGCGACAAAAATAGCTAAACTGATTGAGCGCCCTCAAGGTGGCAGAGGTGACCACCGCACCAATACAGCGACTCCAAATCTGCTGGTCCAGCTGCCAGCCAACCTCGAGCGGAGACACCGAGACGATAAAATCGCCCTCGCGATCCGGGTTGAGCTCAAGCCAGCGGGCAAGCGGCGCGCCTTTCTCACGTGTGGGCTCTGCCATCAAAGACCACACCTGGGCAAGATTATCACAGCGTTGAATATAAAAGCCGAGCTCTGCCAAGGCCGGCTCGGCGAGCCTTGATGCCAGCTCTCCATCTTTGACTCGCTCGGAGATAAGATCCGCTATCTTGCCAGTAGACTGCGCCAGCTTTTGCGTGCTGCTCTTCAGTGCCTTGGCCTCTTCAAACAGCCAACTCGGCAGCTCACCGTTTTCAAACCGATAGATACCCTCGTCAAAGTGAGCGGGGTCAAATTGCTTTGGCATCTGAGTTAGGGTCGGAATAATGGTCTGAATCGACTCTTGCAGGTCGTTTCTAAACCGAGCGGCGCGCTTCTCATCAGCCAAACTCGCGTATTTGGTAATGACCTGATTCAGACGCTCTAACCAAGTTGCGGCGCCTTTTAGGCTCGCCGCAGCCGATGAGTGTTCACGAGCGACATGGGGCAGGTGGTGTGCCTCGTCAAACACATAAATAGTGTTCTCTGGCTCAGGTAAGATGATGCCGCCGCCGAGATCCGCATCGGCCATCACTAGGCTGTGGTTGGCGATGATCACATCCGCCTTGTCCAAATCAGCACGCGCCTTGGAGAATGGACAGCCACGGTGCGCCGGCAGGCTGTTATTGCAGGAGTGTTTATCGCTGACAATCAGTTTCCATAGCTCATCTTTAATCGGCTTTGGCCAGCTATCACGGTCGCCATCCCACTTGCCCTCACTCAAGGCTTTATGCAAGCGAGCCAGCAGTTCGACATCTTTGGCTTTTGGCTTGCTCTCAAACAGAGCAGTTTGCCCGCCATCTTCTCCAGAGGCAACAGCAAGCTTTTCGGCGCAACAATAGCGCTGTCTCCCCTTGGCGAGAATAAATTCGAAATCGAGATCGGTAATACGGCGATAGAGGGGCAGATCCTTGTTAATCAACTGCTCTTGAAGTGCCACGGTCGCGGTTGAGATCACCACTTTGCGGTTGTTCAGCACCGCAACAGGAATAGCGCCCATTAAATAAGACAGTGACTTACCAATCCCCGTTCCGGCTTCAGCCACAATCATGCGTGTCGATTTATGGTACTCCCCGCAGAGCGATTTCGCGATCTCAGCAACCAGATAGTTTTGTGATCGGCGCGGGACAAAGTTCTCAAGCTGAGCCTGAAGGTTTTGATAGCTCGTACGAATCGATTTTTGGATGTTAGGTGTCAGCATATGGGGTCCTGTTGAGTGAACCGGCGAGTCTAGCACATTTGACTGGCTTTCAGGTAATAAACGCGAGGGTCGTGTTGTTTGGTGTTAGTGTGATCTGAGTCACAAAAATACCTAGTGGCAACGTAGTGCTAAGTCAGGATGAGGGTAATGAAAATGAAATGTCGCAAAGTAAAGATAACAAAGTTTGCAATTTTGTAATGATAGGTTAACTACTCTAATTGTCAGTAGTATGTTCTAAATTTGAGACATTTCAACTGGTTATTTAATGACCACACAAAGCTAAGGGTGAAGGAGATATAAAAAATACAAAACCATATAAGTTACTGAAATTTAGTGTAATTTATCTTTTTTGACATCCATTTGGTTTGGTTTGACATAAATATTTATCTTTTGCACTCTGCGATTAGACATTTAACGGCGCGAATATCATGCCACTAAGAGCATGAATTGGCGCTAATAAAACTAAAAAGGGAACCAGGATCGGTATCCCATACTAAGAAAAGGCAGTGGAAATTATGAAAAAAACCTTACTAGCATTAGTTGTCGCTTCAGCAGCAACTTCAGTAAATGCGGCAGAAATTTACAAAACAGATGACAGTGCGATTGAATTTTATGGTCAGTTGCGTACCGAGTTAAAGTTCAAAGATGAAGATGATCACAAGGCTGATTTGAGTTCTGGTTCATCACGTATGGGTATCGATGGTAGTCACGCCCTATCAAGCTCTGTAGATGTTCTAGGCAAGGTTGAAGTGGGTATCCGTGACAATTCTGACGTCAATGTGCGTTTGCACGAATTTGGTTTTGCCGGTGACTTTGGCACAATTAAGTTTGGTAAGCAGTGGACTCACAGTGAAGATATCTACGGGGCAGACTACTCATACTTCTTTGGCGGTTCAGCGTTTGCTTATGATGCCCTGAATGGTGCCTTGCATGATTCACAGATTAAGTACACTTATGAAGCAGACAGCTTTTGGATTAAGGGTGGCTGGGGCTTAGATGAGAATAAGAGCAACATTGCGCTCTATGAGCTCTTCGCAGGTACTAGCTTCGGTGATCTATCTCTGCATGCGGGTGGTGGTCTGAATACGGATTACGACTATCAAGAGTCAGGTCTAGAAATTGATAACCAGTATCTTGAGTTTACCGCTGAGTACAATATCGGCGATCACTTAGTAGGCTTTACATATTATCGCGGTGAACTGTCAAACGGTAATGGTCCAGAAGAAATCACCCGCAATGGTTTCGCATTAGCCGGTATCGCACAGATCACAGACAAAACGGCACTTTACGGTGGTTATGAATACACTGACTACGAGGCTGCAAAATTTGCAGCGGGTAACGCATCAGAAGACTTCTCACTGTTTTATGCTGGTGTAGAGCATAAATTTAACAGCTGGGCGCGCGTGTATGCAGAAGCGGACTACGAAGATGGCACCACGTTAGGCTACACTAACAGCGCTTCTGATTCTTCTATTGATGCGGGCGTTAGAGACGGTGAAGTTAACTTTGCAGTAGGTGCACGTTTCTACTGGTAAGCTGATAGCTGGGTCTATTTCTGACTGAGAAACTCAGTCAGAAAGCATTAAAGGTCTGCTCCTGAAAAGTGGGCAGACCTTGTTGTACCTTCACAGCTGAAAATTGAGTTGTTTCCGTTTGTGACGTGACCATGACTCAATAAAATCAAGTAAAACAGTCGTAGTCGTCTAGGGCCGTTTCGATTGCGGTTATGAGATTTTGAATATGATGATGTTGGCTAATAAACGGAGGCATGACATAAATCAGTCGCCCAAACGGGCGTATCCACACACCTTGTTCAACAAAGTGACGCTGTATTACCGCCATATTGACGCTCGAATGTGTCTCTACCACACCAATAGCCCCTAACCACCGAACATCTTTAACTTGACGGTAGACCCGGAGTTTAGGTAATAGCTCTGCAAATACCTGCTCAATGCCCGCAACTTGTTTTGTCCACTCTCCCTGCAATAGCAAGCCTAAACTTGCGCTTGCCACCGAGCACGCTAACGGGTTTGCCATAAAGGTCGGCCCATGCATAAAACATCCAGCTTCGCCGCCGCAAACGGTATCGGCGACCTCACGACTGGTCAAGCTAGCAGACAGTGTCATATAGCCTCCGGTCAGCGCTTTGCCGACACACATAATATCCGGTACAACGCCTGCGTGTTCACAAGCAAACATTTTGCCGGTACGGCCAAATCCTGTAGCGATCTCATCTAAGATCAATAACACGCCATAACGATCGCAAAGATCCCGGACGCCGCGCAGAAAACTAGGATGATAAATACGCATCCCGCCAGCCCCTTGGACGATAGGCTCAAGAATAACCGCAGCGATCTGGTGGTGATTGTCGGCGAGTTTGTGGTGAAAGTCATTGAGGTCATCAGGATCCCAATCATCACCAAAGCGGCATTCTGGTGATTGAGCAAACAGGTGCTCAGGTAAGAACCCTTTATATAGCGAGTGCATTGAGTTATCAGGGTCGGTCACTGACATCGCGGCAAAGGTGTCGCCGTGATAGCCGTGGCGCAGAGTGAGAAACTTGGGCCGAGATTGCCCTTTGGCATGCCAGTATTGCAGCGCCATTTTGAGGCTGACTTCCACTGCCACCGAGCCGGAATCGGCAAGGAAAATATGCTCAAGGTTATCTGGGGCGAGCTCTAGCAGCTTTTTGCCGACATCGATAGCGGGCTGATGAGTGATCCCACCAAACATCACGTGTGCCATGGTATCAATCTGCTGGTGCGCAGCAGCGTTGAGCACAGGGTGGTTATAACCATGGATCGCTGCCCACCATGATGACATGCCGTCGATCAGCTCGGTACCATCCTCTAAAGTTAAGTTGACGCCATCCGCGCTTACGACGGGGTAACAGGTCAGAGGTGATAGTGTTGAAGTGTAGGGATGCCAGAGGTGCTGGCGGTCAAAGGCGAGATCCATAGCCATGAATATTTCCTGATGGTTAAAAAAAGGTCTAGTGTAAACCTTGCAAAATCAAATAAGGTTGACACTAAAAAAGGTCGAGGTAGACTAACCAACAATCGGATTAAAATCAAAAGGATTCATTTTGCAAGTTCGTCACAACTGGACAGTGGAGCAAGTCCATTCGCTGTTGGCTAAGCCTTTTATGGACTTAGTTTTTGAGGCACAGCAGGTTCATCGACACTTTCAGCAGCCGAATCAGGTCCAGGTTAGTACGCTGCTTTCAATTAAAACCGGTGCGTGCCCGGAGGATTGTAAGTATTGCCCGCAAAGTGCCCGGTATACGACTGGTGTCAGTAATGAACCACTAATGCAAGTCGAAAACGTTCTCCAGGCGGCGCAGAAAGCCAAAGCCGCGGGGTCAACCCGTTTTTGTATGGGCGCAGCGTGGAAGAACCCCAAACAAAGAGATATGCCGATGCTCACCGATATGATCAAAGGGGTTAAGGCACTGGGTTTAGAGACGTGTATGACGCTTGGCATGTTAACGCCAGTTCAAGCGCAGACGCTCGCTGAGGCCGGACTCGACTACTACAATCATAATCTCGACACCTCTGCCCAGTACTACGACAAAATCATTACCACTCGCACCTATCAAGACCGATTGGACACGCTCGCCCATGTTCGCGATGCAGGCATGAAGATCTGCTCCGGCGGGATTATTGGTATGGGGGAAAGTCACGATGACCGAGCTGGATTACTGGTAGAGCTGGCGAACTTGCCCACCCAACCCGAGAGCGTGCCAATCAATATGCTGGTTAAGGTTAAAGGTACTCCGCTAGAAGAGGCTGAGGACATTGATCCTTTTGATTTCATACGCCTGATCGCAGCGGCGCGCATCATGATGCCAAAATCAGCGGTGCGGTTATCGGCAGGGCGAGAGAATATGAATCCACAGATGCAGGCACTGTGTTTTATGGCGGGGGCCAACTCTATTTTCTATGGCTGTAAGCTCCTCACTACCCCAAACCCAAGTGAGGACAAGGACTTGCAGCTGTTTGCCAAGCTTGGCATCAACCGAGAATCGGCCGTGCAAAAGCCAGATGAGATTCAAGCCAGCGAGTTGCTTGAGCGTGTTGCTGAGCGAGTGATAGCCAGACCGGGCAAAGACGATCTGTTCTACGATGCCAGTGTCTAAGTTTGAGCAGCGCATTGACCAAGCACTGCAATCGCGCAGAGAGGCAGGGCTCAGCCGTGCGTTGCAACCTGTGATTGCTGGTAATCAGAGTGAGCTAGAGTGCGATGGTCGTCGATTTTTCAATTTTTCCAGTAATGACTATCTCGGTCTCGCTCACGACCCTGAGTTACTCAAAGCCTGGCAGCAGGGGCTAAGTATCTATGGCTCAGGCAGCGCTGCATCACCTTTGGTGACGGGGTTTAGTTATGCGCATCAAAATCTCGAAGGCGCCTTGTGTGATTGGCTAGGTTATGACAGGGCGATTTTGTTTAGTAGTGGCTTTAGTGCTAACCAAGCTGTGCTGTTTAGTTTGTTGCAAGCGGGTGACCAACTACTCCAAGACAAACTCAATCACGCCTCACTTATTGAGGCAGGGAAATTGTCGCCAGCGACGATGCGTCGCTTTCGCCACAACGATATCTCTCACCTGCAATCTATGCTTACCAAAAATTGCGCCAACCTAGTCGTGACGGAGGGAGTGTTTAGCATGGATGGCGATTGTGCTCCCTTGGTGGATATTGAAGCGGCATCTGGCGACCAGGCGTGGTATATGGTTGATGATGCCCATGGTATCGGGGTGTTAGGTGAAGAAGGCCGTGGCAGTTGCAGCGCAGCGCAGGTGCATCCTGATATTTTGGTGGTGACGTTTGGCAAGGCTTTTGGGCTATCGGGGGCTGCGATATTGTGCAGCGAAATGCTCGGTGACTACCTGACCCAGTTTGCTCGTCATCACGTCTATTCGACGGCGATACCACCCGCGCAGGCCCACGCGGCGACCCATGCGATTAGCATGATTCGCTCACAGCAGTGGCGTCGAGACAAGCTTGGTGAGTTATCGGCGCTTTATCAGCAAGAGCTACAGGATCTGAACGAGTATCGCGCCACCTCTACGCCAATCAAACCCTTTGTGGTTGACTCTAGCATGCGCGCAGTGGCGACGGCTGATTATCTTCGTCAGCAAGGCATGTGGGTGACCCCAATTCGTCCGCCGACGGTTGCCCCCAATGCGGCGCGACTGCGCATCACCCTAACGGCCAACCACACAAACAAGCAAATCAAAACCTTGGCAGCAGGTCTGCGTCAAGCGATACAACAATAAGGATCCGCTTAATGGGGGTACTTTCTTCTAGCACCAATACTTTTGGTGACAAAAAGGCGATTGCTGAAGCTTTTGGCCGTGCAGCGCAAACCTATGATACTCATGCAGAGTTACAACGTGATGTGGGTCAGCGCCTAATGGCTAAGCTGCCTGCAGATATGCGGGGTATGCGGGTACTCGACCTGGGGTGCGGGACAGGGTATTTCTCGCTTCAATTGCTCAATCGCGGTGCCACTGTGGTGTGCGCTGACCTGTCAACTCATATGTTACACAGAGCGCAACTGCGGTGTACCAGCCCACGCGCCAGTTTTATTCAGGTTGATGCCGAATCTTTACCTTTTTCTGATGGTGATTTTGATGTGGTGTTTTCAAGCCTAGCCTTGCAGTGGTGTCGCGATCTCAGTGTGCCGCTCTGCCAAGCGCATCGCGTGACCAAACCCGGTGGATTGATCGTCTTTAGTACCTTGCTCGACGGAACCTTGAGTGAGCTGGAGGCCGCATGGTCGCAAGTGGACCAGCGTCAACACATTAATCAATTTATCACCTACAATCAGGTAAAAGTTGCGTTAGCTCAAGCGAGCTGCACTCATAATGCACTAGACTTGCCGACCATCGTAATGTGGTACTCATCGGCCTTAGCCGTGATGAGAGACCTAAAGGGGATTGGTGCGACCCATGTAGCTGGGCGCGGGCAGGGGCTGACGAGCCGTCAAACCCTGCGCCAAGTCGAGTCGGCTTACCAAGAGTTTAGAAGTCAGGAAGGTCTATTACCTGCAACTTATCAAGTTTGTTTAGGGGTTATACAGCATGATTGATGCTTTTTTTATCGCTGGTACAGATACTGATGTTGGCAAAACCGTCGCATCAAAAGCTATTTTGCAAGCGCTGAATGCTCAGGGGAAGCGCACCATCGGATACAAGCCTGTGGCTGCGGGTAGTGAACAGACTGAATTGGGACCACGCAACTCGGACGCTCGCCATTTGCACTCCGTTTCGACGGTTGAGGTAAGCTATGAAGACGTTAATCCTTATCCATTCCTGCTGCCAGCTTCGCCACACATCGCCTCAAAAGCAGAGAATGTCGCGATTGATTTCAGCTTGATTTCGCAAAAGCTTGAGCAACATAAGCAAAATTCGGATGTGGTGTTAGTTGAAGGGGCTGGTGGCTGGCGCGTGCCAGTGAATGACAGCGAGTCATACTCAAGCTGGGTACAGCAAGAGAAACTGCCGGTTGTTTTGGTGGTTGGTATCAAGCTCGGCTGTCTTAGCCATGCTATTTTGACGGCAGAAAGCATTATTGCCGATGGCCTTGAGATTGTCGGCTGGGTAGCGAATCGAGTCAACCCAGGTGCGGAGAATTACTCTGAGATGATCAAGTGCCTTGAGGCACGCATCCCGGCACCAAAGATGGGGGAGATCCCGTACACTCCTAACCCGAAACGCAAGAATTTGGGTAAGTACATCGATTTGACCCCGCTGCAAAAGTAGCGATCAAAAAAGCCAGAGCTTAAGACTCTGGCTTTTTTACCTGCAATAACCTGTCATCATTGCTCGCGAGCAAGTCCCATCAGTGCGAACTGTGTCTCAGCAATCTGTTGGTCTTTATCATCATTCACAGTAGGCAAACCTAGCTGTTTCTTTGCTTCATTTTCCGAAAGACCTAAGTGACAGCATAGTAGGTCAATGGCCATCTGATACTCGTTGTTTACTTGTGACATCCTATTATCCTTATATTGTTTTCCTTAAGCCTCGTTTTGCAATTTAAACCCTGCGCCATCTCAGCTCAATACGACTATGGTCTAATACTAACTGAACAATGTTGATTAATTGTTACTGTAATTGTGAGTGTTTTGACCGAGATCTCAATTTGTCATGAGCCCTTGTTGTGCTTATGTTGAGGGGCTATCGAAGAAATAGCACTGTTAACAATAAGTTACATCATCTACAAAATGTTTCAATTTAGCCCTTAACCTTGAAGTCAAAAAATTAGACTATATATAGCTTTAGAGCTTGAGATATAGCCTTAGAGCTTGAGTTTTGTCCTCAAGTGATAATCGAATCACGTTTTCCAGTGGAGAAATGAATGAAACGCGTATTACTCTTTCTAGCAACGAACCTGGCGGTGGTGCTAGTCCTAAGCGTTGTACTTAACATTGTCTATGCAGTCACCGGCATGCAGCCTGGTAGTCTTTCTGGGCTACTGATCATGGCCGCCGTGTTTGGTTTTGGTGGCGCACTTATCTCTTTGATGATGTCTAAGAGCATGGCACTGCGCTCTGTTGGGGGCATGGTGATCGAAAGTCCGCGCAACGAAACAGAGCATTGGCTACTTGAGACAGTCTCTCGTCAATCTCAGCAAGTTGGCATTGGTATGCCGACCGTCGCTATTTATGACTCTCCAGATATCAACGCATTTGCGACAGGTGCCAAGCGCGATGACTCGCTTGTTGCCGTATCGACAGGTCTGTTACACAACATGACCCGTGATGAAGCCGAGGCTGTGCTGGCGCATGAAGTGAGCCACATTTCAAATGGCGATATGGTCACCATGACCCTGATGCAGGGTGTCGTGAATACCTTTGTGATTTTCTTGTCTCGCTTTATCGCCAATATCGTTGCGTCAAGTCGTGATGATGAGGGGCAGGGTGGCACCAATATGATGGTGTATTTTGGTATCTCCATGGTGCTCGAGTTGGTGTTTGGTTTCCTGGCGAGCTTTATCACCATGTGGTACAGCCGTCATCGTGAATTTCACGCCGATGCGGGCGCCGCACAGCTTGTAGGTAAGCACAAGATGATTGCAGCATTGGAGCGACTTAAGGTGAGTCATGAGCCGCAGCTTGAGGGTTCGATGATGGCCTTTGGTATCAATGGTAAGCGCTCACTGAGTGAACTCTTGATGAGCCATCCACCGCTAGACAAGCGTATTGATGCATTGCGTCAACAGCAATACTAAGTCATCGTTTTTGAATAAAACCGAGCCAAGTGCTCGGTTTTTTGTTTTTTATACCCTAGCAAAATAAATTTGTCATTACGCCCTTAGTCAAGTTTCCGATTTTAAGGATATCTTAGGGACACAATGGAATATTTCTAGCTATTAATATCTCAAGGACATATATGGGGCAAGGGTACATATAGTGAGGTGGCGAGTGATTAATTAAATATGACGCTGACAAAAAGGTTAATACTGTTACTTTGAATGATTGGCTATTAATTTACAGGATGTCGTTCGAAAATTGACACTCTTCTAAGTTTGACTATCTAACAGACCCAAATAGTTTAGGTCATATTTTAGGTATATAAATTACACTTAAAGTCGTTGGTCGCTGTGGCAAGTATCCACATAGGAAAAAAACCTGGGTTTTTGTTAGGGCTTGTCTATGCGAGTTTTTATGCAAGTTTCTATGCCAGGTTATAGTAAGTCGGCACAAAGTGTGAGTTGAGTGGTCAGGGATGACTGGCTGGGGTGGACATCCTACAAGGGTGGGGAGGAGAAGGGCGTAGATGATTTTTTTGAATTTAATCATTAATTGCAGATCTACAAAATGTGACCTTTTATTAAAGATTGGCATATTTTACTGAGATAGTGCTGTTGTTATACCTAGGTCACAAACTGTTCTTTCTGGTTGTTATTAATATTTCTGGGCGCTTTGTAATTTGTATTTTTGCTGTACCCAAACTTGCTTTTTTATAAAGTGAACAGTAAGCGCAACAATAAAAATATTTAGAAAGAATAGGGCTAAGTTAATGGAAATTAGAATAAGTACACTGGCAAAATATACCATGCCAATGTTTGCTGCCTTCGCACTGTCAGGTTGTGGTAGTGATAATGATAAACCAGGTGGCGGCGGAGAGCCGGATGACCTGTACCCTGCCGGCGAAAATGAGGTTGTCATTTATTACAAGCGTGATGCCGATGAGGCTCGGTCAGCGAATTACGATGGCTGGGGTCTGCACCTATGGAATGGTGAGGGGTGTACCAGTACTGACCTAGAAGCCATGGGGATTGCGAGTGGTGGTACGGAATGGGAAAAACCATTTTTAGCCACGGGCATCAATAGCACCTACGGGGCTTACTATGTGCTTAAAATTAACCCTGATGCGTCTGACCCTCATGAGTGTATGAACTTCATCCTACACAACGGTGATGATAAGGCATTTGGTAGTGCTAACCAGAAGGTTGAGCTACGTAATCTAGATGATTCGCGGGGGGTATTTGGTTTCCATGGCAGCAGCCAGCTCTACTACAGCCCAATCGCTGAGCGTCCAATTTCAATTGATGGACAAAAGGCCCACTGGCTGGATGACAAAACCATTGCTTGGGAATCTGCCAGCAGCGCAGACACCATTGAGCTGCGCTACAGCCTAACCAACGATATCGTGATGGACGAAGAGACCAAAGAGGTCTCAGGCGGCACGGTTGTTGAGCTTGAGCAGGGCTCAGGGTTGAGTGACGATCTTAAGGCGCGCTTCCCACACTTATCCGATCTTGCCAGCGCAGAGATCAGTGTCGACGATGCTACTCTGCGCGAGATCCTTAAATCACAGATCGTGATGGTGGCTTACCGTGCCAATGGCCAAACCCTGGCTGCGACAGAAGTGCAAAAAGCGGGTGTGCTTGATGCGGTATTTGCCGATAAAGACGCAGGTAACGCTATCTCGGAAGAGCTCGGTGCGATTGTTGAAGGCAATGATGCGACATTCAAGCTCTGGGCACCAACCGCTCAAAGTGTTGAGTTGGTGATCTATGAAGACGACAAAACGGTCGATCAAACGGTAACTATGACGGTGGACCCGGTAACGGGCATTTGGGCCAGCGATATGCTGTCAGGCGTCGTAGGTAAGTACTATCGTTATGGTGTGACGGTTTACCACCCAACCACCAAGAGTATTTTAACGCGTTTAGTGACAGACCCTTACTCTCTGAGCCTATCAACCAACTCGACTTACTCGCAAGTTGTTGACTTGAATGACACCAGCTTGATGCCAGAAGGTTGGAGCGACCCAGATTATGAGCGTCCAACTGTGACCAAAGATGTCGACCACGTGTTGTATGAGTCGCACCTACGTGACTTTAGCTTCAGTGATAGCTTTGGTACGGCAGAGTTTAATGGTAAGTACCTTGCTCTGACAGAGCCTGAGCGTGAGTCTGTGACCCACCTACAAGCACTTAAAGATGCAGGCTTGACCTCGCTGCATATTCTTCCGGCATTTGATATCGCGACCGTCGATGAGGCGAATCAGGTCGATATCACCGACACCGTCGGTGACCTCTGCGCGGCAAACAGTAATGCGGCAGTGTGTGGTGATGTCGATTCGGCAACGGTGATCGAAGATCTGTTGGCAAGTTACGACCCATCGACTGGTGAAGCGCAATCACTGATGAATGACCTACGTGGCCTCGATAGCTTTAACTGGGGCTATGACCCATTCCATTACACGGTGCCAGAAGGCAGCTACGCCACTGACGCGGAAGGGACCCAACGTATCCTTGAGTTCCGTCAAATGGTCAAAGCGACTCACGATATGGGGCTCAAGCTGATCATGGATGTGGTGTACAACCACACCAATGCATCCGGTGACAACGACAAGTCAGTATTAGATAAGATTGTTCCGGGGTATTACCACCGCTTGAATGCCAACACAGGTGATGTAGAGCTTTCTACCTGTTGTGATAACACCGCCACCGAGCACCTGATGATGGGTAAGCTGATGGTCGACTCACTCAAAGTGTGGGCAGATGATTACCGCGTGGATGGTTTCCGCTTTGACTTGATGGGACACCAACCTAAGCCTCTGATGGTTGAGGCGCTAGAAGAGGTCCGTCAGCTTGATCCTAATACCCTGTTCTACGGCGAAGGCTGGGACTTTGGTGAGGTCGCAAACAACGCTCGCTTTGAGCAGGCAACCCAAATCAATATGGCTGGCACGGAGATTGGTACCTTCTCAGACCGTCTGCGCGATGCAGTGCGTGGAGGCAGCCCATTTGATGGTGGCGTTGACAGTAATGGTATGCACTCACTGCGCTATAACCAAGGCTTTGGTAATGCGGGTTACATCAATGATGAGGCTGCTCAGATTGACAATCGTGAGTCTGATCTGCTGCACAACCAAGACCTGATCCGCGTGGGTATGGCGGGTAACCTAGCCGACTTTGTCATTCTCGATAACGAAGGCAACACAATGCGTGGTCAAGATGTTGACTACGGCGGTGCGCCAGCGGGCTACACCAAGCACCCATCAGAAAATATCTCATATGTGTCTAAGCACGATAACCAAACCCTTTGGGATATCAATGCTTATAAGATTGCCGCAGGGACCAGCTCTGCTGAGCGTGCCCGTATGCAAACCGTCGGTCTATCGACTGTGATGTTGGGTCAAGGCATTCCGTTTATCCACATGGGCTCTGAGCTGCTTCGCTCGAAGTCAATGCAGCGTGACTCCTACGACTCCGGCGATTGGTTCAACCGTGTTAAGTTTAATGGCGATGACAACAACTGGAATGTGGGTTTGCCACGCCACGATAAAGACGGTGATAACTGGTCACTCATCCAAGTGTTGATCCAGGATTCAACGGCTAATCCAGACATCCATGATATCGAGTTGACCAAGCAGCAGTTTATGGAGCTACTGACAATACGCAGTTCAAGCGAGCTGTTCCGTCTAGAAACGGCTTCTGAGGTAATGAACCGCGTTGACTTTAGAAATGTTGGTATCGATCAAGAGCTTGGACTGATCGTAATGTCAATCGATAACGCAGGCTTCTCACTCAATGACGAATACAGCGCGATTGTAGCGGTGCTTAACTCGACCACAACGGCGCAAGAGTTTGATATTGAGGGGGCGACAGGCTTTAGCTTGCACCCGGTGCAGCAAAGCTCGGCAGACAGTATTGTTAAAGATGCATCGTTTGATGAGGAGCGCTTCACTGTCCCTGCATTGACAACGGCAGTGTTCGTTCAAACCAATGGTGATGGCCTGGCGGTTGACAACAGCAATAAGGACCTCGACTCCATTCCTCCGTATGGCAATAATCCAGTGTATGTCAAAGGTGGTATGAATGGCTGGTCTGACGATGACAAATGGCAGATGAGCTTTGTTGGCAATGGCCTGTACTCAGTCACCGGTTTCCTTGAGGTGGGCGAGTATGAGTTTAAGTTTGCAGACCCAAGCTGGAGTGCACCGAATGTCGGCTGTGACAACTCAACACAAAGCGGCACCAGCATTGACTTAGGTACCGATGGCAACTGTGTGCTTGATGTTCAAGAGGCGGGCAAATTCACCTTCACTCTCGATGCGAGCCATGTTCAAGATGAGAATATCGAGCTCCCTATGGTATCGGTTGTCGTTGCACCGGACATGCCAACCTTTGGTGACACGGATTTGTATCTACGCGGCTCTGTGACATCGTGGGATCCACTGGAAGTGGCTAAATTTAGCTATGTGGCGAATGATGTTTACCGCTTGGATATCGACCTAAGTACAGGTGATTATGAGATGAAGATTGCCGATGCAGGATGGACAGCCAGCACAAACTTCGGTGGCCTGGGCAGTGTTGTTCTTGATACCGAACTTGTCATGGAAGCGGGTGATGAGAGCGGCAATCTTTCGATTGCAGTGACGGAAAATGGTAGTTATGGCTTTACGCTGAACGCCATAGACCCGAGTGCGCCAGTGCTCACCGTTAGTAAAAACTAACCAGATGCCAATACCTTAATTGATGCAAGCCCCACTCATTCGAGTGGGGCTTTTGTTTATGTGTGATTGATCGTTCTAAATTTGACTACGGTATAAGCAGATTAAGAAAAGTTGTACAAAAAAAATCTTGTATAACTTTTTCCGTATTCTATGTTTTGTATGTTGTACAAAAAACAGACTTGTACAGTAAATGACGGCTAAGGGGCAAACGATAATGGACATCGATAGCGTAGCGGCTTTTTATCAACAGCTCGACAAGAGCAATCTGCATACCCTCCCTAATATCTACCACCAGGATGTGGTATTTGAGGACCCGGCTCATCGGATGCACGGGCTCAATTCACTTGAACAATATTTTATCTCCATGTATCGCAGTGTTAACAGCTGTCATTTTGATATTCATACCGCAGAGCAAGTGGGTGACCATGGTTACATACGCTGGTTGATGCGTTTATCCCACGCCAAACTGGCCAACGGTGAGCCGATTGAAGTTGAGGGTATCACCTACGTCGAGTTCGCCGAGGGCAAAGTGATACATCATCGTGACTACTTCGACTTGGGGGCAATGCTGTATGAGAAACTCCCTGTATTAGGGCGCTTGATCACGGCCATCAAACACAAGTTGGGGCAGTCATGAGCACGGTTCTCATTACCGGTGCAACATCCGGCATTGGCCTGCAGTTGGCGCGTGATTATCTTCAGGCGGGGTGGCGGGTTATCGCCTGTGGTCGCAATCAAGCGCAGCTTGAAAATCTAGTTTCACTAGGCAGTCAGATTTCGACCTTGTGCTTTGATGTCACTGATAAAGACCAAGTTGAGCAAGCATTCGCTGACTTGCCCGAGACGCCAAGCCTGTGGTTGTTCAATGCGGGCAATTGTGAGTACATCAACGATGGTCATGTCGACAGCGACCTCGTGCAGCGTGTTATGGATGTGAATTTCACCGGCGTAGTGCGCTGTGTCGAGGCTTGCCAAAGTCTTTTTGAGCGAGGACACCGCGTGGCGTTCGTCGGCTCAATCGCCAGTGAGGTGGCCCTGACTCGCTCAGAAGCTTATGGAGCTTCAAAGGCTGCATTGAGCTACTTTGCCCGTAGCTATCGCAATGATATCGCAGCAAAAGGTGTCAAGGTCTCACTGGTATTTCCGGGGTTCGTCAAGACCCCGCTGACCGATAAGAATGACTTCGCGATGCCAATGCTGGTTAGCGTTGAGCAGGCATCACAACGGATCCGAGAGGGTCTCGAGCAAGGGCGCGAGTACATTTACTTTCCCGCCCGCTTTACTTGGATTTTACGCGTGATAGGAGCTTTGCCTTATCGCTGGCAATCACTGATCACCGCTAAGCTGGTTGGTTCACAGGAGCAATAACAATGAAAATCGCTATTATCGGCAGTGGGATCTCGGGGTTAACGTGTGGCTACCACCTGGCTGGGGAGCACGACATCACCGTCTATGAAGCTAATGACTATATCGGCGGCCATACGGCAACCAAGCGGGTAAAGGTTCAGGGCGAACAGGTCACGGTCGACACTGGTTTTATTGTTTATAACGAGCGTACCTATCCTAATTTTATTCAGCTATTGGACGAGATTGGCGTTAAAGGCAGACCGACGAGTATGAGCTTTTCGGTGCGCAACGATGCCAATGGCCTCGAATATAACGGCCACACTCTGAGCACCTTGTTTGTGCAGCGCAGCAACTGGTTCTCACCGCGATTTTATCGTTTTATTTTTGAAATCATTCGCTTTAATCGCCTGGCGAAACAGCAGGCGCAAAGCTGTGCGCAAGACGACACCCTAGGTGATTTTCTCAGCCAGCATGGCTTTAGCGCCTTTTTTAGCGAAAACTATATCCTGCCTATGGGAGCAGCGATCTGGTCTTCGACTCTGGCGGACATGCGCGCGTTTCCTCTGCGCTTCTTTTTACGTTTCTTCCTCAATCATGGTCTGCTGGATATCGTTAACCGGCCTCAATGGTATGTCATCGAGGGAGGCTCGGATGCTTATATTGCGCCGCTGACAGAGCAGTTTAAAGACAATATCCGCCTCAACTCTCCTGTTACACGCGTGGCCAGAGATGCTGCTGGGGTTATGGTGCAAAGCAACGGCGTCGTTGAGCGTTACGACCAAGTGATCTTTGCCTGTCACAGCGACCAAGCACTGCGACTACTTGACGACCCGAGTGATGATGAGAGCAAGATCCTATCGGCGATGCGTTATCAAGCCAACGAGGTGGTGCTGCACACCGATACCAGTTTATTGCCGACCAGGCCGGCAGCGTGGGCGGCCTGGAACTACCACCTAAGTGGGGAAGAGGGGCAGGAGCAGCGTTTGCCGTCACTGACCTACAATATGAACATTCTTCAACACATCAACGCGCCCGAGACATTATGCGTCTCTCTCAATTGCTCCGATGCGCTCGACTCAGACAAAGTCATTGAAACCTACACCTACCACCATCCGGTATTTACCCGAGAGTCGATCGTGGCGGCACAAAACAAGTCACAGGTCAGCGGGATAAATCGTACCTGGTATTGCGGAGCCTACTGGCATAACGGCTTCCACGAAGATGGAGTGCGTAGTGCACTCGATGTCATTTCTGGCATAAACCGCGTCTCGCTTTCAGCCAAAGGGGCGGCGTAGGAGTCGACATGATGTATAGCCGCTTATACACAGGAGAAGTTCGTCATCGTCGTTTGGCGCCCGTTGAGCACCAACTTAGCTACTCGCTGTTTATGCCTTGTATTGACCTCGATGAAATCGAGCAGTTGCAGTCGAAGGTGTTTGGCTTTGGTCAACGCTGGTGGCATTGGGCACGTTTTAAGCGCGATGATTACCTTGGTCAAGGGCCGCTTAAAATTGCGGTACAAGATAAGGTATTCGAGCTAACCGGAGTGCGCTTGTCGGGGCGCGTAGAGGCTGTGGTGCACCTGCGCTATTTAGGGTTATTTTTTAGCCCAGTGAATTTTTATTACCTGTACGACGATACTGGGGATTGGCGTTTTATGCTCGCAGAGGTGAGCAACACCCCCTGGAACGAGCGCCACTATTACGCGCTGCCAGCGGACGAGGGCGAGGAGGGGACGAATTGGCAACACCCCAAAGCGTTCCATGTCTCGCCCTTTAACCCGATCAATCAGCAGTACATTTGGAAACTGAAGCCACTGGGTAAGCGACTGTCGATTCACTTGGAGTGTCACACTGCTGAGTGTATTAGTGCTGACAGCTCGAACTCTGACAGTTCGGCCGCAAGAAACAAGGTTTTCGATGCGACGATGGCGATGCGCCAGCAAGCATTGACATCCTCGTCGCTACTGCGTGTTTTACTGAAAACTCCCAGCCAAACCGTCAAGGTTGTGTTGGGTATTTATTGGCAAGCACTCAAGCTGTACGTCAAGCGTGCGCCACTCTACTCACACCCAAAAAAGAACGTCCGACCAGATAACAAGGAGAGCTGCCAATGATTAATGCCACCACATTAACCTTCCCAGCCAACATGACCCGCATTGATCGTAGTGCTCGTGAATGGATAGTTGGTAAGCTTGAGCGCCTGCCCAAGGGTCAGTTGACCATTGTCGAAAGCTATTTAGAGCCTCAACACGTGACTAAGGTCGGAGAGCCTCGCCCTAATGAGCCCAAAGCGACCCTAGTGATCAAAGACAGCCGTTTTTTCTCACGCCTGTTGCAAGGTGGCAGTATCGCAGCCGGGGAGGCCTATATGGAAGGCTGGTGGGACAGCAGTGATTTAACCAGCGTGATGGAACTGATGGCCGTAAACCTAGCTACGCTTGACTCACTGCGCAGCCGCACCAGTTGGCTTGGTCAAATGACGGTGCGCTTTGGTCACTGGCTCAGACGCAACACCCTTAGCCAGTCGAAAAAGAATATCCATGCTCACTATGACCTCGGCAATGATCTCTATCGCCTGTTTCTCGACAAGAATATGCTTTACTCTTCAGCGCTGTATCTCAATACCCACGACACACTGGAGATGGCTCAGAAGAATAAGATGGCGCGCTTGTGTCAGCAGCTCGCGCTGAAGAGCGACGATCACGTGCTCGAGATAGGCACCGGATGGGGGGCAATGGCCATCTTCATGGCTCAAGAATATGGCTGTAGAGTCACCACCACGACGATTTCTGAGCAGCAGTACCAATATGCCAAGGCGCAGATTGAGGCCTTAGGGTTAGAGCAGCGCATCACGCTGCTCAAACAAGATTACCGCTTGCTTGAGGGACAGTTTGATAAGGTGGTCTCAATTGAGATGATTGAGGCCGTTGGTAAAGCGTTTCTTGCTTCCTATATATCGAAGTGTCAATCGTTACTGAAAAAGGGGGGGCGCTTCGCCATTCAAGCCATCACCATCGCGGATCAGCGTTACGACAGCTACAGTCGCAACGTTGACTTTATCCAAAAGTACATTTTCCCGGGTGGGTTCCTTCCGTCGATCGCCAAGCTGGCTGAGGTGAGTAGCAAGCACAGTGATTTTGTTATCCGGGACGTGTTTGACATAGGGAGCGATTACGCCCAAACACTCAATGAGTGGCGCGCACGATTTGAACAACAGATCGATCAGGTACGTGAACAGGGCTATGACGAGCGCTTTGTTCGTATGTGGCGTTACTATCTTTGCTACTGCGAGGGTGGGTTTAAGGCCAAAAGTATCAGCACAGTGCAGATGACCTTCGAGCGCTCATGAACTGGTTACTGCGAAAACCCCTCATCACTGTCTCGATTTGGTTTCAAACCGTATGGTTTATCGCGGTACTCGGTCGAGAAAGCGGGTTGCTTGTATTGGTGTTGGGACTTGCTCTTGGGGGCTGGTTAATCAGTCGCGCTTATCAGCTGCGTCTTGAGGGTGTGTTGCTGTTTATGGCCATTGGCCTTTGCGTGGATAGCTTTAATATTTTGATCGGCCTGTTTGTGTTTGAGTCGGTGTGGATCCCTGCTTGGCTGTTGTTGCTCTGGCTTGCGTTTTCACTCTACGCATTTGTTTTGTTGCCGGGATTAAACCGTTTACCGAAACCGCTCGTAGTAATGTTTGGTGGGTTGGGTGGTTGCTTAAGTTACCTCGCCGGACTCAAGTTCGGGGCAGTGGCTACGACATTCAATATAGTGTCTTTTGTCTGTGTCCTCGCTGTTGAATGGGTATTATTGCTAGCTATTGCATCATACCTCATTGCACGATTCCCATTAGTGCAAAAGGACACTGGGGGGTGATATGAGAAACTTAATGTTATTGTTCACACTGACTTGGAGTTGCCTTAGTGTGGCTCAACCTACCGCTCTACAAACTGGTCCAGAGTGGCGATCGTGGGGTCGCGTCGGCAGCGCGGAGTTGACCTGGCTTTTTTTCGACGTATATCGCTCTGAGCTGTATACGCCAAAAGGGCAGTACCGATTGTCGCACGATGTCTCTCCCCATCCACTGGCACTCGCCATCACCTATCAGCGCGACATATCCTCTGAAAATTTACTTAAAGCCACCCAAGACCAGTGGCAGAAACTGGGTTTCTCCGAGCGAGAAATCGAGCAATGGAGCGATGAGCTTGAGGACATCTATCCCGATATTGCGACCGGCGACAGGCTCGTTTACGTCAGTAATGGTCAGCAGGGGCACTTTGAGTACCGCGCCGCCGGCAGCACCGATTGGCTTCCCATAGGGCACCTCTCTGACGAGCGGGCGAGTGATGCTTTCCTATCAATTTGGCTTTCTCCACAGACCGAGTATCCAAAGTTGCGCCGCCAACTTATTGGGCTGAACAGGGCAGGATAAGATGAAAATATTTAAGAGTGTTTTTTTGCTTCTTGCTGTTATGAGTGTGGGCTGCAGTGCGGATATTGATGACTACGAACAAACCAATCCAGACTTTGACCTCTTTGGCTTCTTTGACGGTCAAGTGAAGGCCTGGGGCATGGTGCAAGATTATTCTGACAAACAGACACGCCGTTTCGAGGTTGACATTGTTGGCGAGGTCAATGGTGAAACCTTAACCTTGGTCGAGGACTTTGTGTTCGACGATGGCGAGATCTCGCAGCGCATCTGGGTCATAACTCAGCAAGGCGTGGGTCAATATACAGGAACCGCCGACGATGTCGTCGGCGAGGCCACGGGCATCGCATCGGGAAACGCACTAAATTGGCGCTACAAGATGGATCTGGCAGTCGGCGACGATACATACCGTGTTACGTTTGATGATTGGATGTATCGTCAAGATGAGCGGAACATGTTCAATATCGCGACGATCAGTAAGTTCGGTGTTGACGTAGGCACTGTCACTTTATTTTTCACCAGACTAGACGCCGGACGATAGGAGTACCCGACGATTATGGTGTTGTATTCAGTACTCTCCAAACCGTAGAACTACTCTCTTTATTTCTCTCTCAAGCGCTGGCGTTATAAGAGGCGATCGTGCTCGTTATGCCAAAATATCTCGTTGCACCTAGCTTGGGTGTGTGACGGGCTTTGTGTTTAAGTTAATGATATTTAGATACTTTACCTATTGATAGTTAAGTGACTACTTAGTTGTATTTACAGTATGGATAGCTATAAGTAGTGAATAAATAGCCCAATGTTAGATTATTGTTGATTTTTTGGCTAAAAAAGCAGGATAAAGCACCAGTTTTGCCTAATAAAGCAGCGTAATTTATATATATCACTGGTAGTTCTGTGGTTTTAGCATATTAAATGCCAAAATTATGGCTAAGAACTGGTGTGTAATGCTACCTTGTGGGGGATCTTTGGGAATTATTGTGCGTTTGATTACATTTTTGTGGCAAATTACTCCAGTGATTGGTAATGTGTGCCCTATCTGTAGGTGATTAAGGGATTTTTAGGTCATTTATACAGCCTAAGCCCGCAGCTTATCGTTCAAGCTGGCAGCTACAGAAGTCATGGATGCAAAAATATAACTTGGAGTTTAATGCATGTATAAGAATAAAATTACTCGCGCTCTATTCTTGGGTGCGGGCCTGTCACTTGCGCTTGCTGGTTGTGGCGATAAGCCAGAAGAAAAACAAGCGGTTCAACCTGAATCTCAATCTCAAACTTCAGAATCTGGCCTAGCGGCTGTCCAAGAGCTGGTACGCGGTAACGGTACTGAGGTTGCATCTATCGACCCACACAAAACGGAAGGTGTACCAGAGTCTCACGTAATTCGTGATCTTCTGGAAGGTCTAGTAAACCAAGATGCAGACGGTAACACTATCCCTGGTGTTGCTGAGAGTTGGGAAACAGAAGACAACAAAACCTTCGTTTTCAATCTACGTAAAGATGCTAAGTGGTCAAATGGCGATCCTGTGACGGCTGAAGACTTTGTTTACAGCTTCAAGCGCGCCGTTGATCCTGCGACTGCGTCTCCTTACTCTTGGTACATCGAGTACACCACACTTGAGAATGCCAAAGAGATCATTGCTGGTGAAGCTGACAAGGAAACGCTGGGCGTACGTGCTATCGATGAGCACACGCTAGAGCTGAAGACGACTAAAGCCCTACCGTACTTTGTGGCAATGATGGGTCACACCACCATGAAGCCGGTACACCGCGCGACGGTTGAAGCACACGGCGACAACTGGACCAAGCCTGAAAACTTTGTCGGTAATGGTGCATACACGGTAAACAACTGGGTGATCAACGAGCGTATCGAGCTGGTGCGCAGTGAAACATACTGGGATAACGACAACACCACGCTAGACAAGGTGACATTCCTGCCAATTGAAAACCAAGTTGCAGAGATGAACCGTTTCCTATCGGGTGAAATCCACATCACCAATGAACTACCAATCGAGCATTTCAGCCGTTTGCAAAAAGAGCACCCTGAATCGGTATCGGTACAAGGTAACCTATGTACTTACTACTACGGCTTCAACAACGCTAAGGCACCTTTTGATGACGTGCGTGTGCGTACTGCACTGTCTTACGCCATCGACCGCGATGTAGTATCAAACATCATCATGGGTCAAGGTGAAAAACCTGCGTACTTCCTAACACCAGAGGTGACGGCAGGCTTTAACCCAGACATGCCAGCTTACGCTGACCTGTCTCAGGAAGAGCGTGTTGAAGAAGCGAAGAAGCTACTGGCTGAAGCAGGCTTTGATGCATCTAACCCACTTAAATTCAACCTGCTATACAACACCAGTGAGAACCACCGTAAAGTGGCTACGGCCATCCAGTCAATGTGGAAACAAGCACTGGGTGTTGATGCAACGCTTGAAAACCAAGAGTGGAAAACCTACCTAGATACGCGCCGTCAGGGTAACTTTGATGTGACTCGTGCTGGTTGGTGTGGTGACTACAACGAGGCCTCCTCGTTCCTAACGCTGATGCACTCGAACAACAGTTCTAACGACCCACGCTACGCTAGCGAAGAGTATGACCAGGTAATGGAAAATGCGATGCTTGCGACGAGCGATGAAGAGCGTCAAGCACTCTACCTAGAAGCCGAGAAGCTACTGGCACAAGATATGCCAATTGCTCCTATCTACCAATACGTGAAATCTCGCCTTGTGTCGCCGCAAGTTGGTGGTTTCCCAATCAACAACGCTGAAGACAAGATCTTCTCAAAAGACTTGTACCTCAAAGCGCAATAATCACGTATCACGCTAAAAAACTATAACAATAAGGGCCTGTCATGGCAGGCCCTTGATTTTCTGCTACCCGGATTTGGTAGTAGACCTTGCTAATTTACATATGTCACAGACTGGAAGAGTGAGCTTATGCTTAAATTCATCGCTAAAAGGATCTTCGAAGCGATTCCAACCATGTTGGTTTTGATCACAGTTTCTTTCTTTCTTATGCGTTTCGCGCCAGGTAATCCATTTTCTACCGAGCGCCCATTACCGCCTGAGGTAATGGCCAATATCAACGCTAAATACGGCTTGGACAAGCCGGTTATCGAACAATATTTCACTTACCTTGGCAACATTGCTCAAGGTGATTTCGGCCCTTCATTTAAATACAAAGACTTCACCGTTAATGAGTTGATTGCCAGCTCGCTACCGGTATCGGCAAAAGTCGGCTTTGCCGCGTTTATCTTCACGGTATTGATGGGGGTCAGCGTCGGCACCATTGCTGCACTGCGGCAAAATACCTGGCTCGACTATTCAATCATGGCCACCGCCATGCTCGGGGTGGTGATGCCATCCTTTGTGTTGGCACCGGTTCTAATTTATGTTTTCTCTATCAACCTTGGCTGGCTCCCAGCTGGTGGCTGGCATGATGGCTCGTTCAAGTATATGGCGCTGCCTGTACTCGGGATGTCTCTGCTTTACGTGGCGACCTTCGCCCGTATTACTCGCGGCTCAATGATTGAGACCCTTAACAGTAACTTTATCCGCACCGCGCGCGCTAAAGGTTTGAGCTACCGCTATATTATCCTTAAGCACGCCCTGCGTCCGGCCTTGTTGCCTGTGGTTTCGTACATGGGACCAGCCTTTGTCGGCATTATTACCGGCTCGGTAGTGATTGAGACCATCTTTGGCCTACCGGGGATCGGTAAGCTGTTTGTTAACGCCGCCTTTAACCGCGACTACTCGCTGGTGATGGGGGTGACCATCCTGATTGGTTTCTTGTTTATTTTGTTCAATGCGGTCGTCGATATTCTATTGGCCTACATTGATCCTAAGATTCGCTACTAGGTTGGAGTTTTAACATGTTGACGAAAAAAGAAAATTTAGATGCGATCGAGAAATTCTCAGAAAACCTAGAGATTGAGGGTCGCAGCCTTTGGCAAGATGCGCGCATTCGTTTTATGCGTAATAAGGCGGCGATGGCGAGCCTGATCATTCTGATTGTGATGACGTTGTCGGTGATCTTCTTGCCGATGATTGCCCCATTTGGCTATGCCGAGACCGATTGGTACGCGATTCACTCAGCGCCATCGCTTAAACACTGGTTTGGTACCGACGCATTGGGTCGAGACCTGTACGTACGAACGTTAGTTGGTGGTCGTGTGTCACTGATGGTAGGCATCATGGGCGCGTTGGTTGCCGTAGTGATTGGTACCTTGTACGGCGCGGCATCGGGCTTTATTGGCGGTAAAGTAGACCGCGTAATGATGCGTATTCTCGAGATCCTCTATGCAGTGCCATTTATGTTCCTAGTTATCGTACTAGTGACCATCTTTGGTCGTAATATCGTACTGATCTTTGTCGCCATCGGCGCAATCGCATGGCTGGATATGGCACGTATCGTTCGTGGTCAGACACTGAGCCTGCGCAGCAAAGAGTTTATTGAAGCGGCGCACGTGTGTGGCGTGAGCAAATGGAACATCATCACGCGTCACATCGTACCGAATGTACTGGGTATTGTGGCGGTGTACTCAACCTTGTTGATCCCAAGCATGATCTTGACCGAATCCTTCCTGTCTTTCCTTGGCCTTGGTGTGCAAGAGCCGATGACCAGTTGGGGTGCGCTACTGCAAGAGGGCGCGAACACCATGGAAGTGGCGATTTGGCAGCTGATTTTCCCAGCGCTATTTATGGTCGTGACTCTGTTCTGCTTTAACTATGTGGGTGATGGTCTGCGTGATGCGCTTGACCCGAAAGACCGTTAAGACAAGATTGAGGAAGTAACAATGAGCTTATTAGACGTTAAAGATTTGCGTGTCGAGTTTACTACTCAAGATGGTATTGTCACCGCAGTCAATGATTTGAACTTCTCACTGAATCAAGGTGAGACATTGGGTATCGTGGGTGAATCCGGCTCGGGCAAATCACAAACGGTATTCTCGATTATGGGCCTTTTGGCTAAAAACGGCATTATCTCGGGTAGTGCCAAATTTGAAGGGCGTGAGATCCTAAACCTGCCAGAGAAAGAGCTGAATAAGGTTCGTGCTGAGCAGATTGCGATGATCTTCCAAGACCCGATGACCTCGCTTAACCCTTACATGAAGGTCAGCGATCAGCTAATGGAAGTGCTGATGTTGCACAAGGGTATGGGTAAAGCCGAGGCATTTGAAGAATCGGTACGCATGCTTGAAGCGGTGAAAATCCCCGAAGCACGTAAACGTATCACTATGTATCCACACGAATTTTCTGGCGGTATGCGCCAGCGTGTGATGATCGCAATGGCGCTGTTGTGTCGCCCTAAGCTATTGATTGCTGACGAGCCGACTACTGCACTGGACGTGACGGTTCAAGCCCAGATCATGGATCTGCTTAACGAGCTGAAAACCGAGTTCAACACTGCGATCATCATGATCACCCACGATTTGGGTGTGGTCGCGGGTTCGTGTGACAAGGTACTGGTGATGTATGCCGGTCGTACCATGGAGTACGGTACGGTAGATGATATCTTCTATAACCCAAGTCACCCGTATGCTGAGGGTCTCCTTAAGGCGATCCCTCGCTTGGATACAGAAGGTGACATCCTGCCGACCATTCCAGGCAACCCACCAAACTTGTTGCGTCTGCCACCGGGCTGCCCTTATCAAGAGCGCTGTCACCGTGTGACAGATCGTTGTAAACAAGAAGCACCTATCTTGCAGCCATTTGGTCAAGACCGTCAGCGTGCATGTTTTTCTGATTGGGAGGCTTGGGCAAAATGAGCGCAGAAAAGAAACTACTACTCGATGTAAAAGATTTGAAGGTTCACTTTAGCATCGCATCAAAGTCGGCTTGGCCATGGAGCAAACCGGCAAACCTGAAAGCCGTCGATGGCGTTGGCATTCGCCTTTACGAGGGCGAGACCCTTGGCGTGGTGGGGGAGTCTGGCTGTGGTAAATCCACCTTTGCTCGCGCGATCATTGGCCTAGTTGAGGCCACCGACGGTGAGGTGGTTTGGCTTGGTCAAGATGTGACCAAGATGAAAGAGGTTGAACGCCGCGATACTCGTAAAGAGATGCAGATGATCTTCCAAGACCCGCTTGCATCACTTAACCCGCGTATGACGGTGGGTGACATTATTGCCGAGCCACTGCGCACCTTCTACCCTTCGCTATCTAAAGACGAAGTGAAGGCGCAGGTGAAAGAGATGATGGCGCGCGTAGGCTTGCTGCCAAACGTGATTAATCGCTACCCACATGAATTCTCCGGTGGTCAGTGTCAGCGCATCGGTATCGCACGTGCACTTATCTTGAAGCCGAAGATGATCATCTGTGATGAGCCCGTGTCGGCGCTCGATGTATCGATTCAGGCTCAGGTCGTCAACCTGCTAAAAGAGCTGCAAAAAGAGCTTGGGTTGTCGCTGGTGTTCATTGCACACGATCTCTCGGTGGTTAAGCACATCTCAGACCGTGTGTTGGTGATGTACTTGGGTAATGCGGTTGAGCTTGGTGAGGCCGAAGCGCTGTTCTCCGAGCCAAAGCACCCATACACCCGTGCCCTGATGTCAGCGGTGCCGATCCCTGATCCAAAAATCGAGCGCAACAAGAAGATTGAGATGCTTGAGGGCGATCTCCCGTCACCAATCAACCCACCATCAGGCTGCGTGTTCCGCACCCGCTGCCCACAAGCAACAGATGAGTGCGCCAAACGCAAACCAACCATACAAGGCAGTGACGTCCACGCAGTATCGTGCCTGCACGTTGCAGTCTAACTGATTACCGATTCAGCCTGTGACAGGCTTAAGCGCGGCACTCTTCGGAGGCCGCGCTTTTTTTTCCTTACAGGAAAAATATAGGGGCGGGGTACGAGTTACACTCCGTTCCGAGGTTCGAGGAGTCCGAGCGCGCGGTAGAATACTCGCGAACCAAAGGGCAAAGCGAACCTAACCATTTTTTGAGTGCTAACCGAGAGTGACGCTTTTTCTTGGGGTATGAGAGCTACCAACACCACCATACTCCTCGCATCTCGTAGGGCAAAGCCCGCACCCGCTCCTCGTACCTGCGGGTTTGGTCAGTTTTTTCGAATGACTTAATCGGAACTTCTAGGGCATCAATTACGTAATGGTTACTTATACTCAAGATTAGATGTGTCACAGTGGTCGTAAGGAGTAAGGTATGGGTAAGCTGGTTAATGGGGTTTGGCATGATGTGTGGTATGACACGGCCAATAGTGGCGGGAAGTTTATTCGCGAGGATGCCGGGTTTCGTAATTGGATTCGTGATGAACCCGATGCGCCGTTTACGCCAGACTCAGGGCGCTATCATTTGTACGTGTCTCTTGCTTGTCCATGGGCGCACCGTACCCTGATCTTCCGCCAGCTTAAGGGGCTTGAGCCACATATCGATATCTCGATAGTCAGCCCTGATATGCTCAGTGATGGGTGGCAGTTTCCCTGCCCAGAGCCCTTGCATAGCGCCGACTTTTTGCACCAAATATACACACGCGCTAAGCCTGACTATACCGGCAGGGTAACGGTGCCTGTATTGTGGGATACCCACACCCAAACCATTGTCAGCAATGAGTCTTCTGAGATCATTCGCATGTTCAATTCAGCCTTTAATCGCTTGACGGGAAATGACGACGATTATTATCCACAGCCGCTGCGTGAGCAGATAGACAGTTGGAACGAGTTTATCTATCCCAACATTAATAATGGCGTCTATCGCTGTGGATTCGCCACCACTCAAGCGGCTTATGAGGAAGCGTATCATCAGTTGTTTTCTGCTCTCGATCGCATCGAGCATCATCTAGGTGAGTCGCGCTATTTGGTTGGTGGGCATATCACCGTAGCAGATTGGCGATTGTTTACCACCTTGATCCGCTTTGACCCAGTTTACGTTGGTCACTTTAAGTGTAATAAGCAGCGCATTGAAGACTATGTCGCCCTTAATGGCTATATGAAAGAGCTGTATCAGTATCGTAAGGTGGCGCTCACCACCAACTTTGAGCACATCAAGCGCCACTACTATTTCAGCCATACTGGCATTAATCCGACTCAGGTTGTCCCTGTCGGACCTGAGTTAGACCTGTTATCACCCCATGGTCGAGATGCGCTTTAAATATCGTGAGACTTGTCGACAAAGCCCTAATATGCAGGCTCTTGAGCCTGCATATTGAGGTCACTCGGCTATAGGTATATACTTCGCCCCGAATTTTGGAGGGCCGAAAATGAACCGCAAGAAGAAGATTAACCAGATCTTAAAAACCAAGCAGAAGAAGCAAAATGCCAAACTGCACAAGAGCAATAAGCCAAAGTACATCTCAAAAGCCGAGCGTGAAAAGATGGCGCAAGAGCAAGTTGAGCCAACGGCTGAAGCGGTAGAGGTTACAACAACAGGTGATCCTCAATAGCCACATAGCGACAGGCTTGGTCAATCAGAGATTGAGCCGTCAATGCATGCACGCTATATACCACCACTTCGACGCCAAAGCGCTGTTTGACTCGCTCAGCTAACACGTCAAAGTCACCGTCCCCAGAGAGCAACACGATGGTATCGACGCTGCTAGCTTGCTCATAGATATCTAACGCAATACCCACATCCCAGTCCCCTTTACTGCTACCATCCATGCGCTGCGTCAGCGGTTTGAGCTTCACCTCAAAACCGATGCCACGCAAGATATGGTGGAACTGGCGCTGTTTCTCTTGTCGACTCGCAATAGCGTAGGCGTATGCACTGTCGATAGTGTAGTCAGATGAGACCTCATCCCACAGCTGATTGTAATCAAAATTGCGCGCGAAGGCTTCGCGAGTGGTGTAATAAATGTTTTGCACATCAACAAAGATGGCCGCGGTCGGTTTGGTTGCCATAATCAGCCTGCGTGAGAAAAGAGGTTAGGGTAACTCAAGGCGCTTGCTCGATAAAGCCTTGATCGCCATCCGTAACCTCGTAATAAGAAATCGTGGATTAGAAGCGAAAGGTCACCCCAAGGTTGGCTGAGAACTGATTAATCCAATCCGCTTTGTAGCGAATAATACAATCCCCGGTATCTCCGCTAGGTAAATTACACGCTGCACTCGAGCTGCTATCGACCACAGTGCCAAGCCAGCGAAATTGACCGTTGAGATACCAATTAGGTCCGATTTCACCCTCAAGACCGGTAAACAGGCTAGCCGACAAGCCAAACTCGTCATCTACCCAGCGCGCATTGGTATAGCCGCCACCAATACCAATCCCTAGATAGCTATTAAGTTTGGGCTTAAACGGGTAGTAGGCAGCGCTTTGGAAATGTAAATAGTGAGCACTAACACTCGATGCCACGCTTTCAACCTCAGTACCTTGGTAGTGGTAAAACAAGCCTATTCTTCCTGCTTTAATTGGGGTTTCGATTTGAACAGCGAAACTCTCTGAGGGTTTAAAGTCGTATTCATTGTCTTGTTCGTCGACAACTTTACCGCCCCCGGTAAAGCCAATCCAAGGCGTGATATAGACGTCGGCTGTCACTGTTGTGCTATGCACTAAAAGGATGAGAAGAAGAGGAGCGAATAAGTAGGGCTTCGCGGTGTTATTACTCATAGTGCATGCTTCCCTGTAATTAAAGAGGCTATATCTTATTTGTGAACATAACATCAGAACTGTTAATAACTTACACTGTATTATTGAACAATAAATGTTCTGCCATATATATTTAGTATGCATGTAATTTACTTAAGGGGAACAAAAATGATGGATCAAGATCTTAGAGCTGCGATCGCGATCGTTGCTGTTATCTTTACGGTATTGATTGGTTTTGGCGTGGTTGCGATCGCCAATTAAGGTTTAACCATGGGGGCCAATTTCGGCACAGTCTCCAATCTCAGTAGTGAGCTGAGTCAGGGGCGGTTTGGGCGCTACAGTCTTGGCAAGACAGCACTGATTGCCCAGGGCGGTGGTCAGAGAGGCATTTTTACCGCTGGCGTACTTGATGCCTTTCTGATGAGTGATTTCGACCCGTTTGATGAGTTTTATGGCACCTCAGCAGGGGCTGTCAACCTTTGTGCCTTTCTTAGCAGGCAGCACACCTTAGGTCGGAGGTTTTTACTCGATGTGACCACTCACGACGAGTTTTTCAGTCTCCTAGGCTTTCTCAAGCAAAATCGTTATCTGAACCTAGAGTGGGGATTTGAGCGATTAAAGCATTTTCCCCTTAAGCTAGACCTTGATCTTGCCCGCCAGGTACTGGGTGAGCGAAAGGCGTTTGCCGCTGTGACCTGTGCTAACACCCTCAAAGATCGCTACTTAAACATGCTTGGCGGTAATTGGTTTGAGGTCTTGCTTGCTACCTGCGCTATTCCGTATTTGTATAAAACGTCAGTTAGTGTACAGGGGCACGAGTTCTATGATGGTGGCGTGTCGGCAGCAATCCCTGTCCAACAAGCTTGGCGAAATAATGCCAGAATGATTGTGGTGATCCGCACCGAATCACAAGAGTTCGAGCTGGCAGAGAAACTTCACGCCCCTCAAGCCTTTCTTAAGCAATCGCCAACCGATGGTCATTGGGAGCAACAGGTGGAGCGATGGAAGCAAGCCTGGAGTGGTTTTGTTAACGATAAAGTGGGCCAAATCAAGCAGGTTCGCCGGGCGACGGACAGGCGTGCTCAGCTCAACGGTGGTCGTTGGCTATTCGGTGCCCAGGACCTTTATCGACTTAGCCATCTATTGGGCAATCGTTTTGACAGCGGTTTTGCCGACATGCTTTTGGTTCACTATCAAACTTATTCCCTGACCCAACAGTTCTTAAATAACCCCCCAGATGATTGTTTTGTTGCTCAAATTAAGCCTGCTGAGCCTCTGCGCTCGAGCGCCCTGATGAGCGATAAAGAGGACCTAATTTACGACTATCAACTGGGGTTAGACGCTGGTTATCGCTTTGTGGACATCTTTATGCGTTCAAATAAACTAGCCAGTGGGTCGGATAATTTTGCTTTAAAATGATTGGTTTGATCGTTGTTTGGTGACTAAGTTGCCGCGAACCTCCCAACCTGAATGTTGATTGCCCGCGCAAACATTACACACTGTTTGTGACTTTTATCACGCATGAGTGCTAAACTACTTCACAATTACTTCGCAAAGTAAAAAAATTGCTAGGTTATTGATTTAGGAGTTCACTATGTACACGGCTCATCCTGGGCACATTGACCACATAAAACAGATAAACGCTGGCCGTGTGTATAAGCTGATCGACCAAAGGGGGCCGATATCGCGTATCGACCTGTCCAAACAGAGTGAGCTTGCGCCAGCGAGTATCACCAAAATCACCCGCGAATTGATCGCGGCTCATCTGATCCATGAGACCACGGTACAAGAGGCGACCAGCCGTGGCCGTCCGGCGGTAGGACTGCAAGTCAATAACGAGGGTTGGCAGTTTTTATCGATGCGTCTTGGGCGAGGCTATCTGACCATCGCCCTGCATGAACTCGGTGGTGAGGTCTTAATCGATACCAAAATCGATATTCACGAGATTGACCAAGACGATGTTCTTGCTCGTCTGCTCCACGAGATAGATGAATTCTTTCAGACCTACGCAGAGCAACTCGATCGAGTCACTAGTATTGCGATCACTTTACCAGGCTCGGTTAATTCAGAGCAGGGCGTGGTACTGGATATGCCACACTACAACGTCAAAAATCTCGCGCTTGGCCCTGAGATCTACAAGGTGACGGGTCTGCCGGTGTTTATCGCCAATGACACACGCGCCTGGGCACTTGCCGAGAAGCTCTACGGTCACTCGCAAGACAATGATAACTCGGTGCTGATCTCTATCCACCATGGTTTAGGGGCCGGGATTATTGTCGATGGCCGAGTGTTGCAAGGGCGCCACGGAAACATTGGTGAACTGGGGCATATTCAGATCGATCCTGAGGGTAAGCGCTGTCATTGTGGCAATCGAGGCTGCCTTGAGACGGTCGCGAGCTCCCAAGCCATCCGGGAACAGGCGACAGAGCGAATCGCCGCGGGTGAGGCCTCTATCCTTGCACTTGAGGAGGAGATTTCGGTTGAGAGCATCTGCGCTGCCGCTGAACAGGGCGATAAACTGGCGATCGATGTGGTCGAGCAACTAGGCCAGCATCTGGGCGCCGCCGTTGCCATTGTGATCAATCTGTTTAATCCCGAAAAAATACTGATTGGCGGTGCCATCAATCAGGCAAAGGATATTCTCTATCCAGCGATACAAAAATGTATCGAGAGCCAAACGCTACCCGCGTATCACCGAGAGCTCGAGGTGGTGGAGTCACGATTCTACAAGCAAGCCACCATGCCAGGAGCGGCGCTGATCAAACAAGCACTTTATGATGGCCTGTTGCTGATGACCGTGGTTGAGGGCTAGTAACATCAAACTCATGCTCACAACGCGTCACAGCGCACTGTGTTGCAATCGGTGACTTAACACCCTTCTCTTGTTCATGTTAGATTGTCATCAGTAAATGGATGTAACCTAACAAGATTTTAAGAGAGACTTATGTCTGGAGTTCTTAATACCGTTGATCAGCGCACCAATTTGGTGGGTGAGAATCGTCTTGAGCTATTGCTCTTTCAACTCAATAGTCGCCAGTTCTTTGCGATTAATGTCTTCAAAGTCAAAGAGGTCTTGAAAGTTCCTCTGCTGACTCAACTTCCTGGCTCGCACCATAATATTAGAGGGGTGGCCTCGCTGCGTGGTGAGTCGGTGCCCGTGATTGATTTGCGAGCCGCCATTGGTTTCCCGTCGTCTATAGACTCTGGTTGTGATGAGCAAAACCTGATCATTACTGAGTACAATCGCTCAGTACAGGGTTTTCTGGTTGGCAAGGTGCGCAATATCGTCAATACGGCCTGGAGCCAAATTCAGCCGCCACCGAAAACCACTGGCCGAAATAACTACCTGACAGCCATTACTCAAGTCGAAGACAATGGCACAAACCAAATTGTCGAGATCATTGATGTTGAAAAAGTCCTCGCAGAGATAGTGGAGTACGATGCAACCATCTCAGCAGAGGTGTTGGATTTAAGCCTGACTGAGGCAATGCAAGGCCAAAAAGTATTGGTGGTGGATGATTCGGCGACCGCGCGCTCACAGGTCAAAGCGACACTATCTCAACTCGGCATCGAGATCATTGAGTGCTGTGATGGTGCACAGGCTCTAAGGCTTTTGACGCAGTGGTGTGACCAAGGCCGAGACCCGAGCCGCGAGTTACTGATGATGATAACGGACGCGGAGATGCCTGAAATGGATGGCTACAAGCTTACCCATGAAATCCGCAGTGACAAACGCATGAAGGATTTGTTTATCACCCTAAACACATCATTGAGCGGCAGCTTTAATGAGGCCATGGTGCGCAAAGTTGGTTGTAATCTATTTATCTCAAAATTCCAACCGGATCTCTTGGTTGATGCTGCGCAGCAGCGACTTCGCGATGTTTTGAAATCAGAGGCGAGAATCGAGAGGCGAGAAGCGAGTGGAGATCGTGGGGGTTACACGGGTTCTCTGTGATTATCTAGGCTGACTTAAAGCTAACAACGACTAAAGGCACCAGTACATGGTGCCTTTTTATATTGACCCAAAAATATTTCACTTCAGCACTAGTGAGGGAGTTGTTTTATCAGCGCAGCATTGACAATCTCGCCTCTCGAAGGGGGTGCTATACTTTTAATGCTGGAGTTACTCCAGCGCGTGTTTCGGTTCACTTTTTATAAGGTTTCCACTAGATGATGATACTTGCCACTTCACTGTGTATGTTGTTGATAGCGGAATGGAAACGAAAGCGCAAGGAAGCCGTAGTAGAGCGTTAAGCGCTTACTCGACTGTTAAAAGAGAGGGCAATTGCCTTCTCTTTTCTATTTTGCTGAACATCTGCGGTAAGCAAAGGGAGGCAAGATGGGGCTTATTGGCATTAATGTAATCGCTAGATCATGGGTGATTGCTGTGAAGTCAATGAAAACATTATTCATTTTTGTAATTCTCACTATTCAACTAATAAATGGAACGAAAGGTGTAACCTTTGGTAACTAAATGTAAGATGCGAGCGATTATCATTTAGATTTATTGAAGGGAACTCAATGCATTGCTCATCTTTATTTAAACGTACACCATTAGCTATCTTGATCGCCGTCAGTTGTTCCATGCCAACAATTGTCATGGCCAATGAGTCAGATAACCCTGACCTTGAGGTGATCGAAGTTTGGGGTACCACTATTTCTGACTCAAACTCTCTATTGGATGAGGATATCGCGCGAAAGCAAGCTGGTCACTTAAGTGACTTGCTTCGTGACCAACCAGGTGTCGATGTTGGTGGTTCACACACTATGAACCAAGGCATCAATATTCGAGGTGTTAGCGAACTCGACCTCAATATTACCATCGATGGCGCAAACCAAACCAACAATGTCTTCCACCATGTAGGGAACTTGCTTATCAACGCCGACATCTTGAAGGCGGTGGATATTCAGGTTGGTAACAACTCTATCTTAAACAGTGGCCTGGGTGGTGGTGTGGCGTTTGAAACCAAAAGCGCGAACGATTTGCTACGACCTGGCCAGCGTGTAGGTGCCCGAGTGAATTCAGGGTTTGCGACTAACAACTACTATCACTACTCTGGGACAGGCTTTGCTCAATTAACCGATACAGTGGATACGCTGGTTTATTACAGCGTTTTGAACAAGGATAATCCAGTTGACGGTGATGGTGTCGAGCAAATTGGCTTTGAGGGGCAAACCGATAACTACTTGGTTAAATTAGGCTGGGAGCCTAATGCTGCTAATCGCTTTGATCTCGCGTACGACAGTTACAAAGATGCTGGTGACTACAGCACCAAATCCAACATGGGTATGGATTGGCCTGGTCATGAAGATTCCATCAGCCCGAAAGAGTACATTCGCGAAACCATTACTCTAAACCACACGCTCGCCCTGACAAGCACCGATGTAAAATCGACCCTCTACTACAATGAAATGAACTACAAGAGTGAGTCGAACACTGATGATACCTATAAAGAAGGTAACACGGAAAACTATGGCTTGAAGGTACTGGCCCAGACCTCATTTGATATTGCAAGCACTTGGCATACCGCACGATATGGTTTTGAGCTCAACAGCGCAGAGTCAAAAAACATTATAGCCGGTGAGGTCAATGAGGACAGTGTCGAGAATTCAGATTTTTATGCGGTCTATTTAGAAAATGAAATGGAGCTTTTTGATGGTTTCTTCTTAACTCCGGGAGTGCGCTATAACAACTATAAAGTCGATATGGCAGCCTCGGACAAAACATTCACTGACACTATTTTTGCCTTGGCTGCACAGTACGATCTGACATCTGACTGGACGGTTCGTGCCAGTGCGACTGAGCTATTTAAGGGGCCGGGGCTTACCGGTTCATACCTTACCTCAGGCTCTGATGTTAACCCTGATTTGAAGCCAGAAACAGGTATCAACTATGAGGCCGCGATTGCTTACCAAACTAATCAGTTTGCAGGTTTAGATGCTTTTGGCACCTCTTTGACAGTGTTTAAAACTGAGCTCAACGACTACATTGATGATGTAATGACCGGTAAGGTCAGTCTGTACGATAATGCAGGTGATGCTGAGATTATAGGTATGGAGGCCGTGGTCAATGCTAGGTACAGCAATTTATCAGGGCGTTTGACCTATGCAAAGTCTGAGTCTGAGTTCACGAGCGTAGCGGATGGGTCGAGTATTGTTTTAGGCCAAGCGCTGGATGATGCTGTTGGCGATAGCATTTCATTGAATCTTAACTACGATTTCGAGAATACCGGCCTTAGCCTGGGTTGGAATAGCCGATATACCTTTGAGTTAGACTTGAAAGACCCAGGAACCGACAGAGAGGGTAATCCTACGCCTGCACGCATCAAAGACAGCTACCACGTGCATGATATCAACTTAATGTGGACGCCTGCGGGTACGCCTGATCTGACTGTAACTGCAGCCCTAGACAATATCTTTGATGAGCTGTATTACTCACATGCCTCGCACGACTTGGGTTCACCAGACTACGAGCCGGGACGTAACTTTAAATTATCGGTAGCGTACTTATTCTAGTCAGACCTACTTATAAACCAAAAAAAGGATGTATCGCGATACATCCTTTTTTATAGGTGCCAACGTAGCAAAGATGGATAAGTAGACGCTAGAGGTCCTTTGAAGCAGAGTTTCCTCACTTTGTCTCGATTTTGATTGGCAACAAAAAAGCCCAGCTTTCGCTGGGCTTACTAATTACGATTGACGCTTAAAAATTACAGCTCGTCAGTCAGCTCAATTGCTTGACCGATGTAGTTCGCTGGTGTCATCTGTTTTAGACGCACTTTTTCAGCTTCAGGGAGCTCAAGGCCGTCGATGAAGTTACGCATCGCTTCGCCGTCTACGCGCTTACCGCGAGTTAGCTCTTTTAGCTTCTCGTATGGCTTCTCGATGCCGTAGCGACGCATCACAGTTTGTACAGGCTCAGCCAGTACTTCCCAGTTTTGGTCTAGCTCAGCCAGTAGCGCTTCGCGGTTCACTTCGAGCTTGCTGATACCTTTCAGCGTTGAAGTGTAAGCGATGATCGCGTAGCCCACACCCACACCTAGGTTACGTAGAACCGTAGAGTCGGTTAGGTCACGCTGCCAGCGAGAGATAGGCAGCTTCTGTGCTAGGTGACCAAATACGGCGTTTGCCAGACCTAGGTTACCCTCTGAGTTTTCAAAGTCGATTGGGTTAACTTTGTGCGGCATGGTTGAAGAGCCGATCTCGCCAGCAATAGTCTTCTGCTTGAAGTGACCCAGTGCGATGTAGCCCCACACGTCACGATCGAAGTCGATCAGGATAGTGTTGAAGCGTGCAATCGCGTCGAACAGCTCAGCGATGTAATCGTGTGGTTCGATTTGAGTGGTGAACGGGTTCCAAGTTACGCCTAGAGATTCAGTGATGAACTCTTGCGAGAACTTATGCCAGTCTAGCTCAGGGTAAGCCGATAGGTGTGCGTTGTAGTTACCGACTGCGCCGTTGATCTTACCAAGAATTTCAACCGCTTCAATCTGCTTGTATTGACGTTCCATACGGTATGCAACGTTCGCCATCTCTTTACCCATCGTTGATGGAGATGCTGGCTGACCGTGGGTACGTGATAGTAGCGGGATATCACGGTACTCAACCGCCAATGCTTTGATAGCATCGATGATGTTCTTGATCTCTGGAAGAATTACCGTCTCGCGCGCTTCTTTAAGCATTAGCGCGTGTGAGGTGTTATTGATGTCTTCAGAGGTACAAGCAAAGTGAATAAATTCGTTTACTGCGTGCAGTTCAGGAACGCCCGCAACTTTCTCTTTCAGGAAGTACTCAACCGCTTTCACGTCGTGGTTCGTTGTGCGCTCGATCTCTTTGATGCGCGCCGCGTCTTCTTCGCTGAAGTTCGCTGCCACGTCGTCTAGGAATTGGTTTGCTTCAGCGCTAAATGCAGGTACTTCTGCGATCTCTGCAGTTGCCGCAAGCTTCTGTAGCCAACGGATTTCAACGATAGTGCGGTACTTTAGAAGGCCAAACTCACTAAAAATGCTACGCAACGCAATCGTTTTACTGCCGTAACGGCCATCTACCGGTGAAACAGCAGTCAGTGCTGACAGTTCCATGTTGTTCTCCTGAGTGTTGAGGTTAAGATAGGTTTAGTCGATCACATACGGGCGAGCAAGATTTGCGCTTGCTCAACCATTTTCTTACGACTGAAAATTAGGTGGCGGCGTTTTCCGCCCACTTGACGCCACAGTACCGCGCTGCGAATTCCTGAAAGGAGCAGGGCACGCACACGCTGCTGCGTGCCGGTCTGTTGCAAGACCGCTGGGGTGCCGGTCACTTGAATGCGAGGACCAATTGGGCTGATCACATCCAGATAGACGCTGGCGAGGTTGCTGATCATCTGCTCATCAAAGAGGTCATAATGATCGAGTTGGCGTTCAAGCATGCTTAAGCGGTCGCCCAGTTGTGCCATAGAGTCACGACGGGCATGCAGTTTACGCTCAAGCGCCATCAAACTGATGATATATCGGGTGATTTCGCTACCCGCTGGCGAGTTATCGATCCCCTTGACCAGACACTCCAGACCCAGACGCAGGTCTGACTCGCGGCCATAAACGCCAAGCGTGCTGCTTGGGTTTACATTGAGGATCGCTTTTAGGGAAGTTTCAAACGCGGCGGAGTCGCAGGTCCCATTCTTGGCCACTTCTTGGACGAGGGATACTGCTTGGCAGATGCCGGCAAAGGCAATCGTGCGGTCGTATAGATCATGTGCCACGTTTTACTTCTCCTTAAAAACTAACTAGCTAACAATCAAAAATCTCTAACCTCTATCGCCAGCCTAGCTGGCGATAGCCAAGGGTTTAGATGCGCTCTTCGATGATACCGCCACCAAGACAAACCTCGCCCTGGTAGAACACCGCTGATTGACCAGGGGTCACAGCAACTTGTGGGTCATCAAATAGCACCTTGATGGTGTTCTCATCCACAGGAACGACAGTACAAGGGATGTCGGTTTGACGATAACGCGTTTTCACTGAGCACTTGAACGGTTCTGTGATGGCGCTGCGGTCAACCCAGTGCAACTGAGATGCAACCAGGCCGTTCGATTTAAGCAGCGGGTGATCGGCGCCTTGCACTGCAATCAGTACGTTACGCTCAAGATCTTTGTCTGCTACATACCACGGCTCTTCGTTACCACCGCCGCCTTTCTGTCCACCGATGTGCAGGCCTTTACGTTGACCTAGCGTGTGGTACATCAGACCTTGGTGCTCACCAATTTCTTTACCCTCAGGCGTTTCAATTTTACCCGGTTGCGCTGGCAAATAGCGAGACAAGAAGTCTGTAAATTTGCGCTCACCGATAAAACAGATGCCGGTTGAGTCTTTCTTCTTAGCTGTGATCAAGTCTTGCTCTTCAGCAATACGGCGTACTTCTGGTTTTTCTAGATCACCGACCGGGAAGAGGCTGCGTGCCACTTGGTCGCTGCTCAGAGTATAAAGGAAGTAACTTTGATCTTTATTGCCGTCTAAGCCGCGCAGCATTTGCGGCTTTTCGCCATTCTCAGGGAATGAGCGACGCACGTAGTGACCCATTGCGATGTAGTCAGCATCGAGCACGTCGTCTGCAAAGTCCAAGAAGGCTTTGAATTTGATCTCTTTGTTACACAGAATATCTGGGTTCGGGGTACGACCTGCTTTGTATTCAGCGAGGAAGTACTCAAACACGTTGTCCCAGTACTCGGCAGCAAAGTTGATGGTGTGTAGGTGAATACCCAGCTTGTCACAGACCGCCTGAGCATCGGCAAGGTCTTCTGCAGCTGTACAGTATTCTTCATTGTCGTCTTCTTCCCAGTTCTTCATGAACAGGCCTTCTACCTGGTAACCTTGTTGCTTCAAAAGGTAGGCAGAAACAGACGAATCTACACCGCCGGACATACCGACAATTACTTTTTTATCGCTGTTAGCAGAACGGTTTTCTGACATTACTTAACACCACTAGATTTAACTGGACGGTGATTCTAACAGAAACTATTTCAGGGTGACAGTTCCGAGATCGAAATCACAATTCTCCTGTGTTTCGCCTTGTCCCTACCACTCCTTAACAGGGCCTTTTTACTCAGGCACGCGGATTGTAACTGAGTAAAATAATAAAGCAAACGTTTGCGTTAATTTGATTAATTGATGTACGTCACACAGAGGAGTAAACTGCCGTTTTTCTTCATCCAGAGCAGACCCGAAATGAAATTTCCAGGCCAGCGCAAATCAAAGCACTATTTTCCAGTTCACGCCCGTGACCCACTAGTCAGTCAATCTCAAGAAGATAAGACCATGGCGGGTACCCACATTATCGGTATTGACCAAACCTTGGTGGATATTGAAGCTAAGGTCACCACGGACCTAATTGAAAAATACGGCCTGAGTAAGGGACACTCTTTGGTGGTTGATGATCAAACCGCCGAGGCGCTGTATAACGAGTTGAAGCAATCGGGGCTGATCACCAATGAATACGCGGGCGGTACAATTGGTAATACCCTGCACAACTACTCAGTACTTGCCGATGATCGCTCGACGCTGCTCGGCGTGATGAGCCAAGACATCAAGATTGGCAGCTATGGTTACCGCTACCTGTGTAACACCTCGAGCCGAGTCGATCTTAACCACCTGCAGGGTGTCGACGGTGCGATTGGCCGCTGTTTCACCTTGATCACCGAAGAAGGTGAGCGCACGTTTGCAATCAGTGAAGGTCAGATGAACCAACTTCGCCCAGAGAGCATTCCAGAAGAGATCTTTGCCTCGGCTTCAGCACTCGTGCTTACCGCGTACCTGGTACGCTGTAAATCTGGTGACCCAATGCCAGCGGCGACGATGAAGGCGATTGAGTACGCGAAAAAGTACGATGTGCCAGTAGTGCTAACACTTGGTACCAAGTTTGTTATCCAAGATGACCCAGAGTACTGGCAAGCATTCTTGCGTGATCACGTGACGGTTGTTGCGATGAACGAAGATGAGGCTGAGGCGCTAACGGGTGAAGCCGATCCGCTAGCGGCCTCTGACAAGACCCTAGAGTGGGTTGATTTGGTGCTGTGCACTGCAGGTCCGGTTGGTCTGTTTATGGCCGGTCACACGGAAGAGGAAAGCAAGCGTGAAACCTCGCTGCCACTGCTGCCAGGTTCGATTGCAGAGTTTAACCGTTACGAGTTCAGCCGTCCGGTGGCCAAGGATCTGTGCGATAACCCAATCAAGGTTTACTCACACATTGCTCCATATATGGGTGGCCCAGAGAAGATCAAAAATACCAATGGTGCAGGCGACGCGGCATTGTCAGCATTGCTGCATGATATGGCGGCGAACAAATACCATCGCGAGAACGTGCCAAACTCAAGTAAGCATGCCCACGCATTCTTGACTTACTCGTCGTTCTCTCAGGTGTGTAAGTACTCAAACCGTGCCAGCTATGAGGTGCTAGCCCAGCACTCGCCACGCTTATCGAAAGGTCTTCCTGAGCGCGAAGATAGCCTGGAAGAGGCATACTGGGAGCGCTAAGTGCGACGGTGATTGATCAATTTGTTCGAGGGCTTGATATATTCAAGCCCTTTTTTTATTCAAATTTGGTCGCTTGAAAGTGGTTAATATAGTTGCACTAGTTAGCATTGAAAGGTCGATAAAATTTGTGAGCTCATCTGGTGGTTTCTTACGCTATATGCAAAATAGTGGCGTTTATTGGCGTTTTTATGGGTATAAATTGATATTTATATCATTTATATGCGCCTTATTAGAGCGAAAAAAAGACCGTTTGTGAAGTCATAAAAATGCAATATTGATCATTTTTTAACCTAGATCAACTGGTGGGTAAATAGGAATTATTCGTGTTAGCGGTTGTGATATAAGTTCATGCAGTTGCTTATGTGTACTAAATAAAATCATAAAGGGATTAACATGAATAAATCAGTGGTAGCAAAAGCGGTATTGCTCGGTCTTATCGCCTCACCTTCGTTTGCGACAACCATCTACGATAATGATGGCACAGAGCTTGCGGTTGGCGGTCGTGTCGAGTTTCGTGGCGACTTTATTGGTTCTGATGGTGTCAAGAACGATGGCACTATGGAAGACTTGAGCCGTGCTCGGCTCAATGTTGAGGGCAGCAGCGAGGTGACATCAGACGTCACCGCATTTGCTTTCTGGGAGGCAGAATTTACCTCAGAGGACAGTGAGCAAATCGATAACCGCTACATTTTTGCCGGTCTTGATACGCAAGTTGGTGCTTTCTCGGTTGGTCGTCAAGATACCGCTGCGGTTATTGTCAGTGATATGACTGATACCACCGAGTTTTCGGGAGTTCAACAGGCGATTACCGCTTCTAGTGATCAGCAAGACGCGGTGTTTGCTTATGCACTTGAACTGGATACGTTTAGTGTGGCTGCCAGTTTCCAGGCTAGCTCTGATGATGGTCAAGACCGATATAGTGTAGCTGGTATTTACATGACTCCATTCGGCCTTGACCTCGGTCTAGCATACTCGGCAGGTGATGTGACGCCGGATGGTGAAACTAAAGATGAGAGTGAAGACCAAGTCCTAGCGGGCCTTAGCTATACCTTCGGGGATTTGTATTTTGCAGGTTCATACTCAACGGGCAAAGTTGAGGGTGATGACTTTGACGCGTATGAACTGGTGGCGATCTATGACCTCACCGAGAAATTCACACTCGCTGCACTGTACACTTATCAAGAAGTTGACTCTACTGATGACGTTGAAGGTTTTGAGCTGGTCGGTTATTTCGATATTAATTCTAGCGCTCAGGGTTATGCGTCTTATTATGCAAACCAGATTAGTGGTCAAGAAGACACCCTACGTTTAGGTTTAAAATATAGTTTCTAATTGACCCTATGTCTTAACGTTATTGTCCTAACGTTATTGTCCTTACACAAAGCCGATGTCTTAATCGGCTTTGTGTTTTTGTCAGCAACACCTTGTGTATCAGAGACTGGTTTAATCTTCTTTCGTCGCAATCACGCGATAAGCGATTGCACCCAGCACCGCGCCAATGATGGGCGCGACCCAAAACAGCCACAACTGAGACAGTGCCCAGTCGCCTACGTAAAGGGCTACGCCAGTGCTGCGCGCAGGATTGACGGATGTGTTAGTAACCGGAATACTAATCAGGTGGATAAGAGTAAGACCGAGGCCGATCGCGATAGGGGCGAAGCCTACAGGGGCACGCTCGTCTGTTGCGCCCATAATGATTATTAGGAACATCATGGTCATGACAATCTCGCACACCAAGGCGGCCAGCATCGAGTATTGACCGGGTGAGTGCTCTCCAAATCCATTGGAGGCGAAGCCGGATGACACCACATCAAAGCCCTCTTGGCCAGAGGCGATGACATATAACACGCCGCCGGCGAGTAAACCACCGATCACTTGAAAGATGATATAAGGCACAACGTCTTTGGTCGCAAAGCGTCCGCCGCTCCATAGGCCGATAGTGACTGCTGGGTTTAGGTGACAGCCTGATATATGACCGATGGCATACGCCATGGTGACCACGGTCAGGCCGAAGGCGAGTGAGACACCAAGCAGGCCGATGCCAACATCTGGGAATGCAGCGGCAAGTACAGCGCTACCACATCCTCCAAGCACGAGCCAAAATGTTCCTATCAGTTCTGCTAGGTATTTGTTCATCGTTGAGTCCTTTTATTTGCGTGTATGAGTCCATTCTTTTTCAAACTAGCCAAGATTTAGCGGGTTAGACGAGCACGAGTTGCAAACAGGGCAAAATAATCGGATAAGTTAGAGATACCTCTCAACGCTGAGACGAGCAGTCAGGTGAGACAGAGGGCTAGGTAACCTTTTCGAGGTAGATAAGGTTATCCATTGCCTGCGCATTGGTTTTACCACAAATATCTTTGTCGGCTTTAAATTCATGACAGACACGTGGGCGTTGTGGCTGGCCAAAAATTTTGCATAGATTGTTCTCATCAAGATGCTTGCAGCGCACATTGGCGGGCTTACCCAGTGAACTGATCGACGGGGCGATACAGCAAGCGCCGCAACCCAAACGACATTCCATAATAAAAACCTCAAAGCAGGATAAATCGGGAGGGCAATTATCTTCATTTTTCTGCTTGTGGGAAGCTTTTTCCTGCGGAAAAGAGGCGAGAGGCGGGATCGCGTTGCTGCGAGAGGCGAGGGGAGATCGTTGAAGCTCTCTGCATATCATTTATTGTGCCGGTGTTGCTAGTATTAGTTTGTAGTGACGACAGAGTTGCTTGCACTTTGAGCGGTGAACGTATATATATGCAGGCCGTTTTTCAATTTGAGTAAGTAGGAACACCCCATGGCAAATTTTTGGCAGCAAAAGTCTTTAGCAGAGATGACCGATGATGAGTGGGAGTCGCTTTGTGATGGCTGTGGTAAGTGTTGCTTGCACAAATTGATGGATGAGGACACCGATGAGGTTTACTACACCAATGTAGCGTGTAGCTGGCTCAATAGTAAGACGTGTGCGTGTAAGGATTACCCGAACCGCTTTACCTCGGGTGAGGAGTGTCTAAAGCTGACTCGTGAGAAGATTGATGAGTTCCATTGGCTACCAGACACCTGCGCTTATCGCCTGCTCGCAGAGGGTAAGCCTTTGCCCGAATGGCACCCTTTGATTACCGGGTCAAAATCGGCAATGCATGCAGCTGGTGAGAGTGTACGCAATAAAGTGGTGTATGAGATTGATGTGGTGGACTGGCAAGATCACATCCAAAACTTACCTGCGGATTTTAAAAAGTAACCTCGGTTAGCGCAGCTCGTCACTTGCCGGGCTGCAATGTTCACAACTCTAGATTAGCAATCTTGCAGTCGTTAAATACCGCTTCCGCCGCCACCAGCCCCGCCATCGCCAGTCATTGGGCAGCCCTCAATCGTATCTTGATTGTAAACTCTCATATCGAATGTGGCTTCGAAACCTTCTAGCTGATAAATCCCGTCTCTGGCCACATTATCTAAGCGATACGTCACCGAGTAGAGGTCATATTCAATGGCACTGTCTTGCGTACCATTATGTGTTCCAACAAAAGATTCGTCGATGTGCTGCACTTGATCAGTATCCAGTTTCACCTTACCAATGGGCGTGAGACTCTCTAACTCTGAGTCATCAAAACTGGTGAGGCTAACATACCGGTTTAAGTCTTCAATGGATACCGTAGGCTCAAAAAACCAAATCCAAGCACTGTTGTTGAAATCGGTTGATGCAAAGTAACGAACATAGAGAATCGCGCCTTGGTCGGGATAAATCCAGCGCTGGGTCGAGCTACCTACCATGCATCCACCCCCTGACCAACGTGCTTGTGGATGACTAGTTCGTGCTGGGATTGAATAATACTTGTCTTCGATATGCAGCGGTGCGGCGGCCTCTATACGCTGTGAATCTGCTAGGGTGCGTGGTGAGGGTAAGGCTTGCACTGGATAGTCTTTACCGCTTGGGTAGTCAATTTGCATCTCTTCGCTTATCGCCGACAGTGCAAACTGTCCACTTCGGTTCTGTGCTGGGATAGAGAAAGCGACTTGGTGTTTAGCGAAGTTCGACCCTTGCGTATCTGTGAAAAAGTGCAAAAACTGATCCGCTGAGATTTCTATATCAATTGCAAAAGATTGATGATCAAGAGTCGGTTGGCTCTGTCCATTCCCCATCGTTTCTACCCAGCGAGTCAGAACATCTTGTGGTGTGCCAGCTGGAAAAATGTGCAGCGCTGCCTCAACGTCGAGTTGCAGTTCTAAGCTAGGGTCATAAACAAACCGATAATACTGGTTATCAGTAATCAGTGAGTCAACACTCAGTACCGTTTGGTTGTCGACAAAAATATAGCTAGTGCGAAATCTTTGTCCTAGATAGTAATCACGATCAACATCGTGTTGATACTGAATAACGTTGCCACTGTTAAGATCAAGCTCCCTGACAGCAGAAGCATCATCACTGTCGCACCCTGTGATGAAAAAGAGCACGATGAATCCAATGAGTCCTTTCATTGCATGACCTCTCTTGCTTGTGTATCTGCTGGTTGTTTTTTATACAGCTGCTCTAGGTTAAAGCCCGGCGGGATTTAAGGCAATAACGAACGAGCTGAAGTGGGAGCCGCTACTCACTGGAGACTCAAATCTTACTTGGATCATATGTTGCACCGTGAGTGCGGTGCTGTATCGGAAGTGCGGAGTTGTTAGTGGTTTAGTGCTTGTTTGGTAAGTAGTGTGAAGTTAGTTTAAACCGCTGACTTATATCCTAGACTGCCTGTTAATGAGTAAAGTAACCACAGGGATATTATGTCTATATTTAGTCGTCGGTTTGATGATCTATCGATCCGAAACAAAATCTTGGCATGCTTCTCGATTCCAGTCTTTTTGATCCTAGCGGTGTCGGTCGCGGTGCACAAAAATACTCAGTCGATGGTTGAAGATAATGATTGGGTGACTCATACCCATAAAGCCATTGCGCGTGCGCAGGAGTTGCTCAGCCTGATTGTTGATAAAGAGACCGGCAAGCGAGGCTTTCTGATCACCGGAGAGGAGGTGTTTCTCGAGCCTTATCATAAATCTTTGCAGCTATGGGATGAAAAAATCCAGGTGTTATCGGTACAGGTCAGTGATAACCCACCACAAGTAGAGCGACTCAAGGTGATAGATGGCTTGCACGATCGCTGGCTGTTAGAGGCTGGCCGTAATGAGATAGAGCTACGGCGTGCTGTTCGCGAAGGTCAGCAGCCAATGCAAAGTGTGATTGACCTGGTTCGTGAGCAAAATGGCAAAGCCATTGTTGATGAGATCCGCGAGCATATTGCTACTTTTATTGAAATTGAGCGCGATTTGATCGCAATCAGGATCACGAAGTCACAAATGTCGGCGAACCAAACCACGTTGGTGCTGTTTCTTGGTACCTTCTTGACTGCCGTTATCGCGCTAACTATCGCATTGTGGGCATCAAACCGAGTCAAACGTCGGATAGGATTACTGCTTGATGCGACCCTTCAGGTTACGCTTGGTCAATTAGAGCGAGGGCTTGAAACGCTCAACTCGAGTCGCCATCGGTTTGGTCGCGATGAGATTGCTCAGCTAACCAGTGGGTTAAAAGAGATGGCATCGAGTTTGGTTGAAAGTGACCACAAAATGCGTGAGTACAACGACAAACTGCGTGAGGAGAGTGAGAGAGCCGAGGCCGCAGCGCTGGCCAAATCCGAATTTCTTTCGACCATGAGCCATGAGATCCGCACGCCGATGAACGGTGTGATTGGCATGACCAATTTGCTGCTTGATACTCCCCTTGATGAGCAGCAGCAACGTATGACAGAGACAGCAAAAAACAGTGCTGAGTCGCTGCTATCGATCATCAACGATATCCTTGATTTCTCGAAAATTGAAGCGGGCAAGATTGATCTTGAGGTGATCGATTTCGATCTTGCGGAGTTGGTCGAGGATATTGGTGCAATGCTCTATTTTGCCGCTGAGCAGAAAGGGATCCATTTGATCTGTCCCGCGACCCCAATGTCAGGGCGCTGTTATCGCGGCGACCCTGGTCGTATTCGGCAGATCTTGAATAACCTAGTCAATAATGCGATCAAGTTTACTGAACAGGGGGAAGTGGCTGTTTATGTCAGCCTTGAACCGCGTGGAGATAACAACACCCTAGTGCGCTTTGAGATAAAAGATACCGGAATCGGCATCAGTGAGGAGCAGAAAAGAAAGTTATTCTCACGCTTTTCTCAGGCAGACAGCTCGACAACACGCAAGTATGGCGGGACTGGCTTGGGGTTGGCCATCAGTAAGACTCTATCGGAGATGATGGGCGGCGAAATTGGCGTTACCAGCACGATAGGGCAGGGCTCGACCTTCTGGTTTACCATTAATCTAGAGTACTCCGCTCAAGATAGTGTGGTCTATTTACCGAGTGGTAACTTAAAAGATCAACGTGTGCTAGTCGTGGATGACAACGAGACTAACCTAAACTTGATGACACAACTGCTTGAACGCTGGCAGATCCCACATACCCTTGCCTCAAGCGGTGTGCAAGCGCTTGAGAAGTTGGGACAAGCGGCAGACAAAGGCCAACCATACTCGATAGCGATACTGGATTATCAAATGCCTGAGATGGATGGTATTGGTTTGTCAAAACGAATTCGAGCTCAAGAAAATCTCAAACAGACCAAGTTAGTCATGTTCTCTTCCGTCGCCCAGCGAGGCGATGCCCAGTTGCTGCAAAGCTCCGGTTTTTCCGGCTATCTCACCAAGCCGATGCAGCAAGCAGATTTACTCAGTGTGCTTGAGAAGGTGTCAGGTTTAGATGGAAGTCATCCGCCAGCGAGTCTGGTGACCAAAGAGAGCCAGGGCACCAAAGCTCAGTTTGATGCAAGGGTGCTAATTGTCGATGACGTCACGACTAACCAGATAGTGTTGCAGTCACTGCTAACCAAGCACGGGATCAAGTCCGATAAAGCCAAAAGTGGTATCGAGGCGCTAGCGGCCTTACGCAGCCAAGTTGATTACGACTTGGTGTTTATGGACTGCTTAATGCCCGAGATGGATGGCTACGAAGCGACACGCGAAATACGCAACCGTGATAACGCCAACATACGCCACGACATTCCAGTGATTGCCATGACGGCGAATGCGATGCAGGGGGATAAGGACAAGTGTCTGGAGGCAGGAATGGATGACTATCTGACCAAGCCAATAAATAAGAAAGCGCTGGAGGAGGCGTTAAATAAGTGGCTTACCGGCAACGCGATTGACCAAGAGGGGGCCTTAAGTCTTGATGAGTAATCATGGCTTGCCTTTATGGTCAAAAGAAGTGAAAACGGCCTTTAACCAAGATGTGGACGCTAATGAAGTTTGTAATGTGCGTTGATAATGCGCATGGTAGCATAACGGCTTGTTTTTATTACTTTGGTTAAGCTTAATGAAGAGTGAAGTAAGGGTGGCATTGGCTCAATATCGTGCTGTGAAAGGGAATATCTCCGACAACGTTAAAAGGCACGAAGCGTTCTGTGCCAGTGCTGTAAGCCTAGGGGCAAACATTATTGTGTTTCCTGAGTTATCGTTAACCGGTTATGAGCTTGAGCGGTTGAATGAGTTGGCAGTAACCCCATCATCTTCGCCAGTTCAAGAGCTCTCTGACATTGCAGTTGCCAATGGCTTAACGGTTATCGCTGGCTGCCCCTTAGCAAGCGGTCAGCCAAAGCCTTATATCAGTGCGATGATTTTTCACCCGAGCGGTGAGGTTGATTACTATCGAAAGCAGTATCTACACCAGGGTGAAAGTGAATTCTGTTTGGCTGGCGATGAAAATTACAGTTTTACCATTGGCCAAATGAAGTTTGCGCTCGCGGTCTGTGCTGATTTTACCGAGCCCCGTCATTCGCTAGATGCGCAAGCCTCTCACGTCGATGTTTATCTTGTTAGTGCTCTGATTTCAAAAAATGGATTTGCCGCTGATAGTGACTTGCTATCAAGCATCGCGAGTAAGTGTAATCTGCCGGTGGTGTTATCTAATTTTGTCGGAGAGACTGGGGGTTGGAGTACAGCCGGACAATCTAGTGCTTGGGATCGAAATGGCGATAGAGTTATCCAAGGTAGCCAAAGCCAAGAGGGTATTACGATTTGTACAATCTCCAACGATAAAGTCTGCGATGGGCAATTTCAGCCATTGGAGCAAGCGAACTGCTTGCGCTAGCACAGAAGTGTCATCTTTCGTGTTAACTTCAGTCGAGCTAGGATTCTCGATGGCCTAATTTATCTCAATCAAAGCGACTATAAATTCTTCGCTATTTCGAACAGGTGATCAATAGCATTGCTTACATATTAATCGGTGTTGTGGCTGTTTTTTTCTTGTATAATCCCCGCCCAATTTTTACTCCTAATGATGCTAAAGAGGAAAAATACAATGAAGTCAGATATGTACTCGACATTTGCTAGTGAGTATGACGAGGCTATTCAAGACAATATTTACAATGCAAACTTGGAGCGACCAACGCTTCAATCAATGCTACCGCCATTGGTAAACCTCAATGTGGTCGATCTAGGCTGCGGCTCAGGGGTTTACGCTCAATACCTCCTCGCACAAGGCGCGGCGAAAGTCACTTGTATTGATTATGCCGAAGAGATGGTTCAACTGGTTGCAAAAAAGGCTGAACTCGCTGGTGTTAGTAATAGAGTCGAGGCTTATGTGCAGGACTTGTCAAAGGGCCTTCCAAATGAAACTGATGCCAGTGCTGACTTGGTGATCTCACCTCTGATGGTTCATTATCTTGGAGATCTCAACCCGCTTTTCAGTGATGTCCATCGTATCCTCAAAACTGGCGGCTCATTTGTGTTCTCTACCCATCATCCATTTGCAGATTTTGAGTGCTCCAAATCAGGAAACTACTTTGAGCGCGAGTTGGTTCAGCAAGAATGGGATACAGTGGGTAAGCCCGTGCAAGTCCAATTCTACCGCCGCTCATTAACCGAGATCACCAATGCCTTAACGCAAAATGGTCTAGCGATTACGCAAATTTCAGAGGGCGAAGTAGACGAAAAAGTGAAAGATATGGATAGTGAAACATACCACTATCTTGCCAATAATCCGAACTTCATCTTCATCAAGTGTCAGAAGATATAGGGCTGAAAAACCATATTTGGATGTGCAGATAGCGCTTGGCTGAGCAATAGAATATAAATTCGCTTGCTCAGCCTTTGGTATTGCGAGTAATTAGTGTAATTGATGTTCGCCTAACATTTCTTATCCCGTGGCCCCATTGACAATGAGCCATAGCAAACACAACAAATGGCGGTGTAGGAAGAACGATGAAATTGACAGTATCAGCACCACAAGATAGTGATCTTAATGCGATTCAGGGTTTAACGATTGAATGGGGTCATAGTGCAACTTTAGATGAAACCGAGCGATGGGTAAGCGACATTCAAAAGTCGCCTAACCATGAGATGTATTTAGCAAGGTTAAACGATGTGGTTTGTGGGTGGATTGTTGTTGAAAAACGAATATTTCTTGGAACAGGATACAAGGGCGAAATAACAGCGCTAGTTGTTGATACTCGCTTAAGACAACATGGCATAGGTAAAGTACTTGTCAACGCGGCAGAACAATGGGCCAAGTCAAATGAGCTCAAACACCTCGTTGTGCGGTCAAACATCGATAGGAATGAATCTCATCGTTTTTACTCCCGCACAGGATTCACTTTTACTAAAACAGCACACAATTATCAGAAGCTTGTAACTTAACTTTGCCTTTATCCTCTTTAACTGCGCAAAGAGGCATGAAAGAGGGGGGGGGAGGGGGCGGATATTGATTAGCTTGAGATCAGTGTTAGTCACTATGAGTTATCGAGTCCAAATCTTATTTTAGCTATAAATTAGTTCGAGTATGCACCCTAACAGAACCATATGGTAATATGCCGACAAAATTAGGTGGATGATGTTGCGGAATGTGACAGTATCTGTTTTATATGTTAGAGGTAGTTGTGGATTTACTAATAATCCTGATGGCATTGTTGCTAAACGTAATTTTTGGCTCAGTTTTTTGTGGCTAGGTATGAAGTGCTCTTCTGCCTATGCAGGTATACCCTTAAATAGTGCATACTGCAGTTATTTTGCGATAATTAAAGTATGTTTTTTCTCTTCGCTCGCGGGTTTCATTCCATACATTGGTCTCATTTTGTCTTGGGTGGCGCTATTTTATTTGTTGCAAAAAGAGACAGAAGCTGAGGCTGGAGAATTGATAATCATGGTTCTCGTGTCGAAGGTTAGTGCTTTTATCGCTATGCTATTTTTGGTCCCAGCATTGGCATAAAGTCTAGGATAGTGGTGGCCACGGTTATACTTACCAGGCAGTTATAAACGAGGGCTTGCCACGTATTTCCTGCGGGGTTAGATTACATTGACTATAGGCCCTCGAGTGTGGCTGGTGAGTATATGCACCAGTTCTATTTTTGAATTTATAGCTGCTTTTCTATCGGCAATATTCCCGCTAGCCAAGCCGAGAACCTTAACCATAAGCTCGCATCAGGTTCTGAATGCTGGGTTTCACCCGTCACGTCATTATGCCATTCGAGTTTGTGGTCATAGCCAAGCGCCAGTCGGTAGGTTTCATTGCGCAGTTTGCGCTCAAAGTCCTGATAGACAAGCTCACCAAACTCTTCGGATTCGATAAGCACGCCCATTTCCGTATTGAGATAGGCTGAACGAGGATCAAAATTAAATGAACCGACGAATAAACCTTTGCGGTCGATAAGAAAAGTTTTTGCATGCAGGCTTGTACGGGAGCTACCCAGCCAAGACGAGTTTTTTTTGAAGCTGGGGTCCACCTTGACCTCGTAGATCTTTACCCCGCCCGAGAGAAGAGGCTTTCGGTACTTTGCATACCAACCGTGGACAGCAAACACATCATTAGACGCCAGCGAATTGGTTATGATTGTTATATCAATGCCTTCTTGAGCCGCATCGATCATCGCTTGCGTTCCCTGTTTGGTTGGGACAAAGTAGGGTGAAATAAGCAGCAGCTCTTGCTCAGTTTGTGCCAATATCGCCCCAAGTTGATGCAACATCAGGTTGTTGCCGCCCGGTGAATATACCTTCGACGGAGGGTCATAAAGAACCTCTGCCTTGCCCCAGTAGAACTCTAGCGACTCATCTTTTATATGTTGGGTTAGTGGGAGGGTTTCGAGGGATTTGACGTATTCAGTGTTTGAAAATGTCTCTCTTAGGTCTCTTTCCCAGCTTGCCAACTGCTCTTGTGTCGGCTCTGGAGCGTTGGGGATGAAAAATTCAATCGGGGTAGAAGGCTTGCTGTTCCAGTAAATGTCAAATTGTAGTGCAATATCTGCAACGGCTTCGCCTAGCATGAGAAGGTCAAAGTCGCCGAAATCGACAGAAGTATCGGCACCAAAGTATTCGTCACCAATATTACGTCCACCTGTTATGACAAAAGCGCTGTCGGCGATTAGTGCCTTGTTGTGCATGCGCCGGTTTAGGCGATCAAAATCGGTAACAAAGTCAAAGGCACGGGCGCTGCGACTTTCAAACGAATTGAATAGGCGGATTTTTATGTTGGGATGATTGGCGAGTTGCGCTATTGAGTTATCGTCGCGTGATTGCCAATCATCTAATAGTAACCGGATACGTACACCTCGCTCGGCCGCTTGATAGAGGGCATAGGTCATCAAAGAACTGGTGTCGTCATCACGGTAGATGTAGTACTGCAGATCGATGCTTTGCTCAGCACTATAGATAAGTGCTAAACGAGCTAGAAGAGCCTCTTGCCCATCACCAAGGGGATAAAAGCCAGTAAGCTCTGGGTGTTTGTTGATATAGGGCAGAGCTTCACGAGCAAGCTGTGTTTGAGAGTCAAAAGGGATCGTTAAACTAGGTGTTTTTTCAGCGGCAGGCTTAGTTGCGCAGCCCAAAAGCAAAATCACACTAAAGAATAAAGCAAGGAAGCGCAATGGGGAATGCGCGCAGGTCATGCTGGGTTGAGTTAGCCTTTCATCCATAAAACGTTCCCTAATTATCTTACAAGTTGAGCTTGTCCCCTTTTTTATAGCAACTATCCACGGGGTATTGACGTATGATCACGCCTTTAAGTCAGGTGACCTATGAACAAAATTAATCGCTTTTTACTCGCTCCGTGTTGATACACATCCCTTATACCTAGAGTTGGTTAAACACTAACTCAGAACACATTTCTTTAAGTTAGCAAATACCACACCGTTGTCAGTGATCCACCTAAGCAGTTTTGAACTGTATCCTGAGTAAATTTCAATCACAAGGTCATCAAGTTGACCTTTACTAAAACGATTTTGCCCCATAACGAGTTTGGGGCGTGCAGTCGCTCAAAATACTGATGTGCGGTTTGCACTACTTTAATTTATATGTTGTAGGTGTCTGGATAGCCGGGTTCATACCAACCCATAACATTGGCGATTTAAATTTTCGTATAGTGACACGATTGCATAAAAGCCTAGATTTTCTCAGAAAAGGGCTGAACGTTTTCGCATCGGGTTTACTAGTTACGTTGGTTAAATGGAGTTTAGGTCGCTTTCTGATTGGTACATGACATTGTAAATTATATTGCGATAGATGTTTGATTTAGTTGCTTGATAACTTGCTGGAATGTAATAATTATGTTGCTCTAAGTTTGTTTTTGGTGGTAGGTTAGGTACCGATCCTAATAAGCGTTATGCACCTATGGTGTTGGAGGTTGTTTGTGTTTTACATTGGCATCGCTGTGATAATTATATCAATGGTTCAGTTTTCGGGACTGTTTATACATTCGATATCTCCGAACTTAGGTTTTGGTCATCAATTATCTCTGTCAGTAGTCTCATTGTTTGTCGGCTTGCAAATATGCTTGGCGCGCTCTAAGTGGCCGTCTGGAGAAGTACAAGTGTTATCTGGGACGTTTAGTAAGTTGTTGCTGTTTTTATACGCAGTAATTAGCTATTTCCTATTTTGGGGTGGCTATTGGGCTCAGTTCGGAAGCAGTTAATAGCACATTGTTCAAGTAGACTACTAACAGTTAGCGATTTTATTTTAGCTGGGGTCAGTTAGTACTTAACATAGCGTTATGTCTAAGGGAGAAAGAGATGCGCAAAGTGGTTGTAGAGTCCAATATTAATAACGTATTACAACATGTAAAAAGTGATTTTAGCTTTAAAAAATTTATTTCTGAACTGGATGGCTTTCCTTTCAATTGTCATGAGGAACTGTGTACAGCGATAAATGCTAAGAAAGTAGAAATAAATCACCGCTCTTTACAGATGAACGGTGTAGTTTTCTCAGCAATTTCACTTAAGAATGAGCAGTTAATAATTAAAGCACTTCTATATCTGGCGATAGGTATGGCGCTCTTAATACCAGCTGGTGCAATATTTATCTTTAATGAATTAATTTACTCAATTGCAGCAATACCTATTGTTTTGATGATGATTTTGGTCGTTAGGCGAGTTCATAATCGAGCAATAATTAAATCGATGCAAGAGTCGGAGTTAGCTGTCTGTTTTTTGTATCAATTCAGTGAAATTGTATTGTTAAATAAGGAAACTAAAGAGGCTTATCAGTTCGTACCTCCTTCTACATAACAAGGCATGGAAATGGACGCACCAAGTTTCGGCTCTTTTGGTTTGAAATGTGGTGTGTTTTGCTAGCTTGGTTGGGAGTGCCAGTTGTTTTCGGTTGGTTGATTTGGCCATTCGATAAGAGGTTTTGCCATACGCAAGATTATGCTAGATTTATCGAATTAAGTATCAACCCTAACGCGTTTCTGTCCAGAACCTTGCTGACTGGGGTTCTGGCACACTTGTGATCACCAAGCAATTCTGTCGTATCGTAACTACCAAGCGACTTTGTCGTTAAGCTAAATACCAAGGGAAAGTGACGGGCCCTAAAGGAATTTTAATCAAATACCTTTTTCATGTTCCTTCGCCAAAGGAACCATTTTGGAGATAGTTGATAACTTGCTCTACGACAGAAGGGTGATTTCTGAGCTGGTGGTGCATCAATGGTACTTGCCAATAATCATTCATACCTTCAAGTGTTGCTGAATCGACACTCACCAAGCCGTCGTTAGGTTTTGCGAATAAGTAAGAGGTTAGCCGATAGCTTTTTGTGCCAGCGATAATGCCAAAAGGGTAATCTGGTGCGGGCAGGGTTTTAGCTAGCCCATCGTCAAGGGTGACGAGTGAATTGGCGACCTCGCCAAACCAGCCTGCCCAAAATTTTTGCGTGTAATAGTCGGCGACATCACTGCCATGATGGGGCGTGCCAATAAACACTACCTGGCCAAGCCGGTGATCATCTTTAAGCGATTTATTGATGTGTAAATGGTGACGGATAATCAAGCCGCCTAGAGAGTGTCCAACGAAATGGATTGTCTGATCGCCATCAAGGCATGCTGTGATTTGACGTTCGGTATCGAGCATCAGCTGTTCAACAGTGACGCCAATCGATGAGTAGTCGAGTACGCAGGTTTGATAGCCCTCATCGATCAAGCCTTGTGCTAGGTTAGTCATAGAGTCAGCGCTTCGGCCTAGGCCGTGGACAATGACGACCTTCTCTGCGTTGGGGTTTAGCGTGGGTGAAGGGTGAGATACACACGCGACTGAAGTGAGTGATAACAGTACGATGGCAAAGGTGGCAAGCTTCATCTGAGATCCAAAAACATGCGTCGGGCTTGAGTGGATCATATTACCTTTATTGTTGCTTTGTGTCAGCGAGCGTAATGATTGCTTGGCTTGGCAGCCCACCAGCCATGGAATGGGTTTTAGGAGGTTAGCCTGTACCACAAGGCACAAGCTAACCGAGGAATGATTCAATTAGTCTTGTTCAAACTCCGCAAAGTCAGCTTTGCGGATCTTAGCGTGGATCCCTTTGGTCTTATCAACCACCTGAGAGACAGCAAAATCCGTGTTAGCACTTAAGTAGGCCAGCGCAACTTGCTCCTCTATGCCGTAGTGATTGACAAGAAACCTTACCGCTTCACGAGTTGCGTTTTGCATCGCGATGTTGAGATCCTCATCTAAACCCACTGGCATCCAAAACTCCGCCGTTTCTCCGAGTGGAGTGTCGATAAACGCTCCAGGGATCGCGTCGGAGCCTTGCTTAAGAATGGTCAGTTTAAAGGTTGCTCGAACTGACGCCTCAAGTGCCGTTAGTGCTACTTCACCATCACCTTGGTTAAAGTGACTATCGCCAGTGAAGAACATTGCGCCATCGACATTGACACGGTAATAGGCACTGGTGCCTTCAATAAGGTCTTTTACATCTAGGTTGCCGCCGAAGTATTGTGGAGCAACAGAGTGGATAGGGAACTCTTTGTCCGGTGCGACTCCCATAATGCCCATAAAGGGATTGAGTGGGAATACGATATTTTTATCACCTGAGGCAAGCTTGCCGAAGTAAGCATCGTCTTGCTTGTATATCGGAGACAAGATAGAGACGTTGCCGTAGCGCTCAGGGAACTCGGCACTTGGATTGGCCTGCGGCTGCCTTTTTGGAAACTCACCGACAAGTGCTCCTTTACCATGGCGATTAGAGATAACACCATAGGGTACGCGCGGCTCAAGCTTAACAATATCGACTTTAAGCACGTCACCAGGCTTAGCGCCTTTGATCTCAACAGGGCCAGTCACAATATGTGGACCGTCTTTAAAAAAGTCATGCTCCAAATCAGAGCCTGCGATGTCAACCGCGTCTTCTAGGACAAACTCTTTCGAGTAACCGTGTTCACCAAAGTACTTGAGTGGGTTGCGTCCCTGATCTTCTAAGATCCCTTCATGAGACACGGTATCAAACACCACAATGTCGCCCGAATTAATCGAAGCCACTGGTGGTGTCAATCGGTTGGGCAGGTAGCCCCACATAATGGTATTAGTCGTTGATGGGACATAGTGTGAGTTAGCGTAGCGGCCAGACTCGATAAAGGTGGGTTCATCATAAAGAGGCTGCAATACTTCAATGCCATCCATAGTGGCTGCTTGAACAGATAGAGAACAAGCCAACAGCGCAAATAGTGACTTTTTAGTCATTTTTACTTCCTTGGTTTTTATTGTAAAACAACCTGTTAAAGCAAATGGTATGCCGTCATTTTAAAATAGTTATTCGATAAGGGATGTGGAGGGTGCGATTGTCTAAGGGGTTGTGTTTTGTAGCAAAATAATGCATCCCTGCACTATTAGTGCGCAATTTAAATTAAGGTTTATGAAGTTAGTTAGGAATGAGCTTTTAATGTTTAGTAATATGAAAATACAGCCCCTTTACTCGAGGGGCTGTGTGAAGTTGACTTGGCCAGAAACTGCGCTGCCTCTATAACTAGGCTTGGTCGTGGGCACGCACCTCAAACATCTTCTCTGCCATCATACAAGCTTGGAACTCAACAGTTTGACCTTTTGGTTGACGATCATTGGGGAATAGAGACAAAAGTTCAGCAGCGTGCTTGTAGCTTCTTAATACTGATGATTGAAATTGCTAAGACTCTCTAACCGCCATTATTATTGTGCACTAAACACAGTCTTACCTTCTTTAATCGTCTCAACGATTTGAATATCCTTCAACGTTTGAGGGTCAGCAGTTAGAGGGTTTTGCTCGAGAATAACCATATCGGCTAACTTACCAACTTCTAGAGTACCTTTACGATCTTCTTCACGTAGCTGATACGCTGCATTAATAGTTGACGCCTTAAGTGCTTCGAGAGCCGTTAGACGCTCGTCTTCACCCCATATACGGCCACTGCGGCTGGTGCGATTTACTGCCGACCAAACCAGATCCATTTGGTTTACAGGATGTACAGGCGCGTCATGGTGGATGGTGCTAGATATGCCATGCTTGAGTGCAGAGTTGACTGGTAGTAGGCGGTGGGTTCGCTCTGGGCCAAAGATATTTTTAGCGTGGAAGTCTGCATTATAGAACGCATGCGTCATTTGGAAGGTGATCGTTGCACCTAGATCTTTTGTGCGCTTTAGTTGATCCTCTTGTATTTGCTGCACGTGGATCAACTGGGTACGACGATCCTTCCCCGGATACGCTTTTTCTGCCTTCTCTATACCATCAAGAGCAATATCAACCGCACCATCACCTAGGGCGTGAACGAAAATTGGGATGTCTGCTTCATAGTACTCAAGCACATGCTGCTCCAGTGTCGTAGGCTGCATTGCGGTGTAACCAACGTAGTCTTTCTCACCTTCAAGCTGAACATAGTATGGCTCACGCAGATACGCAGTTCGGCCAGGAGAGCCACCATCAATTGTTGCCTTGCCACCCGCGATACGGAAGTGGTTGTTATACTCCTCCGAATAGAGTGGAATAACATCTTTTACAGATGCCTCTCCTTTCATATAGGGTGCACCTGCAATATCAATATACAATGCACCATTGTCCGCTAGGCCGCTCAGCAAGGCGACAGTGTTTGGTAAAAGACCCATGTCTGTCGCCGTAGTATAGCCTGCGGCAGCATAGTCTTTTTGAGCGCTAATCATAAAGCCAACCATTAGCTGCTCTAAGTAGTTGTCCGGACGAGTTTTATCTGGGTCCAATCCCAAAGTGGATATGTAATGAACCAACGCAGGCAAGAAAGCGTACTCTTCCAGAATACCATTGGGAACTTGAGAGCCTGCTTCACGCTGGATCACACCACCTTGAGGGTTTGGCGTATTTTCATCTATGCCTAGTATCTCCAATAGCTTGCTATTAGCAACGCCTTGGTGGCCAGAAAAGTGTGCCACCAGCAGTGGTACTTCTGTTGATACTTGGTCGAGGTCATGACGAGTCGGATGGCGACCATCCTCAAGCATCACGTTGTCATAGTTCATTCCAACTAACCAGTCCTGGCTGCCTTGCGGGCGTTTTGCTAAAGCAAACCCTAGGTTACGTTGAATATCCTTGATACTTGTAACGTTGCCAGCCGGTGCAGGATCCAATGCTACAGTCGAACGCTTCAAACCAACTGCAGTCAAATGACTGTGAGAGTCAATAAAGCCAGGCAATAGGGTTTGACCATTTAAGTCGATAAGGTTTGTCTGCGCCCCCTTGTGCTCTTCAGTCACTTTTACAGTACTTCCTATTGCTACGATTTCCCCATCCTTAACGGCTAGCGCTTCGGCCGTCGGCAGCGCATCATTTAGAGTCAGGATATCACCACCAAAATAGATAGCGTCGGCATTGGCGAGGGCCAACATCGGCGAAGCTGCAAATGCCAGCAGGCTCGCGAGGAGTGTTCTTTTCATTGTATTAGACCTTAATTTAATTATTTTAGTCAGCTAGTACCACGTAATGAACTAGCTACATCGGCATTGTAATAAGCTCTCAAAAAAAGTAACGTTATCACTATCCGCTCTCACTAAACCAAAATTCACAAAATGTTACAGTTCAATCTAGAGCAAATCTCAGCCTTCGTAGCGGTTGCTAAAGCAGGATCCTTTAATCAAGCGGCAAAACAGCAGGAAAAAAGTCGTTCAACCTTGCATCAACACGTTACTAATTTGGAAGTCGACTTAAATCTGACCTTGTTCCACCGGGAAGGAAAACGTTTATATCTGACCGTCGCTGGCCAATCCTTGTTAAAGCGCGCCAATCATTTTATTTATCAAGCGGAAGCACTACAAAACTGCGCGGATAGCCTTGCAAGCAGCGACACGAACGAATTGACCGTCATTCATGATGCTGTGCTGCCAACAAGCATCATGAGTGTGGCTGATCAATGGGTCAAAGACGCCTATCCAATGGTGAATATCCACTGGTTACATCGCAGCCGGAGTGAGATGTATCGCCAATTGAAGAAAGGCGAAGCTGACATAGGCCTCGCCTTATCAGCAAAAAACAGCTTACCTATGCAAGGAGTAGAGTTCTTCAACTTAGGCTCACTAAAAATGCAAGTTTATGCTAGTAAGCAGTCTACCCTTGCGCAAAGGCAGCCTTGTTCAGTTCATGATCTCTCAAGTCATACGCGACTGTTGCTAGAAGATTATATAGATACGCCGATTTTTAGACGCTCGGAGCTAGGGGGCCAAGACAAATTGTTGAGCAACGCCGATATGCTGATATCTTTGCTGGTTCAGGATGGATGGGCGTTTCTGCCTACTCTGTTGGCCAAGCAATATGACATAGACAATAAACTCACGCCGCTGTCACTCGAAGTGACAGAATCTCCCCACTTTGAGGAGTACATCCTCTACAGCAACAGGATTGACACCGCTGGGCCAGCCTTGAGTTTACTTATTAGCAGTCTAAAGCAATTGTTTGAGACCTATCTCACGCCGCTAGATACAGGATTTGATTCCACTAGATAATAGCAGGCCTAACAAATAAGGCATTGCCATCGGTACCTCTCTTAGCTCTACAATTCCTCGCTAAATTAACACTGATGCAGTTAGGCAAAGGGTACTTTTTGATCTCTGATGATCGCTGTTTGTGCCAACCTACCATCGAGGGTGACAAGCAAAGTGCCAATCTTATCAAATCGGCCAGGCCAAAGCTTTTGGGTGTAATAATCAGCAAAGACATAGCGTGCCAATGAATAGCATCTGTCTAAGTCTCTCTTACCCTTGAAGTAGGGTTAAGATAAACAGCGTTGAATTGCTAATACCGCCTTTACCTAAAAACTCAGCTATTGAACGGAGAGAGCGTTGTCACTAGCAGTGTGGTGCTAGTGTGTTTAGAAACCGCGTTGCTTCCAAAACTGGGCTTGGTCGCGGGCACTGACCTTAAAGGTTTTTTCCGCTACGGTGCGGCCTTCGATCTCAAGCACCATGCGCCATTCTCCGAGGTTGCTCTCTAGTCCCTCACTTGGGTGGAGCAGTTGGATGGTGTCACCAAGGTAAAAATTCCAGTCGTTGCTGCGCACATAGATCTCACCATCAAACGGCTCCAGCACTTGCCCTTTCTTGTTGATGATCCCAGGGTGATAAATGCAAAAGTTCAGTAGCGTGCCCTTGGCCTTTTTGATGTTGACAATAAAGCCAAATTCAATGCCTTCATCTGCAGGGACAATCGTGGTGAACTCTTTGATTTTAGGTAGGTCTTTGGATTTTGCATCCCAATGAGAATAGATGCCATAAGAGGTCATTTCGATAACCGGGGAACGTTTAGCCACTTGCAATAAACTCCAACAATAAAGGTTCGAGGGGCGGGGACGGGCTTTGCCCTTCGAGGTGCGAGGAGTATGCGGTTGCTGAATGTTCCTCGCTTATTGGAACAATGATTGCCTGTTTGTCCTGCCCAGAATGAGAGCGCATGCTAAACCATATTGGTAAGAAAAGGAATTGGGATATTAGAGCATTGCGACCCATTGCAGCATGACGATGAGCGCGAGGACGCCAGTGGCGAGCTTCCAGAATATCAGTGGGTTGCGTTCTATCAGCGGGCTGTCTTTCAGTTCTTTCTGCAGGGTTTGGTTGGGCGTGTAGAGGTCAAGCACGAACTCCGATAGCACATCATAGCGCCTTGCTGGAATAGGGTGGGTGCCTTTTTTAAACGCAAGGTCAACCCAGGCGGGAATATCATCACGAAAGTCACTGATGGGACGATAGTGCCATTTAGTGTGCCGCGCACTTTGCAGGTTTTGATTGCTGGAGGCTTGATAGGGCAGTTCACCAGTCAGCATCTCATAGCCAATCACTGCCACAGAAAATAGGTCGGATACCGTGTCGGCCACACCCGCGTTGATGTATTCCGGCGCGATATAATTGAGTGCTCCGAGTGGGACAGAGTCGTGACGTTCGGGTTCTATCTCGTCTAAGCCTAGTGCTTTGACGGAGCCGAAGTCGATGATCTTTATTGAGTCGTTGCTGGTGACCATGATGTTCTCAGGTTTTAGATCACGATGAACCATTTCGGCACGCTGGAACACACGCAGCGCTTTGATGATCTCATCGAGCAGCAAACGTACCTGCTGTAAGCTGGGTTTGGGGTTGTCATACATCCATTGACGCAAGGTCACGCCCTCGATGTACTCACAGACTTGATAGAGAAATTGTGAGTCGGCTGGGGTGGGATACATGCGCATGATCCGCTCGCTACTGAGTTGATTGGCGACCCAGTACTCGTTAGCAAACAGTTTTAGCGTGTGGATGTCGTCACTGTCATTTTGTGACGGGGTTTTGAGCACGTAGCGCTGGTTATTGGCTTGGTTATTGACTAAGTAGACGTGGCTGCGAGTTCCTGCGTGGAGCACTTTTTCCACTGCAAAGCCTTCCAGAACATTGCCTTCTTTGAGGGCGGGGGGGATCGCGCGACTGACAATATTCTGCTGATACTCAAGCTGAGAGTGGTCAGGCAGTTGCTGGATATCTACCGCAAGGCAGGTGATGTTATCTTGGCTCTGATCTTGATAGGCGCTTTTACACAGCTGGTGGCAGAGCAGTTCGTAGTCGCCGTCAGCTTCACTTAGCATCTGTTCCATCTGGCCATGGGCGACATAATCGTGCAAGCCATCGCTGGTCATCAAGAAACGATCGCCAGGCTCAAGACTGATCGCTTGGTAGTCGACGTCGAGTGAGGAGTCCATTCCGAGCGCGCGTGTGAGGTAGGCCGTTTTACCAAAATTGATTCGCTGATGGTCTCGGGTTAATTGTTGTAACTTTTTACCCCTGAGTAAGTAGATCCGCGTATCACCAACATGAAACAGGTGGGCGGTATTGGATTTAATGATTAGGCAACTAAAGGTGGTGACCAGGCCGTTATGGGCTGGGCCATACTGAGCGCCTTGCTCAAATAGCCAAGTGTTGAGGGAGTTAAGGATCTTATTTGCCGAGTGTTTGATGCTCCAGCTGTGTGGGGTCGCATAGTAATCTTCAATAAACTGCATCACCGCGGTTTGGCTGGCTTTCTGGCTATGCTCACTGCAGCTTACTCCATCAGCGATACAGGCGACGACGCCTTTGTGTACTAGCTCGTGGTGTTTACTCGGGACATTGACTGTAAACGCATCCTGATTTTCTTGGCGACGACCGATTAGCGAGTGCCCGCCGAAGTCAAGTTGCAGCTTGGAGAGTAAAAAAGCATTCTTCGAGTTCATCGCAATCCTTGCTCTAGTTCATGGCCTTGGTTGATAGCCGTCATTAACAGCTTTGAGGGTTAAGCGAGCAAACCCAGCTCGTAAGGGCTGGGTTCACTCTTGCCAAACTTAGGCGATCAGTTGGAGACATCAATCAGCGTCACGCTGCCGTCTTCATTGACCTCGGCAATCTTGCCGTTGGGCTCTTCCATAAACAGTAGCGCACCAAAACCCACCACCGCAGTGGCAGCGATCACGTAGAAGAAGGTTTGGTAGTCGACAAACGATAGCACCGTTAGGTAGGTTACCGCGCCCACGTTACCATACGCTCCGGTCATCCCTGCGATTTGCCCGGTCATACGGCGCTTGATCAGCGGCACAGTAGCAAACACCGCACCCTCACCCGCTTGAACAAAGAACGAGCACACCATAGCGCAGACTACAGCAAGCCAAACCGGCCAGTCACTCCCCACTTGGCCCATCATAAAGTAACCCACAGCCAGACCTGCGGTTAAAAATAGCAGGGTAGATTTACGACCAAACTTATCCGAAATCCAGCCGCCGCCAGGGCGCGACATCAGGTTCATAAAGGCGTATGCCGAGGCGACCATACCGGCCAATACCGCTGATAGACCAAAGGTTTCAGAGAAGAACAAAGGTAGCATGGAGACTACGGCCAGCTCTGAGCCAAAGGTGGCAAAGTACAGCACATTGAGCACCGCGACTTGCTTGAACTTGTACTGATGAATTTCTTCAACTGGCTTGGTAAAGATGCCCTTGTTGACCTTCCAGACTTGTGACGCCTCGATAAGGTAGAGCACCACTAGACCGGCATAGATAGAGTAAACCATGGTGTCGGTGAGCATGCCGATGCCCGATGGTGACAGTTTCCATGCCAGTAGGCCAAGCACGGCATACATCGGAATTTTCATACCCAGCAGGAAGTAAAAGTCACCTTTTGAGGTCACTTCCATGGCGGTTAGGTGCTTAGGCTTGAAGTAAGTAGAGCCTTTAGGTGTATCAGAAACGTTGCGATAAAAAACAAAAGAGAACACCAAGCTCATTACGCCAGTCACAGCAATTGCGTAGCGCCAGCCCTCGTCACCACCAAACAGCAGTGCAACGGTGGGTAGGGTGAACGCTGCTGCGGCTGAACCAAAGTTACCCCAGCCACCATAGATGCCCTCAGCGGTGCCAAGCTCATTGTGCGGGAACCACTCAGAGACCAAGCGAATACCAATCACAAAGCCAGCACCGATAAAGCCAAGCAGGAAGCGCGCGATGGCGGCTTGCATAAAGGAGTCGGCAAACGCGAACATAAAACACGGAATCGAACAGATGGCGAGCAGCGCGGAATAGACTAAGCGCGGACCGAATCTGTCGGTGAACATGCCTATCAGTACCCGAGCCGGGATGGTCAGTGCAACGTTGAGAATGAGTAGGGTTTTGATCTCCTGAGTAGTAAGGCCAAGGGTCTCTTTGACCATTTGCAATAGCGGTGCGAAGTTAAACCAGACGACAAAAGTAATAAAAAACGCCATCCAGCTGAGGTGGAGTATCTTCATCTTGCCCGTAAACGAGAAGATCGAAAATTTGCTGTTTTCCATAAAATTTTCCTCTTGAGTATTTCCGTATAAATAACTGACTTAAATAAAATTATTATGTTTGGTTATGCTTGAACTTGAACCTCTCCCTCAATCACTCTGATTGAGTAAGTGGGTATCTGGATCTCTGGCTCCTCAAGGCAGGCGCCGGTGCGAAGATGAAAATGCTGCTTGTACAGTGGCGAGGCGACATAGGGCTCGCCCTCAATTGAGCCGATGATCCCGCGTGAGAGAATATTGGCCTTGCCAAGTGGGTCGAAATTGTCGATGGCATACAGGTTGCCCGAGCGCTGGCAGTGAAAAATTGCCACCTGCTTGCCGTTGACCAGTGCGCATACACCGGTATTGGGCGTCAGGTCACTGGCTTTGCATACCGAGACCCAGGTCGTTTCAGGTTTGGTTTCAGGCTTGATGGTCATCGTGTTCATGGCGGTCTCCTTAAGAATTCACTTCAACGACATCAATGTCGCCAACGGTCTGTTGCGGGGCAGGGGCGGGCAGTTTCTGCTCACGAACCGAAATAAACTTCAGTCGCTCATCGCGCTCATCACTGTTGATAAAGTGCTGGAAGCGTTTGAGTTTCTCTGGTGAATCGAGGGTGGTTTTCCACTCACACTGGTACTTGGCGATATTGTCAGCCATCTGCTGCTCAAGCTCTTCGCCCAGACCTAGTTTGTCGTCAATCACGACTTGTTTGAGGTAGTCAATGCCGCCCTCGAGGTTCTCAAGCCACACTGAGGTGCGCTGCAGGCGATCGGCGGTGCGGATATAGAACATCAACACACGGTCGATGTATTTGATCAGTGTTTCTCGGTCGAGGTCGCTGGCAAACAGGTCGGCGTGACGTGGGCGCATGCCGCCGTTACCACACACGTACAAGTTCCAGCCGTTGTCGGTGGCGATGACTCCGATGTCTTTTGATTGGGCTTCGGCGCACTCACGTGTACAGCCTGACACGGCAAATTTCAGCTTGTGCGGTGCACGTAGGCCCTTGTAGCGATTCTCGATATCGATGGCAAAACCCACACTGTCATCGACACCATAGCGACACCAGGTACTGCCGACACACGATTTCACTGTACGTACCGCTTTGCCGTAGGCGTGACCGGTTTCAAAGCCAGCATCGACCAGTTTGCGCCATATGGTCGGTAGATCATTGAGTTGTGCGCCAAACAAATCGACTCGCTGTCCACCAGTGATCTTGGTGTAAAGGTCGAACTCTTTGGCGACTTCGCCAAGCGCGATGAGTTTATCGGGTGTGATCTCTCCCCCCGCAACACGCGGCACCACCGAATAGGTGCCATCTTTTTGCATATTGCCGAGGTAGATGTCATTGGTATCCTGCAACTCCATATGTTGGTTATCGAGGATATAGTCATTCCAGAAGGAGGCGAGGATTGAGCCGACGGCGGGTTTGCATATCTCACAGCCAAGGCCCTTACCGTACTGCTCTAGCAACTGATCAAAGGTTTTGATTTGATTGATCCGCACGATATCGGTCAGCTCTTGGCGGGTGTAAGCAAAGTGCTCACATAGGTCGCTATTGACCTCAACGCCGAGAGCAAGCAATTCGCTGTCTAACACCTGCTTGGCGAGCGCGCTACAGCCACCACAGCCGGTTGAGGCATTGGTAGTCTGCTTGAGGTCTGCCATGCTTGCGCAGCCACTAGAGACAGCTTGTTTAATATCCCCTTTGGTGACGTCAAAACACGAGCAGATCACCGCACTATCAGGCAGGGCTTCGACCCCCATGGCCGCGCCGGTGTCATCCGCCGCATTAGGCAGAATGAGTACGGAAGGGTTACTCGGCAGTGGCATATCGTTTTGCTTGTATTGCAGCAGCGTGCCGTAAGCCTCGGCATCACCGACCAATACCGCGCCAACAATCTTGCTGCCATCAGCCGAGATGATCAGGCGTTTATACACCTGCTCTATTTCATCGTTGTAGGTGTAGGACTGCGCCCCCTCGGTTTTACCGTGCACCTCACCGATACTTGCCACATCAACGCCAAGCAGTTTGAGCTTGGTGCTCATATCGGCGCCAGTAAACTCACTGTCGCCCTCAGGGTTTAAGATCTGCTCAGCTGCGACCTTTGCCATCTGATAGCCAGGGGCAACCAGACCAAAGATCCGCTGTTGCCATAGGGCGCACTCACCAATCGCGTATACATCCTCAAGGTTGGTTTGGCAGTGATTGTTGACCACGATGCCACCGCGTTCACCTAGAGTGATGTCTGTCCCTTTTGCTAGCTCGTCTTGCGGGCGGATCCCGGCAGAGAAGACAATCATATCGGTCTCGATATGGCTGCCATCAGCAAAGTTCATTCGATAGCGAGCATTCTCACCGGCGACAATCTCTTGGGTGGCTTTTTCGGTGTGTACGTGCACATCGAGCGCTTCAATCTTGCGCTTAAGCAGTGCGCCGCCGCCGTCATCGAGCTGCACCGCCATCAAGCGCGGGGCAAATTCCACTACATGAGTCTCAAGGCCAAGGTTTTTGATCGCGTTTGCCGCCTCAAGACCAAGCAGCCCGCCACCAATCACCACACCTGAGCGACTGGTCTCACTCGATAGGGCAATCGCATCTAAGTCTTCGATGGTGCGATAGACGTGACAATGGGGTTGATCATTACCGGGAATAGGGGGCACAAAGGGGTATGAGCCGGTGGCGAGGATCAATTTGTCGTAGGCTTCAATCCGTCCGGACTGAGTGATCACTTGCTTGGCATCGGTATCGATTTGGCTCACCTTATCATTAATCACAAAGCGCACGCCGTTGTCCTGATAGTAAGCTTCACTAGTCAAAGACAGGTCGTCAACGGTTTTACCGGTAAAGTAGGCCGTCAGCTGTACGCGATCATAGGCAAGCCTTGGCTCTTCACTAAAGGTGATGATCTCGATATCACTGCGCTTGGCGGCGATCAGGTGGTCGATAAACTTGTGTCCGACCATTCCATTGCCGACCACGACAATTTTCTGTTTACTCATGGCTTAATTCCTTAGCTCTCAGATTTTGCTATTTTTTTCTAAAGACATAGTTTGATTTTCTTGGGTCAATTATTTGAATCAGGCGCTCAGCGGGATAGATTCTTGTTGGAGGGCGTTGGCATTGAGCGCCGTTAGCCACTCCATTTGCTGAGCTACGGAAACCACTTTGCCTATCACAATCAGAGCAGGCGATTGGATCTGATGTTGCTCTCGAAGCTGATCAAGCTGACGTAATTCCCCGGTCACCACGCGCTGTTCGTCGGTGCAGCCTTTTTCAATCAGTGCTGCTGGCGTAGTGGGGCAAAGCCCATGCTGGGTCAATTGCTCAGTCAACCAGCGTGATTTTGAAAGACCCATATAGATAACCAGGGTGTGCTCTAGGCTAGCGAGGGCATGCCAATCGAGTTTGAGATCTTTATCAGCATGCGCCGTGATGAAGGTGCACCCTTGGGTCAAACCGCGATGGGTAAGCGGAATATTGGCGTACGAGGTGCACCCAGAGGCTGCGGTGATGCCCGGTATTACGTCAACCTCGATGTGATGCTTGGTGAGGTACAGCATCTCTTCAGCACCGCGGCCAAAAACGAAGCTATCGCCCCCTTTGACGCGGCAGACACGCAGTCCTTGCTGGGCACAGTCAAGTAGGATTTGATTGATCTCTTCCTGACTCGCACTGTGGTGATGCTTGGCTTTACCGACATAGATTTGCTGTGCGAGGCTGGGAAACAGCTGACGTATCGGTTTGCTCACCAGGTTGTCATAAACAATGCAGTCGGAGAGTTGGATCGCTTTGAGCGCTTTGACGGTCAACAGGTCAGGATCACCGGGGCCCGCACCGACCAAAACCACACTACCTTTGTTTGGGATATCTTTACTCATCATGGTCATTACCTAATTCCTTGAGTAATTAATTCTTGCTGATTGGGCTCAAGCAAGCTTGGTGCCATGATGTAACTGTTGTGTTAATAATTATTTATTTAATTCAATAATAACAATTATTTATGTTTGTTTTTCAATGTTAATTTTATGGGTGTTAGTGTGAGATGGTTGATGAAAATGCTAGGAAAATGAATCTTTGTGGTGCAAATCTAATCAATCTGGTGCACTGGTAGGTTAAGTTGAGCGTAAATTACTATATTTCATCTACCACTTTAGGGTTAGTGTTATTTTAACTTGTTGATTTTATTTGGTAATAAATACTCAAGTGCTGACTGGTTGTGTTTGGTTCAAATATTGCTTGTATCTATATAAATTAAAGATGTCTATATATGCAAGGTGGTGCGCGTGACACAAAAAGAACCAGGATGGGTCAAGACAACTTGTGCGTATTGTGGGGTCGGCTGTGGTGTTGAAGCCCGCCCAACACTCTCTGGACAATTGGAGGTCAGGGGAGACAAATCTCACCCGGCCAACTACGGCAAGCTCTGCACCAAAGGGGCAGCACTGGGTGAGACGGTGATACAAGATGGACGCTTGCTAACGCCCACTCTCACCAGTCAATCAAGGCTCAACAGTAAAAATAGCAGACAAACAGTATCTTGGCCTGAGGCGACGAGTCTGGTTGCCGACCAATTTGCTAAAGCGATTGCTCAGTATGGTCCTGAGTCAGTGGCCTTTTATGTCTCGGGTCAGCTATTAACCGAAGACTATTACGTGGCGAATAAGCTTATCAAGGGCTTTATCGGCAGCGCGAATATAGACAGTAACTCTCGATTGTGTATGGCCTCATCGGTAGTTGGACACAAGCGCGCCTTTGGCTCTGACACAGTGCCTGGTTGCTATGAGGATTTGGAGTTGGCCGATCTGGTCGTGCTGGTGGGCTCGAACCTGGCTTGGTGTCATCCCGTCCTGTATCAGCGCCTTCGCGCAGCAAAACAAGCCAACTCAAAGCTCAAGATAGTGGTGATTGACCCGCGAAGAACCGCTTCCTGTGAGCTGGCGGATGTTCACTTGCCGATCAACTCAGGCAGCGATGTGGCGCTGTTTAATGGATTGCTGGCCTACCTTTATCAGCATGATCACCTCGACAATGAGTTTCTGCGTCGACACACACAGCAAGCTGAAGCTGCGTTTAAAGCTGCTTTAGGTGAGTGCAAGGTGGATGAGATCACTGGTATCCCGCCCGAGCAGCTCGAAGCCTTTTACCAACTGTTTGCCAACCACGACAAAGTGGTGACGGTGTACTCGCAGGGCGTCAATCAATCCACTAGTGGGGTGGATAAGGTCAACAGTATCATTAACTGCCACCTAGCGACTGGCCGGATCGGTCAGCCGGGCAGCGGGCCATTTTCGGTCACCGGCCAACCCAATGCCATGGGCGGGCGAGAGGTCGGCGCGCTTGCGACTATGCTGTGTGGCCACCTTGAGTTTGATCAGCCCGATCATTTGGCCATGCTCAGTGAATATTGGGCCACCGATAACCTTGTGACTCGCCCGGGCCTTAAGGCCGTGGATATGTTTGATGCAATGGCAGAGGGTAAAATCAAAGCCGTTTGGATCATGGCGACCAATCCCGCGGTGAGCTTGCCAAATTCGGACAAAGTGCGCGCAGCGCTCAAGGCTTGCCCTTTTGTGGTTGTCTCGGATTGTATTGAAGAGACAGAGACCACTAAGCTTGCTGATCTGCTGCTGCCGGTACAAGGCTGGAGTGAGAAGTCGGGCACGGTGACGAACTCGGAGCGGCGCATCTCTCGTCAGAGACGTATACTGCCAAGCCCAGGCGAGGCGAAGCCTGATTGGTGGGTGATCAGCCAGGTGGGGCAAAAGCTCGGCTTTGAGCAGGCGTTTGATTATCTGCACGAAGGTGAGATCTTTACAGAATACGCCAAGCTGACCACGCTCGGAAACCAACACTTTGAGCGTGATTTGTCACTGATTGGCTTAACCAAGCTCGACGATCAAGGCTACAGTGTACTGACGCCGCAGCAGTGGCCGGTCAAAGCGTGGCAATCTGAGCCGGTCCAGCAAAGAATGTTTAGCGATGGCCGCTTTTACACGCCAAGCGGCAAAGCTAATTTGATCCCGGTAAGTTACCGCTCTCCTGTCAGCGTGGTTGATAGCGCGTATCCGCTGCTCCTAAATACCGGCAGAACACGTGACCAATGGCATACCATGACGCGCACTGGCCTGTCAGCTCAGTTAGGGGCGTTTGATCCCGAGCCTTATGTTGCCATTCACCCTCAAACAGCGCGCGATTACCAGCTCAAAGCCGAAGGACTTGCGCGAGTCACCAGCCGCCACGGCAGCTGCCTTGCGCGGGTCAGGCTCACCACAGACCAAAAGCTTGGCGAGATCTATGTACCTATCCACTGGAATGGGGCAACGGCGAGCCAAGCCAAGCCGTGTAACTTGATTGCGCCGCACCACGATAGCCTGTCTGGTCAGCCTGAGTTTAAGCATACACCGGTGAGAGTGACGGCCTGCGCCTCACAATGTCAGGCCTTGCTGTTATCGCGACACACCCTAGCACTGGATAAAGCACACTACTGGGCGAGACAAAAGGTCGAGCGCGGCTATGCGTACCATATAGATTGCGCCGAGAACATCGAGGTGCTTGAGGGCTGGCTGAGTCAGGTGAAGCAGGGTGATGGTAAGGAGATCCGTTTCGACATGGCGGCCGATGGAGTGACGATACGCTATGCGTTCGTTCAAGCGGAGCAGGTTCAGCAGCTGTTGGTTATCCAGCGTAAGCTGACTTCCTCGCAGCGTGAGCGCTACATAACTCAATTTAATAGTGTCTTTGACGCCACGGGTGAGCGGCAGTTTATGACCAAGGGCTCAGCTTTCGATGGTGAGGACCATTCGCTGGACAAATAGTCGCCAAGCTCTCATTGTGTGGTTTTCAAGCTGCAAAAAGAAGTGCATCACTGGGCGATTGGCTGTTATGATGAATGCCAGATAGTCGGGGGGCCAGAGTTTTAGTTTGGCTGAGATCGAAATTCGAGACCCGTAGAACCTGATTCAGTTAACACTGACGTAGGGAACTATTCGTACTTTGCCAGCCTGCCAGCGATCTATTCTGGCTTGTTATTGAGCGCCGTTACTCAGGCGGTGCTTATGTGCCAAGGTTCGTTTCCTGCGGTCAGTAATCACTTACGCCGTATTAGGAGTAACGATGGCACATTCTCAAGTGACACCCAGTCAAACCACACCTATTGTCCTTACCATTGCTGGCTCAGATAGCGGCGGCGGTGCTGGCATTCAAGCGGATATTAAAGCCATCTCGGCAACGGGCAGTTTTGCCTGCTCTGCCATCACGGCGATCACTTCGCAAAACACCCAGGGCGTATCCGCCATTCTGCCTATTCCACTTGAGCATGTGGAAAGTCAGCTCGACGCTGTGTTTAGCGACCTGCATGTTGTCGCGGTGAAAATCGGTATGCTCGCCGACTCCAGTATCATCGAAACCGTGACCCGCAAGCTTGAGCAATATAAACCTCAATTCCTAGTGGTCGATCCTGTGATGGTGGCCACAAGCGGCGATCTGCTGCTTGAGCAGTCAGCGATTAGCACGCTCAAACACAAGCTTATTCCTATGGCGGACATTATCACGCCAAACTTGCCAGAGGGTGCGGCACTAACGGGTAAGCCTGTCCCTGAGTCTGAATATGACATGAATGCGATGATCGCCGACTTGCGCGCCCTTGGCGCAAAAGCGGTACTGCTTAAAGGCGGTCACTTAGAGCAAGACGAGAACAGTAACGATCTGCTGATCACCGCGGATAGCCATGAGCTAATTAGTGCCAAGCGCAGCGCTACTAAAAACACCCACGGCACTGGCTGTACCCTCTCTTCTGCAATAGCATCGTATCTAGCGCAGGGTAATGACCTGCGTAAGGCAGTGGGGCTGGGTAAGCAGTATATTACTGAGGCGATTGCTCACGCCGATGAGCTCTCCATTGGTCAAGGGCACGGACCTGTACACCACTTCTATCAAGGGCATGCCGATGTGCGCTAATGCGCTTGGTATTGAGCTGAAAAACGCCGGTCTCAGGTATCGAGACAGCAGCAGTGCAACGCTTGCGCAGCTCGACATAAGCTTTCCAGCCGGTCAGTGGAGTGTGGTGCTAGGGCGCAGTGGCAGCGGTAAGACCACCATCTTGCGCTATCTCGCTGGCCTGCTTGATGACAAGGTCGACTGGCAAGGTGAGTTGGTGACGAGCGATGCTGGGGCGCTTGATGGTCGCATTGCGTATATGGCCCAGCAAGACTTACTGCTGCCGTGGCTGAGCGTGATCGACAATGTGTGTTTGAGTCAGCGCTTTAGCCCGCCAGTGAGCGGTAACCATAACCAAGAGCAAGCATTGTCACTGCTCGAAGCGGTGGGGCTGGCGGATTACGCCGATAGTATGCCTAACCAACTGTCTGGCGGGATGCGCCAGCGTGTGGCGCTGGCGAGAACACTGATGCAAGACCGACCTGTGGTATTGATGGATGAGCCCTTCTCGGCACTCGATGCGGTCACTCGGCATAAACTGCAAACCTTGGCTGCGACGCTCTTAAAAGGTAAGACTGTGGTGTTGATCACCCACGACCCTCAAGAAGCGGTGCGCCTTGCCGAGCAGCTGTACGTGCTTCAGGGTACACCCGCCAACGCTCAATCACTTGAGGTACCAACCAGTGCTATTCCACGCGACCTAGATGCGCAGTGCGCGGCGCTGCAACAGGCGATTTTGAATCAATTGGAGCGTGATTATGAGTGATATGTCTCAATACGACACGATTTCGCGTCATGTGGAACGTAGCGAATCACGCAGCCAGCCGATTTTTCGTCTGCTAGTGAGCGCCGCGGTGATACTAGGGTTGTGGCAAGCGTCGGTGGTGGTATTTGAGCTGCCGAGCTTTATTCTGCCTGCGCCGATGCAGGTGCTGACTAAACTCATTGAGCGTTACGATGTGCTACTGATGCACTCGTGGGTGACGGGGCAAGAGATCATACTGGGTCTATTGCTTGGTTTAACCATGGGCTTGTTGTTTGCCCTGCAGATGCTGCTGTTTGAGCCGGTTAAGCGCTGGCTGTTGCCAATCTTAATCGCCAGCCAAGCGGTGCCAGTGTTTGCGATTGCGCCTATCTTGATGCTATGGCTTGGTTATGGGATCGCCTCAAAGGTCGTGATGGCCGCGATCATTATTTTCTTTCCTGTGACCACCTGCTGCTACGACGGGCTGCGCAATACCCCAACCGGTTATCTCGACTTGGCCAAAACCATGGGCGCCTCGAAATGGCAGTTACTGCGTCACATCCAGCTCCCCGCCGCGCTGCCAACACTAGCCTCCGGTGTGCGAGTCGCAGTGGTGATCGCGCCGATTGGTGCGGTCGTTGGTGAGTGGGTAGGCTCAAGCGCCGGGCTTGGTTATCTGATGCTGCAAGCCAACGCTCGGATGATCATTGATGAGATGTTTGCTGCGCTGTTTATCCTCGCGCTGCTCTCGATCAGTTTGTATTTCTTAACCGATAAACTTCTTAAAAAATTCATTCCCTGGGAAAACCAGTAAAGGATTCGACCTCAAAGGACACGTATAATGACAACGAAAAAACTACTTAGCGCGACGGCTCTGCTCACGGCACTATTATCGAGTGGCGCGATGGCAGCAGAGAAAAAGCTGACACTGATGCTGGACTGGTTTGTGAACCCCAATCACGGACCTATCGTTATCGCTCAAGAGCGCGGTTACTTTAAGCAGCAGGGACTGGAGATCGAAATTCAAGAGCCTGCAGACCCAAGCACACCGGCCAAACTTGTGGCAGCAGGTCGAGTGGACCTTGCGGTGTCTTACCAGCCGAGCTTGACGATTGATGTCGCCGCTGGTTTGCCACTAGTTCGCGCAGCGACTTTGATTGCCACGCCGCTGAATACCCTTACGGTGCTAGATAATGGTAAGCACGATACGATTGGTGATCTCAAGGGCAAAAAGATCGGTATTGCGATTGCCGGTAATGAGGATGCCACGATTGGTAAAATGCTCGCGCAAAGTGGGGTGAAATTCTCTGAAGTCGAGATCATCAATGTCGGTTGGGCGCTATCTTCTTCTCTTGCTTCAGGCAAGGTGGATGCCATCTGGGGCGGCTTGCGTAATTTTGAGATGAACCAACTCGAGCTTGAAGGCTTTAAAGCCAAGGCCTTTTTCCCAGAAGAGCATGGCGTTCCAACCTACGATGAGCTGATTTTTGTGGCTAATGCCAAGCGCTATGACGCTGACACCATCAAGGCGTTTACCAAGGCGCTCGAGCAAGCCACCACCTATATCGTCAATCACCCAGAGGCCTCTTGGAATGAGTTTGTTGCCTACTCACCAGATACGCTAGATAACGAGCTCAACCTGCGTGCTTGGAATGACACGCTAACCCGTTTTGCTCTGCGTCCGGCGGCGGTCGACCCACAGCGTTATAACGACTACGCCGAGTTTTTGTATCAGCGTGGCATCATCAAGTCGCAGCCAACTGCTGCCGATCTTCTTCCAAGCGTAAACTAGGTAAATAGCCCATGAAATATCAAGATTTAATCGATGCCTGCGAACAAGATTGGCACGCGTATATTGAGCACAGTTTTGTTCGCCAATTGGCAAAGGGCACCTTGGCGCAGCCGTGTTTTCTGCACTATCTCAAGCAAGACTTTCTGTTTCTTAAGCAGTACGCTCGCGCTTATGCGCTTGCGATGTACAAAGCACGTACACTAGCAGACATGCGCAGAGCGCTGCCAAGTGTAGAAGCCCTACTGGATACGGAAATCTCTCATCACGTGACCTATTGCGCTCAATGGGGATTGAGTGAGTCAGATCTAGAAAATGAGCCAGAGGACTTCGGCACAGTGGCGTATACCCGCTACGTGCTCGATACTGGAATGGCAGGGGATCTGGTCGACCTTTATGCGGCGCTGGCGCCTTGCTCAATTGGCTATGCAGTCATCGGTAAGATGCTCAAAGATGACCCAACAACGGTTATCGAGGGCAACCCATACGCGAGTTGGATAACCCTGTATGGCAGTGATGAGTTTCAAACCAGTGTGGCGCGTGGCGCAGAGTATTTTGACCAACTGCTTGCTGATATCGACATTGAGAGTCAGCGAGGGCAAAACCTAATCGAGATTTTTAAGACTGCGACCCGTATGGAAGTCGCATTCTGGCAGCAAGGGCTCAACATTCAATCGGCGTAGGAGAGAATCAATGCAAACGGAGCAGATAGTACAAGCACTTCATGCTGTGCGTGAACACAAACCCTTAGTCGTTAACATCACCAACTATGTGGTGATGAACAACACTGCCAATGCCTTGTTGGCGATTGGGGCATCGCCAATCATGGCCCACTCTCAGCAAGAGATGGCGGAAATGATGTCGTTCGCAGGTGCACTGGTAATTAATATTGGTACCCTCGATAGCGTTTGGACACCGCGTATGTTGTTTGCCGTTGAGCAAGCCAATGGTCACGACAAGGTGGTGGTGCTTGACCCTGTTGGCTGTGGTGCCAGTCAATTGCGCACTGAGACCTCGCGCCAAATCGCGCGCATGGCGAATCGATTGATCATTCGTGGCAATGCCTCGGAGATCATTGCTTTAGCCGGTGAGCAGGCAAAGAGTAAGGGTGTCGACGCGCTTGACAGCAGCGATGCTGCGCTAGAAGCCGGACAAGCACTTGCTGACGAATATGATGCGAGTGTGGTCATTTCAGGTGCGGTCGATTACGTGATCACCAAAGATCAGGTCGTTAAGCTTGCTAATGGTGATGCGATGATGCCTTATGTTACCGGTATGGGCTGCACGCTCACGGCATTGACCGGCGCTTTTGCCGCAGTCGGGGACGAAACTGGCTTAGCTGCGGCTGCAGTGCTTGGGGTTGCTGGTGAAATTGCAGCACAAAAATCACGCGGACCTGGCAGCCTGCAAGTAAATTTGCTCGATGAGTTGTATGCACTCGATGAGGCAACACTCAAAAGCGAGCTTAAACTTCTCTAATCGGACCGGTAGCCGCTTGCCTGAGCGGCTACCGGGCAATTAAACAATGAATCCTTATACCCTCTATTTGGTCACCGATGACCAGCAAGACTTAACCACGCTTAAGCAGGTGGTCAAACAAGCGGTCGCCGGTGGCGTTACCATGGTCCAAGTGCGCGAAAAGCATGGCGATGTCAGAGCATTTATCGCCAGAGCCCAAGCGGTCAAACAGATCCTCGCGGGAACTGGGGTGCCATTAATTATCAATGATCGCGTTGATGTCGCCCTGGCGGTAGACGCCGATGGTGTGCACCTTGGTCAGTCGGATATGCCAGCCGAACTGGCGAGACAATTGATCGGCGAGGATAAGCTCCTTGGCCTTTCAATCGAAGACGACGCGCAACTCGCTGAGGCCGACTCACTGCCGATTGATTACATCGGCTTGAGCGCAATCTACGCCACCCCCACCAAAACCAATACCAAGCACCACTGGGGTATAGAAGGCCTCTCGCGTGCACTAAAAACCACTAAGCTCCCAATCGTCGCCATCGGCGGCATCAACCACGACACAATCCCAGAGCTCGCCAAAACCGGCGTGCATGGGCTAGCTTTGGTTTCGGCGATTTGTCATGCCAGCGATCCTCGATTGGCTAGTGAAGAATTGTTGGGATTGATCGAACGGAATCGCTAGCCAGAGGCTAGAATCGAGAGGCGCGAAGCGAGGGTGTTCCGGGCACGTGATTAAGTTCTCTGTCACTCAAACCAGATCTATTTTGCTGTCGAATATATGAATACCCGCAAAAAAGATCCGAACCGGTACAAGAGTAATTACCACTATCGCTCCTCGACTCTAGCAGTGAAGCGATCTCGCCTCCCGACTCTTCCGCTAGGATCAAAAAAGCCCTCATTTAGAGGGCTTCAATAAAAAATGGGGGAGGCGAGCTTGGACTCAGCCCTTTGAGTGGCTGGGCGTTTACCGCGAGTGAAAGAACACTCGCACCCCGGAACGAAGTGTAACCCGCTCCTCGCTCCTTTTTAAGTTAGTCTACTTTATGCATCTCAGGCAGAACAAACTTGCCTTGGTAAACCTCAGGCTGAGGTTCGTACATGCGGATTTGGAGCATGAAGCCGTCTTTTGGTGCTGGTAGCCAGTTAGCTAGGCGCTTCTCATCGCTTGGCTTTTCGCTTGCGATGTAGACCGTTAGTGAACCGTCTTCGTTGTAGATCAGGTGATCACTTAGCGAGCCAACCTTGAAGCGGTCGATTTCATTCTCAACCATAAAGCGATCTTGTGCATCGTACATGGTCACAGTCCAAAAACCGCCAAGATCTTCATTGATCGCCATGTCAGCAGGGAAGGTGATCTCGTAAGCGTGCTCGCCAGTCAGCATTTCACCTTGGCTGTCTACATAACGCTTTGGATACATAGCGCGCTCTGGTGAGTTAAGACCGATTGAGTTCATGTTAACTGCAGCGCGTAGTAGGTAATCAGTACCGTAACGACCTGCATCGTATTCCCAGTTCCAGCCATTGACTGGTACACCGGTGTGGATAGCGGCATCACGTACGATGGCAAAACCATCTGCAAACGCTTGGTTTAGCGCGGCTTTACGCACATCGCTCAGCGATTCAGTACCGCCGTTGTTGATACCGATGAACTTGAAGCTATCAACCAGCTCACGGTCAGACTCAAGTGGGTTTTCTGCCAACACTTTATCAAGTGTGTCAAACCACGCCAGACCTTGTGGGAAGTTTACCGTTGGTGCACCTTCAGAAGCCAGTGGCTCAGGTTGAGGCTGAGTTTCTGGGTACTGATCGAGTGGTGTTAGACGGAACTGTTTTTGTAGCTCACGTGCGATCGCTTGATCTTCAGTATTGGTCACGCCCAAGCGGCCTGCCATCCAGATGTAACGGGTGTCTGAGTAGAAGACTGGCACGCCTTCTGGCAGTTCACCGTCGAAGCCTTTTTTGGCCAGGATAAAGTCGCCGCCGTCATTACCAACTGTTGCGTTGCTCAAGTCGACTACAGATTCGGTGTACATATCAACGATCTGTGCCATCCAGTAGCGGTTTTCTACCTCAGGTACTGTTAGCACCATAGGTTGTGCTTCAAGGTCGCCCCACATCTGTAGATATAGGGTATCGTTGTTTGGCGTGGTGTATGAACGGTCGCGGTAATCCCACAGGCGCGTGATTGGGCCAAGCTGGTTCAATGGTGCTTGGCCATTGTCGGTAGGCGCTGCCACATCTGTTTGTAGGTTAAGTGCCACTTCCATCATCACTGGTGCCCAACCATATACGGTGGCTTGGACACCTAGCGAGTAAGCGTAGTTATACTCAGCCTGTTCTCTAGGAGTGTACTCTGTCTCAGTCTGAGCGTGAGCACCATGGATTGACAGTGCGCTAGTTGCAACGCAGCCTGCCAAAAGTGCGGTAGTGCGTGCACTCTTGAATAGATTGTTCATCATAATTCCACCTTATCATTGGGGTTCGATTCAATGGTTGTATTTCATGCGAAAAGCATCTGTAAAACAATGAAGCACGGTTATTCAATGCATAAGTTTAACTTATAACTGGTTCTTTTATGGCACGCGAAGTGTGGTTTTCAGTCTTTCTCTGAGTAATTTGTGTTCTGGGTCGTGCTCTAGGCGGCGATGGTAGAGCATGTGAATGGGTACCGACTGAAATTCCATTGGCATTGGGTAGATATCAAGCCCTAACTTTGGTGCCCACTTCTCTGCAAACGAGCGAAATACAATGCCGAGATAGTCCGAGTCAGAAACCAACATCGCCATTGAGGCTTGGTTGTAGACCTCTCGTGACAGTTTGCGTTTTTTCAGTGGCTTAGAGGCTAAAAGCTCGACAAATTGATGACCGCCACGGGTGGCTTTGTAGTAGGCGTGGCGCTCACGGTAGAAGTCTTCCTCAGTGAGAACCCCGTTGCTAATGCGAGGGTGACCGCGGCGACAAATAAGGGTGACTTCCTCATGACGAATCTGCTCAATATTGAAGGCTTTGTCTTGAGTGGTGATGATGTCAATGGCGAGATCGATCTGCTGCGAGCGGATTTTTTCCAGTAACTGGCCCTGCTCAAACGGCGGCACTTTAATGTCGATATTGTCCTCATCGCTGAGCAGGTCACTCACGCCCTCAAGGCAGTAGATATTGTAGGTGTGCTCCTCGGCAAGGGCGCTATCAATAATCTGCATGCCATGTTGAAGTTTCTCAGCAAGTTCAATGGCTTTGCCTGTCGGGGCGATGCTGCGACCGTCTTTAACAAACAGCGTAGTACCAATGCTAGCCTCTAGGCGACGAATCGACATCGACACGGCTGGTTGGCTGACATCAAGGATATCAGCAGCGCGAGTAAACGAGTTTTGTTGATACACGGTCACAAAGGTGCGAACCAGGTTCATATCCAAGAGATCACCCTCCAAAAGAAATACATAATTGAGTCTTATAAGTCTAGAACGATTTTGATTGGCACGAGGGCATAGCGCAAAAGAAAAAGCGCATACCAATCACGGTACGCGCTTTGTCCTAATGGATGCTGTTCTCACTTTACCAGGAGAGGCTTGAAAGTGATGAGATGAAAAGCAAGCCAAGGACTATCGGACTCTGTAAGCGTATGCTGCTTGACGCTAAACGGATTGAAAAACAACAAGCTTAATGTTTCAAACAAGGCAGTGATATGTAGTTTGCAGAGTAAGCAACGGAGTCAAATTGGGGTAATGATCGGACTCTTGCTTACCTCGATGTGCGGATTTTTATCTGTACCCAACAGACAAATGACGACAAATCACTCGTTTACTTACGCAGTAAACGTTCTCACAAGCTCATGCTTCTGTAGCGCAGAATAGTGGATTTCAGCATGACGTATCGCACCACAAGTGCGAAACGCCAAACAAAATAAAATAATGCACGAGTAAATGTAACTAGCCGTTTCGGTTGGAGGTGTTTTAAATCGTGCTGCACTTTGGGTGCAAAATGGAATTTTTCTCTATGTTAGTGTGCGACAACTAATTCAATACACCTACATTATAGAGTTATTAGCATGAATAAATTAATGACCTCTGCTGCGGCATTAACGCTATTGGCATTTAATACAGTTGCCAGTGAAACAGAAGAAGTTCAAGACATGTCAGATCCTCTGGCAGTATTTACTCAGGTTGGTGCAGGTTACACCGACAAGGGTTTAAACATTAAGATTGGTCAAACGTTTGACACCGGTGATGTAAATACGGGCGGTATGTACGTATTTGAATTAAAAGGTGCAATGGGCGACTCACTAGGCTACCGTGATGAAGCAACCGATAGCGTAGATAGCCTGCGTTTCCGTCGTTTTGGCGTAGACTTTAGTAGCGGTCGTGGTAGTCAAATCGACTTTAACTACAGCTTTGCGAGTGACTCGGGTACAGCGTCTTACAGCTTTATTCAAGCACTTCCTGCAATGGGACCATTCCAACTGTTCCCTCTTGGTGGTGCGGGTGTCGCATTTGCTAACGATGCAGAAGACGGTTACCAAATACCAGGTACATTTGCGGTAGTGGGTACCTACGGTAAGCTGACCATTAACGATAAAATCTGGCTGAACTACAACCCAATGTGGATGACCACTCTATCTGGCTCAGACGCATTTAAAGACGGCGGCATGGAAGGTGATTCAGCGGTACTAGTGCACGAATTTGCCGCTTCTTACCAGTTTAACCCGCGCTTTAACGTGCGTTACTTCGCTAACTGGTCTGAAAATACAGACATCAAAGATGGCGAGCACCGCATCGAGTTTAACTACCAACTGTAGTCAATATCACAAACATATTGAAAGGGGCTATTGTAGCCCCTTTTTTTTTCTAGTAACGTGGAGATAGCTGCTCCACTTATAATCTAGCGATATATTGTCAGGGAAGTGGGGCTGTTTTTAGAGAATTTACAAGAACAAATAGATGTACACAGTATGAAAAAGGATTTTTTACTCGTCACAGCAGCACTTCTCAGTGGTACTGCGACAGCGGGTGGTTTACTTCATCACGAAGTTGCCACCTTTGACAGCGTTTCGTCGGCGGGGGTGGGCAATGCCACCAATCGCCATGATGCCAGCGCGATAATCACTAGCCCAGCAGGACTTACAGGGATAGAAGATTCCAGTTGGTCTTTTGGCGTGCAGTGGATGGATGTTGGTAATCGTCAGCAGGGGACGTTGAATAATGAGGACTTTGTGCTCAAAGGCTCCAATTCGACTGTGTTACCAAGTATTGCTTATGCCAAGCGGATCTCGGATGACATGGTTATTGGTTTGTCTTTTCACGCCGAAGGAGGGCTAGACCTCGACTATACTAGTCAGACGTCAGGCGCTAGATTTATTTCCAATCAATCACAAAATGCGGTCAATGTTCACCTCGGTGCGGGTTACGAACTAAACCAGGCCTTGTCTGTTGGTGGTGCTCTGATTGTACAGCATGTGATGACGTCACTGAAAGTGGATACCGATGTATCTAGCTACTCAGTTATCAAAGCCGAAGGGCATGAGGGGAATACGTCAGCGAGTTTTATGTTGTCAGCCTTTTATGACTTAGCGCCAAATACCTATATCAGTGCTAATTACAAGCATCAGGTCTCTCATAGCAATAACAGCATAACGATTAAAGGTTCGGTTGACGGTGAGCCGGATCAGCTTCCACCTCAGGATATAAGCATAACCTGGCCTAGCCAGTTAAATTTCGGTGTTGCCCAGCAACTATCAGAAAACTTAACTCTCAAGGGATTGCTAGGCGCAGAGTTTTGGTCGAACTATAGTGACCGTTATAATACCAAGGATGTCTATACGTTAGGAGCTTCACTTGGCTATCAACTCAATCGTTGGAATTTTCAGGTAGGTGCTCGATATGATACCAAGCTACTTGATGAGAAAGACATGCACCCTGAATTGGTCATTGGTGAGAATTGGTCGTTGGGCGCGGGTGCAGAGAGAGTACGTCGCAATGGTCATCGTATAGGTTTGGCTTATCAATACCGTGATTTCGGCACCCATGACGTCAGCTATACACTTGATGATACCTATGCTTTCACAGGTAAGGTGAAAAATAACAATCTGCATGTAGTGAGTTTAAGTTACACCTATTAGCCCCATTGAATTGCCACCCCAGCATTAAGCCCAAGCGCCTCGCTTGGGCTTATTCATAACTGTAAATTATATCTAACATAATTAGCAGCGATGTATGCTTGGCGGTGGATTCGCTAAGATTGGCGCTCATTTAACACAATTAGGACAGTTACTCGTGCCTATCCATCAGATATTACGATATAAGTATGGGGTAGACGATGAACTGGCTCGCCTGATCGTGGCACGCAGTAAAATGAGTGTACTAAGCAAGGGAAGCTTTCTTTATTATCAGGATGAGCGAGCCGATGTTATCGCCTTTCCTCTTGACGGCATACTAGGTTTTCACTCGATGAGTGAAGAAGGAACCGGTGTGTATTTTAATGTGATCACCCCTGGAGCGATTCTTAATGATCAGCAGATGATCTTAGGGGGGGCGATACCGACAGAAGTCAAGGCAGCAACGGATTGTAAAATCTTGTTGATGTCATTTGACGATGCTCGATTATTAATGACAAAGAGCACCAGTTTTGCTCAGATGATCAGCCACTCTCTAGCTACCAAGCAGCGATTATTTAATCAACTGTTTCTACTCAGAATGGAAAAAAGCGCGCCACTAAAGGTTGCTCGCGTGCTGCAGCTACTTAGCGAACTGATTTACGATGGTGTAGTGCCACTCAACATACAGACGCTAGCAGCAATGATGGGGATCTCGCGTAACACGGTTGGCCGTGAGATTAAGCGCATGATTAGTCAGGGTGAGTTACATAAACTTCCGGAAGGGTTTGTTTTGCCAGCTATTGAGACGGGTGTTGCCTAACTGCCAAGGATCAAAAAAGCCTCCGCATATGCGGAGGCTTTTGTATAACTGGACTCAATAAAACGATTACTTCGCTTCTTGGTCAGCCTGGATTGCCGTTAGAGCGATGGTGTAGACGATATCGTCTACAAGCGCGCCACGAGACAGATCGTTTACAGGCTTGCGCATACCTTGCAGCATTGGACCGATAGAAACTAGGTCTGCTGAACGCTGTACCGCTTTGTACGTCGTGTTACCCGTGTTTAGGTCTGGGAATACGAATACAGTCGCTTTACCTGCTACTGGAGAGTTAGGTGCTTTAGAAGCCGCTACGTTCTCCATGATTGCCGCGTCGTACTGTAGAGGACCGTCGATAACAAGATCAGGACGCTTCTCTTGAGCAAGCTTGGTGGCTTCACGTACTTTATCAACGTCTGCACCCTTACCAGATTCACCAGTAGAGTAAGAGATCATTGCAACGCGTGGGTCGATACCGAATGCCGCAGCAGAATCTGCAGATTGGATAGCGATTTCAGCAAGCTGTTCAGCTGTTGGATCTGGGTTGATCGCACAGTCACCGTAAACCAGTACTTGGTCAGGCAGTAGCATGAAGAATACAGAAGATACGATAGACGCATCAGGTGCAGTCTTAATGATCTGGAACGGAGGAACGATAGTGTTAGCCGTGGTGTGAACCGCGCCAGACACTAGACCGTCAACTTCGTCGTTCTCAAGCATCATAGTGCCCAGGAATACTGAATCTTGTAGCTTCTCACGAGCAACGACTTCAGTCATGCCTTTCTTAGCACGTAGTTCAACCAGACGAGCAACGTAGTTCTCACGAACAGCGTCAGCATCGATGATTTGAACGCCAGCGCCAAGCTCAACGCCTTGCTGTGCAGCAACGCGCTTGATCTCTTCTGGGTTACCTAGAAGCACACACTCTGCAATACCGCGCTCAGCACAGATTGCTGCCGCTTTAACCGTACGTGGCTCATCACCCTCAGGAAGAACGATACGCTTGCCAGCACGACGAGCAAATTCAGTTAGCTGGTAACGGAATGCTGGTGGGCTTAGGCGACGAGACTTCTGAGTGCCTTCAGTCATTGACTCAATCCAGTTGCCGTCGATGTGACCTGCAACGTGATCTTTGATTAGCTCGATGCGCTCTTTGTCGTCTGCAGGGACTTCAAGGCTGAAGCTCTGTAGGTTCAAAGAGGTCTGCCAAGTGTTACCTTGTGCAGTGAAGATAGGTAGACCTGAGTCGAATGCAGGCTTACACAGTGCTTCGATTTCTGCTGGGATTTCGTAGCCGCCAGTCATCAGTACCGCACCGATTTCAACGCCGTTCATTGCTGCAAGTGATGCTGCAACTAGTACGTCTGGACGGTCAGCTGAGGTCACGAGTAGTGAGCCAGGCTTGAAGTGTTCGATCATGTGCGGCAGAGAGCGTGCACAGAATGTGATGCTCTTGATACGACGAGTGTTGATGTCACCTTCGTTGATCACTTCAGCGTTAAGGTGCTTCGCCATATCGGTTGCGCGAGTCGCGATTAGGTCGATGCTCCATGGCACACAACCTAGAACACGGATAGGGCTGGTGTTGAAGATTTCCATCATCTTCATTTCGTTGTACTTGCCGCTTTCACCTTCTGCATCGTCAAAGATTTCAGATAGGTCAGGACGAGTACGACCAGCGTCATCAACAGGCGCGTTTAGCTTGTTGATGATCACGCCCGAGATGCTCTTGTTCTTAGTACCGCCGAAGTTAGAACATGCTACTTCGATGCGCTCTTTAAGTTGAGTCGGGTTATCGTTACCTGGAGTGGCAACTAGCACGATTTCAGCGCCAAGAGTTGCTGCGATTTCCGCGTTCACTTGGTTTGCGAATGGGTGCTTACGAGTTGGTACTAGACCTTCGATAAGCGTTACGTCAGCATCTTTGTTGATCTGGTTGTAACGCTCAACAACAGTTTCCAGTAGCTCATCCATGTTGTCGTTACCGATTAGGCTCTCAGTAACCGACATTGGCAATGATTCACCCACTTTTACATCGTTGTTATTGCCAACAATAGTAGAAGTAAGATCCGGCTGATCGCCGCCATTGCGAGGTTGAGCGATTGGCTTGTAGAAAGAAACTTTAACGCCTTTGCGCTCCATTGCACGAAGCACACCCATGCTAACGCCAGTTAGGCCAACGCCTGCGCTAGTAGGGATAAGCATAATAGTACGGGACATTTAAGTAGGACCTCTAACTATATGTTTGGGGGAGAACTCGCCGACACGAACCGGGGTTTGGATGGTCTTTGCGAGCCCAGATAAAATACTGGCCGACCTCACAAGGTCAGCCAGCTTAGAGTGGATTAAAGACCTGCTAGACGCGCAGTATCTTCAGCAATCACAAGCTCTTCGTTAGTTGAAACAACCATTGCAGGGATGCGGCTGTCTGCAGTTGTGATCACGCCTTCGCCGCCGAAGCGAGCTTTCAGGTTAGCTTCACCGTCAACTTCGATACCGAAGATACCTAGGCGGTTAAGCACTAGTTCACGGATTGGAGCACCGTTCTCACCGATACCGCCAGTGAAGACGATAGCGTCTAGACGACCGTCTAGAGTTGCAGTGTAACCAGCTACGTACTTAGCTAGGCGACGAGTCATTACGTCCATAGCGCGAGTTGCTGCTTCTTCTTTACCGAAGTTATCTTCGATGTAACGACAGTCAGGTGTAACTTCAGTCAGACCCATTAGGCCAGACTCTTTAGTTAGCATGTTGTTGATTTGCTCAACAGAGTAACCTAGCGCGTCGTGTAGGTGGAAGATGATCGCAGGGTCGATGTCACCAGAACGCGTGCCCATTACTAGACCTTCAAGAGGAGTTAGACCCATAGAAGTATCTACAGACTGACCGTTCTTGATTGCACATACAGAGGCACCGTTACCTAGGTGACAGTTGATGATGTTTAGCTCTTCAACTGGCTTGCCTAGACGCTCAGCAACTTCGCGAGCGATGAATAGGTGAGAAGTACCGTGCATACCGTAGCGACGGATACCGTGCTCTTTGTATAGGTTGTATGGAAGTGCGTATAGGTACGCTTCTTCAGGCATAGTCTGGTGGAACGCTGTATCGAATACTGCAGAGTTCTTCAGAGCTGGGAACGCTTTTTGAGCCGCTTTGATACCAACGATTGCCGCTGGGTTGTGAAGAGGTGCTAGAGTTGCACAGTCTTCGATACCCTTAAGTACTGCATCATCGATAAGAACAGACTGAGTGAATTTCTCGCCGCCGTGTACAACACGGTGACCGATTGCAGCAAGTTGATCTGCAAGTTCTGGCTTAGAAGCAAGAATAGTTTCAACGATAAAAGATAGCGCTTCGTCGTGAGCTGCGCCGTCACCTAGTTGTGCTTCGTGCTTGCCGTCAAGTTTCCACTTGATGCGAGCTTCTGGAAGGTGAAGACATTCTGCAAGACCGGTTAGGTGCTCGTCGCCGTTGTCAGCATCGACAATCGCGAACTTAAGAGAAGAACTACCGCAGTTTAAAACTAAAACTAGCTTAGACATGGTTGACTACCTGTAAATTGACTGAAATTTATTCAGTTAGGGTGAAAATCAATTACAAGATTAGTAGACACCCTAAAAAGTGCTACTCACCTTGGTCAGAAACCTTGAATTTCCGTATATAAGGACCAACGTACTTTATGTCGTTGGACTGCATTCCATGCAATGACTTATCAAGGTTGCCTTATGGCTAAATAAGGGCAACAATGAGAATAAGAGTCGGCATAGAATAGCGATGTTGGCGCAATATAACAAAAAAATTTGAAAAAATATTAACTCGGGTCAATTTTTTACAGGATTTGTTGATAGATTCAATTTTTCTAGCAAAAAAGGTGGTCTGAGAGCCTGGGGAGGGTGCGATGAGCAGACAAGTAGGCTTCATTCACAGCATGAAAGATGGTCAGCAGTACATGGACATTTGGCCGATGAGAAAAGAGCTTAATCCACTCTTTCCAGAGGCAAGAGTGATCAAGGCAACCAAGTTTGCTATAAAAGTCATGCCTGCCGTGGCCGCCATTGCGGTATTGACGCAAATGGCCTTTGATAATGCTTCCGCAATGCCACAGGCGATTGTGGTCGCTCTGTTTGCAATCAGTCTTCCATTACAAGGCATGTGGTGGCTAGGCAACCGAGCCAACACCCAACTGCCCCCAGCACTCGCAGCCTGGTACCGTGAGCTACACCAAAAGGTTCTAGACAGCGGCTTCGCACTAGAACCGATCAAACGTAAGCCTCGTTATAAAGAACTCGCCTCGGTTCTCAACCGCGCCTTCCGCCAATTGGATAAAACTGCGCTAGAGCGCTGGTTTTAGAAGCGAGAGTCGAGACCGCGTTGCTGCGAGAAGCGAGAGGGGTCTCGACTCTCGACTCTCGATTCCCGCCTCTTCCGTTAGGAAAAGCGAGCTATCGCCTCCCGAGCATCAACATACTCAAGCCCAAACGCGTCCGCGACCTCTTTACAAGTGACTTTTCCGTGGATTACGTTGAGACCGGCTAAGAAGCCGCTGTCGGCGAGGAGTGCTTTTTGATAGCCGTTGTTCGCTAGGTTGACTATATAGGGTAGGGTGGCGTTGTTCAGGGCAAAAGTAGAGGTTCTTGCAACGGCGCCGGGCATGTTGGCAACACAGTAGTGCACTACATCGTCGACGATATAGGTTGGTTCGGCGTGTGTGGTGGCTTTTGAGGTCTCAAAGCAGCCGCCTTGGTCGATGGCCACATCGACGATCGCCGCGCCGGCTTTCATTTTACCTAACATATCACGGGTGACCAGTTTGGGAGCTGCCGCGCCTGGGATGAGCACCGCACCAATGACTAGGTCAGCCTGCAGAACATGCTTCTCGATTGCATCGGTGGTTGAGTAGACCAGCTTGGCGCGCCCTTGAAACTCCTCGTCGAGGCGGCGAAGGGTATCGATATTGCGGTCAAGGATAGTGACGTCCGCACGCAGGCCAACCGCCATTCTCGCTGCGTTTGCGCCGACAACGCCGCCGCCTATGACCACCACTTTTGCCGGCTCAACGCCCGGTACGCCACCCAGTAATAACCCAAGACCACCCTGTGATTTTTCTAGAGTTAATGCTCCAGCTTGGATAGACATTCGCCCAGCAACCTCTGACATTGGAGCTAATAGTGGTAAGCGACCCACATTATCTGTTACAGTCTCATAGGCAATACAGACGGCTTTGCTCTTGATAAGCTCTTCAGTTTGTGGAAAATCTGGAGCAAGGTGCAAATAGGTAAATAAAATTTGCCCCTCTTTGAGCATGGTTCGCTCGCCAGTTTGAGGTTCTTTGACCTTAACGATCATATCTGCTTTGGCATACACCTCAGCAGCAGTAGGAAGAATGGATGCGCCTACAGAGATGTAATCTTCATCTGAGAACCCAATGCCAGCACCGGCTTGGGTTTCAATATAGATTTGGTGACCGTGTGCGATCAGCTCTCGCACACTCGCGGGGATCATACCGACACGGTATTCGTGATTTTTGATTTCCTTAGGTACGCCAATGATCATCCTGACTCCTCATAACATTATGGTGGTAATAACTGTTTTTGGGGTTAAATCATCGAATTTATTGCTAGTATAGTAGTACGCTAGCAAATTATGATGCTGAATATTAAGAAGTTGTAGTATAAATTTTTGCAAGGAAGTAATAAGGTGGAATAAAAAATGGCAGACAATTACAAGAAGCCGTCCAAGGATCTAGACAGAATCGACCGTAACATTCTGAACGAGTTACAAAAAGATGGTCGAATTTCGAATGTAGAGCTCTCAAAGCGCGTTGGGTTGTCACCAACGCCGTGTTTGGAGCGTGTGCGTCGCCTTGAGCGACAAGGCTACATTACCGGTTATACAGCGCTGCTGAATCCGCAGTATCTTGATGCCTCACTGTTGGTGTTCGTCGAGATCACGCTTAATCGCGGAACGCCAGACGTGTTTGACGAATTTAACAACGCGGTACAACGATTGGATGATATCCAAGAGTGTCACCTAGTTTCGGGTGACTTTGACTACCTGTTGAAAACCCGCGTATCGGACATGAGTGCGTATCGTAAACTGCTTGGTGATACCCTGCTGCGCCTACCAGGGGTCAATGACACTCGTACCTATGTGGTAATGGAAGAAGTCAAGCAAACCAACCAACTGGTCATCAAGACCCGTTAATTCTGGCAAAAATCTCGCACTACCCTGATTTTCTCATGTTATTTCATTGGGTTTTTTAAGGCATTGTGTTTAAATCTTTCTGAGCGGCATTGGCCGCTCAGTTTGTTTATCTATCCAAATAACCTCAAGACTGGGAAATTGCAAAGGGCAGCGACGCCCAAGCAAACTCGCCCGAGGGGAGTCAATATACAGGCTCATCTCCATGTCATATCAGCCTGTATCTTGATTCTGACGTCTGCATCTTGAGGTCACTTGGGTATACTGTGTTTTCCCAAAAATAAGAATCATCATGTTCATGCAGAACAAAGCAAAAACGGTCAAAACCATCATAAAAACTGGCCACTATGACCAGAACCAAAAGCTAAGCGGAATCCAGCGACTGCGTGAGGCAGGGCTGATTTTGTTGATCTTGGGTTCCGTCTTTTTGGCGATCGCACTGTTTACGTTCAATCCAGCCGACCCGTCTTGGTCCCAAACCAGTTGGGAAGCGGAAGTGCAAAATTCGGCGGGACGTATTGGTGCTTGGCTTGCTGATACGATGTTCTTTACCTTTGGCATCCTTGCTTACATCATTCCGTTTATCGTGACCATGGCTGCGTGGGTGACGTTACGTTCGCGCAGAGATGATGAAGAGATTGATTTCATTATGTGGGGGACTAAGCTCATCGGCTTGGTCACCCTGATCCTAACCAGTTGTGTCCTTGCCGATATCAACTTTGATGATATCTGGAAGTTTTCGTCCGGTGGCGTGATCGGCGATGTGTTGTCGAGTATCGCGTTGCCACTATTTAATGTTCTCGGTACGACCCTAGTCATGTTGTTTGTCTGGGGCGCCGGTTTTACGTTATTGACCGGTCTATCCTGGTTAACCATCGTTGAGTGGCTGGGAGAGCGTACGATTCTCGCTGGACAAACGCTCCTCGCCAAAATTCGTGGTGATGAGCGTCGAGTCTATCAGCCACAGTTGGAAAGCGATCAGGCTGAGCGTGAAGTGATTGATTTAAACTCGTCACCGGAAGTAGCTTTAGTCAACGCCGAGCCTCAAGAGAGCATCAGTCATGATCCGCTGTTCGCGACCCCAAGGCGCGCCTCTGAGGCAGAGGAGAGTCGTCGTTACAATATTCACATGCCAGAGAGTCAAACGCCTCAACCAGCGCCTTATCAAGCTCAGGAACCTGCGAGTCAAGCTCAAGAATTAACTACTCAAGCGCAGGAGTTCAGCGCGTTTGAAGAGGATCAGTTCGATATCGATGAGCAAGCGCCACGTAGCCAGCAACTGGAAGCGACGATTGCTGACCTTGAGCGTCAAGCCATGGCCAATGATGACCTCGCGATTGAGAGTGAGGCAGCAGAGAATGAGCCACAACCAATGGCGGTAGCGGACAGTGATGATGATATTGAGATCTTTGACTCATCGTACCAAGACAGTGTCGCGGCCTCTGAGAGTGTCTTGGATGTCGATCTTGAAGAAGAGATGATGCCAAGCTTTTCTGCGATCGATATTGATGACGAGCCGCAAAGCCCTACCCCGACATTGACAGAGGTTGATGAGGCTATTGAAGTTGCGCCACCTGAGCAGAGTATTGATTATGCTGACAGTGTAGAAGAAGTCTCTGCCGAAGATGAGGATGTGGCCGCGTTTCAGTCGATGGTCAAAGAGGCGCAGCAGAACATCGCCGCGCAGCAGAACCCATTCTTGGTCCAAGCGGAGACGAATCTGCCTAAGCCGACCGAGCCGATGCCAACGCTTGAGCTGCTTTATCATCCTGAGAAGCGTGAGAATTTCATCGATCGCGAGGCACTTGAGGGTATTGCGCGCTTGGTGGAGTCTAAGTTGGCGGATTACAAGATCCAGGCTCGTGTGGTGGATATATTCCCAGGTCCTGTGATCACCCGCTTCGAGCTGGACCTTGCCCCTGGTGTCAAGGTGAGCCGGATCTCAGGGCTCTCGATGGACTTGGCTCGTTCACTGTCTGCCATGGCAGTACGTGTGGTGGAGGTTATCCCGGGCAAGCCTTATGTGGGCCTTGAACTGCCAAACATGAGTCGCCAGACCGTTTACTTCTCTGACGTGGTTGGCAGTCAGCACTTTGTCGAAGCTAAATCACCCACCACTGTTGTGCTGGGACAAGATATCGCTGGTGAGGCGGTCATCGCCGATCTGGCCAAAATGCCTCATGTACTGGTCGCCGGTACGACGGGCTCGGGTAAATCGGTTGGGGTGAACGTGATGATCCTCAGCATGCTGTATAAAGCCACTCCTGAGGAGGTGCGCTTTATTATGATTGACCCGAAAATGCTCGAGCTTTCTGTCTATGAGGGCATTCCTCATCTACTCTCTGAAGTCGTTACTGACATGAAAGATGCCTCTAATGCCCTGCGCTGGTGTGTTGGTGAGATGGAGCGTCGCTACAAGCTTATGTCGGCATTGGGCGTACGAAATATCAAAGGCTTCAATGACAAGCTGAAGATGGCTGCCGAGGCAGGACATCCAATTCATGACCCATTGTGGCAGGCTGGCGATAGCATGGACCCTGAGCCACCACTGCTGGAGAAACTTCCTTATATCGTGGTTATCGTCGATGAGTTTGCCGACTTAATGATGGTCGTTGGTAAAAAAGTTGAGGAGTTGATTGCAAGGCTGGCACAAAAGGCGCGTGCGGCAGGTATTCACTTGATCTTGGCGACGCAGCGACCGTCGGTTGACGTGATCACCGGCCTAATCAAGGCCAACATCCCAACCCGTGTTGCTTTCACTGTTTCGACCAAGACCGACTCACGCACCATTCTTGATCAAGGGGGCGCTGAATCGCTGCTTGGGATGGGTGATATGCTTTACTTACCTCCAGGCTCAAGCCACACCATCCGCGTTCACGGGGCATTCGCTTCTGATGATGATGTGCATGCAGTCGTGAATAACTGGAAAGCACGCGGCAAGCCAAATTACATCGAAGCCATCACCAGTGGCGACCAGGGGCCAGAAGGGCTGTTACCGGGCGAGCAGCCTGAGGGTGAAGAAGAGATGGATCCCTTGTTCGATCAAGTCGTTGAGCACGTAGTGCAATCACGCCGCGGCTCAGTTTCCGGCGTTCAGCGCCGCTTCAAGATCGGCTACAACCGCGCAGCACGAATCGTCGAACAGCTAGAAGCACAAGGCATTGTCAGCGCCCCAGGACACAACGGCAACCGCGAGGTCCTCGCCCCAGCCCCAAACCGAGACGCCAACTAACAGGGTGCGGGGTTCGAGTACACTTCGTTTCGAGGAGCGAGTGGTGTCGTGCTTGATTGGAGTTTCTACGATCTCTTAGCGTTGGAGATATACGTGAGGCAAACCAACTAATGAACAAGGTACGGGGTTCGAGTACACTTCGTTTCGAGGAGCGAGTGGTGTCGTGCTTGATTGGAGTTTCTACGATCTCTTAGCGTTGGAGATATACGTGAGGCAAACCAACTAATGAACAAGGTGCGGGGTTCGAGTACACTTCGTTTCGAGGAGCGAGTGGTATCGTGCTCGTGAGAAGTTCCTGCAATCTCTTCGCGTTGGGGGAGTACACAAAGAACCCCCAGTAATAAAAAAGCAGAGCGATCAAGCTCTGCTTTTTTATTTGATGAAACAACTCAATTTTACTGACTTAGTGTGGGCGAGTGACATACCGCGCGCACTATACACCTCGCTCCTCGTAGGGCTTTGCCCGCACTCGCCCCTTGAACCTAGAGCCTCGTAGGGCTTTGCCCGCACTCGCGCCTCGAACCTAGAGCGCGAGCGAGCCGTTAGCGAAACAGGGTACGCTTGCGAGCGAATTGTGCAACAACGATAACCGCGAGTGCGACCAAGTTAAGTGAGAAGATCACGACTAACCATTGTGGCATTGAGAGCGAGAGAAATTGCCACACCACCTTGCTGCAATCACCATAGGCTTCAAACATCCACGGTGCCCATTGATTAAGGGGGGCCCAGTCTGGGAAGTTGACAAACAGGTCGCAGGTTTTGAAAGGGGATGGGTTAAATTGGTAGTCGACATGCTCTAGAGAAAGCCTTAGCCCTTGGTAGGCCGAATAGCCCCAGCCGATAAGGCCTACTGAGCGCACGAGTGAGTTCTTGGGCGCAGTCGCACCGAATAACGCGGCGATGGCGATGCCAAGCATAGCCACACGTTCGTAAATACACATCACACAAGGGGCAAGGAGCATCACGTGCTCAAAGTAGAGGGCGGTGGCTTCAAGCCCGACTACGATGGCAAAAAGAAGTAGCCAAGAGGCTCGGCTATGAGAAAAGGTTTTTAGCCCGTAGAGAAAATTCACATTCATTCCTTGTAAATAAAAAGCGCTGGGCTGCTTATTATTCGCGCCTTAAAGTGCAAGCTAGCTAAGAAAAGACATTGAAAGATAAACAGATCATAAGTACTCAGAGCTTTTTAACGTGTAAAAGTTTCGAGCGCAATCAAATTTTTATCTGCTTTTGATGTCAGCGGCTCTAACACGGCAAAAACTGTTTGTTTACTGACTTCGACACCATTGATATGTCGCCTTGCTTAATAATGAAGGCTTTTAACGGTTTGAATACAGATATCAACCTTAATTTTACATACCGCTCAGGCCATTAACCTTGGGGGCTTTGGATTGTGATTAGAGTGTTAACTCTAGCTTGATCTGTGTTGAAAGAATCTTACAACTTTGTTTTCGCATCAATCTAACTAGTGGTATGATGAGTGACTAAAGTTACACAATAAATTGGATTTAAGCTGAATGGTTATTAAGGCAAAAAGCCCTGCGGGATTTGCAGAGAAGTACATTATTGAGAGCATCTGGAATGGTCGATTCCCACCAGGCTCTATCTTACCTGCTGAGCGTGAATTGTCTGAGCTTATCGGTGTAACTCGCACGACATTGCGTGAGGTGCTGCAACGCTTGGCGCGAGATGGGTGGTTGACTATTCAGCATGGTAAGCCAACTAAGGTCAATCAGTTTATGGAGACTTCAGGCCTGCATATCCTTGATACTCTGATGACGCTAGATGCGGATAACGCCACTTCGATTGTTGAAGACCTTCTGGCAGCACGCACGAATATCAGCCCAATTTTCATGCGTTATGCATTCAAAGCAAATAAAGAGAACTCAGAGCGCACGATCACCAGTATTATTGAGTCGTGTGAAAGCCTGCTTGCAGCCGAGAGTTGGGATAGCTTTGTCGAGTCTTCACCCTATGGAGTTAAGATCAAACAGGAAGTGAAAGATGATGGCGAACGAGATGTTGAGGTTCGCCAGGCGGCACTGATCGCGCGTACCTTCAATTTCTATGATTACATGTTGTTCCAGCGCCTTGCATTCCACTCTGGCAACCAAATTTATGGACTGATCTTTAACGGCTTACGTAAACTGTACGATCGAGTTGGCAGCTACTATTTCTCCAACCCTCAGGCACGTGATTTGGCGTTGAATTTCTACAAACAACTGCTTGAGTTGTGTCAGACGGGTCAGCGTGATGAGATTGCCAATGTAGTTCGCCAGTATGGTATGGAAAGTGGTCTGATTTGGAACCAGATGAAGACGACACTACCGTCAGACTTTACCGAAGATGATGCGTAACGAAATCGAATAACAGCATTGTTAAAAATCCCCAAGGCATTAATGTCCTGGGGATTTTTTATAGACGTAGATAATTCAGTCGCGCTGAGCGCGTAACATCAGGTGTATTCAAACCTCTAAGTACACCGAACGGTTGATTGATGCTAGTTCGCGATAGGCGTTTCGGTACCACCTGCTGCTTGAAACCACTCAACCAGATGACGGCGCAGATCTTTTAGCTCATCGGGCCCAATCAGAGCCAAGCCAAGGTCTTCAGCTCGGGTAATATCGTTGTAGCGCAGTGGGCGGAAACTCACCAGCATTGCGCGGGCCTGCAATCCACCTAACAGATCTTTAAGTGACTCAAGCTTGTACAAGGTATCATCACCATCATCACGCATGCCTTTGGTTTTACACTCGATAATATGCAGCTTATTGTTAACCACTGAGGCGACATCGAGCTCATTACGCACCTCGCGTTCACCCAGTTGACGGTACACTTGCACGTTGAGTGAGCGGTCTTGAATAGTGGGCATGGTATCCTGGATTTGTTTAACGGTGCTATGGACGAGGGTTTCCAGCCACTCCCCGTTGGCAAAGCGACGCGCATCCTCACTGACAAAGGTCAACACGCCATCCTGGTATGAGGCGATATCAGCATCCACCAGGTCATCCAGCAATATGTTGAGCTCGCGATAGCCTTGTTGTTTTTCAGACAGCTCGACGTCTAAGCACTGCTCCTTACGACAAGTGGTTGCGAGGTAGTTAAGTGTCGCAAGGCCCGGGCCAAGCTCAAGTGCGTTGCTGGCCCATTTTTCACCCAGTTGATACAGCTTTTGGTCAAGCTGGGGTGGCAGTTCATAGTCATTGAACTCTGCACGCGCACCAAAAATGGTCAGGTAATCGGCAATCGTGATGTGGTCTTGCACTTGTGCGTCTTCATACCCATCAGAGTAGAGCCAGCACAGGGTGTCGCTGTTGGGTTCAACCACGAAAATTGGCCATTGGTAGGAGCGAAACACCTCATACACCGACAACAGTCGGTGACGTAATCCGCAGCTCGCATTGAGTTTGATGCTCTCACCACGCTGTTTGAGATCCTCCGCAAGCTGAGTGACAGACTGTTTAATCTGAGAAGAATTGGTCACATCAGGAATAGGGTAGAATTCGGCGCTGATGTCGCGTTTGGCCAGCACGCTCGCCAAGCGTTCAAACATCGTGTGTTGTGATTGATCGCCAATAAATACGATATGACGACCGACACTGCGATCATCAAGTAAGGGGGTAACTAGCCTGACAGGGTCTTGGTCAATAATACCAACATGGATTGCCATTTTATGTCCTCGTTATAATGCAACGGCGAGATGTGAGTGTGCTTGCATTTAAGTGTTTGCAAAATAAACAAGTTGCACTCTCAACTATCTCTATGACATATAAAGCTTAGTTGAATAAAAAACAAGGGTGATCATCACACATGACCACCCTTTAACAATGTTTTCTATCGATTGACGTCTAGTCAGCTAATTTATGAGCAATTTGACGTAAGTTTCACCTATAGCTTAAAGCGATGTACCAGTTCACCTTGGGTTTCCGCCAACTGAGTCAGGCTGCTGCTGGTATCCGTGATCTGCGACATCGCTTGATAACTCTCATCGGCGATGGCGTTGATCTCCTCGATATTCTTTGCAATGCCTGCGGTGGTCTCACTTTGCTCTCCGGCCGCTTGAGAGATGTAGGAGCTCATTTGACTAATTTGCAGAATCAGCGCTTGAACCTCTTCCATCGCCCCATTGGCATCCGAAGCTTGAGCTACGGTGCGTTCCATGTCCTGCATACAGCTCTCAATCACCTTACTGGCCGTGGTCGAGCTCGATTGCAGATTACTGATCATCGATTCGATCTCGCTGGTAGATTCGGTGGTGCGCTGAGCGAGAACGCGGACCTCATCCGCCACAACAGCAAAGCCTCGGCCTTGTTCACCGGCGCGTGCCGCCTCGATGGCTGCGTTTAGAGCCAGAAGGTTAGTCTGTTCAGCGATGTTGCGAATTACATCGAGGATTGAGCCAATCTGGCTGCTCATCTTCTGTAGTTCACCAACCGCATCGACGGAGTCGTGCAGTTGAGTCTCAAGCTGATTGATGGTTGAGATATTACTGCTCATGATCTTGCGGCCCGAGCTTGAGGCGGTTTCAACCTCTTGAACCATAGTCAAGGTGCTTTGGGCGCTGTTAGCAACCTCTTGTACTGAATGCGACATTTCTGTCATCGCCGTCGCGACACTCGCCGTTTGTGCACGTTGCACATTAAGCTTGGTTTGCGCATTCTGTGAGGTGGTTTGATTCTCGGTTGCCGTATTGGTCAAGGCATCTGAGGCGCTATTTAGGCGCTGGACAATGTCGTGCAGGCTATCTGCCAGGGTGTTGATATGGTTGCTGACACGGCTAAACTCATTGCTGTAGCCAATCTTAATTCGATTGGTCAAGTCGCCCTTGGTCAAGCTCTCGAGTGATTTGAGAATATTGGTCAATGGGGTGCGAACACTGCTGGCGATATGATAGCCGACGCCGGTGGCCAGAATCACCACCAGTGCTAATACTACTAGGCTGCGTAGGATACTCTGGTCATAGACCTCTCCAGCGTTTTGTAGCGAGTTTTGCAGTCCATCCGATGCAGCGGTGTTGAACGAGCCTAGCAGCGCCATTGCAACATCAATATCCGCACCAAGGTTAGCAATGTTGTCATACAGGGCTGCACGTGAGCGAAGGTATTGATTGTGCTGGTCAAGCACGCCACCTTTTTGGCCGATATCTTGTGAAAACGCATCAACGACAGCGCCAAAATTGCGCTTTAGGCGCGGCATCTGCTCAGCGAGTCCGTTGAATGAATCGTTAAGATGGGTGATGGCTTTCTTATTGGCGTTGATCGCTTCGGTGACGAAGGTGATATCGTTGCTCGCAAGTGCATCATTGGTGATCACCTGCGCATCACGCAATCTTAGGAAGTAGCTTTTGGCCAAAAATTTGACTGAGGCACTTTCGGCATCATCAACATACTCTTTCATGCCCACACTAAGCTCGGTGTGCTGGCGCTGAAAACGGCGTGTTGAGTCTTGCACCGCTTGATGAGCGGCAAACATCGCCACATAGTTGTCCATCGCATTTTGCGCTTCGGTAAAATAGCGCAGCTCAATTTCTTTCAGTGCCGAGATCTGGCTGGCCAACTCAGGGTGTTGCTGGCTAATTGCGCTTAACTGCGAAAAGGTAGTAACAAATTCATCCTGTGCGACCGCGAACTGCTCGCGCGCCTCTGCCATACGCTCAGGGTTGTCCGTAGTCAGGAAATCTTTGAATGACTTGTCAGCCGAGAGTAAGCGTACAGAGGTATCGTTTGACTGCGATACTAGGGGCAATGCAACGCTTGAGACTGATTGAAAGTTACTGTGGAGCTGGCTCATGCCGCTGATCATCAGGTAAGTCGAAATCACAAATAAAGTGATGATCAAGGCAAAGCCGGCATACATACGCCGTATAACCGAACCGTTCATTATAATTCTCTCCATGTGCAACAAAAAAACAGCAAAAATGTTCAAAGAACAAAAAAATAAAAATTGATAGTCCCAAACTGGCGCTATGCTGATGTTATCCCGAGCATTATTTGCCATTTTGGTCTTTTGGGTATTGTTTCCCGCCCCTAATAAAGCAGGAATGTGAGCTCGGTACAATGCACATTGTTTGACATACTTTACAAATATTTCAGTGACTGTGATTCAATGTTGATAAATGAGCCATTGGTCGGGTTTATGTTGTGCTTTAACAGCAGATCCCGCATACTTTGGCCCGATAATTTGTTTAGATTCAAGGAGTCTGCCATGGCTGACGAAACCATTTTCAGCAAGATCATTCGCAAAGAAATCCCGTCAGATATCGTCTATCAAGATGAACTCGTTACCGCGTTTCGCGACATTACGCCACGCGCTCCTGTGCACGTTTTGATCGTGCCAAATAAACTGATCCCAACCGTCAATGATATTGAGGCAGATGATGAGCTCGTGATGGGTCGCCTGTTTACCGTGGCAAAGAAGATTGCCAAGGATGAAGGGATTGCCGAAGACGGTTTTCGATTGATCATGAATTGTAATTCACACGGTGGCCAAGAAGTTTACCATATCCATATGCACCTGCTTGGCGGTCGTCCACTCGGACCACTTTTGATGAGCTAACGCGTGGCTATCTGGTTGGTAAACGATTTTTGAAAAGATTGAGTTTGAACCCCTACGCTCGCAAGGCGCTGGTTGCACTCTCTACGGTGGCTCTAGCCGCCTGTAGCAGCCTGACCCCTGGAAACCTATTCAGTCATTACTCGCTTCAGAACCAGTCAGTAAGAGCGGATGTTGCGCAGGGAAAGTATGCCTCGGCACAGAGCGCCCTAGAGGGACGTTCAGACTTGTCCATGCTGGGACAGTTTGAGCTCGGAAGGGTTGCCTTACTTAATTCTGATATCTCGGTTAGTCAGGACGCGCTGCAGCGGGCGGATCAGGAAGTCAGGGTATGGCAAGATAAGCCGACCATTTCGATTTCGGACACGCTCGCGAGTAGTGGGGCATTGGTGGTCAACGATAATATGACCGACTACAGTCCGCGTGACTATGAGCTTGGTTTTCTTCATCTTTATCTGGGACTGAACTATATTTATAACAATGATTTGGAGGGTGCACTGGTTGAGGTGCGTCGTGCCAATCAAGTTCAGGAAGCGGCAAAGCAGAAGCGTGAGCGAAGCTTGGCATCGGCCGAAAACGAGCTGGCATCTCAGGGAATACAGCCGAATTTAGGCAGCGTTTTGGCGCGCTACCCCAACGCGGGTAAAAAACTGCAAGCCGTGCAAAATGGGTACTTATTCTACCTTTCAGCTTTGCTGTATGAGACTGAGGGCGACCTCAATAGTGCCTTCGTAGACTATCGGCGCGCGTTGGCAGTGATGCCAAACAACCAAGCCATCATTGATGGTGCTCAGCGCGTTGCGAGGCGCCTAGGCATGCGCCAAGACCTTGAGCTATTAGAGAAAGAGTATGGCTCATCACCGGTGCTTGAACCGGGTCATGCGCGGGTGATTCTCATTGAAGAGCGTGGTGTTGTTGAGGCGATGAAGGGCTGGCGTCTTGATTTGCCTATCTGGGATAGTCGTAACAACGGCGCAATCTACTCAATCGCCTTGCCGTACTACACGGGTCAAACTCGCGCGTCTTGGCCGCCTGTGATGATCAATGGTTACTCATCCTCAGATGACCTGTTAGTCGATGTCGATGCAATGGCCCAGCAGGCACTGTCTGAGGAGATCGTCAGTATCATCGCTCGTCAGGCCGTGAGGGTGTGGGTGAAAGATCGATTGCGTAAAGAAGCATCGGGTAAGGATGATCTTGGCAATGCGCTGTTTAATATCTGGAATACGGTGACTGAGCAGCCTGATACCCGCACCTGGCAATCGCTGCCTCAATACGTGGTCAGTAGTGAGCTCAACGTTGAGGCGGGTGAACAGCGGGTTCAAGTTGATGGTGAGCAATATAACTTTAATGTCCAAGAAGGCCGAACCGTACTGGTTTGGGTTTCGCGTCATTCACAACAGCCAGTGATCTGGCACAAACAGTTGGGTAATTTGTAATGAAAAAGATGATTGTTGCGTGTTTGCTGGTGATCCTCACTGGCTGTAGCACACCGACTGCAGGCTTGCGGATTGACAGTAAGCAACAGAACGTGATCTTTGGGGATAATGTGTTGGGTCAACGCCTGCAGGTCAATGATATTATTGCGACTGAGGTCGATGGCCGTGTACGCGGTGTGGTCACACTGGAGAGCTTTTATAGAGGTGATCAACATATTCAGTATCGCTTCTATTGGTATGATGATCAGGGTTTAGAGGTAAACACCAAGCTTGGCCCATGGAAACAAATGGTGGTGCGAGGTGAGGAGATAGTGACTATTTCTGAGGTGTCGGTTAACCCTAACGGGCGTGAGTTCCGTGTACAGATCCGACAAGCCGATAAATAATCGCTGAGCAACCTTGGCTTAGTGAGCAAATTAGGAAAAAACGATGAAAAAAAGTGTAATAGCCCTGCTTGGCTTAGCTGTGATTTTGGGTGGCTGTTCGAACAAAGTCAGCTACGGTGATGCACAAGCGGTTGAGACGACGACGATCGATTTCGGCTCAACGGATCTTCAGACGATTGTGGGTGAGATGGTCGACAGTATGTTGCTTTCGGGCTCAGTCGCGTCGATTACTCGTGATGAGCGTCCAATCGTCTTTGTTGAGCGAATCAAGAATAAAACACCGGAGCACATTGATACAGAGTCGATCACCGACAGCATCAGTACCAAGATGCTTAACTCTGGTAAATTCCGCTTCGTCGATATGGACAGAGTTGAATCAGTTCGTGATCAGTTGAACTTCCAAAACAACGATGAGCTTGTAAACCAAAGTACCGCTATCCAGTTTGGTAAAATGGTCGGCGCGCAATACATGATGTATGGCAACCTATCGAGCATCAACAAGCGCGCAGGCAACGATAAAGACGTGTACTACAAAATGACCATGCGTCTAATGGACCTAGAAACCGGCTTGATTGAATGGGCGGACGAAACAGAAATCCGCAAACAGCAATCAAAGAGCTTCCTGGGCCTTTAAGCTAAGCATCTATCTACAATGACCACCCCGTGTGGTCATTTTTTTACCCAAAGATAATGGCTAGGCGATTCACTACTTTTATTCTCGCCTCTCTACCCGCCACTCAAAGGGCATCGCCGTCCTCGCACCTCGAACCTAAAAAGAGGGGTTAGCACATCTAATTCCCCCGTGCTCCGTGAATGATGATTTGTGATAAAGGGATCACTTTTCGCTAAACTATACATACATTTTCATTCACATTTCATTTTAAAGCCCGTCAATCGTGATAGATTGAAAGCAACCAAACGCTGAATTACCAAGTGGCGAGTCCGCGTAGTTTGGTGGCTCGCCAAGAAAAACAAGGGAATGCCTTATGATTATATATTTACATGGTTTTGACTCAACAAGCCCTGGTAACCATGAGAAAGTACTTCAGTTGCAGTTTATTGACGAAGATGTCCGCTTTATTAACTACAGCACGCTCCACCCCAAACATGATATGCAACACTTACTCAAAGAGGTGAGTAAAGTGATTGATCAATCGGGTGATAAGCAAGCGCTGATCTGCGGTGTTGGATTAGGCGCTTATTGGTCTGAGCGTATTGGTTTCTTGTGTGGGATCAAGCAGGTGATGTTTAACCCTAACCTACACCCCGAAGACAACATGCAAGGCCGCATCGATCGGCCAGAAGAATACGATGATATCGCAACGAAGTGCGTCGAAGAGTTCCGGGTTAAAAACAAAGAGCGCTGTATGGTGATCCTGTCACGCGAAGATGAAGCACAAGACAACACCAAGATCGCCGCAGAACTTGAGCCTTACTACGATATCACCTGGGACGAAACCCAAACCCACAAATTCAAAAAAATCTCCCAACACCTACAAACCATAAAAGCCTTCAAACAGGCTTAAGTTCTTGGTACCAATCACGCGCTGCGCCGCAGCGCTGTTACCTCGCTTCTCGCAGGACAAAGTCCGATCTCGCCTCTCGTTTCTGATTTCCCCGCCTCTCGCCTCTGATTTTCGGTAATTAAGTTACAAAACCGTAAAAAAAATAGTGAATCTCATCATCAATCCGCTTGCACCCTTCATCAACCCCTATATAATGAACTCAATTAACAAAAGTTGATAAATATCAATAAAAGTTGAATAAAGCATACAGTAGTGCCAATGCACCGTCCAAAGATAGGACAAAGTAAAGTCAAACTAGGCGAGCGACGTACATTCCGCTCACAGAAAGCTTAGAAAGCCAGTTTCACGTTGATAGAGCCTGTCTGTCGATGAAGTTTTGAAGTTAAAAAAATTAAGAGGAAGTGTATCGTGACTAAGATCGTTGTTGTCGGTGGGGGAGCCGGGGGGCTTGAGCTTGCCACTAAATTAGGTCGTACACTGGGTCGTAAGGGCAGCGCCAAAGTTACCCTGGTCGACCGTAAAGCGAGTCATTTATGGAAGCCTTTGTTGCACGAAGTCGCTACTGGGTCACTTGATGAGGGTGTTGATGCGCTCAGCTATCGCGCCCATGCCAAAAATCACGCTTTTGAGTTCCAGATGGGTAGCCTGGAGAGCATTGACCGCGAGCAGAAGTTTATTACCCTTAGTGAATATAAAGACGAGCATGGGGAGCTGTTAATTCCGAGCCGTAACGTTGATTACGATGTGTTAGTGCTAGCGATTGGTTCGACGTCTAATGACTTTAATACCCCTGGTGTGCGCGATAACTGTATCTTCCTGGATAGCCCAGAGCAAGCTCACCGTTTCCGCACCGAAATGAACAACGCGTTCCTTAAGTTACACGCTAACAACGGTCAAGGCTCGGTAGATATCGCCATCGTTGGTGCGGGGGCGACGGGTGTTGAGCTGTCTGCAGAATTACATAATGCTGTAAAAGAGTTACGGACTTACGGCTTTGGGGATCTTGACTCAAGCAAGCTCAATGTGAGCTTGGTGGAAGCGGGTGAGCGTATCCTACCTGCACTGCCAGCACGTATCTCATCAGCCGCGCACAGTGAGCTGACCAAGCTTGGCGTGAATGTTCGCACTGCAACTATGGTGACACAAGCCGAGGCCGATGGCCTAACTACCAAAGATGGCGATAAGATCCCAGCGGATATTATGGTTTGGGCAGCGGGGATCAAGGCACCCGACTTTGTCAAAGATATTGCTGGGCTAGAGACCAACCGAATCAATCAGCTGGTGGTTAAAGACACCCTACAGACCACGCGTGATGAAAGTATCTTTGTGATTGGCGATCTGGCTCAGTGCACCCAGGCCGACGGCTCATTCGTCCCGCCGCGCGCACAGGCGGCTCACCAGATGGCCACCCAAGCGTACAAGAATATCTTGGCGCAGATTAATGGCCGAGAACTCAAAGCATACACCTACCACGACCACGGCTCATTGGTGTCACTCAGCCGCTTCTCAACGGTGGGCAGCCTGATGGGTAACTTAACTAAAGGGTCAATGATGGTCGAGGGCCGCATCGCTCGCGTGGTGTATATCTCACTTTACCGAATGCATCAAATGGCACTACACGGCATGCTGAAAACGGGACTAATGATGCTAGTAGGGCGCATTAACCGAGTACTGCGACCAAACTTGAAGTTGCATTAATCCCGCAACTCACAGCAGAATAGCAAATGCCGCCTAGTATCAATGGGCGGCATTTTTTTTGCGTGTTATGTCTTTTCTAAAGACGACTCTTTTGCTCCTCCTATATCTTGACACCCAAAATATATGCTTTTCCCACCTATATCATGACACCCATAATTTATGGCACTTATCCCGATCCGCTCCTAAACTAAATAGGCACCCTATCAAAGGAGTATCGAGATGCCTACAGCCCGCTCGCAGCAAATCAGTTTAGAGGATACCGCTTACTATCATTGTGTTTCTCGATGTGTTCGCAGGGCTTACCTGTGTGGCGTGGATGAAGCGACAGGCAAGAGCTATGAACATCGTCGTGGCTGGGTGGAGGATAAATTGCTCCAATTAGCGGGCGTGTTTGCGATCGATGTTTGTGCGTATGCAGTAATGAGTAACCATACCCATGTGGTACTGCATGTCAACCAGCAACAGGCCTTGAGCTGGGATGCTCATGGTGTTTTAGAGCGTTGGCACCGTCTCCACAAAGGCACCATGCTTACCACACAGTTTCTTAATGGGGATTCATTGGATAAAGCCTCACTTGAGACGGTGATGGAAATGGTTGAGGTTTATCGTCAGCGCCTCTACGACATCAGTTGGTTTATGCGCCATTTGAATGAGACTATTGCACGTCAAGCGAACAAAGAAGAGGGCTGTACTGGCCGATTTTGGGAGGGGCGCTTTAGGTCTCAGGCGCTGCTTGATGAGGCGGCGTTGGTAGCATGTATGGCCTACGTGGATTTAAATCCAGTACGAGCCAAAATTGCACAGACACCGGAGCAGTCCGACTACACCAGCTTCAAAAAACGGATAAATTGCTTGCGAGGCTCGAGTGAAAGAGCACCATCACAGCCTCAGGCCTTATTCCCCTTTGCCGGAGACCCAAGTAACAAGAGCCTAGCGGGTTTGCCACTACGTTTGGATGACTACGTTGCTCTGGTGGATATCAGTGGCCGTGCCATCAGAGAGGACAAACCTGGATTTATCGCCGAAGCTCATCCCCCAATTCTGACCCGCCTAGGCATAGACGACACGGTCTGGGCGTCGCTAATTTGCTCGCTCGAGCAGGAGTTTACCGGCCCAATTGGCCGTGAGCAATCTCTGCGCCAGTATCAGTACCATCATGGATTACACCGTATGAAAGGCATTACTTCCGCAAGGCGTTGCTTTAAAGCGGCGTAATTTACTGATGAGTTTTCCATTTCACTGCAGCGAGAGTTGTGGTGAGGCGAGCTATTGTACGTAGTGATACCAAAGCGAAAAAACGAGTCGAAGTTGCGATGTATTGACTGGTTTCGGTCTTTGATTTTGGTTAGCAGTTACTCCCGATTGTGAGAGTTGAAGTTTGCTTTTATATAATGGGTGTCAAAATATTATTTTATGGGTGTCTTGATATCTATGGGTGTCTTGATGTTCTTCTAGATATTCTTTCGATGGTCGGATTGGTTGTGGCTAGGTTACCAAAAGTATACTTCTTGAATATGTTCAGCTGGTTACCATAATGAACCACATCGTATGAGCCGAACAGTGTTTCAAGGAGTTATCGGTATGGACTTAGCAAAAAAACACGCCTTGTGGCGTAAACCCATTCACCATTTAGATGCAGATTCCAGCAGTGACCATGTCCACTGGATCGAGCTGTTTTATGACCTTGCTCATGTGGTGTCCATTTTCGTATTGGGTAACTTTTTAAGCCACCATTTGGACGTGAACGGGTTCTTAATCTTTTCGGCGCTGTTTAGCGTGATTTGGTTGGCGTGGTTTGATTTAAGTCTGTTCAACTCGCTCTATGTCAGCACCGATATCCCACACCGTTATATTATGGCGATCCAAATCGTCACCATTATGGTGATGTCGTCTTCGATACTGCACATAACCGGCGGGGGATGGCGTTTTTTCGCTCTGGCTTACGCTCTTAATCGTGCCATCATTGCTTTGTTGTATTTTCGTGCCCGCAGCGTCGACAAGGTTGAGGCGTGTTTACCTTCGATCCTAGCAAAGCGCTTTGCATTTGGCGCACTGGTATTCTTTATCAGTGCCTTTTTCCCTGACCCCTATAATTATTTGGTATTTTCGTTTGGGGTTTTAAGTCTGATCAGTTTATACCTTGCTCCCAAGGTTGGCGTGATCCATAACGCTCGCTTCCTACCAAGGCTTGGGCATATGGCAGAGCGATTTGCCCTGCTATTGTTGATTGTTGCAGGAGAAGGCTTCTTTAAACTGGTGATCACGCTTGCAGATAAGGGTATCGACACCGTTGTGGGCGATGTGTTTGTTAACTATGCCTTTGGTGGTCTATCTATTTTTGTTTTGTGTTGGATCTATTTTGATTTTGTCGGCAACGGTAAGCCTAGAAACAATCAACCTAGTACCTTGATCGCTTGGGTTACCTCTCACCTAGTGTTAATGCTTTGCTGTGTGATGATTGGCGTGGCCTTATCGGCAGAGGTTAAGGTGGCCTTTGCCGAGCAATATCCTCTAAAGTATGCCGTGATTGGCTGCTTGGGTCTTGCGGGCTATCTGCTATGCCTGCTTAAGATCCAGAATGTGATCGAACTGAGAACCGCTCATCGATTTGCCACCGCCAAAGTCAGATATTTTGGCATCAGCTTGGCGCTGGTCACCTTGATCGTTGTGGCTTTTGTGCCCTCGGTTGTGGCAAATATCCTTTGGGGAACAGCACTGTTCTCGCAAATCATTATCCCGGTGCGTAGCGCGTTTAGAGTGTTAAGCAAAGAGGCCAAAGCAAGCGATATCAAGTCAAACTGAGTCTAACCGATACAATCAATTGGGAGGGGTTATGCAGCCCAAGGTGATTTCTGGCCAAGTCACGGCCTTTCAGTTAGCGGTATTAGTGCTATCTATCTTTGTTGTCACTTCATTAACGATCGAGTTAATGTTTGAAGTGCCTAAAGAAGTGATGCAGATTTTGCTCTACGTTGATAGCGTTATCTGTTTGATTTTCTTTATCGACTTTATTCAACAATACCGCGCAGCTCCCTCAAAGCGAGAGTATATGAAATGGGGCTGGCTTGACCTGATTTCATGTATCCCACTGCTGGAAATGAATCAGTTTGCGCGTGTTATCCGGGTGCTCCGTCTACTGCGTGCTATCAAGTCTGTGTCGATCATTTCTCATGCGATTAATGAAAATAGAGCCTCGACGTCACTGCATTTTATGATGGTGATATCGATTATGATGCTGATTTTTGGTTCGATATACATCCTTTACCTAGAGCAAGGTATGCCTGGTGCCAACATCCACCAAGCGAGCGACGCCCTGTGGTGGACATTTGTCACAATCACTACGGTTGGGTACGGTGATTATTATCCGGTCACGTTGGAGGGACGATTGGTGGCGATCGTCTTAATCACCACTGGCGTTGGTATGTTTGGTAGCTTTACCGCCGTACTTGCTTCATGGATCATGGATAGCTCCGGTGGTGGTAAGGCGGATAAACAACTTGCCGATGATATTCAAGCACTGCGCGAGGAGCTGAAAGCACTACGCACAGAACAGAGGTGCACAGAACAAAAGTGCACAGAACAAAAGTCGGAGCGCAGGCCTAATACCTAGCCGTGAGGTCAGTGACAAGCTGGAACTTTAGTGACTTTGCCTACGCTGTGATACGCAGCAACCCGATGATGCTCTTGGATGTATCGCGGCGGTGGTGAGAGGACCTTTATCGTGTAATCACTACCAGTGATGCCTTTGCTTGATGGACTGATCGTCACTATATCGAGGCTGGGCTCCAAGCGGGTAATAATACGGCCAATCGCAAGGCCCTCGTTGATGTGGAAGTCTCCCGCAATGTGCATAACCTGCTGTCTTGGGTTTTGCTTGAGGTGCAGAACAATACTTTCAGCCATGGTTTCATCCCAAGTAAGCTGCGCGGCGTAATGGTCTTGAGTCGCTTTGACCGGCCCGTGGTGCATTGATGCCATAAATAAGCGCTTGTATGGGTTATCACTTAGATCCAGGCGCTGTGCTACCCAGCCTCGTTCGCTGTCATCTAAAGTCTCGAGATAGTCTGGCCCTAATCGCCCTACACAACGCACGATGCGACTGGGCGCATTAGACGCTATCACCGGTTGTTGGTTGTTTTTCGCAAGCTCGACGAGGGCGCGGTAGTCTCGGGTGTAGTCAGGCCAAGCATCGCCCTTATCAATCAAAAATTGCTCACCGACTTCCCCTTGTAGATAGGCGTCAACGACGGTTTGCTTGTCTCGAGTAAACTGCTCCATGGATAGAGTGACCCGCGGGTTGTTTTCCATTAGCTGTTGATAAAGGTCAGCTTGAAACCGATGGATACCGGCATGACCATGCCACTCTCCAACAAGTACCACGTCAGCTTGCAGGATTTCTTTGGGCAGATTGGCTAATAAGATGGGCGTATTGTTCTCGTCAACCATCTGGTAGTCGAAGTGGTGACTAACCGATTGGCTAGAGATCCCCGCAGGTGATTGCGAAGAGGGAATGCAGCCGGCAACGAGCAGTGCAACGCTGACGGTGTAGCAACGACGAAATGCGATGTGAAATGAGCCGGGCTGTTGCATGCTGCCTCCATTGGACCTAATCGTCTAAAGTCTAAGAGAGGCAGTGTTGGTTATCAAACCGCTTGAACCAATCGCATATGTCGCCTGGTTACCTATCGTGTAGTGATAGAGCGTACCGGACGTTGAGTGCTACCTTTTGCGATACACTCGCAACATAAAATCTGCCTCACAGATGAAGCCTTCTTGGTCGACAAGCGTCTGGATCAGTTCAGGACTGGCTTTCCAGGCAAATGGCGTCATCTGCAACAAGTCATACGCATCGCTACCAGAAAGGTGCATCGGATAGCTGAGCTTTTCTTCCACCTCAAGCTCGAAGCCATCGATTTCCTCAGCGGTCTCATCATGTAGGCGGACATCCGAATAGATTAGTTCACGCAACTGATACAGGTGGCGCGCTGCTGGCGTAACAGTGACAATGATCCCTTGCTCTTTAGTGGTGCGAACCAGCTCCTGATGATTACAAGGGGCATAGATGCGCACGATGGCATCAAGCGCGTTGTCAGCAAACGGTAGGCGCTGACTTGAGGCAACACAGAAATTGACGCCGTGGTAACGCTTGGCAGCCTGTCTGATCATGATTTTAGAAATATCCAGACCATGCACATCAGATTGAGTCACCTTAGCGATATGCTCGGTGTAGTAACCCTCACCACAACCTATGTCAAGGATCACTGGGTTGCTGATGTGGTTCTGAGTTTGGCAAAGTGTCGCGACCCGCTCGCGCAGCGGCGCGTAGTAATCAAGGTCGAGAAAACGACGTCGCGCGTTCATCATCTCTTTATTATCGCCTGGATCTTTTGAGCGTTTGTGCTGCACTGGCATCAAGTTGACATAACCTTCTTTTGCAAGGTCAAAACTGTGGTTGTTTACGCAGCGGTAAGAGCGCTCAGTCAGGGTCAGTGGCTCTTGGCAAAGCGGGCATTGGTAGGACATGGCAATGGCACCAGTAACATTGATTATTCTGAAGTGGCGCAAGTCTAACAGGAATCAACAAGGGGCTAAAGTACTGCCTGCCCCTTGTTATTATCCGCCTAATGAACAGTCGGTGTAGACGACAGACTATCAAAGGCGAGGGTTACACTGATAGGCGGGTGACAAGCGTATGTGATTCACCAGGCTTGAGCTCGGTTCCTGCATCGAGGCTGTTTGCGTGCACCGTGGACTCAACACACAGCATGGTCTCAAAGCCATTGTCTTGCATATCCGCCATGGCTTGGGCACCCTCAGACCAAGGGTTCCAGACAACCGCACTGTTGTGTCCTTGGTTTTCGATAAGGAGAGTGCGCTTAAGCTCGGAGTCTTCAATCTTGATCACGGCCTCAGGCTGAGTATAAACGCGATCGACACTGCCGATAAGCTTGAGCGTGCCATCCGATGAACAAACCTGATTGTCAGCCAGGCTATCAATGTATTGATTCCCCAGGCCTTGAGTGTGGGCTTGATGAATATCGCCAACATTGAGGTAGCTGTGCAGTGCACCAGAAAAACGCCACGGCGTATCATCAATATTCATCACCTTGAGCGTCACCGTAAGCTGCTTGCCTACCTCGATCAGCAGCCGCGCATCGAATAGGTGCGGCCAGATGTCGTGCGTCGCCTCACTGGCAAACAGCGCGAGTTCAATCATCACGCCATGGTCATTTTCGCGGTGTTCGATTAGCTCCCATTGGCTATTGCGGGCAAAGCCGTGTGCTGGAGCATGAATGCGGCCAAACCAGGGCCAACAAATAGGGATCCCGCCACGAATAGCAGTTTGGCCATCGAATTTTGCTTGCTCGCTCATCCAGATCAGATCTTCAGCACCTTGAGGAGCATAGGAAAGCACGTGCCCACCGAAAAGTGAGATGGCCGCGCTGGCATGTGGGTGGTCGACACGAATGACCTTGATTTGGTCGAGTTGAGCGATTGAAACGCAGTCAGACAATGCGCTGACGGTAGGGAGGGTAGAGTAGTCCATGAGTCGTTTCCTTTGACAGCATGATTTGGCCATGGCCAAATCGCAGATAGCAAAAAGGCGACTCGAGAGTCGCCTTTTTTAATAATCATGTCTCAAAGACAAGTCGTAGCTAAACGCTGCTCTAATTACTTAGAGATGTGAGCGATTAGGTCTAGAACTTTGTTTGAGTAACCGATTTCGTTGTCGTACCAAGATACAACTTTAACGAACTTGTCGTTAAGTGCGATACCAGCTTTAGCATCGAATACTGAAGTGCAAACTTCACCGATGAAGTCTTGAGAAACAACTTGGTCTTCAGTGTAACCAAGAACGCCAGCCATTTCGCCTTCAGAAGCTTCTTTCATAGCTGCACAGATTTCTTCGTAAGTTGCGCCGTTCTTAAGGTTAACTGTTAGGTCAACTACAGAAACGTTAGCAGTTGGTACGCGGAAAGCCATACCAGTTAGAAGACCGTTTACTTCTGGAAGTACAACGCCTACAGCTTTAGCAGCACCAGTTGAAGAAGGGATGATGTTCTGAGAAGCACCACGGCCACCGCGCCAGTCTTTAGCAGAAGGACCGTCTACAGTTTTTTGAGTCGCAGTAGTTGCGTGAACTGTAGTCATAAGACCAGATTCGATACCGAACTTGTCGTTAAGAACTTTAGCGATAGGCGCTAGACAGTTAGTAGTACAAGAAGCGTTAGAAACGATGTCTTGGCCTGCGTAAGTGTCGAAGTTTACGCCGTTAACGAACATTGGAGTTGCGTCTTTTGAAGGACCAGTAAGAACAACTTTCTTAGCACCAGCAGTGATGTGCTGACGTGCAGTTTCGTCAGTTAGGAAGATACCAGTTGCTTCAGCTACTACGTCAACACCGATTTCGTCCCACTTAAGGTCCGCTGGGTTACGCTCAGCAGTAACACGTACAGTCTTACCGTTAACGATTAGGTTGCCGTCTTTAACTTCTACAGTACCGTTGAAACGACCGTGAGTTGAGTCGTACTTCAGCATGTATGCCATGTAATCTACGTCGATTAGGTCGTTGATACCTACTACTTCGATGTCAGCGCGCTCTACAGATGCACGGAATACGAAACGACCGATACGGCCAAAACCGTTAATACCTACTTTGATAGTCATTTTTAGTTGCTCCACAACTTTATATTTCTTGATGAAAGATAACTGGTAGTAAAATTACAAAACCAATTGAAATTCTGCAACAGATAATCGGCGCTAAGTTGCGTCATGTCAAAAATTTTTCTTCTTTTCTTGCACAATTTAACCTAAATGGTCGATTTTTATCCGTGCCACGGGTTCATTTCACCAAGTGTTTGCTTAAAATACTACAGTGACAGTTTGCCAGTTGGGCTTAGTATCATCCTCTTTAAGGTGTTAAGTATGTGCTACAGCGCGGCGATTTCGCAAGTGCACAATGAAAAAGTTGAGTCAGTGATCCCAAGGCCATAGGCCTGGTAAATAATAATACAAAAGGGCATGGAAAATCGTAATGGAAAAGATCGAGAAGTCAGACGAGCAGTGGCGTGAGCAGCTAACGGACGAGGAATTTCGAGTTTGTCGCCAGCAGGGGACTGAGGCCCCGTTTTCTGGGGTGCTGCTGCATAACCGAGAGTCAGGCGTGTATCATTGTACTTGCTGCAGCGCCGCCTTATTTGAATCAAAAAACAAATTTGATTCTGGGTGTGGGTGGCCAAGTTTCGACGCGCCAATTGAGCCAGACGCGATACGATACTTGAGTGATCACAGTCATGGAATGCAGCGAATCGAGATACGATGTGCGCGCTGTGATAGCCATTTGGGCCATGTTTTTCCCGATGGGCCTCCCACCACGGGCGAGCGCTTCTGTGTAAATTCGGTTTCGTTAGTTTTTTCCAAAACTGAAAGCTAATTGAAACTAAAGTTTCATATGAGCGGAACTCGACAGCTCAGCGGGGTGGTCAAAATTCACTCTTAGGCTTCGCTTCCAGCGCAGCTCACCGCTTATTGCCTAACGTGCAGGAGCGTTATAATCAGTCAGCGATACTGCGATTGCGGTATCGCTGCGAGTTAATCTCAGCCACAATGCTCAAACTCTGCTGGTCTAACTGTCGTTTCTGTTGTGGCGTGACATTTTGATAGAGAAATTCCAATTCACGCTCGGACGCGATCGCTACACCGAAGTGCTTTGCCACCATCGACCACAAATAGGCGAGTTCGATTTGATTAGTACGGTAATAGAGCGTGCTCAGGGTGGTAAAGATGTCACGGTTGACAGGCGTCTCCATAGAGAGCTCAATGGCACGGTGCAGCATTTGCTCAGCTTTGGCCGGGTCGCGAGTGGTGTAGAAAGTGGCCAGTGCGTACTGCAGCTCGGCAGTATCAAGCTCAGGCTCACCTTCAAGGCGTAGGAACTGACGTCGCGCCGATTCTTCACCAAGATAGATCCAAGCAAAGTACAGTGCGTGGGCAGACTGCGTATCCTTGATATTGGCAATGAGACGCTTTTGCTCTTGACGCATCGACATCATGGTTTCAAATCGAGCGGTTTTTCGATCGCGTCTGTCAATGGGCTCGATCTGCGCGGCAAGCTCGAGACAGCTTCTAAAATCGCTCACCAGTTCGTACTCACGAATTTGTTGAATATCGGTGCGAGGGGCGGGTGTTTCGGCACGATAAGCCAGCAGTCTATAGCGTGGCGCATGACATTGGCTGTCATCGATGTTGAGCTGCTGACACTCAAGCTCTGGGTTATCCCGACACAGCTGTTCTGTTTCGGTTAACTGCTCGAAGCACCCCGATAGCAGGGCAGTGCAGGCAATGAGAATGCTGGGTCTTAACAACTGAATTTTCATGCGCGTGATCAAATCCACTGATTATCTGTATTTATATTGACTACGTTAATCAGCGAGTTATTGTTTCGCTACTAACCCTGGCTTTTTGTTTTTCAAGCATGTCGCCCTGTGGCTAGATGCGGGTAAAAAGGATTATCAACATGGATGTCAATCAACTTCTTGAAGCGATCACCCCACAAGTCTATCAACGCTTAACCTATGCCATTGAGACCGGTCGTTGGCCCGAGGGGCAACCACTGACGACTGAGCAACGAGATCAGTGCATGCAGGCGGTGATGCTCTATCAATCCAAGCACAATTTGGACGCGCAACACATGACCATTGCGGCGGGGGGCGAGTTGCACCTCAAAAGCAAAGTCGAGCTTAAGCATCAATTTACTCGAACGGAGCAAGAGATCGCCAGATTCGAGATATCCAGTGCAGACAAAGCTGCCAAGGACTAGCTTTTTACTTCAGCGATAGTAAGAAAAAGGTAGCCACATTGGCTACCTTTTTTTGCAAATTTTTAGTGTCTCTGCCACAAATCTTGGCTGTTGCACATGGCTTTATACTGGCTATAAACTCATTTCACCGCGCAGCACTAATTGCATCTGCTGCTTAACCTCGTCGTAGCTCAAATCTTGACTGAGTAAGAAGTGCAGTTTAGCCAGTGCGGCTTCTGGTGTCATATCATAACCGCTGATCACACCAGCGTCGGCAAGGGCGCACCCGGTTGCGTAGCCACCCATATTGACTTTACCTGCTAGGCATTGGGTTAAATTGACCACGATGACACCGCGTTCAGAGGCTTCTTTCAAGTGACCGAGCAACTCTGGGTTTTGCGGCGCATTACCGACACCGAAGGTCAGTAAGATCATTGCATTGACGGGCTGTCTTAAGGTATTGCGGATAACCTCGTGTGATATCCCAGGGTACATGGTGATTACACCGATAGGCTGCGGGGTAATATTGTGAACGAAAAAATCACCCTGAGGCTTTTGCGCAACCTCGACACCATTGCTGACTTTAATGCTGATCCCCGCCTCAAGCAGTGCAGGCAAATTGGGTGAGGTAAAGGCATTAAAGCCGTCTGCGTGTGACTTGGTACTGCGGTTGCCACGCATTAGCTGGTTGTTAAAAAACAGCGTGACTTCATTGATTGGGTAGTTGGCAGCAATATGCAGGGCGTTAAGCAGGTTGGCCTGGCCATCTGAACGCAGCTCGGCTAGCGGGATCTGTGAGCCAGTGACAATCACAGGTTTGCCAAGGTTTTCCAGCATGAAAGACAGGGCCGAAGCGGTATAGGCCATGGTGTCTGTGCCATGGAGAATGACAAAGCCATCGTAGTTGTCGTAGTTATCACGAATATCATCCGCGATCTGCTGCCAGTCTTTTGGCGACATATCTGAGGAGTCGATCAGTGGGTCATACTCGTGAATGGTGTATTCCGGCATCTCAGGGCGATGAAACTCAGGCATACTCGCCAGTTGTTGTTCCATAAAGCCCGCAACGGGGATATAGCCTTGTTCGGACTTTTGCATGCCGATGGTGCCGCCAGTGTAGGCGATGTAGATGTGCTTTCTTGTCATAAGGCTGCTTTGGTTTTGAGAGAGAAAAAAGGACGCTAATTATATAACTCGCGTCCTATTAGTCTAGGTCAAACTCCGCTATCCCTCCTTCGAGCTGTAGAGGAGGGCTTGGAGAGGTTAAAGCAGGTTACAATTCAGACACAACGCATAGTGTCCTTTAGGGTCATTCATGCTGTTGAGCAGACTCACGTCGCTTGCTACCTGCTCAGTGATTGGGCTCAGTGCGCTAGGGAGTTGGACACCAAGGCTGTCTAACACACCAAGCGAGACTTGGTTAAACATTTCCTGCAAAAACTCTTGTAGTGGCGGTAATGGTTTACGTACCCAATCGATGTTGTAATCGTCGAGCTCGGCCAATTGTGCTGCGCTGGCAATGGCATCATCAAAATCACCCATTTGGTCGACCAGGCCGAGCTGCATTGCATCATAGCCTGTCCACACACGACCTTCGGCAATGCTGTCCATTTTGCTTGACTCTATCCCACGTCCTTCACTGACGAGGTTAGTAAAGCGATTGTAGGTGTGCTCGACACCAAGCTGAATGGCTTGTGACGCACCATCGCTAAGCCCGGTAGTGATACCAACGCCTGAAAATGGTGAGGTACCAACACCATCGGTGCTGATGCCAAGATTATTCAGACCATCCTCGAAGGTAGTGATCACGCTAAACACCCCAATCGAGCCAGTTAATGTTGTCGGCTGGGCGAGAATCTTATCGGCATTCATGCCGACCCAGTAGCCACCAGAGGCAGCTAAGCTGGACATTGAGACCACTACAGGCTTTCCAGCTTCGCGCAGAGCAAGGATTTCATTGCGGATCACCTCTGAGGCAAATGCGCTGCCTCCAGGACTATCAACTCGAAGCACCACCGCTTTGACGGATTCCGTGTTTCTGGCTTGGCGTAGCAAGGCAGCAGTAGTGTCACCACCAACACGATTACGTTGTTGGCGACCATCCATAATCGCGCCGCTGACCACCACTACGGCGATATCGTCCGCAGCGGTAGAGAAGGTATCAAACAAGGTAGTTTGATACTCGTAGTAGCTGATCGCGTTATAACTGTCATTGCCTTTGGCACCAAACACGTCTGCCATCTGCTGACGAATTTGCTGACGGGTGGCTAGTTCATCAACCAACCCCATATTAAGCGCCAGCGTAGCCATGTCACCATCCACTTCACGCATCATTTCTAGGAGCTGTTCCATTGATGGTGTCAGGCTTTGTGGTTCGATGTCGCGATTGGTCGCAACATCTTCAACGTAGGCACCCCACATTTGACTTAGCCAACGAGCCGCAGACTCTTTGGCTTCATCAGACATGTCGTCGCGGATAAAAGGCTCAATCGCAGACTTGTAGGTACCAACGCGAAATACATGAGTATTTACATCAAGTTTTTCAAGCAGTTCCTTGTAGTACAGGTTGTACGCACTGTACCCTTTGAGCATAACGCCGCCATCCGGCGCAAGAAACACCTTATCGGCATAACTGGCTAGATAGTATTGACTCTGGTTATAGATGCTGCCAACCGCGTAGATCGGCTTACCCGAGGCGCTGAACTCAGCCAGCGCTTTGGCGATGTAGCGCAGCTTAGTTAGGTTGGTTTCTGGCATTTCCTGCAATGCCAGGACGATGCCAGTGATCTGGTCATCTTCTTGAGCGTGACGAATGGTATCAACGATATCAAAAAGAACGTTTTCTCTTGGCATGTCTGCGCCAAAAAACGACCCAGTGATCGAATCCATCGGATTGATGTAAGAGCGACTTTCAACAATCGGGCCGGACAGGTTCATAATCAAAGCAGACGGTTGCTCGACCGTCGGCGTTGCGGTGACCTGATCTGCCTGTTGAAAGGTAAAAAAGACGACAGCAATCACCGCGAGGAAGAATAGGTTTAAAATCGCCACCCGAATAAAGGTGATGGTCTTCCACAAGCCTCTAAGTATTTTGCCGATGAACTTGAACAAAGTTTTCATTGTTTCTCCACAGTTAGGTTCGCATCCTGTGAGTACAGGGAGAGCAGCCCTAATCCTACGTTAACCTATGCTTTCTAACAACTTTAGTCCAAAAATGAACCTTGATGCATGTTGCATAGTTGTAAATAGATGTTTGATATTCAGATCTTCACCGCCTATTCTGGTCAGACCACAATAATAAATTGACCCATCAAGTCTTCCTTTGATCGGGTGAACATCATTACTAGGTTACGAGCGAGGTAAGTCATGTATCCCAATCTACTCCAGCCATTAGACCTTGGTTTTACTCAATTACGTAATCGAGTCTTGATGGGCTCAATGCATACCGGACTTGAAGAGCACAAACAGGGGCTCGAAAAGCTCGCTGCCTTTTACGAAGAGCGGGTAAAGGGGGGAGTGGGCTTGATTGTGACTGGAGGATTTTCGCCCAATCTGCGTGGACGCCTGCATCCGTTGAGCGCGGAATTTAGCAAGCCAAAACACGCGGCGGCACATAAGGTCATCACAGAGGCGGTGCACCGTCACCAAGGCAAGATTGCTCTGCAGCTACTCCATGCTGGGCGCTATGCGATGCATCCCTTTGCTCAAAGTGCCTCAGCGATCAAAGCGCCAATCGCCCGTTTTGCCCCAAGTGAAATGAGCCCACGGCAAATCCGCGCCACAATCGATGACTTTGCCAATAGCGCAGCACTCGCCAAGTTGGCAGATTATGATGGCATAGAAATTATGGGCTCAGAGGGCTACTTGATTAATCAGTTTCTGTGTAAGCGGACCAACATGCGTTATGACGAGTGGGGTGGCAGTTATCAAAAGCGCATGCGCTTGCCATTGGAAATCGTCAAAGCAATTCGGCGCGCGGTAGGTGACGAGTTCATTATTATCTTTCGCTTATCGATGCTCGACTTAGTCGAGCAAGGCAGCACGTTTGATGACGTTGTTGAGTTAGCACAAGAGTTAGAAAAGGTTGGCGTGACCATTTTGAATACCGGGATTGGTTGGCACGAGGCCCGGATCCCGACCATTGCCACCCAAGTACCACGGGGCGCGTTTACCTGGGTGACGGAAAAGGTAAAGCCCTATGTCTCGATACCCATTGTCACCTGTAATCGGATCAACACACCGGATGAAGCGGAGCGGATCTTAGCCTCAGGTCAGGCGGATATGGTGTCAATGGCTAGACCCTTCTTAGCTGACCCTTATTTCGTCGCGAAAGCTGAGCAGAATCAAAGCCACCTGATCAACACCTGCATCGGTTGTAATCAAGCCTGTTTGGATAATGTATTTGTCGGCAAGGCGGCCAGTTGCTTAGTCAATCCACTGGCCTGCCGCGAGTCTGAGCTCAAGGTTGAGCCAGTCACTGAGAAAAAAACCATTGCTGTCGTGGGAGCGGGCCCCGCGGGTCTTGCTTGCGCCACGACTTTGGCCGAGCGGGGGCATGTTGTTGACCTTATCGAGCGCAGTGACCGGATTGGTGGTCAATTTCGCCTAGCGATGCAGATCCCAGGTAAAGAGGAGTTTCGTGAGACAATCCGATACTTTGCTAATCGTATCGAGCAGACGGGCGTTAATCTGCTCCTTGATACTGAAGCGGATTTTGAACAGCTCAAAAAGTACGATGAGGTGGTATTTGCCACGGGTGTCCAACCTCGTAAGATTGCCTTTAATGGCCTAGAGGGCTCGGATAAAGTGGTTGATTACCAAACTCTGATTAGAGAGAAAACCTATAAGGGCGATAAGATCGCCATCATTGGCGCGGGTGGGATTGGTGTCGATGTTGCCAGTATGCTGACCGAGCCGCCTAGCCAAAGCCTCGATGATTGGCTGCAGGAGTGGGGGATTGACCGTCAGATGGAGCAGCCGGGAGGGATCTATCCGTTTCCAGAGCCGATCTGTGACAAAACGGTTTGGCTACTGCAACGACGCAAGGGCAGAGTGGGTAAGGGACCGGGTAAAACCACGGGCTGGATACATCGGCGAACACTTGAGCAGCGCGGTGTCAACCTTATCGGTGGCGTTAGCTATGAAAAGCTCGACCAACACGGACTGCATATTATGTTGGGTGGAGAGCAGAAGCTACTGGATGCGGACATGGTGGTGGTGTGTGCTGGCCAAGAATCGGTGCGGCCCTTTGAGGCGCGTTGGCAAGAGCTAAGCGAGCGCGTACATGTCATCGGTGGTGCTGATGTCGCTGGCGAGCTTGATGCTGTTCGAGCGATAAAGCAGGGGGTTGAGTTGGCGATTAAGCTATAGTGCTCTCGTCGAAGTCGTTTGCGGCGTCTTGGCGACCGACTGCTGAAAAAGCAGAAACATAACTATCTGTTGTATAATGCGTCGTTTAGTCGTTATGAGACAATATCCAGATGGGCTATGCAGTTGTGAAATTTCTTAAAGTGCAGAAAGGCCATGTGTGGCTATCTTTCTTAATGGGCAGCGCTGTAATGAGCGGCTGCCAAACCGCAGCAGATCTACCACTCACTTGCCCCCCGTCAAAAGTAGTCTCAGCAGACGAGCATCAACGCTCAAGTGATCTGGAGACACTCGCTGGGTGGGGCAAGCAGTTCGGTCATGTGCATTCAGCAACCATCATTACTGACCCAATTGATAGCAATAACCAAGTGTTACGCATAGAGTTGAGAGAAGGAGAGCAGTATCAAACCCGTAGCGGTTGGTATCATCGCGCTGAGGTCTATGAGCAGTATCGAGCGCCTTTCGACACGCCAATGCGCTATCAATTTCGAGTCTATATTCCTGATGAGTGGCAGTTTGCTGATGTGCGCGCGTTGATCGCGCAGTGGCATGCGACGCCTGACCGTCATCTCGGGGAGATCAGCCGCAGCCCTAACCTTGGCATCGAATTGCGCGATAACCGCTTCTTGATCCGCGGGCAAACTAGCCCACTTGCCGTCAATCAGCATAATAAGCAGGGGATGGTGCGCCAGCAGTACTACCTGAGTCCACCGATAGAAAAAAATCGCTGGTACGAGTTTGATATTAAAGTGACTTGGACTCATGAGCCATCGGGTTCTCTAGAGATAAATATCGATAACAATCAAGTAGTAGAATATAGCGGCGCGACCAGCTACAACGATTGCGCTGGCCCTTATTTTAAGATGGGTATTTATCGTGACGATAGTCCTAGTACATTTGTAATATATTTCGATGATTATTTTCGTACTAGAGATAACTGATTAGATATGATCAATAAATAAAATCATGGTTAGTCGGTTGGTATTGTTATCAAACCTACTCGAGAAGGCGAGCGTTATGGCACGCCGATTATGTGTAATAATATCAGTTGCTTGCTGGTTGTTGTGTTCCGTTTTATGAATGGGGAAGGTTCTTTGTTATTGTATTTGTCTAAAAAGACATCATTCCATTTAGCGTTGCGCTAATTATAATTTTATTATTAATTCGTCAGTTTAAGATTACATTAATTAACGGGTCTTTGGTGTCGTTATACCTTGAAGAAACAAAAAACAAGGAACAACACAATGAAAATAAAATTAGTCACAATGGCTATTGGCTCTTCGTTACTTGCCGGATGTAATTCCTCCTCAGAATCTGAGCCAGGCATTGCTCCAAGTATTACTGGTATTGCCATTGAGGGACAATATCAGGTTGGTAGTGAGCTTCTCGGTGATGTCTATTGTCAGGATTGTAGTAATCTGACTTATCAATGGGTAGTCGGTGAAAAGCAGCACTCGACCGAGGTAGGACTAGTTTTAACTAAAGAGCTTTATGGGAAGCCAGTTCGTCTTGAGGTGACTGCTCATAATGATGGTCTGACGGATGAAGCCTATGTGGTCAACACCCCTACAGTTGCCCTCAGCGCAACGACAAACATTAGTACTTTTGCGATGATCAAGTCAGATGGTCATACTCTGGCCTGGGGTAACTATGGCTCAGACACCACTGAGGTTGATAACCAGTTAGCGAGTGATGTCGTAGAAGTGTATGCGTCTGAGCGTGCATTTGCAGCACTCAAGTCGGATGGCAGTATGATCTCATGGGGTGTCTATAACTATGGTGGTGATAGCACAGATGTGGCTGAACAACTTGGATCGGATATCGTTGGTGCTTTTTCAACTGATTGGGCGTTTGCAGCGCTCAAGTCAGATGGCAGTCTAGTTACTTGGGGGCACGCTAACAATGGTGGTGATAGCTCTGAGGTTGCTGATGCGATTGCTGAAGGTGTGACAAATGTCTACTCGACCAGTGGCGCTTTTGCGGCAATCAATGAGCAAGGCGGTGTCGTCACTTGGGGGGGCGGAATTTACGGCGGTGACAGCACCGTGGTTGCTGAGGATATAGATAGCAATGTGACTGATATTTTCAACACTAGTCGTGCATTTGCGGCACTAAAAGAGGACGGTAGCCTAGTTACTTGGGGCGGTACTGGTTATGGCTCGGACAGTTCAAGTGTCGCGGATCAGCTTACCAGTGATGTTGTCGCAGTTTCCTCAACCAACAGTGCTTTTGCTGCACTAAAAACAGATGGCAGTGTTGTGACTTGGGGCAATGCGACTAGCGGTGGCAATAGCGACCAGGTGGCACAAGAGATTGCCAGTGATGTAAAGGCGGTAATATCCAATACCTACGCTTTTGCAGCACTTAAGGAAGACGGTAGCGTGATCACTTGGGGTAGTATTTACAACGGTGGCGATAGCGACGATGTTCAGAGCCAACTCAGCGGTGATGTCATTGAAGTGTTCTCAAACAATAATGCATTCGCAGCATTGAAAGCGGACGGTAGTCTTGTCACTTGGGGCGGTACCGGTGGTGATAGCACCGCGGTTGCTGACCAACTCAAGAGCGGAGTGATTACTGTTTACTCGACCAACAATGCGTTTGCTGCGCTAAAAGACGATGGTAGCCTTGTTACTTGGGGTAGCAGCTCGAATGGTGGCAATAGCAGCGATGTCGCTGGTGAACTTGAGGGCGGCGTGATCGAAGTATTCTCGTCAACCACTGCATTTACTGCGATTACGAACGATGGTCGCGTCGTTAGCTGGGGTATGACTTCTGGTGGTGGTGATAATACCAGTGTTGCCCACGACCTAGTACCTACTTGGGAAGAAACCGACAACAGCCTTATTGAAGAGTTTTAAATCAAAGCCTCTCTTGGCCTCTCTAGTCTATTAGGGAGGCCATTTCTATGACGTTGCTAGTGGCGCACTAGGGGAAACTCTCGTTGTGGTCAAAACATATGCCGCTATTGCTTGTGTTAAGGGTCAACGTCACCTTCAACCCCCTCGTGGGACAGATCCCCAGACAACTCAGCCTGTATCTCAGCCAAACTCTCTTGCTCAGCAGCTACTATTGCTCCTGTTTCGGCGTCGATTTCAATTTCATAGGCGGTGTCATTAAGGCGAATAAACACATCCCATTGCGTGTCAGGATGATCAAAACGGATCCCTAATACCTCGACGCCTACTTCAGCTAGGGCGGCGGTAATCGCTTCCTGTTCGCTGATAAGATCAGCCTCCTCACTGGCAAGAGCTGGAAGAGTGCCAATACTCAATACGCACCCAAGCAAAACCAAACCTTGTCTCATGTTGTCTCCCGATCGCTAGTGAAAGTCTTGTTAGTCTAGACGACAACGACAGTAACGCGAGGTCCCTCGATTACTCGAGTGCGTTTTCATTAGTCATGACTAATGACGGTCGATTGTTCATAAAAACGAAAAACTGATTTATTAAATCGCCCCATTATAAACATTGGCTGATGAGTTTAAGCTTTAGCGGTCGAAAGTTGCACCAAGCTGAGGAGCCAAACATGCATTACGAAGGTAAAATTTATCGTCCTTGGATGGAAGCCGAGAGTGTATTAATCCAAACGACTTTGGGCTGCAGTAACAACCAGTGTACGTTCTGTACCATGTTTGACGATAAGCGGTTTAAGGTGCGTGATCTGGACGATATCTTCAAAGATATTGCCGAGGCTCGAATGATCTACCCGAAAGTCGAGTCGATCTTTTTGATCGATGGTAACGTGATGGCAATGCGCACTGATAAGCTGATTGCGATCCTTGACCAGATCAAAGTGACCTTTCCAGAACTAAAACACTTAGCTTTGTACTCTGGCTTTAATGATTTCCGCCGCAAGAGCGTTGCCGAGTTGAAAGAGATCCGTTCAGCCGGTCTAACCACGGCATATTCAGGTCTCGAGTCAGGCGATCCAATCGTGCTTGAGCGCATTAAAAAAGGCATGACCCGTGAGCATGCGATCAAAGGCATGGAGATGGCGCGCGAGGCAGATATCCAGGTGCTAGCATCGTTTATCTTTGGTCTCGGAGGTCGTGAGCGCTCCAAAGAGCATGCGGTTAACACCACCAGTTTGCTTAACATTATGCGCCCCGATGCGATTGCGCCAATGGCGCTTGCAGTACAGCCAGGTAGTCAACTTGAGCGCGAGGTAGAAAACGGCGAGTTTATTCTGCCAACCCCACTGCAAATCTTGGAAGAAGAGAAGTACCTGCTGGAGAACATGGAGGACTTTCCGTGTTTCTATTGGGGCGATCACGGCAATAATATCGCCAGCATGCGCGGTGTTTGGCCAGAGGCCAGAGAGCCGTTTCTAGCCAACATCAACAAGCACATCCAACACAATCCGATGGCGAAGAAGAATGTGATTGAGACGTATGCTTGGTAGGCGGTGCTGAAAGGCGATAGTCTACAAGCTTGTAAAAGGGTTGAGTCAAATCAGCCCTTTTTTGAACCCCGCATCACCTGAAATCAAACAGCTCTTTATGAAAGGCGTGCTTGGGGAGCTTTGCTCGTAGCATTGCGCGCTTGAGCTTGTTACCCAATGGTATTGGGCCGCAATACCACACACTGCATTTTGTCACATCGTTGATGCAGCTGATAACTTCATTGCAATCTAGATGCCCTAAAACAGCGGTATTGTTTAGATGCAAACGAATGCCAGATTGCTTGGCTCTGTGGCGTAGCTCGCTGAGCAGCTCTGGATCTGCGTGTCGATAGCAGTAGAACAAATCCACCGACTTTTCCAGCCCAACTGTCTCTATCGCACTGAGAAAGGGGGCAATGCCAATCCCGGCTGCCAACCAAATATGTTGAGGCTTGTGATCGGCAAAATTAAAACCCCCATACGGCCCTTCTATTTGCGCGCTTTGCCTCAGCTTGAGCTTGTCGGCCAGAGATTGCGTGTATTCACCATTTGCCTTGATCATGAGACGTACACAATTGTCATGGCTGTGGTCCGAGGCAAGGCTAAATGGGTGAGGCTTTTCGCGGCTATGGAACCTGACTAGAGCAAATTGGCCGGGACGATGACAAAACCCGTTTTCTAACTGCTGATCCACGCTGAGCTTAATCTCAACACCATAGGCGGTTGGGGTGATCTGGGTGAGGTTAGCAGCAAAGCGTTTTGGCTTGCCATTGGCATCAAGCAAAGTGAGGATAGCCCCAATAACGGCAAGCGTGCAGGTGATGAAAAGCAATCCGCCTGAGAGGCTCAACCACAGGCTCTGTTCAAAGAACATCAGCATATGGATAAGCAGCAACAGGTAGAGATAGGGAAACAGGCTATGGGTTAATTGAAACACTCGATAAGTAAATCGTTTAGACCATGCGATCAACACCAATCCAGCTGAGAGGTAGAAGCCGTACTCACCAATCAGTTGGGCATGCTCGGCGAAAGCATCGATAAGCTTCCAAAACGGGTAGGTTTGTTCTCGGGGATCGACAAGCTGAAGCGTCATCATCAGGTCGTCACTCAAGTAAATAAGCCAATGGGTGAGGGCAGTAAAAACAGCGCAAATGCCGAGGTATTTGTGTAAGCGGTATTGCTGGTCAAGCCCTCCGAGCCAGCGCTCCAGCGGCCAGTGCTTGACTGATAAAATAATACACATCGACATCAGCAGCATGCTCGTCACGCCGGTATAGTTGACCAAGGTTGCACGCAGTTGCCAAAACATCGGCCACTGTGGTGTTGCCGGTTCGACATGCAACACACCGCTAGGGACCAAACAGGCAATTAGCACGATGAGCAGGCATCGTTGCAAAGGCAAATTCATAAGTAATCCAAACGCAGTCGTGGGCTATCGATGCAAAATACCAGTGCCTGTGTGAAAAAAATGTTCTTTATCGTGCAGCCCTTTATTGCTGAGAAGAAGGAGCATGGCGACGAATCTGTGTTCACATTTTATTGACATTGCACATGCTAGGTTTTTGAGCTCGTTAGCGAAGCAAAAAAGGAGTCGATGATGCGATATTGGTATAAAAAAGCGATGCTGGCTGCAGCTCTTGTGGGCGGGTGGGGCCTTGCCAGCGCGCAGAGTTTGGCTGCAGAGTTGGAAGTGGTGGCGACATCACCCTACCCAATGAATGGCGTGGCCATCACAAGCGAGGGTCGTACCTTTGTGTCTATGCCACAATGGACAGATAGCGCCTCTCCTTCGGTCGCGGAAGTGATGGCGGATGGTCAGGTGGTGCCTTACCCTGGCAACGAGTGGAATCAGTTTGACGGCGAGGATTCGTTAAACCGATTCAGTAATGTTAATGCGGTGCATACCGACGCTCAGGGTAACCTCTGGGTTGTCGATTACGCAGCGCCATTTTGGGGTGAAATCATTGAGGGCAGCCAAAAGCTGGTCAAAATAAACACCACAACCAATCAAGTGGAGCGCGTGTATCGCTTCGATGCAGATATCCTGCCTGTCAAAGCCAAGCTCAATGATGTACGAGTCGATGTCAAAGCGGGCACTGCCTATATCTCTGAGTTTGGTGTCGGCGCCTTGATTGTTGTTGATCTCGAGTCGGGAGAGGCACGAAGACTGCTAGACCGTCACTTTTCTGCGCGTGCCCACCCAGATGTAGTGACCTACTTTGATGGCCGTCCGTTCTCCACACATATGCTCCACCTCAATGATATTGAGCTGGGTAATAATAACGAGTATCTCTACTATCAGCCCACCGGTGGTCCTATCTTGTACCGAATCGCGACCAAATATTTATTGGATACCAGCCTAAGTGCTGACCAGCTGCAAGGTTATGTTGAGATTTATAGTCGCTCGCTCACTATCGGCGGGATCACTGCAGATGACAAGGATACCTTTTATTTGGGTAATGTTCAGGATAAGGCGATAACACTGATCCGCGCCGGTCGCATTGAGGGTGATTTAGTCAAAGACGAGCGCTTGCTGTGGCCAGATGCGATGGCGGTACACGATAAGGCGTTATACATCCCTTGCCCGCAGCTGCGCCTGCTGCCGAAATTTAACGACGGAGTCGATAAAACCCGTGGTGAGTTCACCCTGTATCGATACGCGCTATAAAAGTGATCCAGAGGGGAGATGAGGAAAGCTGATTTTCGCTTCGCAGCCCCTGTCTTTGGTATTGCTCAAAGAAAACTGCCAGTGGTAACGCTGGCAGATGTCTTCAACAATCATCAACCCCAGACCATGCCCTTGTTCAGAAGGTTTGGTATTGAATCCGCTGCCATCGTCAATGACAGTGATCTCACTCGGGGTGACTGTCATGTCCACGCCACCCGCATCGCTAGCCGCGATGGCATTACGCAGCAAATTGCCCAAAACAATCTGTAATACAGCAGGCGTGGCTGACAGTGTTGGGCCGGCCACGTAGTTGAGGGATAAGTCGATATGCTTGTGGTCTGCAAGCGCTTTGTTTGCCTCAATGATAGCCTTAAATGTTTGTTCTGAGTGGTGTTCTGCTGCACTGGGGCACTCACGCTCGTAGCGCACAATCGATAATAGTGCATCAACCATCTCTCTCATTTGCCGAGTCGCCAGGTGAATCTTATCGATTTGTCTTGCCTGTTTGTCAGTGTGCGGCAATTTAGCCAGCAGTGCGTTTGCGCCGGATAAGACCGTCAACGCACTACGAAACTCATGGCTTGAGTATCTGGCGAACGCTTGCTCACGCTTGACGCTTAAGTGCAGCTCCCTGCGATAGTGATTGAGCTTTTCGGTCAGTAATTTGAACTCTTGTGAGGCATCATCTGCAACCGTAAATACCATGTGCTCACGAGGTTCTTGCGAACTCAGTTGCTGACTTAAGCTGTTGATAGGCTTGACCAGAAAGTGTGATAGACGATGCAGGAGGAGGGCAAAGATCGACATCAGCAGTGCCACAAAACACACCACCAGAAAGCAGGCGATAAAAAGCTCAGTGCGACTGACTTCGATGCGATCGACCGCTGAGATAACGAGCAGCGGCTGCCGATTACCCTGATCAAAATAATGCCCCCGATAGACTAACAGTGAAGACTCGGCGGTCTCTACTAGGTACGGTTGTTCACTCTCCTCGAGCTGACGATAGTGCTCGGGCAACAGGTCGATGTCATTATAGGCAGAGGTTAACGTATCCAATTGGACAACGCCGTGCTCGCCGCCAATAAAGCGCTCTATCGCTGACGCTCTATCTACCACCATCCGACGCTCTGCCATTCTGTCCTCAGACCAATCCAACGCGGCGTAAAAGGTAATAAGAATAACCAGCCCAATCACGCTGGACATAATGACAAAGAACAGCGCTAGCCGGTCAGTAAGGCGCTGGGTATTTTGCAAGTTGAGCAAGGTTAGTCATCCTTTTGTAAACGAAACCCGACCTTGGGGATCGTGACCAACATGGGGAAAGCAAACGGTTTATCCAGCTGATTCCTAAGCTGATAAATATGACTTCGCAGGGCATCAGTGTTGCCTTGTTCATCGTCCCAGATGGCGCTGATCATTTCATCTCGAGTCACGATATTTGGTGCCTTTAAGCACAGCGTCTCGAGGATGGTATAGGTAGTTGGGTTGAGGTGAAGGGCTTGTCCTTGGCGCGAGGCTTGGCGGGTGCTTGGAAATACTCTGAGTTCGCCAAACTCGAGAGCGGTCTTTGCCACCGAGCCTTGATAGCGCTTGATCAGGGCATTGACTCGTGCAGCCAGTATCTCAAGATCAAACGGCTTGGTTAAGTAGTCATCGGCGCCTTGGTCGAACCCTTTGAGCATATCGTCACGGTTGTCCAGTGCGGTTAGCATTAGGACTGGGGTGTTATTACCGGCGTGGCGTAGTCGCTGACAAACCTCAAGCCCATCAAGCTTGGGCAGCATTAGGTCCAAGATGATGAGGTCAAAGTGTCCCTCACTGGCCAGCTTGAGACCGAGTTCGCCGTTGTCGGCATAGTCCAACTCGACCGCCTCGGATTCAAAGTAGTCAAATATGATTTCTGCAATTTGCCGATTGTCTTCAACCAAAAGGATGTTGTTCATCGATCTTCCTTAACGTAAACCTGAACCTGCCCAATGGGGAGGGGAGCCTTGCTTGATTCCAGTAGGTGATGATCCCTGTGAGAGAGGTTTGCCTTAAGGATAGAACAACCACGGGTGTTCACGTTTTTTACACATCGCCTGTGGTCAAATTCGTCAAACGATGGAAGGAGCAAACGATGAATACAGCAAGCAAAACACTAGTCGCATTGGCCCTTGTTGGCGCAGCAGTCGCTGGTGGGGTGAAATATTATCCAGAGATTCGCTATGGTGCGCCTGACCTTGCAAATGGGCAGACACAATATGTTGACAACTGCGCCGCCTGTCATGGCAATCGTGGGCTTGGTGATGGCCTCGTCTCTGCTTCCTTAAGCGTCAGCCCGGACAGCATCTATGATGAGTTAATCAACCCCTGGGGATTAAAGCTCGAACTGATGGGCTCGGTCTTAGACGGTGACAATGGTCAGGGAGGGATGATGCCCGCATTTCGCGGAGTATTATCAGAACAAGACATTCACGATATATTCGGTTATATCGAGAGCGTGAATGACTAATACACCCCACGACAGGAGTCTGGTTGGCGTGGTAAACGGACAAAGAGTGAACTTTTTCAGGTCAATCCATCACTTTTAGGCCTTTATTTTAGTGTGGGTATAGCAATGCCTATGTTCAAGGGCAGTCATAAACTGTAGAATCGGCACAATTTATTTTTGGCACACGCAGTAAGAGGCTTCTGATGACTACTCCAACCCAGTTCGAACTCTATGATATTCTCAAGACCTACGAGGATAACTACCAAAACGGTCCTTTCTTTAATGGTGAGATGCCTGCTCGTCCTGCGATCAAGCAAACACAAAAGGTGTTTGATTTTGAGGTGAACTCACGCCTTGGCGTACCCGCCGGTCCACTGCTAAACAGCCACTGGTGTGATGTTTACGCGCAGCTTGGCTTTGATATCCCAGTATACAAAACCGTGCGAAGTGTTGAGCGCGCCTGTCACCCAGCGCCGAACTGTATCTTCCTAGATACTGACAAGCAGTTTAACAACCTTGAGATCAACTCAGAAATCCACCCAGGTGCTCGCCCTTCTCTGGATGAGAAAATCACTATCACCAACTCTTTTGGTGTGCCATCACTGGCGCCATCGGTATGGATGAAGGACATTGAAGAGGGCAACCGCAGAATGGGTCAAGGCCAGCTAATGGTGGTATCGGTGAACGGTACGCCGGGTCTGGCTGAGCGTGATTTGGTTGAGGATTACGGCTATGTGTCTGCTATGGCAAAAGAAGCGGGCGCGAAAGTTATCGAGGTTAACTACTCTTGTCCTAACCTAGGCGGCAGCAAAGAGGGCGCTCTGTTCTCAGATCCAGAAAACTCTGCGTTGGTTTCTAAGAAGATCCGCGAGTCTATCGGTGACACGCCACTGATGATCAAACTTGGCTGGATGCCAGCTGAGCAGCTTGAGAAAGTGATTGAAGCCAACCGTCCGTATGTTGATGGCTTTGCGGCAATCAACACCATCCCACGTAAAGTTATCACCCCAGATGGCGTTGCGGCTTTACCAGGTGAAGGACGCCTATCAAGCGGTACCTGTGGTTTTGCGATTGGTGACTTGGCTGAAGAGGTGACACAAAACCTTATCAACCTGCGCACTAAGTGGAAAGATGACTTTGTTATCTGTTCAGTAGGCGGCATGATGAACGCTGAAGATCTGCACCGTCGACTAGACATGGGCGCTGACTTGGTGATGAGTGCAACAGCGGCAATGTGGGACCCGTACCTGGCGCAGAAATTCCACCAGTACAAATAAACCCCCATCTTTAACTTAGATTAACGGTTAGTTATTGAAGTGATTGGTGCTAAGTGCTTGGCACCAATCACTTATTCTCTCTATTTCCTTTCGGAACTGCGGTGAGTCAGTTACAGGATGACTGTCTTATTCCCGTAAACAAACACGTGGTCATTCAAGACCTTATTCAGTGCCTTACTCAGCACGTTTTTCTCTACATCACGTCCAGCCTGAGCCATATCTTTGGCGCTGAAGTTGTGATCGACTGGGATCACGTCTTGTTTGATGATCGGGCCTTCATCTAAGTCATTCGTCACGAAGTGCGCTGTGGCACCAATGATCTTAACGCCGCGCTCATAGGCTTGCTGATACGGTTTTGCGCCGATAAACGCTGGCAGGAAGCTGTGGTGGATATTGATGATCTTGTGGTGATACTTTTCGACAAAGCCTGGAGTTAACACGCGCATGTATTTTGCCAGCACTAGATAATCAGGTTGGTATTGCTCAATCACTTCAAGTACCGCTTTCTCATGCTCTTCACGATTGAGCCCTTCATGACTTACATGGTGATAAGGGATATCAAATTTCTCGGTCAGTGATTGGAGCGTATCGTAGTTACCCACCACGGCGGCAATGTCGATATCGAGCGAGCCATCGTAGGTCTTCATCAGGATATCACCCAAGCAATGGGCCTCTTTGGTCACCAAGATCACCACTTTTTTGCGCGATGAACCGATCAGCTTGCGATTGGCGCCATCGGGCAGTGCTTGGTCTAGGTCAGCAAGGAAGGTTTGGTCGTTAAAATAACCCTCAAGCTCAGTGCGCATAAAGAAGTGCCCACTGGTGTTATCAACAAATTCGTTGTTGTGGATGATGTTGAGTTGATGCTTGTAACAGATATTGGTGATCTTTGAGATAAGTCCCGGCGCATCACTGCAGTGGGTCAACAGGGTTTTCTTTTCCATCTATCGAGTACTTCCATGATTAATTGATATTCCTTGCGGCAGGCGCGAGTAGGCTCGCGACGTGCTGGTGGTCGGGGTCGCAGGACGCCCAGGCAGCACGGTAAGAAGAGACTTGCCGTTATTGACCCTAATAATTGATCGATTCTGGGGTGATTTTCAACCTAAGTTTCTGAGTAAATAGCACTATCTTGGTGCAAAAAGCCGCTTTGCGTGCAAGATAGTCGCCTGGTTATAGATGCTTGTAGCTAGTGATCGAGAGCGGGAAAGCTGCGATAATGTCGCCAAATTGATGACCCGATACGACCGATGATTGAAAAAACGTTTTCTGCGCAAGGTGCGCTAGGTAAAGCGATCCCCGGCTTTCAACCCAGACAGCCGCAAATAGACATGGCCAAAGCCACGCAGGAGGCGATTGCCGAGCAAAGCCAATTGGTGGTTGAAGCGGGTACCGGTACCGGTAAGACGTTTGCTTACTTAGTTCCTGCGCTGATGAGTGGTAAAAAGGTCATCATCAGTACGGGTTCAAAGAACCTCCAAGAGCAGCTCTTTCACCGCGATTTACCATTGATGGTTGAATCCTTGGGCTTTTTTGGCGCAGTCGCCCTGCTCAAAGGACGCGCAAACTACCTGTGTCTTGATCGCCTCAGCCGACAAATGGTGGAGGTGCACAATATTCAAGTCGAGAGCGATACGCTGAGCCAGCTAGTCAAAGTTCGCTCATGGGCATCCAGCACCAAGAGTGGTGACCTCGGTGAGTGTGACGATATCGCCGAAGACAGCCCGATTATTCCCACCATCACCTCCACCAATGATAACTGCTTGGGAAAAGAGTGCCCAAGCTACACCGACTGCTTTGTGCTCAAGGCGCGTAAGCGTGCGATGGACGCGGATGTCGTGGTGGTGAACCACCACCTGTTTATGGCCGACTTAGCCATCAAGGAGACCGGATTTGGTGAGCTGATCCCAGAGGCCGAGGTGTTTATCTTTGATGAGGCGCATCAGATCCCAGACATTGCCAGTCAGTACTTTGGTCAAAGTGTTTCAAGTCGCATGATCCATGAGTTAGCCAAAGATATTGAGATTGGCTATCGCACCGAAGCTAAGGATATGAAGCAGCTAAGCAAAGTCGCAGAGCAAATGCAGCAGGCCGCGATGGAGCTGCGACTGAACCTGGGCGATGCGAGCTTTCGCGGCAATTGGCGTGAAGCGGTGACATCGCCAGCTATCAGCCGCGCTATCGCAAGGCTCACCGACTCGCTCGATTTCGCGCTTGAGGTGCTCAAGCTTGCTCTAGGCCGCAGTCAAATCCTAGATGCCGCCTTTGAGCGTGCCACCACAGTGGCTAATCGCATTGAGCGTGTGTGTGATGTCTCCATCACCGGTTATAGCTACTGGTATGAGACCACGGCGCGCCATTTTGCCCTGCATATCACCCCGCTGTCGGTGGCGGATAAGTTTTATGAGCAGATTGAAGCCAAGTCTGGGGCGTGGATCTTTACCTCAGCGACCCTCGCGGTAGATGGCAGTTTTGATCACTTTTCTGAGCGTCTTGGGTTAAAGCCTCAGCGCCAGTTTTCGCTCCCAAGTCCGTTTGATTACGCTGAGCAGGCGCGCCTTTGTGTACCAAGATACTTACCAGAGCCGAACAGTCCCGGGCTGGCGAGTAAGTTAGTCCAACTATTAACGCCGGTGATTGAGCACAACCAAGGGCGCTGCTTTTTCCTCTGCACTTCCCATTCGATGATGCGTGAACTGACCGAGGGCTTTCGCGACAGTCTCGATATACCTGTACTGATGCAAGGCGAGACCACCAAGCAAAAGACACTCAATGAGTTTATGGAGCTGGGGAATGCCCTTTTGGTCGCAACCGGGGCCTTTTGGGAGGGGATTGATGTTAGGGGCGATACGTTAAGCTGTGTTATTATTGACAAATTGCCCTTTACTGCGCCGGATGATCCGCTGCTAAAGGCACGAATTGAGGATTGCCGCCTCAAAGGGGGAGACCCGTTTCGAGATGTGCAGATTCCAGACGCTGTGATCACCCTTAAACAGGGGGTCGGGCGTCTGATCAGAGACAAAAAAGATCGTGGCGCGCTTATCTTGTGTGATAACCGGATGGTCACGCGTGATTATGGGGGGATTTTTCTCTCCAGCTTGCCGCCCATTCCGAGAACGCGCGATCTTAAAATCATTACGGATTTTTTAACCGTAAAAGAACCCAATAGTTAGAGATACCCATGAGCATGAAAATACTTGCTGTAGACACCGCGACGGAAAACTGTTCAGTCGCACTGATGATTGACGACAAAATCTATAGCCGTAGTGAGGTGGCCCCGCGTGACCACACCAAAAAAGTCTTGCCGATGGTGGATGAAGTGTTAGCTGAGGCCGGCGTTGCCCTTACTGACCTCGATGCATTAGCGTTTGGCCGCGGCCCAGGTAGTTTTACCGGGGTACGTATAGGCATTGGCATTGCCCAGGGGCTTGGTTTTGGTGCAGACTTGCCAATGATTGGTATCTCAACCCTCAAAGCGATGGCGCAGGCCACTTTCCGTCGCCATGGCGTTGAGCACGCAGCCGTGGCCATCGATGCTCGTATGAGCGAGGTGTATTGGGGCCAGTTCAGCCGCATGAGCAATGGCGATTGGCAGGAAGTGATGCCAGAGTGCGTGATCCCACCGGCGGAGCTGGCTGGCGTTGTCAGTGACTCAGAGCACAATTGGTATGAGGCGGGCACCGGCTGGCAGGCATATGCTGAGCAACTTACCGGTCTGTCAATTACCCGTACTAGCAGCGACGTGCTTTACCCAGATGCGCAAGATATGGTGCTGCTGGCTAAGTATGAACTGGAAAAAGGCAACACGGTCGATGCCGAGCAGGCCAGCCCAGTTTACCTGCGTGATACCGTGGCATGGAAGAAGCTTCCAGGTCGTGAGTAAATCTCTCGCTTGGCCTCAGCCAGTTGATTGAATAAAGGATTTTTAATGGTTTCCATCGGTGGATTGCCCGTACAGTCGATACCCAATCGCAATAAGGTCGACAAGGCAAAGAACAAGCAACAGGTTCAGAAGTCACAAGACAAGGCCGCCGTTGGGCAACCAAGCAAGGTCGCCAATGCGGTATCGCACTCGATCCGACATCTTAACGAGTCGGATCTTAATCGCGCTCATATCCAATATGATTTGCCGCAGGGTCGCGGGCGCAAGGCGATGGAAGAGTACATGGATGTGATGAATCAAGCGCGCAAGGAAGAGCTGTCGAACCTGCTCGGTGTCGATATCTATATCTAACTCTCGATGCAATCTAATCACAACAAGGGACGTTCTATGTCCGACTTAACTCATGGCACATCCGATTTGCTGCAAGAGTCGGTTGTGACTCTGGAGTGGGGCAAGCTCAGTTATCGAGAGTATACACCCGCCGCCCAAATGGAATCGCCAACCACAGTGATTTTTCTCCACGGTTGGCTCGATAACGCCGCCAGCTTCAGCTCCACCATTGAACACTTGGTTAAACTTCAGCCGAATTTGCGCATAATTGCTGTCGATTTGCCCGGTCACGGGTGGTCAGACCACAAATTGCTAGGACAATACTACAACTTCCACGATTATCTACACGACATTTCACAGCTGGTGTCTAAATTGTCAGCGACAGGCTGTTGGTTCGTCGGCCATTCACTGGGGGCATTGCTGGCAGCCTGCTACTGCGCCGCATTTCCAGAACAGGTCTCAGGCTTAGTCCAAATTGAGGGCGTGCTGCCTCTCTCAGAGGAGCCAGACCAGCATGCCAAGCGAATTCGTAGTGCGATAGTCAATCGCCAGCGGATCGAGGCAAAACCGGTCAAAAGTATCGGTAACTTGCAAAGTGCAATCTCTCGGCGTAGCCAAGTGAATAGACTGGAAGAGGCTCTGATTGCACCGATTGTTGAGCGTGGCACTGTGTGCCGGCAAGATCGCTGGTATTGGCGTCATGATCGCCGTTTGATGGCGGAGTCGATCTATCGTATGACGCCAGCACACGCTGATGCAATTGCCCGCAGCATTGAGTGCCCATGGCAGATTATTTTAGGCACTGAAGGCTATCAAGCTCTCACTCGTCAGTGGATCGACTATCTTGATCAACAGCAGGTAGACACCATTGAAGGCGGGCACCACTGCCACTTGCAAGCGCCTAAGCGAGTAGCAGAAATAATTTCTGGCATAGTTAACAAATTTTAAAACGGTTGTTTAACCCCTAGGTGCTGAGCATCGATGACTATGGTGTAATAGCGCGCCTTATAATAACAACTGTACTAATAACGAGGAGTTTTAACGTGGATAAACCTTGGCTTTCTCGCTACCCAAGCGATGTACCCGAGACAATTAACCCTGACCAGTACACGTCACTGGTAGAGATGTTCGAGCAGTCTGTGCAGAAATACGCGGATCAACCTGCGTTTATGAACATGGGCTCGATCATGACATTTCGTAAGCTTGAAGAGCGCAGTCGCGCGTTTGCAGCTTACCTGCAAAATGAGCTTAAACTGAAAAAGGGTGATCGCGTCGCTCTGATGATGCCGAACCTGCTTCAGTACCCAGTCGCCCTGTTTGGTGTGCTGCGCGCAGGCATGATCGCCGTTAACGTCAACCCGCTGTACACTCCTCGTGAACTTGAACACCAGCTAAACGATGCCGATGCCAAAGCGATCGTGATCGTCTCCAATTTTGCTAATACCCTTGAGCAGGTGGTTGAGAACACGCCAATCAAACACGTGGTACTGACCAGTCTTGGTCAGATGCTGCCGCGAGCGAAAGGCACCATCGTTGACTTCGTGGTGAAGTACGTGAAAGGCATGGTACCCAAGTACAACTTGCCGGGCGCTATCTCGATGCGTAAGGCACTGCACAAAGGCCGTCGCTTGCAGTATGTTAAGCCATTCATGTCTGGTGATGATATTGCCTTCTTGCAATACACCGGCGGCACAACGGGCCTGGCGAAGGGCGCTATCCTGACCCACCGCAACATGGTTGCTAACGTGATGCAAGCCAAAGGCGCCTATGGTCCTAAGTTGTCTGAGGGGCGTGAACTGATCGTTACGGCTCTGCCGCTTTATCACGTGTTTGCCTTAACCGTAAACTGCTTACTACTACTTGAGATGGGTGGTCGTAACTTGCTGATCACTAACCCGCGTGATATTCCAGGCTTTATTAAGGAGCTCAAGCAGCATCCATTCACGGCGATCACTGGGGTAAACACCTTGTTTAACGCCCTGGTGAATAATGAAGATTTTCACGAGTTGGACTTTAGCAACTTACGCTTGGCCGTGGGTGGTGGCATGGCTGTGCAGCGTGCGGTGGCGGAAAAGTGGCAAAACACCACGGGTTGTTACCTACTTGAAGGCTATGGTCTGACTGAGTGTTCACCATTGGTGGCGGCGTATCCGCATGACCTAACTCAATACAACGGCTCGATTGGCTTGCCAGTCCCTTCCACCGAGGTGCGTATTGTTGATGATGAGGGCAACCTGCTGGCCAATACCGAAGTCGGTGAGCTGCAAGTACGTGGTCCTCAGGTAATGCAGGGTTACTGGCAGCGCCCAGAAGCGACCAAAGAAGTAATTAACCCAGAGGGCTGGCTATCTACTGGCGATATCGTCAAGTTTGATGAAGATGGCTTCTTGCATATCGTTGATCGCAAGAAAGACATGATCTTGGTCTCGGGCTTTAACGTTTACCCGAATGAGATTGAAGACGTGGTGGCCCTACACGGTAAGGTACTTGAGGTCGCAGCCATCGGCCAGCCACATGAGGTGTCGGGCGAGCTGGTGAAGATCTACGTGGTGAAGCGCGATCCAAGCTTGACTAAAGAAGAAGTGATCGCTCACTGTCGTCAACACTTGACGGGCTATAAAGTGCCGAAACTAGTTGAATTTAGAGAAGATCTGCCGAAGACCAACGTGGGTAAAATCCTGCGTCGCGTGCTTCGTGAAGAGAATGACGCTGAGTTAGCCAAAAAACAGTCCGCGTAATTCGCTGTTCAATCTGATAAAATGCCAGCCTTAATCCGCTGGCATTTTTTATTTAGCCCCAAAGAGATAGTTGAGTGAAGTACCAAATCGTAGACAGTCATCAAGCGCTGGTTGCCGTATGTGAGGCCGCGCGTCAAACCGAAACCGTGATGCTTGATACCGAGTTCGTCAGAGTTCGTTCTTATTTTCCCAAGCTAGGGCTGGTTCAGCTCTTTGATGGTGTACAACTGTCATTGATCGACCCGCTGGAAATTGATGATCTGACGCCACTTGCCGAGTTGCTACAAGATACGAGCGTGCTGAAGGTGCTGCACGCCTGCGGTGAAGACCTTGAGGTGTTTCAAAATGAGTTAGGCTGCCTGCCAGTGCCAATGATGGATACGCAGATTATGGCGGCGTTTTTAGGCCACGGGCTATCGACGGGCTTTGCGAGCTTGGTTAAGGAGTACCTCGGCGTTGAACTGGACAAGTCAGAGTCTCGTACCGATTGGACAGCGCGCCCTCTTACCCAGAAACAGCTCGATTACGCCGCAGGTGACGTGCACTATCTCTGGCCTTTGTATGCAGATTTGGCCCAAAAGCTTGAACAAACCCCATGGCAACAAGCGGCGGCGGATGAGTCAGCAAGCTTGGCACTTAAGCGGATTAAAACCATTGATAAAGACACTCTGTATCGCGATATCAAGGGCGCATGGCAGTTGAGTCCCAAGCAATTGGCCATCTTGCAGCCGCTAGCTAAGTGGCGCTATAAAGAAGCGATCAAGCGCGACCTAGCGCTTAACTTTGTATTTAAAGAAAATGAGCTTCTGGATGTCGCGATTCGCGGTATTACCTCGCTAAAAGGATTGGAGCAGTTGGGTGTTGACCCAAGAGCGATCCGCCGTCATGGCGAGCGTATCATCTCCATAGTCAAGAAAGCCCAATCGCTTTCGAAAGACAAGCATCCAAAGCCAGTCTCTCGCATCGTTGATATGCCAGGTTACAAGCAGGAATTTAAACTGCTCAAAGATGAAGTTAAAAAGGTGAGCCAAGAAGTGAGTCTTGCGACCGAGTTCCTAGCATCGAAAAAGCAACTCAACCAGTTTTTGCGCTGGGTAAAAGAACAGCAGATGGCCACCGAGAGCTTGCCTGATGTAATGAAAGGCTGGCGCGGTCAGTGTTTCGAGCAGCGCCTGGTCAAGGCGTTAGGCCGCTAGAACAAGCACGAGTAATGCGTTAGTTAACAGTTTCTTACATCGGTGCCTCACCAAGCAATCCGTGTGGTGCCAAGTTGATCTAACGCAATTTGTTATTGATAACCTTTGGTAGAGTCTCGGCAGTAAGCGACAGACTTTGTTGCGCTGTCGTTTAACAACAGCCCAGAGGAAATAATAATGAAAAATAAAATGCTCATAATGATGTCGCTATCAAGCCTGCTGTCTGCACCTGCATTGGCTGATCGCACTTTGATTGATGGAATGGATTTCGGTCCATTGGCTGATTTAGTCGGTACATGGAAATCAGTCGACACTGGAGGGGTGGACATCTCTCCAGGTCAAGAAGGCAGTGCCGTAGGCAAAGGTGGACCAGCGGTCACCCCGTTTTATGAAACCTTGACCTTTGAGGTCGCCGCAGACGCGGTGAATGCCAGTGACCAACACTTGGTCGCGCTTTACTACAAACAAGAGGTTTTTCGTAAGGAAGATAACACCAAGTTTCACGACCAGCGTGGCTACTTCATTTACGATGCCGAAAACCAGATGGTGTACAACTCCTTCTGTGTGCCGCGCACTACATGTGTAACGGCAGAGGGGCCAGCAGGACAGCAAATGACGCTAGTCGCGCCAGAGCGCGGTGTGGCCGAATCTAGTTACATGACCGAGAACGCCAAGACCACGGCGTTTACAATGAATATCAAGTTCGACGAAACCACGTTGACTTACTCACAAAGCACAGGGCTTGAGATCTACGGCAATCAATTTGCCCACACCGACTCCAGTACCCTAATTAAAGTGCAATAACCGTTTTCCCGAAATAGTCTGAATAATAGACTTTTTTTGCGCCGGCATGATGCTGGCGCTTTTTTTTCCCTGAAGGGAAGAGGCGAGAGGCGGGATCGCTGCGCTGCGAGAAGCGAGAAGTTTCAGCGATTGCTTCTCGTTTAGTACCTGTCGAATCACACTTTAACATTCGTTAATGATTTATTCCCGGAGGGAAGAGCCGAGATCGCTCTGCTGCGAGAAGCGAGTAGCTTCAGCAATCGATCCTCGCTTCTCGCCTCTCGCTTCTCGTCTCTGTGTTATTGATTTTTCTCTTCAATAAAAGAAAGATGCAGCGCAAGGTTATGCAGGATTTGCCCTGTGACGCCCCAGATAAAGTGGCGTTCGAAGCTGATCCCAAACAGTCGGTGTTCGGTGTTTTGGATGGTGAAGGTGGCGGTTCTTAGTGAGGAGCGTTTGAGCAGGTGTGTGACGGGGACCTCGATTACTTCAGCGACTTCATCTCGGTTTATCTTGAGCTGATGCTGTGGGTCGATAAAGGCTAAGATGGGTGTGACGTTAAACTGGCTGATAGTTGGCAGTGGTGGCAAGGTACCGATTGGGGTGATCAAATGACTTGGAATGCCGACCTCTTCCTCTGTCTCACGCAGCGCGGTATGGGTGGGTGAGGCATCAGTGTCATCTTGCTTGCCACCGGGAAAACTCACTTGCCCTGGGTGGTGGCGCAGATGGGTAGCGCGCTTGGTGAGCAGAATCGATAGCCCTTTGGGTCTTTCGATAAAGCCAATCAAGACCGCGGCGGGGCGAAAGTTCTCGGTGGGCAGGTGTGCAAGTCGCCCCAGTGTTTGCGGATGATAGGCTCTTTGAGGAGAGAGGTTAAAATGCGTCAACAGGGATTGGCGCGTGATAGTCATGACTCTCTCCTTGGTATCCATTAGGTGTTAGTGTGTGTTTACTATAGTACAGGCAGAATACGGCTGACTTTATCCTGGGTTTCTTGATACTCACTGAAACAGTCACTGTCGGCAACAATGCCACCCCCTGCCCATGCATATAAGTGACCGCCCTCAGCCACTAAGGTTCGGATAGTAATGCTGGTGTCCATCTGGCCATGGCGACTGATATAGCCAATACTGCCGCAGTAGGCATTACGTCGGTGTGGCTCAAGCTCTTCAATGATTTCCATCGCGCGGATCTTAGGTGCACCGGTAATTGAGCCGCCCGGGAAACAGGCGCGCAGGAGTTGACTGGCGCTGTACTGGCTGTCGAGCTCTGCGCGAATCGTGCTCACAAGGTGGTGAACAGCCGGGAAGCTTTCGATGTCAAACAGCTTAGGCACATGCACACTGCCAGGTTTAGCTACTCGACCAATATCATTGCGCAGCAAGTCGACAATCATCAGGTTTTCCGCTTGATCTTTTGCCGCATTCGCCAACTCATCTGCATTCTGCTTATCGATGGTCGGGTTTTCACTGCGCGGTCGCGTGCCCTTGATTGGCTTAGTTTCGATGGTTGAATTATCGAGCTGGATAAATCGCTCGGGAGAGACACTCAGGATTGCGCTGTCTTCCAAGCGGATAAAGGCGGAAAACGGCGCAGCATTGGTTGCCTCGAGCTTTTGATAGGCCTGCCATTCGCTCCCTTGATAAGCGGCTTGCCAGCGCTGGGCAAGGTTGATCTGGTAACAATCCCCGGACAGTAGATACTCTTGGATTGCAGCAAACTTATCCGCGTAGCTTTGCGCTGTCATGTTGGACTGCCACTCTGAGTTGCGCTTAAAGTCCTTAGCTGTCACTGACGACTGCGACTTGAGCCAATTCAAGCGAGCTTGAGGATCGGGTGCAATGAGATGGGCAGCTTCGAGCTTGTGATCAACCACCAGTGCCCAATCGTAAATCCCGACAGCCATATCAGGGGCCGATAAGTCTTGCTCCGCGATGGCTGGCATGGTCTCTACTCGGCGGCCCAGGTCATAGCCAAAATAACCCAGAGCACCGCCAACAAATGGCAGGTGAGTATCGAGCTCTAACGATGGGCAGTAGCATTCACTAAGGCGCTCCACCAAAGCAAAGGGGTCGTCGGTTGATTGCGACTCGCCGGTTGGCTCATGGATGTCACTGACTGCGCCACGCGTGGTAATGGTCGCAACCGGGGCCGCGACCAAAATGTCATAGCGACTATCGATATGCTCTTGGGAGGCTGAGCGAAGCAGCATTGCCCAGGGCAGAGCCTCAATATTGGCAAAATAGTCTGCGGCAAGCTGCGGTTGATAGTCGAGCTGGAGTAATTGTGGCGTGGCAATCGAGTGTGGCATGGAGCGGTGATCTTATTCAAAACAGTGGCGGCAATTTTTGACTATGTACTTAACAATAGCAAGCGATTGCCGCTTGCTGGTATACAAAATAATCATCTTTGTCCAAACCGCGATGATTATGTGCTCTGTGATCTAGTGACGGCTCGCCGAAGTCGCTATGATGTTGAAAACAAAATATGTCTATAGAGACTCTCTGAGACAAACACTTGAGCAAGAGGGAAGCAATGACGGTTATAAAAAAACAAGATGTGATCACAAGTGTGGCTGATGCACTCCAGTACATCTCTTACTACCATCCACTCGATTTCGTCCAAGCACTTGAGCAGGCTTATCACAAAGAGCAAAGCCAAGCAGCCAAGGACGCCATCGCCCAGATACTGATTAACTCCCGCATGTCAGCTGAGGGCCATCGTCCTATTTGTCAGGATACAGGTATCGTCACCTGTTTTGTTAATGTCGGCATGGGCGTTCAGTGGGACGACACCAGTATGACGTTGCAGGAGATGATCGACGAGGGCGTGCGCCAGGCATACACCAACCCAGATAATCCGCTGCGTGCCTCGATCCTCAAAGATCCTGCTGGCAAGCGTATTAATACCAAAGATAACACGCCAGCGGTTGTGCACCTGAACCTAGTCCCGGGTGATAAAGTTGAAGTTCAGATCGCGGCCAAAGGTGGCGGTAGTGAAAACAAAACCAAGATGGTGATGCTTAACCCATCAGACGATATTGCCGAGTGGGTAGAGAAAACCCTGCCGACCATGGGCGCGGGCTGGTGTCCACCGGGCATGCTCGGTATTGGTATCGGTGGTACCGCGGAGAAAGCTGCCGTGTTGGCGAAAGAGTCTCTGATGGAGCATATCGATATCCATGAGCTTATTGAGCGCGGTCCACAAAATGCGGAAGAAGAGTTGCGTCTGGATATCTTTAAGCGCGTTAATCGTTTGGGCATCGGCGCACAGGGCTTAGGCGGTCTAACCACAGTAGTGGATGTCAAAATCAAGACGGCGCCAACTCATGCTGCGTCAAAACCGGTGTGCATGATCCCGAACTGTGCTGCGACGCGTCACGTCCACTTTACCTTGGATGGCTCAGGGCCTGCTGAGCTGACGCCACCCAAATTGGAAGACTGGCCAGATATTACCTGGGAAGCAGGTGAAAGCACGCGCCAAGTTAACCTAGATACGCTCACCCAAGAGCAGGTTCAGGAGTGGCAAACTGGTGAGACCTTGCTGCTGTCGGGTAAAATCCTAACAGGTCGTGATGCCGCGCATAAGCGTATTCAATCGATGCTGGAAAGTGGTGAAGGCCTGCCTGAAGGGGTGGATCTTAAAGGCAAGTTTATCTACTACGTTGGCCCTGTTGATGCAGTTGGCGACGAAGTGGTTGGCCCTGCCGGCCCGACAACCTCAACACGTATGGATAAGTTTACCGATATGATGCTTGAGCAAACCGGCATTATGGGCATGATTGGTAAGGCCGAGCGCGGCGCGCAAACGGTAGAGTCAATCAAGCAGCATAAGTCTGTCTACCTGATGGCGGTCGGCGGCGCGGCTTATTTGGTTGCGAAAGCGATCAAGAAAGCCCGTGTGGTGGCGTTTGAAGACCTGGGTATGGAAGCGATCTACGAATTTGAAGTCGAAGATATGCCAGTCAGTGTGGCTGTTGACTCAAATGGTATTAACGTACACCAAATCGGTCCCGATACCTGGAAAGTCAAGATTGCAGAAGCGGAAGGGCAGGACTAACTGAAAGATCTGCGTGGTCTCCCATATTCCCCAATAGAACTTGCTAGGTCTATTGGGGTGGTCTAACTTTAATCTGTTAATGTAACCGATTGTAAAAAAGAGAAAATTAAGGGAGCAGTGCATGCCACGTTTTGTGCAGATCTTACAAATTTTGATTGCGATTGCCGTCGGTGGCTTGATCGGCTACGACCTGATCCTTCACGGCATTACAGTTTTTGAACAAAAGTACGTTCCAGTCACCTGCGCCTTGTTTGTCTTGCTTGAAATCAGCTTGTTCGTCATATACAAATTGATAGAAGACGATTAATCTGCAGTAAAAAAGCACCCAATCAGCCTCGGACCCTCCGGGGCTTTTTGCGCTAGAGGTATAGCCTAATTGATGAAAAGCCTAACCAAAGAAGTTTCCGATCTCGTCAACCGTGGTCTCGATGCCCATGTCCGGGTTGCAGTGACTGGGTTATCCACCGCAGGCAAAACGGCCTTTATCACCTCGTTGGTCAATCAATTCTTACACACTTCTACTCACGAAAATCTACCGTTACTCGATGCGGCGCGCTCTGGGCGACTGGTTGGCGCCAAACGTGTTCCGCAAACCAATCTCATGGTGCCAAGGTTTGCCTATGACGAAGCAATGGCGCAATTGACTAATAGTGAGCCAAATTGGCCAGTACCAACGCGTGATGTGAGTGAGGTACGCCTTGCGGTTAAATATCGCCCGACAAGTAGGGCGCGGAAACTGGTGTCGAAAACCGCTACCTTGTACCTTGATATAGTTGACTATCCAGGTGAATGGCTGTTGGATTTACCTTTGCTTGAACAGGATTTTTTTCAATGGAGCGAGGGGCAGTTTGCGCCTTTGTCTGGCAAGCGTGGTGAGCTAGCGACTCAATGGACTGACGGGCTTGAGCAACTGGACTTGGACGCGGCAGCTGATGAATCGCAGCTGCAGTACCTGAGTGAACAATACACAGACTATCTCCATCAGTGTAAGCAAGCCGGTTATCACTGGGTTCAGCCTGGGCGATTTGTGCTACCGGGCGACTTGAAAGGAGCGCCGGTGCTGCAGTTCTTCCCAGTTAAGATAGCAGCGGGGCATGCACCGATAAAAGGCTCCAATTTGGACATGCTAATCTCGCGCTATCGCCAATATCAAACCAATGTGGTTAAGCGTTTTTATAAAGACTATTTTTCATCTTTTGATCGTCAGGTGGTGCTGGTGGATTGCTTGTCTCCGCTAAACAAAGGTCGAGAGAGTTTTCAAGATATGCGCTTTGCGTTAGAGCAGATAATGCAAAGCTATCGTTACGGGCAATCTAACCTGTTGACACGCTTGTTTGCGCCCAAAATAGATAAAGCTCTGTTTGTTGCGACCAAAGCCGACCACATCACCCCAGAGCAACACCCCAACTTGGTGGCTCTGCTGCAAAATATGATTCACTCTGTGTGGCAGCAGGCGGCCTTTGAGCACATTGAGATGCAGTGCATGAGCATCGCCTCTATCCAGGCAACTCAGCCAGGGCATGTGTATGCCGACGGTAAGATGCAATCGGTGATCAAAGGTAGCGATATGGATGGAAAGCCATTGACCGTATTTCCGGGGAGCGTACCGAAAGCACTGCCAGGTTGCGACTTTTGGCGCAATCACCAGTTTCATTTCAGCGCATTTAGGCCACAGCCCATGATTGAGCACCAGCCGCTGAGTCATATTAGAATGGATAAGGTGATCCAATATTTGCTTGGGGACAAACTTCGATGAAAGAGCATCAGCCACGGACCATTTATAAAGACGCCCAATCGGTCGACGAGCCCGACGCTCAGCACCTATTTGAGCAAGCTAAGCACTATTCTGAGCAGGAGACTTTTGTCTTGACCGCCTCAGAGCCAGCGCAGCCACCCGTGCTCGATGAGTTTGAGGGAATTATCCGGCCGAAAAAACGTCGTCGGTGGCCAGCGATGCTTGCAGCAGGCAGTTTTGTTGGTTTGGCGGGCTGGCAACTGATTGATAACCTGGCTACGGCGATTGGGGCGGGTGATTGGCTGAGTCTCGGTTGGGCGGGCTTTGTCAGTGTGTTGGGTAGCTTTGGTCTAGCAGCCCTGACGAAAGAATGGCTAAAGCTGCGCCGTCTACGCGGGCACTTTTCCGTGCAAGAGCAAACCGAGCAACTGATCAAGGGCGATTCTGTCGGCAAGGGCGCTGAATTTTGCCAAAAGCTTGCCCAAAAGAGTGGCCTTCGTGAAGAGTACCAGCCTTATGAACGCTGGCGTAATGCGGTTAAAGCCCATCACAGTGATGCTGAGATCATCGAGATGTACGATGCGATGGTGGTGACGCAGTTAGATCGCAGAGCCGTTGAGGTGATCACTAAACACGCCACTGAATCAGCTGGCTTGGTGGCAATTAGCCCGCTCGCGACGGCGGATATGCTGTTGGTCGTGTGGCGAAACCTCAAGATGATTGATGCGCTGTCTAAGGTGTATGGCATAGAGCTAGGCTATTGGTCGCGCATTCGACTACTCAGGCTAGTGTTTGTCAACATGGCGGCCGCAGGGGCGAGTGAACTGGCGATTGACGCGTCCATGGATATGATGTCGATGGACTTGGCTGGCAAGTTATCGGTACGTGCAGGTCAAGGGCTTGGTATTGGTATCCTAACCGCGCGCCTAGGTTTAAAGTCGATAGAGTTGCTTAGGCCGACCCCATGGCAGGAGGGTAGACGAGTTACCTTGGGCAGTATTCGCAAGCAAATCATCTCGAAAGTCGCAGCATTGACTGTGAAATAACCAGATTAATCCCTTGCACGACAACAATTCTTGACGCTTAAACCGAGGTGAGCGAAACTACTGTCAACTTTTCGTGACACCGTTAATAGGATTATTTTGTGCGTCTAGAAGTCTTTTGTGAAGATCGCTTGGGTTTGACTCGTGAGCTGCTGGAGATATTGGCCAAGCGCAGTATCGACCTTCGAGGTATTGAGATTGATGTGTCGGGGATCATCTATCTCAACTGTCCTGATATCGATTTTGATACCTTCAGTGAGTTGATGACCGAGATCCGTAGGATCAACGGCGTTAAGGACGTACGCAAAATCCAGTTTATGCCAATGGAGCGGCAGAACCATGAGTTGCTGGCGGTACTAGATAGCCTACCTTCGCCGGTATTATCGGTTGATCTCAAAGGCAATATTGATACCGCTAACCACGCAGCCAATAGCTTGTTCGGCGCCGAATCAGAGAGCTTGAATGGACGCAATATCTCGCAGGCACTGCCGAGCTTTTCCTTCCAAGATTGGCTGGATGGTCAGCGCAGTCGTGTGCGGGAAAATGTCGTCCACAATGGCCTAGATTATATTCTCGAGCTGATGCCGGTATTTATCAGCGGCGATGATCGCGACCAAGCCTTGGTCAGTGCGGTGATTGCCCTAAGGCCGGTGGCAGAAGTATCGCACAACACCGATGTGTTAACCCCGTCCCAAGAGCTCGGCTTTGAGCATTTCGTCGGTATTTCTAATCGTCATAAGTCATTAATCAGTCAAGCAAAAAAGCTCGCTATGCTCGATCAACCATTGCTGATTGAGGGTGAAACTGGCACGGGGAAAGAGATGCTGGCGCGTGCTTGTCATAATCGCTCTCACCGCTCAGCTGAGCCGTTTATGGTGTTGAGCTGTGCCTCTATGCCTGACGATGTGGCAGAGACGGAATTATTTGGTAATGCACCAGGTTCATTCAATGATGATATTGGCCACAAGGGCATTTTTGAGCAAGCCGATGGCGGGACGGTGTTTCTTGATGAGATTGGTGAGATGAGCCCACACCTGCAGATCAAGCTGCTGCGCTTGATGCAAGATGGCACGTTTAGGCGAGTCGGCGAAGAGCAGGAGATGCATGTGGACGTACGTGTTATCGCCTCAACTAGGCATAATCTTGCTGAGCTCGCCGAATCAGGCAGCTTTCGTGAGGATCTGTTTTATCGTCTCAACGTTTTGACCCTGACTATCCCACCATTGCGAGAGCGCGCCAGTGATATTGGTCCGCTACTAGAGCTGTTTGTGGCCAAGCACGCCCACAATATGAACATGACCATCCCCAAATGGTCATCGGAGCTCACCAGCCAACTCGCTACTCATCACTGGCCGGGCAATATGCGCCAGCTAGACAACACCGTGTTGCGAGCCTTGACTGAATTAGAGGGTAACGAGTTGGTGGTAGATTACTTCCATCTGCCAAGTAATGAGAAACTGCCGACCTCATTTAACAGCCATCAGCTTGATGGCTCGCTCGATGACATTATGAAGAGTTACGAAGCGCAGATCCTAGAGCATCTGTTCCAGTCTTATCCGTCGAGCCGTAAGTTAGCTAAGCGCCTTGATGTTTCCCATACATCGATCGCCAATAAACTGCGCGATTACAGCATTCGTAAGCAGTAATCGCGATGGGAGAAATGTTTCGCAGGGGTGATGAGTTTATTTTGCGTACCGCTAATATTGCGGACGCACAGATGATCAGTCGCTATTTTTGTGCAAATAAACAGGCGCTTAGAGCTTGGGAGCCTGAGCGTGATGCGGAGTTTTTTACCGAGGTCGGTTGGCAAAAGAAACTGCTTAAACTGCAAGAGCTGCATCGACTTGGGCTTGGCTATTATATGCTAATTACCGATCGCGCAGATAAACAGATGCTAGGCACTGTCTCTTTTAGCAGCGTGACGAGATTTCCTGTCCACAGCTGTAATGTCGGTTATTCCTTGGCAAAGTCTGAGCAGGGCAAGGGGTTAATGACTAAGGCACTCACACTCGCGGTGCAATATATGTTTGAGATTGAAAATATGCATCGAGTTTGTGCCGCTTATATGCCACACAATAAAAAAAGTGCGGCGGTGTTAAGTCGAGTAGGTTTTGAGCGGGAGGGATTCTCTCAGCAATATATTTTAATTGATGGTCAGTGGCAGGATCATATATTGACCGCGATGATCAATCCAGATTGGAAAAAAAGAGATTAATATGTCACTAAGATTAGAAAAACAGCTCGCGCTATTAATGGAGCTCGATCAACTAAAATCTGTGTTGCGACGCACAAGAGTAAAAAGTGCCGATGGGCGATTGGAAAATAGTGCCGAGCATAGCTGGCATGTGGCATTAATGGCGCTATTGTTTGAGGAACATGCCAATCAACCGGTTGATGTGAGCCGAGTGATTAAGATGTTGCTGCTGCACGATGTGGTTGAAATCGATGCAGGTGACACTTTTGTCTATGATGCGGTTGCCTCTGAGAGCCAAGAACAGAAAGAGCTAGAGTGTGCAGAGCGATTGTTTGGTCTATTACCTGATGAGCAAGGTCAGGCACTGTTTTCTCTGTGGCAAGAGTTCGAGCAAGCTCAAACCGCGGATGCAAAATTTGCCAAAGCTCTCGATCGAATCATCCCAATGCTGCTCAACCACTATAATCAAGGTCAGAGTTGGCTTGAGCATGGCGTGCACAAAGATCAGGTCTTGACGGTCAATCGACGCATTGAAGAGGGCTCTGAGGCACTGTGGGTCAAGGCTCAACAGATTGTAGAAAATGCCGTTGCCAACGGTTGGCTGAAGGCGGATTAACGATGTCTTACATTTCAATTAATGAGTACAACAGAAAGTGGATCTTTACCCATCAATCGATGCCAGTGCCGGAATCGGATCTTGAGTTGATCAAACCGATGACACAGGCACGTGCCTCCCAGCTATGGAAAGAGCAGATCAGTGCCACCAGTCCGGATGCTGCGCGATTCAGTAGTCAAGATTGGCCTGCTAATGACAGCAATTGGCTGGAGAATATCGATTGGATGCAGGCATGGGAGGCAGAGGACGACCTAATGCCTGAGGGACTACTCGAATATATTGACTGGCAAGATGATGTCACGGTGTATTTCTGCTACGAGAAGTACAATATCATCGAGACCAAGTGGTCGATATTTAAACGCTACTGGAAAAACTTCCTGTTTTATGATGATGGGCCAATTTTAATTGGTAAGAAGCGCAGCCAAGCATTGTGGTTCCAAGAAGATGGTAGTGTAAAACTAGGCAAACGTCGCTAATCACTCAAGGGGTTATTACTTTAAGGATCTATTCTTTCTAGGATCTATTGCCTCAAGGATCTATTCTTTCTAGGAACTTTGCTTCAAGGAATTATGGCTTCATGGAATGATGGCTTCAAGAAGTGATAAGTTAATAACCCCTCTCTCAATAAGTTTTTAGGGGCATTTGTGGAATTAGTTGCACATAAACCACTATTAATTGTTGATAAAACGTGCAATTTATTCTCAGGCTGATAATATGGTCCCGGAATTAGAAATGGATTTTTTAATTGACTGGGTAGATATTGTGGAATCGCTAATATTACAGCTTAAAAAAGATTTTTACGCTCGGCTAAGCAACCTACAATCTAATGGGACGGCGAGCAATGAGTCGACTCTGTCAATCCTTACCTCCGAGGAAATTTCTGAACTTGAATCTGCTTGGGTTCAACTTAATGTTTGGAAACAACAGCAAACCTCCCACAGCGCATGATCTTCGCGCCAATTCATCGCTTCAATTTCATTACTTAATTTGTGGTTATTATCTCGTGGTAATTACTCATGCCTTTGCCTACAATTGTTATGTTATAACATGTGCTATCAATTGCATTTCTTACTCAAGAAATACAGTTCAAAGTCACTTATACTCAAGTAAGCAACTTGGCTGCAAATCTTGCTGGAACTGCACCTTGAAGTGACATGAGTAAAGGTATTTGGGTTGAACTTTTCATTTTCACCCACATATATAAGGTCGACAGCAACTCAGCGTGGATAACAAGTAAAGCCAAGAGCTTAGCAACAAGCACAGCGCGCGTTGTTTGATGAAAGAGAGAGAGATATGGCGGAAGTAAGAGCTAGAGTAAATTTTAAGGTTGGTCAGCGAAGCGACATTGCAGCTGAGCTTTTGTCGTTCAATGGTCTGAAAACCACTAAAGAGCATGTAGCGGTGATTTTCAAACAAGCTGACCAAGCCCCATCAACCCCGCCTTTAGTTAGAATGCACTCTGAATGCCTAACCGGTGACGTCTTCCACTCCTCGCGTTGTGATTGCGGTGAGCAGCTGGATGAGACCATCAATCTGATGGGGGAGAAGGGCGGTATCATTCTGTACCTACGCCAAGAGGGGCGTGGTATTGGGCTGTATAACAAGATTGACGCGTATCGCTTACAAAGCGAGGGTATGAATACTTACGAAGCGAATAACCATCTAGGTTTTGGCGACGATTTGCGTGATTTTACAGAGGCCGCGCAGATGCTCAAGGCACTAAACTTGACGCGTATTCGCTTGGTGACCAACAATCCGAAGAAAGTACGTGACTTAGAAGGGCATGGGATCGAGATTGCCGAGGTGGTACACACATCGGCGCACGTAAAGTCGGGCAACGAGGAGTATCTCAAGGCCAAAGTATCACACGGTAAACACAAACTGCCAATCTAATGCTTTAAGGCGGTATATAAGGTAGTGAAACGCATCGGTTTGTACCGATGCGTTTTTTTAGGCAACAAAAACACCAAATCGTACAAAGGAGCTTCAAGACATTTTGCGAGCAGTATCAGCTTGAGCCTCGTGACTACCGATATACCAGGGTGTTGATCTTGTTTTTACTCGCGCTAACGTTAGTGTTCTATGGGCTAAATATCTAAAATTGCAACATTTTCTTCTTCTGTTTGCCTCAATATTCATCTAATATCACCGAATTAGTCTGGATAGCTCGATGAGTCATAACCGTGTTGTTTCTAAACTTTAATACAGTTTCAAATGTGTTCTTTGCCATACTTATGTCATACACCTCACCTAGGGGATAGGACATGAAATCTTGGGTATTTTTCGCCGTGTTTGGGGCCTGCGCCTGCGCCTGTGCTGTCGCTCAGCCTTTGGACGATACTAAACACCTCAATCAAGTAGACTCAGGGCAACCTTTGTCTTCGGCAGTGGAGCTTGGCTCTGTTGACCTCTCCTCTAAAACGGTGACTGTTGAGGGGGTTACGCTGACGTTTCCCAATCAGGTTGAACGCCTAATGATGTTGGCTAAACCACTGTGGATCAATCCCGACGATCGAATGGTTTTTCAAGAGCAACTTGCTCTGGTTGCACTCTCTGGGGTCAGCCCGTTACTAGAATCGCGCTTGGAAAGCTTAGTCATCCTGGAAGAGCAGGAGAAATGGCACGCTTATGATCAGGTCGCGACCGATACGTTGCTGCTCTATGTCAGTTATGCTGAGAATATCTCAGAGTATGGGCAAACATGGTTTTATCAATCGCCAATGCGAGAGCTGAGTATCGAGCCCTCGATTACCTCTCAAGACTCTCTAGTCAGTGCTATCGAGATGAACGCATTGTCGCAGTTTATAGACTATTACCGCCCGCCACATGCCTCTAGAGAAGCTATTCGTATGGCGCTCAAAGATTTGATGGCACACTCGAATCAATGGGTCTCGCTGGTGTCAAATGATGGCCTCAAGCGTGTTGGAGACCTACTGCCCGAGCGTGAGTTAATTATTGAGCGGATAGACATGGCTGGTGTCGATACTTCGGGTATAGCCCCTGGCCTTGACTGGTATGATGAGTCACTCAAGCAAGCAATGGTCGAATTTCAACGTATCCATGGCCTAAAGCAAGATGCCATCATTGGCCCTAAGACAACCCGTTGGCTGAACGTTTCCCCCCGTTACCGCAAGACCAAACTCGCGCTTAACCTCGAGCGTGCAAGATTGTGGGACAAGGGCAACACCACGCAAGTCACTGTCAACGTCCCAAGCTTTGAGATGCAGTTCTCACATTCGGGCCAGCAACTCTTCGAGTCCAAGGTGGTGGTAGGCAAATTGCGCCGTCCGACCCCAATAATGGAAACACAGATGAAGTCGGTCGTGCTCAATCCAACCTGGAACATTCCGTGGAAAATCATGGTCGAAGATATTATTCCAAAGGCAAAACGTGACCCAAGTTACCTAGCTCGTCAGGGCATCGATATCATCGAGAGCTGGACCTCACCCCGTATTATCTCTCCCGCGACAATTAACTGGGAAACCCTACACCCACGCGCATTTCCATTCAGAATGCGCCAGCGCTCTGGTTACAACAACGCCTTGGGTCTATACAAATTTAATACACCTAACCCTCGGGCGATTTACTTACACGATACACCGAGCAAAAACTTGTTTGATCTAGACATGAGGGCATTCAGTTCTGGATGTATCCGTGTCGAGCACGCCGAGGAATTTGCAGAAGCGTTACTGGATTATCAAGGTATCGAGCGTGATAAATTACTCAACTCAAGCACCAACCGCCACATTCGTTTCAATCGACAAATTCCGGTTATGATTATTTATCAAACGGCTTGGTTGGAAGATGGTGTCGTTCACTATCGTGATGACATTTATGATCTCGATGCTCCTTACCATGAGAGCAATTCCAGGCTAATCGACGTTGCTTTAGTGGGTAAAAGCAAATCAACCCATTAACTCTACTTTTGTCAGAGCACTCGCTTAGTGCCCAAATACTCGCATATTGTCAAATCACCCACTTAGTGTCATAGTCTGTGCAAACTAAAATCGCAGACTATGACAGTGAAGGTAGCGGTATGTCTCTAAAATACCAAGTGGTTCCTGTAACCTCTTTTTCTCAAAATTGCTCAATCGTATGGTGTGACGAAACAATGAAAGGCGTCGTAATTGACCCAGGTGGTGACGTCAAGCAATTGCAAATGCTCATCGAAGAACTTGGCGTGACGGTAGAGCGCCTGGTATTGACCCACGGTCATCTTGATCATGTTGGTGGTACACAGCCTTTGGCGCGTAATTTAGAGGGTGTAACGATTGTCGGCCCCCATAAGGACGACAATTTCTGGCTACAGGGTCTTGAAGGGCAAAGCCAGATGTTTGGCTTCCCTTTAACCGAGGCCTTTGAACCGGATCAATGGCTGGATGAGGGTGACAGTGTCACGTTTGGCAATCAGTCGCTTTCAGTTATCCACACCCCGGGCCACACTCCTGGCCATATCGTGTTATTCAGTCAAGAAGCAAAGTTAGCATTTGTTGGTGATGTGCTTTTTAACGGCGGTATTGGGCGCACCGATTTCCCGAAAGGTGATTTCAATACGCTCATTTCTTCCATCAAAGAAAAACTGTGGCCACTAGGCAATGAAGTACGCTTCGTTCCCGGGCACGGTCCTGAGTCTACCTTCGGCTACGAGCGCAGAACCAATCCGTTTGTTGCTGATGAGATGCCGATGTTCTAGCGTCAATCTGCTGAGTTGTCTTGCTCTTTGACCGCCTTCTCGCTTGTACGTGGAGAGTTCGCAGCGGCGAGGTAGCGGCGCGACAGGCCAATAAAATCCTCTATTGGTCTGTCTAAGTCGCCCTGGGCGATAAAGATATCGTAGCCAAAAGCACCACGCATGTGTCGCATCCGGTTGGCCAGCGTGGCTTGCAATCCCTTGTAGTAGTGTTTTCCGTCTTGGACATGCTTAGAATCCAGGACCAAGTCCTGAAATTTCTCACGCTCTTCTCTGTGAATACCTGCATACAGTAGCGCGCGTTGCTCCATCAAAAGATCGACTGCCAGTCTGGGACATATCGAGTCGATAAATGGATGGTAGTCCTTAATCTTAATACCTATCCATGGCAGGGGCCGTTTCCAACCATCGTCATCTTCCTGACATTGGCCAATGGTCTCGATGTTATCCCAACTGAGCAACCAGCCACCCTTAACTCGATGTTGTTGAAGGTGGGTCGCAGTCAGTGTGAAGCCGTTATAAGCCTTGCGCATAATGTGATAGGTGAGTGCCACCGCAATACCACCGACCAAAAGGGAAATGAAAGCGGTGCTGATAGAAGGCGATGATATAAAAAGAAAAACCAGAGCGACGCCGATCAGCACACCGATTAACTTGATGACCATTGACTGGCTAATTTTTTCGCGATTGCTGATGTGTAGTGTTTCCATAATCTTCTTATCCAGGTTGGATCATAAGTGTAGGAAAGCGACTAAGTTTTTGCTTTAGCGCCTTACAACTTACTACTCAAAGCGGTGAAAATAGGATCAATTAACTGATTATTGATACAGTGGTTGTTAACAAATTGAGGTGACTTGGCAGCAAATCACAGCACTACCCTACAAATCGTCGCAATAATTTGGTATAAAACGCGCTATTAATTTTGACCACTGCGTATGGCAGTGTAGCGGAGATAATTGAATGAGACTTGCTCACAAGCGTAAGGTACAAGCTAAACTACAGAAACACATCAAAGCAACGGTAGCGAATGTTGCAAAAGCAAAAAAAGCAGCGCCAGCAAAACCAGTTGTCGAGAACGTTGTAGAGAAAGCAGTTGCTAAAACCAGCGTTGCAGCCAATGTTTCACTAACTCCTAAGCAACAGCAAGTATTTGATATTGTTGCTAACAATGCAGAAGGCATCAACCCTAAAGGCATTGGTCTAGCAGCAGGTCAAGAAGACGCAAAAGCAGCTTCTTGGGCAACAGGTGCTCTGAAAAAACTTCTAGAAGAAAACCTAGTCGTGAAAGAGCAGCTTGCTGGTAACAAGGTAATCTACAAGATTGCTTAATGCTAGTGGCTAATTAGTGTACAGACGGTCTCTTCGGAGGCCGTTTTTTTTGTTCCCCTATGGGGAAGAGGCGAGAGGCGGGATCGCGTTGCTGCGAGAAGCGAGAGGTGATCGTGGGGAGTGCACGATAGACGCTTTAACTGATGACTCGCTTTAATTTTCGATGAAATTAATTTTGAAACCGGCCTGCTAAACCCAATCCTTAGGGCAACAACTTCTCTCTGGCTGTTCTCATTTCTACTCTATGCTCAGTATCGCCTCATGTCCTTTCTGTAACATCCTGAACAGTTTAACAAAACAAGTAATGCATCTCTGTCATCGTTGGGTGATGGTTTGGTTAAATGAATGACTGTATAAAATAACAGTATTTTCTTGTGTTCGTATTGGTTGCTTCTATACTGTATATAACAACAGTGTGGAGGTTGCTATGTTATTAGAAAAACTTGAACGCGTGAATCGCCTTCGTAAGCAAGCCATGAATGACCCTGAGTTTCTTGCCGCGGCACAAGAACATCAGAAGGCCCTTGAGCATGAACAGACTCACTCTGAAGCAAACAAGCCGCGCTCACGCTCACGTTCAGCTCGAACGTTATCAGAAATTTATCAAGGGATTGACGTCGGCCAGCATGGCAGTACTCGTCATTAGTCGCATGGGCAAAAAGTAGTTGCTTGGAGTCGTTCCTTGAGGCTGCGATCAGCAGTGAGACCTCGAGAGCCAATCAAATGAGCGAACAGGGTAGTGTGATTAGCAGCATGACATGAGCCTGCATGGCGTTATGGAGCAGCAGAGTTAAGTGAGATTGCACAATTGTGGGGTCGCAGAGTCATGTGAGTTAGATAGTAACGACTGGTACTCGTCGTGGACTTGGTTCAGAATAGGGCATAGATTTTTGTTCAACTTAGCTTTCTGTTTTTACAGTAAATCTGCGTCTTGTTTATAAGGAACACTCGACTATGACTACCTTGGCCTCTATGCCTCGTTACCACAGGGAGTTGCTAAAAACGCTGTTTGTCGGTCGTAAGCCTAGGGCGACTGCCAGTGGCAGTTGTGATAATGACAGTAGTAGCCCGTGTCAATTGACGGTGCTATCGGCTCAGATTGATCCCAAACAACTACGTGATTACAACCGCTACTTTATGTTTGAGCAACACTCTGTTGCGCTACCCTTTTGGTTCGTGTTCTCACAGCCAGTGCAGCTTGCCCTGTTTAATCTGGAAAGCTTTCCTGTTTCCGTACTCGGCTTGGTCCACACGGGATTAACGATAGAGAAGCATCAAACTCGAGGCGCAGAAGACCAATACACGGTAGTCGCTGAAGTGACTCGGGTCGAACGACAGGAGTCAGGAACGCAGGTTGATGTCGCGATTTCGATATTCGCTGGAGACGAGTTGTGCGTATCTATGTTGAGCAATTATCTGAGCCCGAGTCGCAAAAGAAATAAGTTTCACCCTAAAGTTTCACCCAACGAGCAGGGTTATGACATGTCAGAGGCCCACCTTGTTGACTACAACATTGGCAAAGCACGCAAATATGCCAAGCTATCAGGTGACTATAATCCAATTCATATACACACCATTCTCGCAAAACTGTTTGGCTTCAAGCGACCAATTTTACACGGCATGTACTCGGTAGCCTCGCTATTTGCTTATTGCAACAAACGCAATCTTGGCAGTGACAAACAGATGCGAGTGCGCTTTAAGCGCCCGCTATTGCTACCCCAGCAAGCGTACATCGTCCAAATGGATACACGCGGCTACCTATTAAACCAAGACGGAAAATGCTGCGTCGAAATGGTCTGGTAAAGCCGCTCTCCACACCTATAAATAGGTTTGAAGAGCGCAGATTAAGTGGGCCAGAGTGGCACGCGGGCTAAAACCGCCCGAACGACTACCTCACACCTCGGAACGAAGTGTAACCCGTCCCTCGGAAAGAAGTGAAACTTACTTCGGTTTTTAGAACATAGTGAGCCCGTGAGGAAGGGCATCACCAAACATCCGCTTCGAATCACTCTGACTAAGGGCTTGAACCTGCTCGACCATGGTCAGCCAAGAGCCTGGCAACTTACTTTTTTTCAACTTCTCAATCACTTGAACTCGATAGTCATCGGCGATATCCAGCTGACGGTCACCCGTCTTGCGGCACATCATTACTGTAGCAAAACCAGCCATGGACTCTTTGCCCCAATCTTGGCTAAGCAGTTTAGGCAGCCACTGCTCAACTTGCTCTCTTGGGATCACATTGTGTTGACTACCGTACAGTGGGGTGCGCGAGGTGAGTCTGCCTACCGCCCACCAATGTGCCTGTGCGTATTGGCTGTTGGACACCGCTTTGCTAATAAACCACGACGACAGTAGCGTTTTATCCTCGACATCAAGATTCTCCAGGGAAGCCGCCAACCGAACCATAGACTCGTAACCCATCTCTTGCGCCGCTTGGGCAGATTTGGGGTTTTTCATCGCACCAGGGTGCAGGTATTTGGCTATGTCGGCAAGGATGGTCTCTTGCTGTTCTTGATTGAGTCCACCGGACACTCGGCGCCAGAACACCCACCAATCACTCCAACCTTGAGTATTTTTGAATTGAATACCTTGCTGATAGAGCGACCAAATCTGTTCAATGCGCCAAGAATCGGTGGCATCACCAAAACCTGGGCGAAGACAAAATCCAGCAAGGCGCAACCAGTTTTTTTCATGCAACTCAGAGCGTCGGCGACGCTTACGCCCAAGAGAGAGCGTATCAAACAGCTGTCTCAAGGTAATAAACTCCCACTCATCGCGCTTACCTAGGCGTTTTTCAAGGTTGCGGCTGAGGGTTTTGATTGCCTGATTGTCAGCGCTCTTCTTGTTGCCACTATAAAGGCGTGAGATCATCTCTTGGCACTCACTAAGTCGTGGGTGAGTCACGATGGATTCTTGCTGATCTTGGGCCTGATGCCGGACCTCAAACTCCAACTGCCAGCGTTGATTGTCATCGGCAGTGCTGACGCACTCGATACTCAGTGTGCCGACTTCAGTGAGCTTACACGCTAGCTGTACCTCAACCCGCTCTTTTTGGTTGGCGGCAAGTTCTGCGCCTTGGCTGTCTAGTGTTGTAATGGAGGGGGGCAATGGCGAAAAATAATCAGGGTCGATTGGGCACAGCAGTCCGTTTTGAATTTGCGCGCCGTCAGCCAGAATGTCATGGGTTGACGTCAACAAGTTAAAGCGCACCGGCTCTCCCAAGGTCAGGGCGAATCGTCGGCCACTAAGTCGTATTTCATGGCCTTCTTCTGTCCCTTTGGCCAGCAGGCATAGCGCTTTGCCCATGCTGTTTTTCTCCTGCAAATGGAGAAAGTACGAGCGCGCAGCGCCGCCACCGATTTTCAGCTGAGCACCGCGACGGGCTTTACCAAACGCAACTGCGCCGAGGGCAACTGAGAAGTCAGGATGTGGATTATCTAAAACGGTGACAGGTTGCCCTTTCCAGCTCTCAAGCAGTTTAGTAATCCGCTCGGTAACCAGTGGGCTGTTGAATACCCCGCCATTGAGCAACAAACCGACGGGTACTGCAGGCCTATCACTAGCAACTTCACTATTAGCATTCGTTGATAGTGCCGCTCGAGAAACGCTCTGGTGCTGATCGAGAAACTGTGCGATGTGTTTACTGACTGCAGGGTCGGCAACGTAAGGGAGACCAAACTCCACCACAGCGCTGCGCCTTTTGTCAGGGTGTTCGCTGATGTCAGTCAGTGGAAAAAATCCCTCGAGCGCGATTTGATGGACCTCTTGCTTGCTTAGATCGATGCTTTTTGTGCCACCAAGCAGCTTAGAGCCACTGCCTAGCATGGTGATCTTTATTTGCTCTGGCGCGCTATCGGTCAGCAATTGCTCTTTGGCTGCGCGGGTTTGTTGGATCAATTTAGTCAAACTCGATGCGTTGAGCCGCTTGGATTGGCTGAACCTTTGTTCTGCTAGGTGGGCAAGTGCCAAGTCAAGGTTATCTCCCCCTAGCATCAGGTGCTCACCAACCCCAATTCGATCGAGGGCCAGCTTTTGCTCGGTGAGACCTGCTTGAATCAAGCTAAGATCCGTTGTTCCGCCGCCCACATCACACACCAAGATCAGTGGCAATTGCGTAAGCTCTTCTGTGGCTGTGTCTTGATGGCGTGCGTACCAGTCATAGCAAACCGCTTGGGGCTCTTCGAGTAGCACTACTTGGTCAAGTCCAGCAAGTTTGGCTGCCTCAAGGGTCAGTTGGCGCGCCGCCTCATCGAAAGAAGCGGGTACTGTGACAATGACCTCTTGCGCCTCAAGCGGGTTACCTGGGTGACGGTGGTTCCAAGCTTGGCGAATATGGTTCAGATAACTGGCACTGGCAATAACCGGTGAGACTTTATCCACGTCACTGGCACCGGCCCATGGAAGAATGTCAGAGCGGCGATCGACGCCCTGGTGAGATAGCCAGCTTTTGGCACTGGCTATCTGGCGCCCTTCGACCTTGGTGCCAAGCTCACGTGCCCATTCACCAATGATCGCTGTTTGAACGTCGCCTGCGATACCTTGCTGCTCCCAAGGTAAGGTTAAATCTGCCGGAGCGACCTGCTCTTTGGCAGGATGATAGCGGAAGGAGGGCAGCAGTGGTCTTCGCGCCACTTCTCCTGCTCCGACGAGTTGGTCGATTTCAAACAGTTGAATAGGGGCGTGTTTAAGGTCGTCAGTGATCTCACAGAAAGCGACGACGGTGTTGGTGGTGCCAAGATCAATGCCAACGAGAAAACGAGCAGTTGCCATAGGTGAGCCTTTTGTTGTGGTGATTATTAGTTTTTGTTGTAGTTGTACTTAACATAGCTGGAAAAACGGCACCGTGAATGGTGCCGTTGGAGTGTTTGCTGCTACTCTTGTTCTGGTGCTGGGTCTTGCTCTGAGGCAGGGTCTTGCTGAGTGCTCTCGTCGCGTACATCAAACTCGACATGCCACTTTTGGCCATTGTCGGTCGCAATCGCTTCAAGGTACAAGGTACCAAGCTCAGTTACGCGAGAAGCGAGCGTCACCGGTACGACCTCACCCTGTTGGCGGCCGTCAGAGACAGGCAGCGTAACATGGATCTCTGGCAGCTCTTCCAGCTCATCTGGCGCCCAGTGATCTAGGTGAGTACCCGCCTGATCATCACGGCGCACGGTAGAGCCAAAGAACTGGAAATGAACTGGCTGGCCAATCACTAATCCAAACTCTTGGCTTGGTACATCGACGCCAGAGCCTTCTTCCATACCAAATGGGGCAACACACAATGCCTCTAATGGTGGCGCCATACCAGGTATCGCAGGCATCGCGCTTTCAATCCCAACATAATAGGCCGATGCGATACCGCCGCGGATACGCACACCTTGGCCACGGCGCACTGCGCCATAGTAGGAAGCGCCGCTGGCAACCGCTAAGTCGAGGTCAACCCCGGTCAAGCGCTTAGCACTTACACAGTCCGCTGCTTGCAGCCAGCCATTGATGGTTTCTTGTAGTCGGGTTGCTAACAGATCCGATTTAAGTACACCACCGTTAAATAGAATAACGCTTGGCTTAATAAAATCACTAGTTTGCTTTGGTGCTTCCATGCCAGGCATACCGGCAAATGGATTCACGTCTTGCTCTGGCGCTTCACCGCCCTGCGCGTAGGCTTGTTTAGCTAAAAACGCTGCAATGTGGCGGGTGATCCCAGCATCTTGCGCATAAGGTAGGCCCATTTGGGTTAAAGCACCGCGTCGGCTTTGCACTGGGTGCTCATCAATCGCGACTTTCGGGAAGAAACCATCGACTAAGGTCTGTTGAACTTCTTGCTGGGTCAATTCCGTCTTGAGTGTCGCACCGAGCAGCTTTGAGCCACGGCTTGGCACCACAATTGGCACAGAACTCAGTTCGGCGTCATTAAGAAGCGCCTCTTTCGCATCACGACAAGCGTGAGTCATTGCTTGCACTTGCCACGGCTGAAGATCTTTACCCTCTTGGGCGAGCTTCATCTTGAGTCGATAGGCAAGGGCAAGATCCATGTTGTCACCACCAAGCAGAATATGTTCGCCAACTGCAATGCGGTTGAGTGATAAGTTACCCTCGTCTTCAGTCACTTCTACCAAAGATAGGTCAGTGGTACCACCACCGATATCCACCACCAGCACCACGTCACCAACAGAGACTTGGTCACGCCAGCTATCGTCGCTGTTATCAATCCAGTTATACAGTGCCGCTTGAGGTTCCTCGAGCAGCGTTAGGTGGGCAAAGCCAACATTACGCGCCGCCTCAGCCGTCAAATCACGCGCAGCTGGGTCAAAAGACGCCGGAACCGTAATCGTGACATCTTGATCAGCAAGCGCATGCTCAGGGTGCGCGTGATCCCATGCTTGCTTGAGGTGATCAAGATACAGTTCAGTGGCACGCAGTGGCGAAACTTTTTCAACTTCCTCAGGGCTACCGGCGGGTAAAAATGCTTCACGGCGGTTAACCCCGCCATGACAAAGCCACGACTTGGCACTGGCAATCAGGCGGATTGGCGTTTTCGCGCCCAAGTTACGCGCGACAGCACCGACCAGCGCTGTTGGCTCCGTCGTCCAAGGCAATACACGCGACGCAGGGTCCATCTCATGTTCATGAGGTTGATACAGGAACGAGCCCAGTTGGTCGCGAGACTCGACCGTGCCAGGGGCGGTCAACTGTGGAATTGGCATTACAGCAACGCGTGCGTCTTCATCGTGGGTGTCAACAAAGGACAACACGCAGTGTGTGGTACCGAGGTCGATACCAACACTAAATTTAGGATGGTTATGCGCTTCCATTATAGTTCTACCTCCGCAGGAGCAATCACTGATGCATCGTAATTCTCAGCCAATTTTGGCAGGTTCATCGCGGATGCGCGCCAGCCCTTGTGCACAAGGGTCCCGTTGAACGGCGCCGAACCGGTCACGTTACCTGTTAGGCGGATCTCTTGAGGGTTAAAGCCCTCTTGAAGGGTAATGCGCGTTTCTTCATCTTCAGTACGTACGGGCTCTAGGGTCACGTATTCGGCAAGCACTTTTTGTCCACCAGAGTGGATCACGCGAGCGGCAGCGCCGACTTCTTCATCCGAGAAGGCACTGACATCTTCTTTAAGAAAATCAATCAAGCGAGCTTCTTGCTGCATGATAGAAAGCAACTGCATCGCAGAGTCTGTTGATGCCGTGGCCAGTTTGGACTCAACTTCGACAACCTTCTCTACTACTTTTTCAATTTCAACGACTTTTTCAACTTCAACGATCTTCTCGACTGGCTTTTCAACTTCAACAATTTTTTCTACTGGCTTCTCAACGATTTTCTCAATAGTTTTCGTTTTTCGTGACGCCGCGATAAGAAGCAAAATAACGCTCGATGCCGCTAGACCAGCGTGAAGCATATCGAACGTTTGGGGAATCATTTGTAAATCAAAATTCATAATCAATACTCTTGTTATGAGGGCGCATTTGTGCGCGGTTCTTAGACCTAATTTTCTGACGATAGTAGCATAGTCATGTAAAAAAGCGGTAAAAAAGGCAACGGCTTGGCAGGCCTCGCGGTTCGTTTGCAGCCTATTTGAGCACTTAAAGTGTCAAATCTGAGTTAATGCTGTCAGGGATTCGATATTTTTTTGCCTCTCAGGTAGACTTTGCAACGTTTTGAGCCCTGCCAACCAGAAAGAGATAGCTAATAATGAACTACAATCGCGTCGTCTGCTTTGACCTAGAGATGTGCTGTTGGAACCAAGACGGCAAGGGAACCACGGGCGAGATCATCGAGATTGGATTAGCCGAGATCGACTTGGTCAAGCAAGAGGTGGTTAAGCGAGCTCAGTACTATGTGAAGCCTGAGCAAGATGAGATTTCCCTGTTTTGTACCCAGTTAACTGGGATCACGCCGCGCAAGATTGAAAAGCAAGGCCGCCCGCTAAGTTCGGTGTTGCAATCGATGATTAAGAACTTTGGCGGTGCAAACAAAATCTACGCTTCCTGGGGGCGAGATGACCTGATCCTTGCCAAAGAGTGCCAAGACAAAGGCATCGAGCTGCCTTTTAAAGAGTTTGTTAACCTGGCAACCTTGTATCGCATACAGAACCGCCTCAAAGACAAACGCATCGGTCACAAAGCCGCCCAAGAAGCCAAAGGAATAGACTGGGAAGGACGCCAACACTCCGGCTACGTCGACGCCTACAACCTCGCTAAGCTCGCGCTCACCATGCTCTAGCGCGCTAGGAGCGCTTAGGGGGCGAGGAGCGGGTAACGCTTCGTTCCGAGGAGCGAGTAATAACTCGCACGCTACAAATTCCTCGCCCATCCTTAATATAGGGTAATGGTTAAAGAGCCCTAGTTAGTTGGCAGAGCGACTAATACTCCCCGCGCACAAAACTCCTCGCTCCTCGAAGGGCATAGCCCGTACCCGAACCTCGCCCCCTGTGTTTCAGGTCTCAGTTTGAATAATGAAGCGGGTGCAAAGTGTGCTGCATGACGCATAAAAATCCAAAGTTGGCTAAAAAACAACCTTAAAGTGACCGCTAGCACCTAACATTAGTCGCCAATACGATAGGATAATTCATAACGGCTCGATATTATGAGGGTTTACTAATGAATAGAAATTCTAAAATTGCGCTTACTTCTGCCAGTTTATGTGGTCTATTTTTAGTGCTTTTCCAACTGGATATTATGGGTTTGATGGCGATGATGGGTGCGGTGCTCACTATGCTTGTCGCGATCAGCTATGGGTTACTGGCACTGTCTGGGCGAGATGATGGCGTGTTCGATGCTTACGAAAAAAGTAAAAAAGACACGGCGAAGTCATTGCGTGATTTTTTTGATCGGCAAGATTGACGCTGGCGTTCAACAAATGAAGGGCATCCTTTAACCCTCTAACCCCTCAATGGTCTCAATCACCTCTGCGCTCGAAACTTCGTGGATCATCAGCATCAACCCAAGTAGCGCATCGGCTTTCTCAGGCACACGACATGGCTCGTGAAGGATCTGCATAACTTTCTTGCGCAGCAGCTCAATCTCGTGTTCGACAAACCCTCTTCCTTCCTCCGGCAATAAGTCTTCACTCGGAGCATGGTCAAAAACTAGATGCAATAGGCTATCATTCTCTAGATGAACATCGATAAGTCGCTCTGGGAGCCATGACTCACCAGTCACTACATCGGGGTCTGACTGCACTGGCAGTGCAGCAATTTTGTGTTTTAGATCAGATAATTTCACTTTTGCGGGATTTTATGTTCATGACGTAGTTAGAGTAGACGCGGACACGAAAAAGATGTAAAAAAAGTCGCATATAGATACCAATGCAACAATGCGAAGCCAAGGATAGGCTCTAAAGCCAACCAAGACAATATACCTAGGTTTGTTTCACACGGATTTTACGCAGGCTAAAACCGAGGTTGTTATACTCCGCCTCATTCGAATCACCACCAGAAACACATTTAGGAGCTCAATGAGACGCTCGGGATTACCTTTAACACTGGCGCTTAGTTTACTGCCCTTTACCCTTGCCACACAAGCGCATGGTGAGGAACAAGCGACTTTTTTTCAACGCGATAACACAGATCAAACCTGGGGTGTGTCGGCGCAATATCGTATCGCTACCGTGCCTTTCGCGGTCGGTGAAAAAAAAGAAACTACGAGTAGTTTTGTACCTCTGATCCATTTCGAAAATGACTATTTCTATATTGATGGATTTGACGCCGGGTACAAGGCATACAGTTTAGGGGCGTGGCGTTTTGATATTATGAGCCGTTTGCGCTTGATTGATTTGCCTGAAGATCTGCAGCATGAATATGGCAGTGCTAAGTTGGACATGGGTGCAGAGCTCACCTATCAACTCACCCAAGCGACGCACACCAAGTTGAACATTCTCTCTGATGCCGAAGGTCGCGCCCAAGCCAATTGGCAGGTAGCGACGGAGTACAGCAATCAAGATTGGTGGTTTAAGCCAAGTGTCACTCTGCGCTACAAGTCAGCGGACTTTAACTCTCATTATTACGCGGTAGAGGATTTCACCAATCAGCGTATCGGTGCTGGAGTTGATGCCAACATTGGTATTGAGGGGCGTTATCACGTCTTTTCCAACTTATATTTTATGGGCTCGACCAGCCTTACCATATTGGATCACAACGCGTATAACGCCGATGCGATTGACAGCAATGCACAGGGAGAGATCTATCTTGGCTTTGGCCTGTTCAATCAACCAGAGCGTACCAAACGTAGTGATGTCAAAGCCAAACCATACTGGCGTATTGCCCATGGCTGGGGGACGTTATCAAACCTTGGGGAAATCATTCGTTTCCAAACTGAAAAAGATGAGTTCAACAATCAAATGACCTCGATTTTCTATGGTCACCCGTTGAGCGATACCCTATTTGGTTTTCCTATTGAGATCTATCTCACCCCAGGGATAGGGCGCCACTGGTCGTCGGAGGTTCAAGGGGCGAGTACGGAATATATCGCTGCGATTAAAGCCTACTATACCTTTGAATGGCCATTTAGGTGGCGTTTTGGTGTGGCCGAGGGACTGTCTTGGGTGGATCGCACCACCTATCTAGAATATCAAGATATGATTGTTGAGAAGGATCAATATACGACTGCCAGTCGATTGCTCAACTATCTCGACTTTTCGTTTGATTTCAGCTTGGGCGACGCTTTTGATCGTCCAGAATGGAAAGACGTTTGGCTTGGCTATACCATCCACCACCGCTCAGCGATCTTCGAGGCCTCGGCGCAGTATGGCCGTATGAAAGGCGGAAGTAACTACAATATGGTCTACTTGCAGTATCATTTTTAGTCGGCTGCGTGTCACTTGTGAGTCACTATCTCTTTCTATCATCAAAACCCAGCTTTCGCTGGGTTTTGTCGTTATTACAGGAGTCAACTTGGACTGGCTTTGTGATACAATCCGCGCAATTTTATTGAGTTAGAAGATAGGTAACGCTTTGACGTCGTCACAGCCAGAAAAACAGTCTCAAACTAATCAGACTGAATCCACCCAAGCGAATAACGCTTCTTCGCTACGCAAGGCACTCAACGAGTGCATGATGCGCGACCGTTTTCGCCTGAGCAAACGCATCCAAGGTGCTAGCCGCATCAAAAAAGAAGCCTCGCGTAGCGCGGTGTTCGATGAAATCGCCTTGGATATTGCCAAGTCGATGATGGAGGCTGAGCAACGCGCCAGCTACCCAGTCAAGATAGATTATCCAGAAATCCTGCCAGTAAGCCAAAAGCGTGATGATATCGCCAAGGCGATTGAAAATCACCAGGTCGTGATTGTCGCGGGTGAGACCGGCTCGGGTAAAACGACGCAGTTGCCAAAAATTTGTGCTGAGCTTGGTCGCGGAAAATACGGTCTTATCGGTCATACTCAGCCACGCCGTCTTGCTGCGCGCTCGGTGGCCAACCGTATCGCTGAAGAGATGGAGACCAAACTCGGTGAGTTTGTGGGCTACAAGGTTCGCTTTAACGATCAGATCTCGGAAAATACTCAGATTAAGTTGATGACCGACGGTATCTTGCTGGCGGAAATTCAGCATGATCGTTTCCTGAATCAGTACGACACCATCATTATCGATGAAGCGCACGAGCGCAGTTTGAACATCGACTTTATCTTAGGTTACCTAAAAGAGCTTTTGCCTCGTCGCCCTGATCTAAAGGTAATCATCACTTCGGCCACCATTGACCCTGAGCGCTTCTCTAAGCACTTTAACGATGCGCCGATCATTGAGGTCTCTGGTCGTACTTACCCAGTAGAGCTGCGTTATCGTCCACTGAGTAGTGAAGGTGAAGCAGATCGCGACCAAATGGAAGGGATCTTCGATGCGGTTGACGAGTTGTGCGATGAAGGCTTGGGCGATATCCTGATCTTTATGAACGGTGAGCGTGAGATCCGTGACACTGCTGATGCGTTAACCAAACGCAAGCTCCGCGATACCGAGATTGTGCCTCTGTATGCCCGCTTGTCAGCTGGTGAGCAGAATAAGATCTTCCAGGCGCATACCGGTCGCCGGATTGTGCTTGCGACCAACGTTGCTGAGACCTCATTGACCGTGCCAGGGATCAAGTACGTGATTGACCCGGGTACAGCGCGGATCAGCCGTTACAGCTATCGTACCAAAGTACAGCGACTGCCGATTGAGCCGGTTTCTCAAGCCAGCGCCAACCAGCGTAAGGGTCGTTGTGGACGTGTCGAGGAGGGGATCTGTATCCGCCTCTATTCTGAGGAGGATTTTGATTCACGTCCGGAGTTTACCGACCCAGAGATCCTGCGCACCAACCTTGCATCGGTTATCTTGCAAATGACGGCGCTGGGTCTAGGCGATATTCAAGCCTTCCCATTTGTTGAGGCGCCGGATAAACGCAACATTCAAGACGGTGTGCGTCTCCTTGAAGAGCTTGGCGCAATCAATGATAACGCCAAGGATGCGAAGAAGCGTCTGACGCCGATTGGTCGTCAGCTGGCACGCTTGCCAATCGACCCGCGCCTTGCGCGAATGGTGCTTGAAGCGCCGAAAAATGGCGCGTTGAAAGAGGTGATGGTTATTGCCTCGGCACTGTCTATTCAAGATCCGCGTGAGCGCCCAAGCGATAAGCAGCAATCCTCAGATGATAAGCACCGCCGCTTCTTCCACGAAGAATCTGACTTCCTGACGTTTGTGAATCTGTGGGACTATATCCAGAAGCAGCAAAAAGCACTGACAGGCAACCAGTTCCGCAAGCAATGTAAGCAGGATTATCTTAACTACCTGCGTATCCGTGAGTGGCAGGACGTGTATTTCCAAATCCATCAATCGATGCGCGAGATGGACTTTAAGCTCAATGATGAGCCTGCGTCTTACCATGGTGTGCACAGTGCGCTACTGGTTGGTTTGCTCTCCCATGTGGGCATGAAGGATCAGGAGAAGAATGAATACCAGGGCGCGCGTAATGCCCGTTTTCATATCTTCCCAGCATCGGGTCTGTTTAAAAAACAGCCTAAATGGATCATGTCAGCGGAGCTGGTGGAAACCTCTAAGCTCTGGGGACGGATCATCGCTAAGATCCAGCCTGAGTGGATCGAGCCACTGGCCAAGCACCTGATCAAGCGCAGCTACAGTGAGCCGCACTGGTCCAAGAAACGCGCTGCCGTCATGGCCTATGAGAAGGTGATGCTTTATGGCATCCCTGTGGTGCCAAAACGCTTGGTCAACTACAGCCACATTGATACAGAGGTTAGCCGCGAGATCTTCATTCGCAGTGCGCTGGTAGAGGGTGAGTGGGAGACGAAACATGCCTTCTTCAAGCAGAACCGCAAACTACTGCAAGAGGTTGAAGAGCTCGAGCATAAGTCACGTCGCCGCGATATCTTGGTGGATGACGATGAACTGTTTGATTTCTACGATCAGCGCGTTGATACCGAGGTGGTGTCAGGTCGTCACTTTGATACTTGGTGGAAAAAGGCGTCGAAGCAAAACAGTGAACTGCTCAATTTTGAAAAAGAGATGCTGTTTAAAGGCGATGCCAGCCATGTTACCGATCTCGATTATCCAAACTTCTGGCACCAAGGTGGGCTAAAGCTCAAGCTGAGTTATCAGTTTGAACCAGGCGACGACAACGATGGTGTGACGGTGCACATTCCGCTGCCGATCTTAAACCAAATTGAGCCGGGCGGTTTCGACTGGCAGATCCCGGGTTTGCGCCATGAGTTGGTCGTGAGCTTGATTAAGTCACTGCCTAAAACGCTGCGTAAAAACTTCGTGCCCGCACCAAACTATGCCGACGCGTTCCTGTCTCGAGTGACGCCGATGGAGATGCCGCTGCTTGATGCGCTGGAGAAAGAGCTGCGCCGAATGAGTGGCGCTGAGATCTTGCGTGATGATTGGAATCTTGATCAGGTGCCGGATCACCTTAAAGTGACCTTCCGCGCGGTGGATCATCGCAACCGCAAACTCAAAGAGCATGCCGATTTGCATGAGCTTAAAGAGAGCCTGAAAGAGAAGGTTCAGCAGACCCTATCGAAAGTGGCCGATGATGATATCGAGCAGCAGGGCCTGCACACATGGAGCTTTGGTGAGTTGCCACGCGTCTATCAACAGAAGCGCGGTGGTTATGATGTGAAAGCCTATCCAGCGCTGGTGGACAACAAAGACAGTGTTGAGATCAAACTGTACGAGACCGAGCAAGAGCAGCAGCTTGCGATGCAGGCCGGTCAGCGCCGTTTGGTGCTACTCAACGTGCCGTCACCAATCAAGTATCTGCATAGCAACCTGCCCAATAAATCGAAGCTAGGCCTGTACTTTAACCCGTATGGTAAGGTGCTCGATTTGATTGATGACTGCATTGCGTGTGGTATTGATAAGCTTATCGAAGAGAAGGGCGGTATCGTCTGGGAGCCAGAGCAATTTGAGGCACTCAAAGAGCACATCCGTGCCGAGCTTGGCGATACCGTGGTGGAGATTGCCAAGCAGGTGGAAACGATTCTGACCACTGCGTTTAATATCAACAAGAAGCTCAAAGGTAAGATTGACTTTACCATGGCGTTTGCGCTGTCTGACATTAAAGCGCAGATTGAGGGGCTTATCTTCCGCGGTTTTGCCACAGAATGTGGTTGGAAGCGTCTGCCGGATATCCTTCGTTACATGAAGGCGATTGAGCGACGCATGGAGAAACTGCCGATCGATCCGAACAAAGATCGCCTGCATATGCTCAAGATCGAATCAGTGACCAATGATTACAAAGAGCTACTGAACAAGATCCCAAAAGGCATGATGGTGCCGCCAGAGGTGAAAGAGATCCGCTGGATGTTGGAAGAGCTGCGGGTGAGTTATTTTGCCCAGCAACTTGGCACGCCGTACCCTGTCTCAGATAAGCGCGTGAAGAATGCGATCGAGGCTATTTAAGTAAAGATATGCTGGTTTGATAAGCAAAAGCGTTGGGCAGGTCAATATTAGGTAGTGTTGGCATGCCTGATGCTTTAGAATTTCAACAGGATAGAGATGATTGCCACAGTTGGCATGTGATCGATTAAAGAAGGGTATTATGAAAAAAACACTTTTGGCAGTTGCACTTTTGGGAATGTCTGCATCAGCAGCAGCAAACTCTTTGGTCTATGGTGGTGTTTCTATTGGTCAGTCAGACCTAGATGGTAACACAGACACAGCATACAACATTCATGCTGGTACAAGCTTGTTTCCACTGCCATTTGTTGGAATGGAGCTAGGTTATACCGATCATGGTACACTAGCCGGTGACGATATTGACTCGTTGTACTTTGCACTACGACCAAGCATCGGCTTTGGTCCACTGAGACTGTATGGCAAAGCTGGCGCGCATAGTTGGCAAGCAGACAGTGACGACGGCTTTGACGCGATGTACGGCTTTGGCGCGGATTACCAAGTGTTTGGCCCAGTAAATGTGGGTGCTGAGTTCATGTTTTACAATGTCGGTAAAGAGGACATCAGCAACTTTGCTCTGACTGCATCGTTTAACTTCCTATAAACGATAGCGTTTATGAATTGTGTAAAAAGGGCCTTATTGTAAGGCCCTTTTTTGTATCCCAAAGTTTTTGCTAACGGCTAGCGGAATTGACTCAAATAACATCTCTGAGTACCACGAGCCCTTGGTCTGAGTGTTACGACTGTTGCTCTTCAAGTTGGGCTTCAGGCGCATGGTCTTTGATAGAGCGACAAACAGCCGCGGTAAACACAACGTCGGTGGAGCTGTTCAGCGCCGTCTCTGCAGAATCTTGGATCACCCCGATAATGAAGCCAACGGCGACGACTTGCATCGCGACATCGTTAGAGATACCGAACAGGCCACAGGCCAGTGGGATCAAGAGTAGAGAACCACCCGCGACTCCAGACGCACCGCAAGCCGACAACGCCGCCACTACGCTAAGTAGCAATGCTGTAGCGAGGTCTACCTGAATTCCCATCGTGTGTACCGCAGCTAGTGTCAGTGTGGTGATGGTAATCGCGGCACCCGCCATATTGATGGTTGCCCCAAGTGGGATTGAGACTGAATAGGTATCTTCATCGAGTTTGAGTTTTTCACACAGCGCCATATTAACCGGGATGTTGGCCGCACTCGAGCGAGTGAAGAACGCAGTGACACCACTCTCGCGCAGGCACTGAAACACCAACGGATAAGGGTTTTGCTTGGTCTTGAAAAACACAATCACAGGGTTAACAACCAGAGCAATGATCATCATCGCACCAAGAAGGACAGCCAATAGCTGGGCATAACCTGCCAGGGCGCTAAAACCAGTTGTGGCGAAGGTTGTTGAGACCAGGCCAAAAATACCTAAAGGTGCAAGACGGATAATAAAACGCACGATATGAGAAACGCTGTGGCTGAGGTCATTAAACACCGCTTTGGTCGTATCCGAGGCGTGATGCAAAGCAAGGCCTAAACCAACGCCCCAAGCAAGAATACCGATGTAGTTGGCTTCAGCTAAAGCATTGATAGGGTTATCCACGAGTTTAAACAGCAGCGTGCGCAACACTTCAGTGATCCCTTGTGGCGGTGTTGCCCCTTCAGCGCCGGTTACTAGCGTTAGGTTGGTTGGGAACATAAAGCTCAGCACTACCGCGGTCAAGGCGGCAAATAGCGTACCGATCAGATATAACACCACGATAGGGCGCATATGGGTATGTTGGTTTTTCTTCTGGTTGGCAATCGAGGCGGCGACCAAGATAAACACCAAAATAGGTGCGACGGCCTTGAGTGCGCCGACAAACAAGCTACCCAACATGCCAGCACTCTCGGCGTACGTCGGCGATATGGTTGCGAGAATAATACCGAGAACAATACCGATAAAAATTTGCAGCACAAGGTTACCTTGGCTTAATCGAGCTATTAAGTTTTTGTTTTGCATACATCTATCCTGAAAGTGTTGAAGAGCACAATCCATTGTTGTGCCTAATATCATCGTCTGCAGGTAATACAAACTGCGCAAACAATATACTCCTTCCTGTAACTAAATGTGACAATGACTAGTGTTAGATGTTGAAAACTATGACCTACAGCCGGTAATTATGCCGTGAAGTGCCTTGAGTTTAGGGTAAGTGTCTATTTTGTGAGCTGCTACTCTGTTTTTTGCGAGAAGAGCTGAACACAAATATTCTATGAAGTGACGACAATTTACGTAGTGGAGTTTGATCGATTTAATCCATCTTGACCTGTCTGTAGCTTAACCTTGGTTTGTTATCGCTGACCCTAATTAACTTCTTTGGGATGAAACATTCGTTATGTAAAGTTGTCCGAGAGTGTCGATGTTAGCTTTTTAAATTATGCGCCTTTTCGTATTCGAATCTCTAACATTTCTTATTAACCGTTTGATTATTAAATTAAATTTCATTAGAGAGGCTGCATGATAGGAGTATGAAAAAGGAGCTAAAATTTGTCTAGAAAGAGTTCAGTGGTCAAGAGAAAATATGGAAATTTCATTATTAGCGGATCATCCGCATGAAGCCCCAAAGATAGCTAAATGGTACTACGATGAGTGGGCAAGAATCGTTCCAAGTGTCACCGAAGAAATGGTGCTCGGAAAAGTCATCGAGAAATCAGTCAATCGAGAGGCCATTCCTCTATCGTTAGTTGCCCACCTAGATGACGAGCTTGTCGGCGTTCTTGAACTAAAAATTCGTGAAAATATCAACTATCCAGAATACGAAAACTGGGTTGGTGGTGTCTTCACTCATCATAGGCATAGATGTAAAGGGATTGCTCACAACCTCTTGGAATCAGCGAAAGAAAAAGCAGTAAGTCTTGGTATCAAAAAACTATATTTACAATGTGAGAGTTTCAATATCGAATTTTACTTAAATCATGATTTTAAGGTTCTACATCAGGCACAGCACCATGAAATCGAAACGACGATTATGGTCTGGGAAGCCACAAAATAACACTGACTGCAGAGAATAATTAGACACCCATAATATTGGTGGAGTTGTCGACCCTTTCCTACACTGAAGTAGTGCTCAATTCTCAGGAGAATCACGATGCCCAAAGCTCGCTCTGAACAAGTTAGTCTGGATGATACCGTCTACTACCACTGTGTTTCGCGCTGTGTGCGCAGGGCCTACTTGTGTGGCGTTGATGAGGTTACTGGCAAGAGTTATGAGCATCGGCGGGGTTGGGTTGAAGAGCGTCTGCTCAAGTTGGCGCGAGTGTTCGCCATTGATGTCTGCTCGTACGCGGTGATGAGTAACCATACCCATGTGGTGCTGCATGTTAATCAGGTGACGGCTCGGGACTGGGGTGCGAATGAGGTCTTGGAGCGTTGGCATCAATTGCACAAGGGAACATTGCTAACAACTCGCTATCTTAGTGGAGAGCAGCTCGATGATGCATCATTGAAAGCGGTTATGGATATTGTTGAGGTGTATCGCCAACGTCTGTATGACATCAGCTGGTTTATGCGTAATCTCAATGAGACCATAGCCCGTCAAGCTAACAGAGAGGAGGGGTGTACAGGTCGATTTTGGGAAGGGCGTTTTAAGTCGCAAGCGCTACTTGACGACGCTGCCTTAGTTGCCTGTATGACTTATGTCGACTTAAATCCTGTCCGCGCCCAGATAGCCCCGACCCCTGAAGAGTCTGAATATACCAGTATCAAGGCTAGGGTGGATATTCTCCAGGGTTCTGACGGCAGTGACCCGCGCCAACCTGAAGCCTTATTTCCCTTTGTTGGTGACCCAAGGCAGGAGATGCCAGAGGGACTGCCGTTCCGACTTGAAGACTACCTGTTACTGGTGGATTTAAGTGGTCGCGCCATATGCGAAGACAAGCCTGGGGCTATAGCTGAGTACCATCCGCCGATTTTGTCCAGACTAGGGATCGATGAAGCGGTGTGGGAGTCTTTGATTGTTTCGCTTGAAAAGGAATTCACCGGACCTATCGGGGGAGAAAATTCTCTGCGTCAATATCAGCGACATCACGGCATGCAGCGGATGAAAGGCGTGACTTCCGCAAGGCGTTGCTTTAAAGCCGCGTAAACCACTTTTGACCTTTCTTTTCGCTACGGTAACAGCTGTGGTAGGGAGAGGTATTGCCGATAGTGATACAAATAGCTAAAAATGGGCGAATCCTTAATTTCAACATCAGGTTTTGGTATTCGGCTTTAGTAAACCTCCACTCTGCACACATAAAAGACTGGCGTTTACGGCGATTTATCATTGGCGCCAAAATTTGTTTAGTTAAATTACTGTGGGTGTCTTAAACGATTTCCATACGCGAAGACAAGCCTGGGGCCATAGCTGAGTACCATCCGCCAATTTTGTCCAGATTAGGGATCGATGAAGCGGTGTGGGGATCTTTGATAGTTTCGCTTGAAAAGGAGTTCACCGGACCGATCGGTGGAGAAAATTCTCTGCGTCAATATCAGCGACATCACGGCTTGCAGCGGATGAAAGGCGTGACTTCCGCAAGGTGTTGCTTTAAAGCTGCATAAACCACTTTTGACCTTTCTTTTTGCTACGGTGACAGCGGTGGCGGGGAGAGGTATTGCCGATAGCGATACAAATAGCTAAAAATGGGCGAAACCGTAATTTCAACATCAGGTTTTGGTACTCGGCTTTAGTTCACTTTCACCTGACACACTTAAAAGATTGGTGTTTACGGACGATATATTGCCGGACAAATTTTTACTTAATTATATTATTTCGGGTGTCTTGTTATAATAGAGAGTAAAACGATCTTAATCGATGAATATCGATTAAGATCGATGTGTGAGGCTGTTAAGCTAAAATATAGGGCTATGACAGAATCGGTTGGTATTTAGCCCGTCACGCTTCCTTGGTAATCATATGAGGTTCTAGCATGCCTTTGCCCCATTATGTTACAAAACAACAAAAAGAGGCTGAATGGTCAGCCTCTAAGATTTAGTGAGTTATAACGAAACTCATATTAAAACCAGTTAGACTACGCTTTTTCGGCTAACTTTACATTGGACCATAATTTCAGGGTTTCTTTAAAAAATACACCGTAAAACACTGGGAACATAAAAAACATTACCAAAACATAACTCACTTTATGGGCAAATGGTAAATCTGGTTTTGTTGGTGCATCAAAGACGTTATGCCCTGTGAAAAAAAACATTAAAATTATATACAATGTAGCAACGCTACCAACGATAAAATAAAAACCAATAATAAGGTTCAGAATAAATAATACACTTTCCACAAAAACACCTATAACATAAATTATCCTTACATCATATCACATCGATATTAATGATTCAGAACCGTATTCAAGTTTTGTTACCTTAAGTCCATTATGGTAAATCGGTCATTCAGCGCTCTAAAACCACGGTTCTATGCGTTTATGCGTTCTAGATGTAGTTTTACACGTTTCAACTGGAGTCTCCTCTAAACTGGTAAACTCGACATTGTCGTTACACTAACTACCAAGGGAAAGTGACGGAACGGATTAGCGTATCTTTTAAAGTAATCAAAATCAGCTTGAGAGCTATCCTTACCTTTAATGTCCGGTAATATAGCAATAATCGCCAGTAAGCTACGCCTGTGTCATGAAGTCTATAGCGCTTGATGGGGAAGGGGGAATGCGATGCCTGATTTTATTTTGTATGGAAAACTTGGCCTTGATTCTGCGCGCAAATTGGCAGGACTGGCAGCAATTATAAGACAAAATAGCTGATCTTCGTAGCGAATTAGAACGTAAGCCACTGGCAACCAAGAGGAAGACAATCGTATGGCCACTGTCTATGTCAGCATCGGTAGTAACATTAATCGTGAGCACAACATTACACAATCTCTAAAAGCGTTGAATAAACACTTTGCGCCTTTGCAAATTTCTAGATTTTACGATTGCGAGCCGGTTGGTTTCGAAGGGGAGAACTTCTTAAACCTAGTCGTCGGATTCGAGTGTGAGCTGCCTGTTGCAGAGCTGGTGAAGATTCTCCACCAAATCGAACTCGCGAGTGGCCGCCAGCGTGAGACCAAAGCATTTGCTTCTCGTAGCATGGATATCGATATCCTTGTGTACGGCCATCAAGTAGGGACTATCGATGGTGTAGAGCTGCCGAGAGAAGACATCACAGAGTACGCTTTCGTACTTAGACCATTGGTCGATGTTGCTGCGCAAGCGCTTCATCCCACGCTAGGCATCACGTTTGAGCAAATCTGGAATGAATTCGATCAGCTGAGCCAGAAAACACAACCCATACCTTTTAAGCTCAATATTATTTAGCCGCTTTAATGGCTTTGAACAAAGTGGGTGACCTTTTTATAACTTGACCTTGGTTGATCTTTTTTTCTAACCCGCACGTAACTGCGATCACTCCCTAACGATCGGAAACAGTTATGAATCACAATGCGATTATTACTATTACCAATCTCAGACTGAGAACCTTTATCGGTTTCAACGAAGAAGAGAAAACCAAGCAGCAAGACATCATCATCAATGCAGAAATCCATTATCCGGCTAACAACCTATGCCTTGCAGATGATGTCGATAACGCGCTCAATTACAAAAATATCTGCAAGAAAATCATTCACCACGTCGAATCAGGAAGATTCCTGCTGTTAGAAAAGCTGACCAGCGATGTGCTCGGTATTTGCATCGATCATCAATGGGTGCGATACGCTCAGGTAAGAATCGACAAGCCTCATGCCCTACGTTTTGCTGACTCCGTTTCGCTCACCTTGAGCTACGAAGCAGACCACGATCACAATTCACAAGGAGCGCGCTAATGTTGACTGCCGAAGCCGAAAAAGTAAGAAAAGCCTTGCTCGCTAAGGGGCTCGAAACCCCGATGACACCGAGTGAAATGAACAGCGACCAGAAGTACAACCGCATCAAAGGACTGCTGACAGAAGTTGTTAGCACGCTTGGCCTGGATTTAACCGATGACAGTCTGGCTGAAACGCCTCACCGCATTGCTAAGATGTATGTCCATGAGATATTTTCAGGGCTCGATTACAACAACTTTCCCAAAATAAGCATCATAGAAAACAAAATGTCCGTCGATGAAATGGTCAAGGTCTCGGGCATTGATTTAACATCGACCTGCGAGCATCACTTTATTACCATCGATGGGTTAGCGCAGGTAGCTTATATCCCTGAGTCCAAGATCATTGGATTATCGAAGATAAATCGTATCGTGCGCTTCTTTGCCCAGCGCCCTCAGGTCCAAGAGCGCCTCACTCAGCAGATCCTGATTGCGATACAAACTCTGGTTGAGACCGAAAATGTCGCGGTGACGATCAAAGCCACCCACTATTGCGTGAAGTCCAGAGGGGTGATGGATACCAACTCTGAAACCTCAACCACCGCGCTTGGTGGTATTTTCAAAACCAACCCTCAAACCAGAGCTGAGTTCTTACGATGAGTGAAATCATTCTTATAACCGGTGTGGGAAAGCGGCTGGGCTTTGCACTGGCGCAGCAGCTTTTATCCGACGGCTACAAGGTGATTGGCACCTACCGTAGCGACTATCCTCACTTGCAACGATTGCGTGACTTTGGCGCCGACTTACAACACGTAGACTTTTATCAACAAGGCAGCTTAGAGGACTTTCTTCATTACGTTGGGCAAGAGTACAAGGTACTCAGGGCCATCATCCATAACGCCTCTGATTGGCAGCCGGAAAACAAGCAAAACCCCAGTGAGAATGCCTCACATATCATAAATCAGATGATGGCGGTGCATGCCAGTGTGCCCTATCTAGTCAACTTAACCCTCAAAGACCAACTGATGTCCGGCGATGAAACATCAGACATCATCCACATCAGTGACTACGTTGCAGAGAAAGGCAGCAAAAAACACATCGCTTACGCGGCTAGTAAAGCGGCACTCAACAACCTGACGCTTTCCTTTTCCGCGATGTTGGCTCCCAAGGTGAAAGTCAACACCATCTCTCCAGCCATGCTTAAATTCAATGAGCATGACGACGAGACCTATAAGGCCAAAGCCCTGCAAAAAGCGCTGATCCCAACAGAGGCGGGTTTTGAAGAGGTGATTGATGGGGTCAAATTTGTGCTAGCCAGTCAGTACATGACAGGCAGAACTCTGCACCTTGATGGCGGTAGGCATTTAAAGTAAAAACCGGACGTTGTGAAGTTAATACACGCATCTCCTGCTGCGTTTTATGCGTATAATGCCAAGTAGTTTAACCATTGCTTATGGCACACTAATTTAAAATGTTCTGGATAATCATATTACTTATAATCGCGCTGTGCGTCTTCCTGCCGGGCCTTTGGGTCAGGCATGTGATGGAGAAGTACAGACAGCCAGCTAATCGCTACCGCAGCAAGGGAAGCGGTAGTGAGCTTGCCCGCCACCTGTTGGACAGTTTCGGCTTGGGGAACGTCGAGGTAGAGGAGACCGCTACCGGTGATCACTATGATCCGGTCGCTAAAGCCGTGCGCCTGACGCCGGACAACTACTCGGGATACTCACTAACGGCAGTGACGGTGGCCGCCCATGAAGTGGGGCATGCCATTCAGGATTCACGCGGCGAGTCTTTGTTTCTGGCGCGGCAGAATCTCGTGAAGGCTGCCATGGTCGGCGAGAGAATTGCTGGAATGATGCTTGTGGCCGCACCGCTTGTCCTAATGCTAACCCGTGTGCCGCAAGCGGGCGTGATAACGATATTGATTGGCGTTTTTTCAATGGCACTCAGTACTATGGTACATCTGTTGACTCTTCCGGTTGAGTTCGATGCCAGTTATGGCAAGGCTTTGCCAATCTTAGAGAATGGTGGCTACCTGCATGATGGTGATCTGCAGCATGCCGAGAAAATTCTCAAGGCTGCGGCGCTGACCTATGTGGCGGCCTCGCTCACCAGCTTGTTAAACTTGGGGCGATGGATCGCGGTGCTTCGTAGATAGTAATAGCCCAGGGGCGTTTGATTCCTTGTGGAGTTAGGCCGCTATTGCGTTGTTTCAAGGACCACGCCAAGTGCCTGCGCTTCTGTCAGGGAAAGCTTATTGGTCACAACCGCTTGTAAAGCCGCCTCAGACATCAAAAACACTTGCCCTGTAGAGGTCGGCTCTGGTACATGGATATCGATGTTGCTATTGGTGGTGACTTGCGACCATAAATGGCTATCGACCAGATAAATGTAAGCATTTTCTGGCAGTGTAGGCTCCTGGTTTGCGATCAGTTGTAACCACCAAGTCACTCTTCGCAAGCCTTGATTACCCGGTAAGGCCTCTGGACTTACGATTTGCCTACCAAGGACGGCATGTTGGGTGGCGATCGCGACCTCAATCGAGCCTGGATAGCTTTGGGTAAATGGGTTAGAAAACTGCCCATCATAGCTGCAAGCCCACGACAGTGAGCTTGCAGTCAGGCTTGCCACTAGGGCAAGGGTCTTTTTCATCTTGTTGACCTTACGGGGTTACGATGTTAAACCAGAAATTGAACGTATCAAGCATCTCGACAAACTGCTGAAACACCTCGGGCTTGCCCTCTAATTGAATATCACCGTCTGCGATGGCCTTCTCTAAGGTCAGCTTTCCAAGCTGGATATCATCCAGGGTGGCCTTAGTTAGAGTCAGGGCAACATCGGACTCAGCAGCTTGCTTGCGGGTGTGGTTGAGGACCGAGTTTTCAACCATCAAGCTGTATTGCTCGTCAAGGTCGGTGAAATTGACATTGATAACAAAGGCTTGTCCTGCGGCTTTGTCGGGTAATATACGCACTGCAAGGTAATCAAACAACATCTCAGGTGGCATATTACGGATGATATCGGGTGAGGCGGTGTTGGTTCCGCCCGCACTCGGTGTGCCGTTACGCAGCTCAAACGCCCCCTGGAGGTAGACTGAGCGCCATGGGCCAGACTCTGCTTGATAGCCCAACTGTTCATAGCTGTCAGCAAGCAGCGCTTTACCTTTTTCACTATCGGGGTTGGCAAACACAACGTGTTTCATTACCTCTGCGACCCAGCGGTAGTTACCGGCGGCAAAGTCTTTTTGTGCCTTGTCTATGGTGGCTTGTTCACCCCCCATATACTCGACGTACTTGATGGCGGCTTCGGTAGGCGGAAGGTTGTTCAAATCAGAGGGATTACCCGAGTACCAGCCCATGTATCTTTGATAGACCGCACGACTGTTGTGGCGCAATGTGCCGTAGTAACCTCGCGTGCTCCAGTTGTATTCGAGCTCATCAGGGAACTGGATTATCTCGGATATCTCAGAGCCAATGTAGCCTTGGTTCATCAAGCGCACGGTTTGGTCGTGGGTGTATTTGTACATGTCGCGTTGTTTCTTGAAGTAATCAACGATGTTGGCTTGTCCCCATTTAGGCCAGTGGTGACTTTGGAACTTGACTTCAACCTCATCGCCCCACATCTCAATCGTCTCTTGCAGGTAGCTAGACCATTTCAGCGCATCACGGACCTGCGCGCCGCGCAGGGTGAGTATGTTGTGCATTGTGTTGGTGGTGTTTTCCGCCATCCACAAGGCTTTCTTGTCAGGGAACCAAGTATTGATCTCGGTTGGGGCCTCGGAGCCTGGCGTGTACTGGAACACCATTCGCACACCATCGACCGTCAACTCGTCGCCGGTTTGCTCGATGATGTCGGTTGGTTTGATTAATGTTGCTAAACCAGTAGAGGTTGTTTGGCCCAATCCGCCATTCACCCCGCCGAATTCATTTCTGGGTAGGAGGGCACCATACATATAAACCGCGCGACGACCCATGGCATTACCGGCAATCACGTTTTCCGATACGGCGTGCTCAGTAAATCCATGAGAGGCGATGATCCGGACATTGCCATCGAGGACGGCTTGTTCATCAACAATACCGCGTACTCCACCGAAATGGTCGATGTGGCTGTGGCTGTAAATAACCGCGACAACGGGGCGCTCACCAAGCTGTTCATTGATAAACGCCAGCGCGGCTTTGGCGGTCTCTTGTGAAATGAGTGGGTCGAGGACAATCCAGCCACTCTCACCTTGAACAAAAGTGATGTTAGAAAGGTCGTAACCTCGCACTTGGTAAATGCCCTCGGTGACCTCAAACAGTCCATTGAGCATATTTAATTGCGCATTTCGCCACAGGCTGGGGTTGACGCTATCCGGTGCACTTGCCTCAAGTGTTATGAATTTTTTGTACTCTTCGAGGTCCCAAACAACATCATCTTGATCATTGGTGATAGTGACGACACGCTGGCTAGCGATAAAGCCTTTTTGCGCATCTTCAAAGTCCTGTTGGTCATCAAATGGCAGCGTCGATAATAGCTGCTGATTGTAGGCTTTGGTGGCTTCGGTTGCAGGTTTTGGGGACTCAGCACAAACACCAGCTGAGAGGCTTGCAATCACAAATAGGGAGGTGATCTGCCTCATAGGGTTGCTCCTCGTTGATGAGTTAATTAACTGTAATATCAACTATAGATTGCTTTAGAGAGTCTGGATCACATCTGGCATAAAATAACGTTTGAAGTGATTGGGTAAGGAAGTACTGAATCGATGGCAGCCAATGAAAGGCTGCCATCAGAGGCTAAATTAGCCAAGGAAAGTAATGTAACCTTGAAGAATAATCAGGTTAACAATATCAATGAAAAACGCGCCAACAATTGGCACAACCATGAATGCCTGTGGTGACGGACCAAAGCGATTAACGATGGTACCCATATTCATTACCGCAGTTGGGGTTGCGCCCAAACCAAAGCCACAGTGGCCGCCGGAAATCACCGCCGCATCGTAGTTCTTGCCCATCACTTTGAATGTCACGTAGTAACAGAACAAGCCCAAAACCACCGATTGAACACTTAGGATTACCAAGAATGGGATCGCTAGGTCAAAGATGTTCCAAAGGCGCAGGCTCATCAGTGCCATCGCTAGGAAAAGTGACAGTGAAACGGTACCTAGCATATCGATGGTTTCAGTATCGAGTTTGCGCACTTTAGTGACTTCAAGGAAGTTGGTGATGACGACACCAATAAACAGAGCGTAAACAAAGTCTGGGATCATGAGCCAGCTAATTTCAAATCCAGAGACCCACTGCTCCACATATTTTGCACCAGTGACACAAACTAGAAGGAAGAACAGGTTTTCGACCACTTTTTTTGCCGTTACCTTGTCTTCCTCGTACTCGTTGTACGTGACCAGCTCCGGAAATTTCTCATGGGTGTGGGTACTACAGCCATACTCAGACTCAATCTTGTTTTTCTCAATCAAGCGCTGGGCAACGGGAGAGCCAATGATACCACCGATGATCAAGCCAAAGGTCGCAGAGGCCATAGCAATCTCAAGCACATTCTCGAAACCGTAAACCTCTTGGAAAGTTTGTGACCACGCCGCGCCTGTGCCATGTCCGCCAGAGAGGGTGATCGAGCCGGCAATCAACCCCATGAGTGGGTCAAGACCCAGCATTGAAGCCAGTGACACCCCGACGCCGTTTTGAATGATGATGTATACCGAAGCCACCCCCAAGAAGAGGAACACTTTCGCTCCACCTTTCATCAATTGGGTGTAGTTAGCGGCAAGACCGACCGTGGCAAAGAACATCAGCATAAAGGTGTTTTGCAATGGCAGGTCGAATTCCAGATCGACACCGTTAAAGTGCAGTCCGGTGATGATACACGCAACGATCAAACCACCGACGATGGGCTCAGGAATGTTGAATTTCTTCAGGATAGGAAGCTTGGTATTAATAAAGTGACCTAAAAATAGGACCAAGATTGCAATGAGAAATGACTCTAGTGCACCGACAGAAATTAGTTGATTCATATAACCTCTTTTTATTGTTGCTCGGTCATCCTCCTTAATGAATGAGCGTTAGTCTGATTTGTTCAACCGTCTCTCGCATTGTTTGTATGCGCCTGTAGCTAGTTTCTGCGCTTGTATGGCGATGCTTTTTTGTGCCATTTTGATGCCGCAAAAACGTAAAAAAGAGCTCAGTGAGCTCTTTTATTGCGAGAGTAAGTGTTTGTTATCAAAAACCAAAGCGCCTTATCCAATGACTATTCCGTGGAAGTTGGCACCCTGAGCGGCTGAACAAACATTTTTCCTCTGAGGCACATAGAGCACACGGTGGCGTTCGCGCCAATCCTTTGCTTATGCGTTTAAAAATAGACCAATTCAAGCGCTTTTTCTTGATTCATCTGGGTCCATCTCCTCAGAGAGCGCGGCACTATACCATATGATGACTGGTTTGACCTGCCCGAATTGTTGCTAAGTGTTTGAGGCGGTTATTGCAACATCCCAGAGTGCACCTGAGTTCCTAAGTTGGTAAGTGAGTACACACGGCCCTCTTCTTTTGTGACTAGCCCACTGTTAACCAGCTGCCTGAGGTGAAAGTTGAACTTGGTGTGGTCCTCTATTCCGACAACGCGGCAAAGATCCATAAATTTTAGTTTGCGGTGGATCTTCAATTGCTTGAGCACCGTGCGACGAATCGGGTTAGACAAAGCGCTAAAAATTAGGTCATTGTCTCGCTCAGCTAGTGGCGATTTAGGCGAGCGTTCGGCATGGACGCGTTTCAACGTCATGGACAAGGTAGGTAGATTGAATGGCTTGGTAAGAAACTCATCCGCACCTTTTTTCATCGCGTCAACCGCGACATCGACGGTTGCAAATGCTGTTGTCACCACGATGCCAATATTGGGTTGTAGCCTGCGTAGGGTGGTGAGAGCCTCAATGCCAGTCATGCCTGACATAACGACGTCAAACAGGGCAAGATCAAAGTGTTGGTTGCTGGCACAATCAAGGGCATCTTCAGCGTTGTTAAATGCTGTCACGCTAAACGACTCAAGTGTGAGCGCTTCAATAAGGACATCACGAAGTTGCTCATCGTCTTCAGCCAGTAATAATTTTAGTGTCATTGGGTAATCCTTGGCAGGCACAGTGTTACGGTCAGGCCCTGAATTTGATTTTGTTTGAGGCGGTTGGTAAGAGTGATTTCACCTTGATGCTGATGGATGATCTGCTTACACAAGGCTAGTCCCATTCCCGTCCCTTCGCCTTTGGGCTTGGTAGTGAAAAAAGGCTGAAAAGCCTTGTTAGTGACCTCTTGGCTCATGCCTTGGCCAAAGTCGGCAATCTCGACCACTGCGGTCATTTTATCTCGATACAACCGCACATCAAGTCGCTGATTATCCTGCGTTGCATCAATGGCGTTGCCAATCAGGTTCGAAAATACCTCCTCAAGCAGTCCTAGATCTCCCATTACCATGACAGATTCGTCGAGCAAACAGTTCAGTTGATAGTTTTCCAAGCGAAATTGATTGAGAGAGATCGCGGAGTGGAGGGCTTGGGCAAGGGGCAAAGCGTGTCGTTTTAGGGGGCGGTGATGAGCGAAATTGAGTACTTCTTGACTGATATCAGCGGCTCGCTCGAGGCCGAAACGGATCCGATGGAGCTGTTTGTGCAGTAAGGGTTGGTCGACAATATGGCGCTCAAGTAGGTCACAGCTCATCATCGCACTGCTAAGCGGCGTTTTGATCTCATGACTGACCGCGGAAGTCAGTTCACCAAGCTCTTTAAGTTTTTCATCTTGGAGCGCCTTGTGCAGCGTATCCTCGATTTGTTGGTGCCTTTCTGTATCGAAAATGTGCAGTGCCGACCACAAAGAGGTGAGGATAGCGATCGCGCATAATGAGCGCGCAAACAGCACCCAAAGCCCAAGCTCAACGGATAAAACCCCGGCGCAGATACCATAGAGAATCAAAAATACACCGGTAAACTTAAACGGCATTGATGCGTCATGACCATCTTCTGCCAATTGTAAGGCGTAACTGTACACTGCCATGCCAGAGAGGGCACTTGCACCAAGACCAAAGATAAGGCGGATGTGCTGCTCGGTATTGGAGAGGTAGTCTGCGAACTGTTGGCCCTGATAACGGAAAAACAGACTGGCGATAAAGCCAAACAAGGTCGCGAGGCAGGCAATTTTGACCAATCTTACTCGTCGCCAATGGGTCAGCGGTAGCATTTTCCACGCAAACGCCCCCATGGCGATAAAGGAGAGAAATAGTTTGGTTACGGTGAAAATCTCGAGGTATTTGGTCTGTCCGTATTGATCAACAAACAGCACTAAGTACAACTCAGACCACTCATGTAAGCCATGAATAAGACCGAACACACCTAGAGTGGGTAACACTGACGCGATGGCAATTTGGCTCTGACTCAGGTCTCGGAAAATGATCGCAAAGAAGATGGCGAAAAAAGCCAAACCGTAGACAAGGTAGATATTAAAAGTAAGGAAAATATTCATGGCGCTAGGATAGAGCAAGTTAGCTTGTTGTTCAATCAGCATTAAGGCCAAACGACCCTGCAATCAAAGTTGAAATTTGTGAAGTATAATTATCAAAATTCGATATGGCATATATTTGTTATTCACATAGTGGTGATTTAATAGCGTATTTAATAAAAGTGTCATAAGTGATTTTTAGTCTCCACCTTGTCGATTGGTCAGCACCGATTGGCTGTTGAATTTATTTCAATATATTAGTTTTACATGAACACTAAAACTAAATGGGCTGATGAATATTCTTCAGCCCGACTTAAACGCTAAATAATATCAATTATATCGGAGATATATTGTGAAACTTTTCAAGTTCGCTCTAGTGTCATCAGTACTGGCTACGGCTTCTTTTGCTGCACTCGCTAACACAACGATCAATGGCGCTGGTGCGACATTCCCCCACCCAATTTACGCAAAATGGGCTGAGCAATACCAGAAGGAAACGGGTGTTCAGATCAATTATCAAGCCATTGGCTCAGGTGGTGGCATTCGCCAGATCACGGCCAAAACCGTTGATTTTGGTGCCACCGATGCTCCGCGCACTATCGAGCAACTCAATGCTGAAGGCATGATCCAGTTCCCAATGGTGATGGGTGCAATAGTACCTGTGGTGAACATTCCTGGTATCAATGCGGGTGAGGTTAAGCTTACCGGTGAGCTTCTAGCAGACATCTACCTGGGTAAGATCAAAAACTGGAACGATATCGCGCTGGCTGAGATTAATGAAGGGGTTGAGCTACCAAACCAACCAATCTATGTGGTTCACCGCTCTGATGGCTCAGGCACGACCTTCAACTTCACTGAGTACCTAACTCAAGTAAGCGCAGACTGGAATGAGAGCGTGGGTATGGGGACGGATATTACCTGGCCTCGTGAAGCGACAACCATCGGCGGTAACGGCAATGCAGGCGTGGCTAATTTCGTTGAGCGTACACGTGGTGCGATTGGTTATGTTGAGTATGCGTTTGCCAAGCAAAATGACTTGGCTTACACCCAAATGTCGAACAAAGATGGCAAATTCTTGATGCCAACCATGGATACCTTTCAGGCAGCGGCAGCCAATGCGGATTGGGAAAATGCCCCAGGTTACCACCTACTGCTGAATAACCAGCCTGGCGAGTCTTGGCCAATGACGGCAGCGACCTTCATCCTTATGCATGAAGAGCAAGCCAATGCTGACAAAGCGCGCGAAATCATTCAGTTCTTTGAGTGGAGCTATACGCAAAACGAGTACGCGGTGGAGTTAGATTATATTCCAATGCCAGACGTAGTGGTTGAAATGGTTGCAGACACTTGGAAAGAAAGCCTGCAGTCAAATGGTAAGCCGATACTAAATTAATAGTATTTGTCCACCGATAAAATCGGTGCGAATAAATATTGTTCGAACACATAAATAGTTGGCCTCTACTAACGCTAAGTTAATAGAGGTCAGATTAATTATCGATATGACGACTTTGACTTTGAAAAGAAAGGTAAACGGCGATTCAATTTTTGATAAATTGAGTTTCTTTAGTGCCTTACTTATTTTTATTACCCTTACAGGAATTGTTCTCTCTCTTATTGAAGGTAGCTGGCCTGCTTTCAGAGAGTTCGGCCCTGGTTTTGTATTTACCAATGTATGGGACCCAATTGGTGGTAATTTTGGCGCTGCGGCAGCCATCTACGGCACCTTGGTCACCTCATTTATCGCTATTGTTATCGCAGCGCCGATTGCTTTGGGCACGGCTATTTTTCTTGCTGAGCTGGCACCACGCTGGCTGAGTGTGCCGGTAAGTAAAGCTATTGAGTTACTCGCAGCAGTTCCAAGCATCATTTACGGTATGTGGGGCTTATTTGTTTTCTCTCCATGGTTCTCCAATGGTTTTCAAATGTGGGCAGCAATGAATCTTGTTGATCTTCCACTGATTGGCCCATGGTTCGACGGCCCACCGATTGGAATTGGTCTGCTCACCGCTGGGATCATCTTGTCATTTATGATCTTACCCATCATGACGTCATTAACCCGTGACGCATTGACATCAATCCCAAATGTGTTGCGAGAAGCGGCCTATGGTACTGGCGCGACTCCATTTGAGGTCATAACCAAGGTATTGATCCCTAAGGTTAAGAACGCCACAGTGAGTGCGGGTATTTTGGGCTTGGGGCGTGCGCTCGGTGAAACCATGGCCGTTGCGTTTGTGATTGGCGGGGCCAGTCGCATTGAGACCTCTTTCTTTATGCCAGCGAGCTCCATCTCGTCAACGATAGCTCAGCAATTCAATGAAGCGACAGACCCGACGCATATTGCGTCTCTGATCGCGCTAGGCGTGGTGCTGTTTATCATTACCTTCTTTGTGATGGCTTTTGCCCGTCGCTTAGTCCATTCCAAGAACTAACGGTGTGTTGAGTCACTGACAATGAAATTGAGAAAGATAAAAAATTACCTATTTCTTGCCTTCTGCTCGCTCTCAGCAGCATTTGGCGTGTTTATCCTAGCGTGTATCCTGTACACCTTAATTGGCGAGGGTATCAAAGGTCTGAAATGGTCGGTATTTACTGATATCACGCCAGGACCTGGCAGTGAGGGTGGGCTAAAAAATGCCATTTATGGCAGTGTAAAGCTTACTTTGATTGGTATCGCAATAGCCGCGCCAATAGGCGTTTTGGCTGGGACTTGGTTGGCGGAAGCGGACAAAGGCAATAAGACTGCCGAAGGGCTGCGATTCCTTAACGGTATGCTGATGAGCGCGCCTTCCATTCTGGTGGGGCTGTTTGTCTATGCAATTATCGTTGTGCCATCAGGGGGCTATTCTGGTTGGGCTGGTGCGATTGCACTGGCGGTGTTGGCGCTGCCGGTGATTGTTGCCTCGACGGAAGAGATGCTGCGACTGGTTCCCTCGACCCTCAAGGAAGCGGGCAGTGGTCTAGGCGCACCCAAATGGCGCGTGATCACCAAGCTGAGCTACCGCTCTGCTGCGCCAGGCATTGTGACGGCTATTTTGTTGTCGGTCGCCCGTATTTCAGGGGAGACGGCCCCGCTGCTGTTTACGGCGTTGAACAGTAACTTTATGACCACCAATATGGCGCAGCCAATGGCGAATTTGCCAGTTACTATTTATCAGTTTGCGTCTAGCCCTTATCAGTCTTGGCAGGAGTTAGCTTGGACCGGCGCGCTACTGATCACTTCCTTTATCCTAATTATTAACGTTATGGCGACTCTGTTGCCGCAATTCATCAAAGCGAGAAGAGTATGAGCACGGCAGCGATCCACCAAATCGATCAAAGTATTATGAACACCGCGTCGAACCCAACAGGGTTAGTCGAAGTACTGGCACCTCAGCCAACACTGCGAATGGACATTCAGGGTCTTAATTTCTATTACAGTAAAGGACTCGAGCCGTCATTGAAAAATGTCTCTATGCCAATTTATAAAAACCGAGTGACGGCATTGATTGGGCCATCAGGCTGCGGCAAATCGACGTTGCTGCGCACCATGAACCGCATCTATGATTTGTATGGAGGTCAGTATGCGCAGGGTGAAATCTTGCTAGACGATGAGAGCATCTTCTCTAATACTGATGTCAACGAGTTACGCTCAAAAGTCGGGATGGTGTTTCAAAAGCCAACCCCATTCCCAATGTCAATCTATGACAACATGACCTTTGGCCTAAAAATCCAGGGTGAGTTGAGCAAAAAACAGATTGATGCCCGGATTGAATCGGCCCTAAAGCGAGCGCATTTGTGGGATGAGGTCAAAGACAAGCTGCATGCGGATGCGAATAGCCTCTCCGGTGGTCAGCAACAAAGGCTGTGTATTGCGCGCACCATTGCCCTTGAGCCAGAGGTGATCTTGATGGATGAACCGACCTCTGCGCTTGACCCGATTGCTACGGCGGCCATTGAAAGCTTGATCACTGAGTTACGCGAGAAGTACACCATCGTGATTGTGACGCACAATATGCAACAAGCAATGCGCATCTCCGACTACACAGGCTTTATGTATCTGGGTGAACTGGAAGAGTTTGGTGATACCGACCAAATCTTTAATACGCCCACCAAAGAGCGCACTCGCCACTACATATCAGGTGATTTCGGTTAACTCTCTATCGGTCTTGGGCGTTAAGTTTTGCTCAATGCGAAGGGCAATAGGCGGTAAGGCTTACTAGCCACATGCCGCCATTTAGTGTGCAAATAACAAAAGAGCGCTATCAGACATAGTCTGAGCGCTCTTTTTTATCCTTTGTGGCGAACTGTAAATCGCTTGTCTATTACTCAGTGTGACAATCAGGACAGATCTGAAGTGCGATTTCATGCTCGAAAACCGCGTTTGGGCTCGTTGCTAAAAGCTCGGCAATCTCATCAGCGACCTCTTGCTCATCCTCGGCATCAACTTGGCTAGCAAGCTCTTCCTTGTCATAGCCAAAGAAGTTCAGTAGTAAATAATCTCGCGCCTCAGTTTGGTTACAGCTGACGTTAACAGTCACATCAGGCTGAACATCTCCCTGTGCAATAATCGCATCGACTTGTTTAATCACGTCGGCCTTCATCGCTGTCGTTAACCAGCCCAGATCAGTACTGACCAGGGTTTTGTTACAGTTGAAGCATGGGAGTTGGTGGAAGTAGTATTGAAAATCGGTCATGAGCGTTATCTTCTCTAGGTGCATTACCTCGCGATTATGCCTATTTTTTCACAAAATGCTATCTAACATCCTAGCTAAGCTTGTGATGTGTTTACCCAAGTGAACTCGGCAAAGGAAGTCAACTAAGTCGGTGGCATATCTATCTTGAGGTCGAATGGATATTTGACGGTTAGCTTGTCAATAGGTTATGTCTATTAGTTGATATATTAACTAATAGTAAGATGATATTTTGCACTAATGGAATTTTTGCTTGCTAAATTAGTTGTGAAGAAAAATTATCAGAATTATTTATTTTTGATAAATATGATTACCATAATTTAAGTTGCCCTTTGAAAGGTCTTACAAATATAAGAAATACATTAACCAAAATCGACTTAATGTTAACCATGTCACAGTATATTGGTTTCCCATTTATCATAATCTGCCATGTGAGAAGAGCTCGGAGGCCTTGTAAATTATAGCGTGTCTATGACTGATAGAGGTGGATGGTGGCTTAAACCATTCCAAGCAACTCACCCAAAGAATAAGCGAATAAAATGGATTTTTGGTCTGTTATCTTAGGGTGACGGTCACTCAAACTATTATCGCCGATCGTTCTAATTCGAAAATATATTACTAATGAAATAATTGTAAAAGGGATTCAGATGTTTAATCTGCTCCCATAATATCAATTTTTCGACTGTTTACCGAATGGTTAGAAGTATGAATAAAAAACTAATAGTAAGAACCATGCAACTTATGTTTGCAATACCGGCCCTATCTGCCTGTAGCCAAAGTGTAGATTCGGTTGCTTCTCAATTTGCAGCCTCGACGGAAGGAAAGTCAGCACCGAATATTCTCTGGATTATTACTGATGACCACAGACCAGACTCTATCAGTGCATACAATGAGGTTATGTTTGGCACACAAAACAGTCCGCTTGGTTACGTTGAGTCACCCAATGCCGATCAGCTCGCAAGCGAAGGGACTCTATTTGTTAATGCTTACAGTAATTCACCGGTTTGTGGGCCTTCACGTGGCTCAATGTTATCCGGTCGTTACCCATTTAGAAATGGTCACTATGCCTTTGAGCTAACGCACCAAAATCCAGACTTTATCAAACCGACGGTGTCTGAAACGGTGCGTGATGCTGGCTATCAAACCTCAGTGTTTGGTAAAGAGGATGCGTATATCTTCAAGTGGGGACCTGGCCAGGGTTTTCATGATGCGGGTCTATTTGATTACAAGGTTCACTTTAAACATGATTTGCAGGCAAATGGTCGGGGGGATCTGTTTAGCAAGGCGGTTTACGACTTTGATGTGAGTGGTGCCTATGTGATGCAGGGCGTTTCAGAGACGGTGATCTACCCTGATGGTACTAAGAAGAGTTACTTTATCAACCGGGGCAAAAAACCGCTGACCGAGGAAGATAAAGCAGCCTATGCTGAGGTCAACGAAGAGTTCGACATCCTTCGTGCGTATACGCGCGCCAATACTAGCTTGATCCTTGGTGGTGAAAACCCAATGCCGGCGGATCAAACGGTGGATGCGTACATCGTCAAAGAATTTAAGAATTACCTAGAAAACGCTGACGCACGATTTAAGACAAGCTGGGGCAAACTGGCGCAAGGTGCAGACAGCAGCAAACCTCAATATATGCAGCTGGGCTTCCATCTGCCGCACACGCCAGTGCTGCCACCTAAGTCAATTCGTGAGCGTTTTCAACAGCACACCTATGATATCCCTGAGTACGATCGTAGCGAGACAGACTTATTACCCGAGCAGTTGAAGCGGGTACAAAAGGCCGGTGATATAGACCCAATGACCTATGATGAGAAGCAAAAAGCGATTCAAGATTACTACGCTTTTGCCGCCCACGGCGATAATCTCATCGGTGAAGCTGTTGAGGCGTTTAAAAAGTACAGTGAAGAAAACGGTCAAGAATATTTGATTATCTATACCATTGGCGATCACGGTTGGCACCTGGGTGAACAAGGCATGATGGCTAAATTTGGTCCATGGAAGCAGTCAGTGTCGAACGCAGCGATAGTGGTATCATCAGATAAGTCTCTGATCCCAGCAGGTAAGGTGTATCATGACATGATTGAATTTGTCGACTTTGCCCCAACGGTGATCTCAGCTGCAGGCGTGGATGTAAACCAAGCGGAGTTTGACTACCTTGATGGGTACAGTTTGTTCGATGTCTATCATGAAAAGCTACCGAAACGTGAATATGCGCTGGGTGAAATTAGCGTGATTTCAGGGCCAAGAGCATACTTCCATACCGATCGCTTCCGCTTTTCGATGCGTACCCGACCGTTTAACAACTGGGTTAATGAATCCCAGCTCGGAAAAGACTTGAAGTGGGCGCTTGAAACAACACCAGAAAAGGCGGAAATGACTCTCTATGATCTAGACCGAGACCCATTGGAGCAAGTGAATGTCGCGTATGATCCAGAATATGCAGCGTTGGCCGATTGGTTCAGAAATAAACTTGGCAATATTGTCCTAGGTGATGGTCGTGCTGAGGCGGATTGGTCTAAAGCGAATAGCTACCATATTAGTGACTTTGCAGCGGGTGCAGATGATAAGGTTGCCGATATACCTAAAAACCTGATCCCAGTGTTATAACTTCTACTGTGTGAGTTATTAATCTAGCACTATTAAAAAGGTCAGTTGCTTTGATGCAACTGACCTTTTGCTTAAATTACATTGTGGATCTTCAGCGCCATGGAAATCTATTAGGCTAAATGGTGCAGGAAAGAGCGATAGATTTGTCTATATACCGTCGCCAATAAAGGCTTCAAACTTCGCCGGGCTACCATTTTCATCCCCTTCGAGGAGCCAGAATACCATCCCCGCATCGGAAATATCCGCGACACCTTTTTCGTTCTCGAGCATTCGCTCATATATCCAGCGTACATTCGGGTCTTGGTGGTCACGCATCCAATACCAGACCGAGAAATCGTCGCCAGACGACCAAAGATGATTGATGTCCCACTCGGCATTTTGGTCTTGGATTTTTTTGAAATTAAGGCGATGCTCACTGAGTTCAAGTACCTCAGCCATAGTGTGGTGCTTATCACTGGTCGCAACCGGTTCTAGATCAAATTTGGCATCACCACGTCGTAAGTGGTTATCGTTATAGCCACTGTGTGACACCACATAGACGTGAGTTAGCGCATCGCTATCACCCGACTCGATGACGGTATCGACAACGCGATAGAAAAACTCAGCCGGTCCCATATGAATAAAATACAGTGGATCTGTCTCACTTGAGAGCGCGATTTGCTTGGCGAGGTGGTCGATGGCGACCTTACTGTCCTCGCTAGCATCGAAGAAGATCTGTGGATTGAAATCCCAACGTTCAATCGCACCATCTGCACCGATTTTCATGTGATTTACGAATGTAGTATGTGGCGGCGCATCGATAAAGTTGTTGTAGGAGTAATGCACTAGCTTATCTTGAAGCTTTGCCTTGGCAATCATGGCGAGTGCTGCGGGCGTGCCGCCCCAGTCATCGGGATCACCTTGTGGCCAGCGATGGAGTTTATCCGGCTGGTTATTGCCATCGGCGCTGACTGCGATTCGATGGTTATCGTATCCCCATGAAGAGGCCTCGGCACTGGTGGATACGATAACCGTGTTTGCTAGCGTTAATGCGCATAAGGTCCAAAGTTTGGATTTGATAGGTTTAGACAATCTTGCTACTACTGCCTTGTAGCCGAGTTGACAGGCTATGCTTTTGCTTTGTTTCATTATTATCCTCAGTCGAATATCCAGTCATTGATCTTTTGATTGGAAGCTGGTTTTGACGGCGCTACCAACGCCCAAGTCCAGATGTCCCTGCAGAAATAAGGGCAATTTGGTTTTATTGGTGTCATGACCTGTTGACCAATGCAACCCTAAAAGCGCTCATTTATTGGACCAATAATGACATACTCATGAAGCAAAATAAGTTAGACAGATAAACCGCGTAGAATATTGTGATCAATCTAACACTCAATTGGGTGCTACCTAGAAGGAGGATACCGTGCAGCCGGTAGTGAGTAGGGCAGATAGGGATTTAAGAGAAACCTCTATCCGAGCGAAGGGCTTTTACCATCAGCGATAAAGGGTCTATACCTAACCTTATGTGTTTTATGCAGCCGACGGTAACATGACGCTTAAAGAGATCCTTCAAATCGACAATGTTCGTTACTTCTTGATTTTTCGCAGCAGTTATTTTGCACGCTTTTATTATCCGGTTTTCACCTTACTGTACTTAGATTACGGATTAACCCTGTCACAGTTCGCCATGCTCAATGTCGTCTGGGCAGCGACCATCGTGATTTCCGAGGTGCCCTCCGGGGCTTTTGCCGATACCTTGGGGCGCAAGAAGCTGGTGGTGCTTTCGTCGTTTGCGATGTTTATTGAGATTGCCATGATAGCTTTTGTGCCAACCGGTAACCCAACACTGGTGTTTGTGGTGTTTTTTATTAATCGAGTGCTAAGTGGTTTGGCCATGTCACTGGCTAGTGGTGCGGATGAAGCCTTGGCGTACGATACGCTCAAAGAGCAGGGAAAAGAGAATGTGTGGCCACAGGTACTGCAGATCCAGCTGCGGATTGCATCGAGCGTGGGCATTTTCGTGACCCTGATCGGGGCGGCGATGTATGATGTCGATTTTATGGCAAACGTGTTTTCGCTGATTGGACTACCAGCGCCGGAGAGTACACAGGATCTGATGCGTATTCCGGTTATCGCCACTTTGCTTGTCGCGCTGGTTGCAATCTACGCCGCTTTCCACATGCAAGAGGATCAAAAGCGCTCTGATGATGAAGGTGAGCAGGCGTCGAGCACGATGGAGAGCCTCAAACTGACGATGGCGACATGTAAGTGGGTACTTTCGACGCCGTATGTGTTGTTTATTCTGCTGTACTACAGCTTGTTTGAGCACACGTCACGGATGTTTTTGACCATGAATAGCCAGTATTACCACGCGATTGATATCCCTATCCTCTATTTCGGGTTTATTGGCGCTGGGATCAGTGTGCTGCAAATCCTGCTTGCAGGTCAAAGTCGCCGTTTGGCTGAGCGCATCGCGCCTAAGCCGTTTATTGCGCTAATGGGGATTGCAACGATGGCCACCTACTACTGGATAGGTTTAGGTTGGCCGATTTATGGGGTCATTCCTGCGTTAATCTTAATCTTCATTATTATGACGATGAATATTTTTACCAGCTACCACCTCAACAAAAATACCGAGTCGCATAATCGTGCCACGGTGCTCAGCTTCAAAGGTCTGATCTTTAATTTGGGTTACGGGGTTATCGGTATGCTGTACGCGTATTATTATAAGCTGGTTTCACGCGGTTACAGTGAAGTCGAGATAGAAGAGAACTTAGCATTTTTGGCCTCACTGTCATCATTCTTCTATTACTTTACATTGCTGTTTGCCGCTATCAGCGCGTTTTTCTATTTCAAGAACAGACAGCACCCAGTGTTTTAAGTCCAAAGCTACCAAGGGATGACCGTTCCGTTGTAGTCATAACAGTGTCCACTGGCGTGTTGGTCCCATTGAGATATCAAGCCGCACAGTTTATCCGCCACCCATTGCGGGGACTTAAGCTGCCCTTCAGGTAAGTGTTTTTGGAATGGCTCAGATAGCGCTGTATCAATAGTGCCTGGATGAAAGGCCACTACACAGCACTGTGGGAGTTTTGTTTGCCACTCTATTGCAATGGTTTTTATGGCCATATTCAGGGCGGCTTTAGAGCAACGATAACTGTACCAACCTCCGCGCCGGTTATCAGAAATGCTGCCAACACGTGCAGAGAAACTGATTAATAACGTCTTGTGTTTAGCATTGAGTTGACGACGAAAATGCTTTGCAAGTAGCAGGGTTGGCAGCGCGTTATGCGCCATCGAATTTAAAAAGGCGTCAGGGTCGAGTTGGGTGATGCTCTTCTCTGGCTTTTGTTCGCTGGTGTGGAGAATGCCGACGGTATTGATGAGAATATCGACTGATGGAAACTGACTGGCTAGCTTCTCTATTTGAGCTTCATTGGTGACGTCACACTGATGCCACTGAATGCCTTTCGCACCAACAGGCGTGCTGTTGGGCGGAGCAGTGCGATGATAGGTCGCATGGACATCATAGCCCATCGAGATTAATGTGCTCGCTAGCGCCTGCCCAATACCGCCGCTTCCCCCAACGATCAATGCAATCATACGGTCAACTCCTTCATTAGTAATGCATACTACCTACGCGTACTGGAGTGAAACGTTCAGGTTTGATTGCGGGCTTTAAACCAAATATTGCAGGGCTTGCAGATCTCAAACTGTTCGGCGTCCTGGCCGACGATACGCAGCCAACTCAGAGGTTGCAGTGCCTGCCCTTTAAACTTTATTGTGCCGGAGAGTAACAGTAGCTCGACATGGGTGAAGCTCTCAAAGACTGGAAGAGACTGAAACATATCGAGACTCACTAAGCCGACTTGCTCGCTATGATGCTGGTGTAAAACGACTGGAGCGTCACTTGCGTCCAATTGAGTAAACTGCCGAACAGACTGAGTATCATCCTGATGGATTTGATTGAGTTTGACGAACAACAAGCAGCCAGGTTGGCTAAACGGCGTGTGATGGCTCCCTGGGGGGTTCCTAAGATAAGTCCCAGCAGGGTAGTCACCTTGTTCATCAGAAAAGACACCGTCGAGGACAAGGATCTCCTCTCCTTGGGGATGAAAGTGTTGACTGAAGTGGGAGTGAGGGTCATAGCGGACAATGCTAGTGACATGGCCGGACTCGGCGGCCTCCCGTTCAAGCGGCTTGCGCCACACACCGGGTAGCGGTGATGCTTGCCAGTCGACTGAACTGGTATCAATCGCGACCGACCGAGAAAAATTCATGTTGAGCATGGTGTGAGCCCTTGTGTCACTTTATTTCTCTTAGCATCGGCTGTTGCGCTGTGTTTGGCAACTATGTTGTGTTTGAAGACAATGTTGTGTTTGAAGGCAATGCTGTAATTGAGAACCGAGCTGTGATGAGCAGCGCAGGTTTAGGGCAACTTGGCTTGCTCAACTTGCGCCGGTTGTGGTGAGAACGGGTAAGTGCTCTCTACCGTACCAGGTTGGATGGGCTCTTGTGGGCCAAGAAACTTTGGCTCAGTGTTGAAGATAAACAAGTCGAGCACGGCCTTGACCCTCGCGAGTAACTCGCGCACTCGCAAGCGAAAGGATGGCAGTTCCCCTGGCGTTTGCGCGGCAAAACATGCTGCATCCATGCCGATGTTATTGGCGATGAACAGGGCGCGCTCACAGTGAAACTGCTGAGTGATGATCAGAACTCGGTTGGTGCCAAAGATTTTTTGCGCACGGATCACCGAGTCGAGCGTACGAAAGCCAGCATAATCCAAGTGGATGAAATCTTCGCTCACTCCGTGTTTAAGTAGGTCACGTTTCATCGTCCACGGCTCGTTATAGGAGCGGTGGGCATTGTCACCACTGACCAGAATATGCTTGATCTTACCAGTATCGAGTAGGGCGTAGGTCGAGTCCATTCGATATTGATAATAGAGGTTTAACGTTCGACCCAGGTATTTACTGGTGCCCAAGATCAAACCAACGTCGAACTCGGGGACTTGCTCGAGATCATGGTAGATAAAAGCTTTGTTTTTTTCGGTTATCCAGGCATCAATGCCAATAACCAAGGCGAAGGCAAGCGCTATCAGCAACAAGGTGGTATTTATAGCTTTTAGCACAGTGCCAAACATGAAATTCGAATCCTTTCCCTTAAACGTGACGATTATCTTGCGCCCACATGCCAATGATAATAAACGCCACGAGTATCGATGCAAGCATATACGGGGTTGGCATGGAAAGTAGTCCCTGTCTCAGATACGGAACGCATTTGACAATCAACAGACCGTAGCCAAAGGAGTTGATGAAAATGAAGATCAAAGTTCGTACGATGAAGTTTTGATCGCGTAGCACCTTGCGCAGAAAACGGTTGATTTCACCGCCCGCCATCACCAACAAACAGGCGATGATGGCGGTAGAGATATCATTGAGATAAGGGACAACGCGATCCCCAACAGGATTAAGAAAATCTAACATACTTACCTAAACGAAGACTTGAAAAAAACGCCTGGGCAAACAAGCCGAGGCGTTAATATGATTACAAATTAGAACGAAGTACGTTTGTACTTACGGTAAACAGGTTGCCAGAAATGCTGATCAATTGCTTGCTCGAGCGCCTCATCCGTGATCTCCAGCGCAACACCTTGCTCAATCGCCTTTTTCGCGACAGCAAAGGCAATTTTCTTCGATACCAGATGGATCTCTTCCAATGGTGGTAGCAGGGCACCTTTGCCATTTTTCGCCAGCGGCGAGCAGGTGGCTAGCGCACGGCTTGATTCCATCAGCATCTCGTCGGTGACACGATGCGCACCCACAGCCAATACGCCCAGACCGATGCCAGGGAAGATGTAGCTGTTGTTACATTGAGCGATAGGGTAGGTTTTGCCATCAATCACGACTGGAGCAAACGGGCTACCCGTTGCCACCAAGGCGTTGCCCTCTGTCCAGGTCAGAATATCGACCGGAGTGGCCTCTACGCGGCTGGTTGGGTTAGACAGTGGGAACACGATTGGACGTTCGCAGTGTTTGTGCATCTCTTGGATGATCTCTTGACTGAATAGCCCAGGTGCACCCGATACGCCAACTAGCACAGTTGGCTTAGCGTTTTTGATCACATCAAACAGCGAGAAGCCATTGTCGTCAGACTCCCAATTTGCCGTATCCGCTTTCTTTTGTACCAGGCGCTGCTGGAAGTCGAGTAGATTCGGCATACCTTCTTGAAGCAGACCCCAGCGATCGACCATAAACACCTGTGAGCGTGCTTGCTGCTCAGAGATACCCTCAGAGACCATTTGCGCCACGATGGCTTCGGCAATACCACAACCTGCGGAGCCTGCACCGAGGAAGGTGACACGCTGATCAGAGAGCTTGCTGCCAGCAGCAGAGCATGCCGCCAGTAGAGAGCCAACGGTAACCGCCGCTGTGCCTTGGATGTCGTCGTTAAAGCAGCAGATGCGGTCTTTATAACGCTCAAGCAGTGGCATGGCATTTTTCTGCGCAAAGTCCTCAAACTGAATCAAGGCATCTGGCCAGCGGCGCTGAACGGCTTGGATAAATTCTTCGACAAACGCATCATACTCTTGACCTGTGATGCGTGGGTGACGCCAGCCCATGTACATAGGGTCAGCAAGACGTTGCGGGTTGTTAGTACCCACATCCAACACGATAGGCAGGGTGTAAGCCGGGCTGATACCGCCACACGCCGTGTAGAGCGCCAGTTTACCGATTGGGATACCCATACCACCGATGCCTTGGTCACCCAGACCCAAGATGCGCTCACCATCGGTAACCACGATCACTTTGACGTTGTGGTTGGCGGCATTGTTGAGCAGATCGTCGATGCGATCACGATTCGCGTAAGAGACAAACAGGCCACGACCACGGCGATAAATGTTGGAGAAGTTTTCACATGCCGCACCTACCGTTGGGGTATAAATGATTGGCATCATCTCTGAGATGTGGTTTTGCACCAAGCGGTAAAACAAGGTCTCGTTGGTATCTTGGATGTTGCGCAGGTAGATGTGCTTATCCATATCGTTTTCGAAGTTGCAGTACTGTTGGTAAGCACGCTCAACTTGCTCTTGAATCGTCTCAGTATTCTCTGGTAGCAAGCCTTCTAAGTTAAAAGAGATACGTTCTTCGGCGGTAAAAGCACTGCCTTTATTCAACAGGGGTGTACTTAGAAGTGCAGGACCAGCATAGGGGATATAAAGCGGGCGCTTATCGTTATTCATCGGGTACCTTTCGTGGTTGTGGAGTGGGAGAACCTTAAGGTTGGTAAAGCTCGCTGTTGACAACGTCCAATGTCATCAAAAAATAGGATAAATTTTAAATATATAGATAGCGAACTGCAACCCACGTTACTGGGTTTAAGGACAAAAAAAGGTCAACTTTAAACCAAGTTGACCTGAAGGATTAATTTCGTGCTACAAACTTATGTATAAGACTTATAAAACCGCAGCTATACCTTTACACAGTGGTCCCATATTTGCTTTGGTCATCCCTGCTACGCTGATGCGCCCAGAGCCGACGATGTAGATAGCAAACTCTTGCTTAAGACGATTCACTTGCTCTTTACTCAGGCCTGAGAACGAGAACATGCCGTTTTGACGCTCGATAAAGCTAAAGTCATTGTCAACGCCCTCGGCTTTCAGAGTGGCAACAAACAGCTCGCGCATTTGCTGGATACGATCGCGCATCTCAGCCACTTCTTGTTCCCACTCGGCACGCAGATCCGCATCGTTGAGGATGTAGGTTACGACGGCACTGCCGTGCGCTGGTGGGTTAGAGTAGATAGAGCGAATAATCGCTTTGACTTGTGAGAACGCGGTGGTGGCGACGTCAGTTGATTTTGCCACCAATGTAAATGCGCCTACACGCTCATTGTACAAACCAAAGTTTTTCGAGAATGAGCTAGCAACAAGGATCTCATCGCAATGCTTAGCAAAGATACGTAGACCTGCTGCATCCTCTTCAACGCCTTTAGCAAAGCCCTGATATGCAAAATCAAACAGAGGTAGAAGCTTCTTCTCTGCGACCAATTTTGCCAAGGTTTCCCACTCTTCAGCCGTTGGATCAATACCGGTTGGGTTGTGGCAGCAGCCGTGCAGCAGCACGATATCGCCCTCGTTAGCATGGCTAAGGTCAGCGACCATGCCAGCAAAATCTTTATCTTTGGTTTCTGGGTTGTAGTAGCTGTACTGGATGGTTTCAATGCCCGCTGCGGTGAACACACCGTTGTGGTTCGCCCAAGTTGGGTTGCTGATCCAGATCTTTACATCGCCCAGTTGGCGTTTGATGAATTCACCTGCCACACGCAGTGCGCCAGTGCCACCAGGGGCTTGAGCGGTTTTTGCGCGCAGGTTGGTTACGATTTCAGAGTCGGCGCCAAACAGCAGCTTTTGCACTGCAAGGCCGTATTCCGCGGTGCCTTCAATAGTGAGGTACGATTTGGTCTTTTCTGTTTCCAGTAGTGCTGCTTCGGCTTTTTTAACCGTAGTCAGTACCGGAGTCTGACCGTCTTCGTTCTTATAGATACCGACGCCAAGGTTAATTTTCTCAGCGCGTTGGTCGTTTTTGAACTCTTCGGTTAGACCAAGGATAGGGTCTGCCGGAGCTGCGATTACTTTTTCAAACATCAGTCTCGTCCTTGTAAAGAAGATAGGTTGCTTTTTTTATACCTTTTACGTGGCGAATAAACAACATAATCCGTCGCTAAACTGTCATTTTTAATCACTTTGCATAGATAGATATTGAGGTCCGTCCAATCTGATTTGAATACCTGATAAAAATTGGGCCGATAATGCCTTAATCCTTCTAATCCTTGATGTTGTGCTCAGTTAACAAATTTGTCATCGCAAGTTGGTGCTGCATCACTAAAGCTTATGAATTTTATGACAATCCTGATTAAAACCTGATATCTCTAGTAACAAAAGGGAAGCACGGTTTTCTAAACGATTACCATCGCTGTCCCCGTACTTTGCTATGGACATAACCGCCAAAAAGAATTCCTCCCGATTTGGGTAATGGCACTTCATCCTCAGTTGCAAAGGAGCCCTTAATGACAGACAAAATATGGAATGGCCATTCGCATGGCTTTGTCGCCGATAAGCTGTCTGAAGTGGTCAAGGACAGGCAGCGCCGCCAGGAATTGATGGTTAGGGTATTGGCGATTTTTGGCATTGCTTTCTTACCGGTATTCTCGATCAAGTCCTTTTGGGTTGACCGAGACGATATGGGCTTGGTTTTGGCGGGATTTAGTGCGCTCGGTATAGTGACGCTGTACTTGCTCAGTCGCAGGCGACAGTTAGGGCTCATTGGTTTGACAATGATCATCTACTCACTGTCCATCTATTTGATTGTGTCAGGTGGGCACGCCAATACCGGGGCAATGTGGGTATACCCCCTTACAGCGATTGCTGTCTTCGTTAATCGCTTTCATCTTGGCGTTGTGATTAACGCTGCATTTTTATCTTCTGTGATCATTATTCTCTATCACGATCTGGTGATGACAGAATACTCAGACGTGTTTAAGCTGCGCTTTGTGTTGGCCTTGATGGCGCAAAGCGGTATGTGCCATATCTTGATATTTTTCCAACAGCGGGTTGATGACTATATCTTGCGCATGCATGAGGAGGACATTCATAAACTGGCCTATTTTGATTCTCTCACTCAATTGGCTAATCGAGCGGCGTTTTGTTCTGTATTGTGCCGAGCCAAACAGCGAAAAAGTAAAGTTCGTGGTGCACTGATCTATATCGATCTCGATAACTTCAAACAGATCAACGACGATTATGGGCATGATAGTGGGGATCGTTTGTTAGTCGAGTTCTCTGCTGCGCTTCGTCAACTGGTCTCGGATACGCTTACTGTGCAACCCGGTCCGTATAATATTGCCCGACTGGGCGGGGATGAGTTTGCCATTTATATTGATGATCTTAATACCAAGGGTGAGGTATATCAGCTTAGCGACAAGATTGTCGAGCTGTTTACTCGGTCTCGACTGTCGATACTTGAACAAAAACAACATAATGTCAGTGCCAGTGTTGGGGTGGTATTTATTCCGGTCAATCACACGGACTTGGAGTTGAGTCTCAAGCAGGCCGATCAGGCTATGTATCAAGCCAAGAGTGCGGGCAAGGGCGCAGTGAGAATTGCGTGTTGATAAAGGTAGGGGAGCGTAAACGGGGCTAACGACATCGCCAGCCCCGGGGTAGCTTAAGCATTAGCATTAGCATTAAGCGTTAAGCGCTTGCTCTAGGTCAGCGATAATATCGTCGATATGCTCAATGCCGACCGAAAGACGGATCATCTCAGGGTAGACGCCGGCTTGGTTTTGCTCAGCCTCACTCAACTGGCGGTGCGTGGTTGACGCAGGGTGACACGCAAGTGACTTAGCATCCCCTATGTTGACTAGGCGTTTAAAGATCTGCAGTGCATCGTAGAAACGCACTCCAGCCTCGTAGCCATCTTTAAGACCAAACGACAAAATTGCCGAGGGCTTGCCGCCCATGTATTTTTCAGCCAAAGGGAAGTGATCAGAGCTAGAAAGACCCGCGTAGCTCACCCAGCTGACTTTTTCATGTTGCTCAAGGTACTGAGCTACCTTAAGCGCGTTCTCTGTGTGGCGCTCCATACGTAGCGACAGCGTTTCAAGACCTTGCAACAGCATAAAGGCATTCATCGGTGAAAGGGCGGAACCCGTGTTGCGCAAAGGCACTGTGCGGGCACGGCCGATAAACGCCGCTGGGCCAAATGCCTCGGTGTACACTACGCCATGGTAGGACGGCTCTGGCTCGTTAAGAACTGGAAAGCGTGCTTTGTGCTCAGCCCAAGGGAACTTGCCTGAGTCGATGATCATCCCGCCAAGGCTGGTGCCGTGGCCGCCGACGTATTTGGTTAATGAGTGCACCACAATGTCAGCGCCAAACTCGATAGGCTTACACAGAGCAGGGGTGGCCACCGTGTTATCGACGATCACTGGCACGCCTTGCGCGTGGGCGAGCTCTGCCACACGTTCAAGGTCAATAATATTGCCCGCAGGGTTACCAATACTTTCGCAGTACACCGCTTTGGTGTTTTCATCGATCAGCTCAGCTAGGCTCTCTGGCTTGTCGTCTTTAGCAAAGCGCACCTCAATGCCTTGGTTAGGCAACATATGGGCAAACAGGGTGTAGGTACCACCGTACAGTTGCGGTGTTGAAACGATGTTGTCACCTGCTTTAGCGATGGTCTGAATTGCATAATTGATGGCCGCGCTACCCGCGCTGACCGCCAGGCCGGCAATTCCGCCTTCCAACGCCGCCATGCGCTTCTCCAACACATCATTGGTTGGGTTCATGATGCGTGTGTAAATATTTCCAGGCACCTCTAGATTGAACAGGTCTGCGCCGTGCTGGGCATTATCAAATTCGTAGGCCACGGTTTGATAGATAGGCGTAGCAACCGATTTTGTCGTTGGGTCGGTCTCATAGCCAAAGTGGATGGAAAGCGTTTCGTCTTTCATGGGTCTTCCTTGAGCGTTGATTTAAAACTGACTCAACATGATGCCGATAAATTGTGCAAAGTGCTGGGGTTGAGGTCACAGATAAGTGCCAAGAGGAAGGGGAGAAAAAAGAAAGCCCCGCGAGTGCGGGGCTTTGAGTATAAGCGATGATAGAGTTCAGCGATTAGTTAGGTTGGTTTGCGTAGATACAACCTTGGTATAGCGCGTCACCAGTTTCACCTGCAGTAAATGCTGGGTTTACAAACCAAGTTGAATCTTCGCCGATGTTCACTGATTTGTGGATTGATGAGCGAGCACCTGCTTCAGCGCGTAGGATACAAATTTCTTTGTCCTGAAGACGACGCCATAGCTCAGCACCTTCTTCGCTTTCGCGAGTATCAATCATGCTGCCTTGGTTGCTGATGTTGCCTTCGCTATCAACTTCACCGTACTGTTTAATGTACCAGTTGCTGTAGTCGAACTCAGAGCGGTCTAGCGTACCGTGTGCTTCAACGTACTCAGTTAGCATGTCACGTACTGCGTATACTGGCTCGTTCGTTGACTGCCATAGGTTGTCTTCTTCAGAAATCCAACCTTTCGCTAGCATGGTTGTGCCGTAGCGGTAGTCGTTAACTGCTAGCACGTACTCAGCTTCTAGGTCAAAGTCAGTACCTGCAAGTTCAGTGATAGTAATGCGCTCACCTTCCGTGATACGGTTACCTTCAGAGTCTTCTACACGACCTTGCTTGCTTAGGTCAACAACGTACTTGATGCTGCCACCAAAGATGTCGTAGTTGAATGCAGGCATATCAGGGTTGAAAGAAACCGTGATGTCACCAGGAGTGTACTCGTTGAAGTAGCTGTAAGACCACTCCATGTAATCAAGTAGTTGTTTACCCTTGATCTTAACCGCAACTAGCTCGTTGTCGTACATGTATAGGTTAGCACTGTCTTTCTTCTTGTACTCTTGACCGTCGAATAGGTTAGAGCCATCAGAGAAGATTGCAGCAGCCGATACATCAACCTTGATTGGGTTGTCGTTTGCATCTGTGCCTTTTTCTTCGATGTTCATGATTTGAATATCGTTGATTAGAGCACTTAGAGGCATATCAACTAGTTTAGCTGCGTGGATCGTGGTGTAAAGACGCAGGCCATCAGTGTTCAGTACTTGCTCTTCTTTAGTCGCTTCATCCGCACCACCGTTAAAGGTGTTAGTGAAGTTACCGTCTACTGTACCGATCAGTGTGTTAGCATCTTCAACAGAAGCATCGTGAACGTGCTGCATTTCGTTTTGTAGTGCTGCATCTTCATGAACTTCGTCCACTTTCAAGTTAGAAAGCGTCGTATCAACGATGTACCACTCACCTTTGCTGTCTTTTTCAAGCTCAATCTCAGCTTTAGCAAGTGCCCAGCCCCAGTTACCCGGTTCAATCACTTTTACTTTAGTGTGGCGGTTCTTAGTGTTGTAAAGACCTGAAAGTGCTTTGTCTTCAAACTCAGCTTCGCCTTCAACTGAGATTTCAAGCATCTCTGCAGTGTAATCTGAGTCTTTCTCAACTTGTTCGATAAAGCGTGCGTGTTCGTGACCCATGAAGATTACGTCAAACTTGTCAGCAAGCTTAGAAGCAATCTTGTGTACGCCGTCACCGTTCTCTTTACGGCCGTAGTGAAGAGCACCAATCACAACGTCTGGGTTGTGAGTCTCGATTGCTAGGTTAACTGCCGCTTCTACTGATTCGAACTCGTCTTTGAAGTCTAGGTTACGGAAGTTGTCAGGTGATGCTGCCTGCCAAATTTTAACCCATGAAGGTGTAAGACCAACAACCGCAACTTTAGCGCCGTTGAAGTCATAAATTTGGAAAGGAGGAAGGAAAGGTACTTCTTCTTTGTCTAGAGGTACTTTACAACCTGTTGCGTTCTCATCCCAGATAATGTTTGAAGAGATGATTGCGCCTTCGAAGCCCTCAAGGCTGCGGAATAGGAACTCACGCTCAAAATCGAACTCGTGGTTACCTGGAACCCAAAGGTCGTAGTTCATGAAGTTCATGGTTTCTACAACAGGGTGTAGTGGTTCGTTGTTGAATAGTTCAGCTGAGTTACCTTGAACAGTATCACCAAGGTCAATCATCAGCATGTTGTCAGCTTTAGCACGCTCTTCTTTCAACAATGTAGCGATTTTAGTGAAGCCTGCGTTCACATCTTCACCGTCTAGCGCGTAGTCGTATGCAAAGATACGGCCGTGCATATCACCGGTTGCGCCGATGGTAATGGTTTGAGTGCGTAGATCAGGGTTATCTGCTAGGACGATCACTTCGTCAGTTTTTTTGTAAGTAATACACTCATTAATCGGTGCAGTACTTGCAGGTGGACGTGGTGTGTCCGTTACTTTGTCATCGCTGCTGCTGTTACAACCAGCAACTACTAGCGCTGCTGCAATCAGCGAAAGTGGTTTTGAAAATTTGTACATTGTTTTAGCGTCTGCTTTGTGGAAAGTCGCTGCGCAATATACTCAAGAATTTCTTTTGGAAAACCTTTAATTCGATCAATCTGTAACAAAATGTGTAATTTGTAAGGGCTGAAACATTTATCGATTGCGCAATCGTTTACATGTGTTTTTTTCGTGTTGTGCTTTACATGGATGTAACCAGCTAAACGGTTGCGTAATCGTCAAAATGAGGACTTTTTGTGACGTATATCACTATGTAATGTATTTCACATGAGGAATTACACAATAGGTGTGATGTGGTGCGTGTCACATTTTGATTTATTAAATTGCTTGAGTTATCTATCTTGATGTGAGTTGGAAATGAAAAAGCCCACCAAAACTGGTGGGCTTTACAGAAACTGATAGGCTAATAAAAAGGAGTTAGCGACGGTAGATATAGCTAGCTATAGCGACAGAAAATGGCACAGTGAGGATCAGACCTATGCTACCGGCTAGGGCATGGATCATTGCGAGAGAGATCGCAGGGATATTCATAAACTGCATACTTGGCATCTGAAATCCCCAAACCATCATGATAGTGGTGAGACTACTACCTACAAAAGCTAAAACTAACGTATTGGTCATTGTTCCCAAGATATCACGACCAATCCGGATTGTAGCCCATAGACGTTCGCGCTCACTTTGATCTGGATTTGCTTCTCTTAGCTCGTGATACGACGAGACCATGGAAATAGCAACATCCATCACTGCGCCCAATGCCGAGATCATGATCGCAACGAAAAGTAGCCAGCGTATGTGGATTTGAGCCCCGCCACCCAGGTAGAGTAAGTCTTCCCCTTTGTCTAGATATAGACCATTCAGCTGAGCCATCTCACCGAAGAACTGTGCGGATATACCAGCAGCAACTACACCAGCAAGTGTCCCCAACATGGCAGCGAGTGATTTTCGATTCCAGCCCACACAGAGCAGAAAGTTAACGATAATCTTGATCGACATTAGGCCAAGTGTGACCAGCACAGGGTTGAGCCCGGCAAAAATGGCGGGGATCAATACTCCAATTAGCAAGGCGCCAGTGAAATACAGTGACACAACAGAGTTAAAGCCTTGGAAGCCGGCGAGTCCGATGATAAGGGCAATAATTATCCCTAGCATCCAATATACCGCATCGGCCCGATCGTGATTAAACGGCCAGTATATCGTGCCACTAGCGCGCTCACGCAATAGGAGGATGAACTGATCTCCCGCTGTGACATGCACATTGTGTAGGCGGCTGAGGCTATTCTCGACTTCTACCTGTTCACCCGCCTGTTCTCCCTCAAGAATGGTTACTCTCAACCGCTGACGACCCGTCACCACACTCGGGACCATAGGATCGGCATAAGTGTCCTCAACAAGCACCTCTTCGACAACGGCTTTGACAAAGGTTTGTGGGTTATAAGTTGCTGGTCTGAAGCTATCACTAACAATTGGCGACAGATAAAGAATTAGCGTTGCAATGGCAATAATTGCACATGGAAAAAGGTATCGATTCAATCTCATGGTCGAAAAATGTGGCTAGGAACTCGGGGGGCACATGATAACGATCACGAATAATAGTGCAATACCTAACCGATTATTCATCGTTGCATGTTTGTTGCATTGTTTGTGTGATCTCAGATGTATTGCACTGTTCATTTATTGGGCATTAGGAAGATAAGTGAAGGGGGCGAGGAGCTTGGGGCTAAACACAGCAGCGATATGCTCATTATTGCCAGATAACCAGTGGATGCTGACTACAAAAAACCTTTGTCGGCTCATTCCTTATGTTTTGGGTGGGTGTTTGGATAATTGAAGCAATATCACAATTTAGATTAATTACCCTGTAACGAAGGTGATGCTAGCGATTCGTTCTTTGTCATATTCGTGCTTCATGCAATTGATGATAAAAGTAAATTATTACTGTGAGTTAGACTTTGTTATCTCGATGTTTTTATTGAATATTGTTGCTTATACCAGCTAGCGTACGCATTGCGTAAACCGCACTAATAAATGAAATAAGGAAATGGAATGAAGCGCAATGCAGTAGGCATACTGGTCGTGCTCCTTGCAGGTTGTGGTAGTGATTCTGACGGTGGTCAATCTACTGTCAATGAGATCTCCCAAGATGAGTTTAAACAAGACTCGGAGATGGTCATTGATGAGAGTACTGGGCAGGCTCATAAACAGATGGCGGTAGAAGAGCAATCTGAAATCACAATTCGCTTGGACAAAGACCAAGTGTTTTCTCTAGAAAGTGGCGATGAGTATGCAGAAAAACTCGTTGTTCAAGGCAATCTAACCATCAAATAAACGGATTTATAATGAAGAAAAAAATAATCAGCTTGGCTATCGTGTCGATGTTCAGTTCGGTGGCTATAGCGAGCAATGCAGTGTTGAATGTCGAAGGTGTGATACAGATTAACGGTAATACAGTAATTGGCAGTGACGGTAAAGTGACAGCAGCAGCGCTACCAGGAGCAACTTCTACGATAGTCGATCTGAGTGATTACCAACCCAAACCTGGCGTCTATACCTATCAGTATATTCGAGATGAATTTTGGGAGTGGGATGATGATGAGGGGGATTTGATTCATTATCAAACCGTTTGCACAGAAGTGGATAATATTATTAGTGCTTATTCTGTTGAATACTCGTCGGAGTGTAAAGTTGGAGAAGAAATTACCTCAGGTTACTTCCAAACTTGGACAGACAATCAAGATGGAACAGAGACCTGGTCGTGGGAAAATACCTTAAATTCAGAATGGCCAAAGGAGACCTGGACTCAAAAAGTAGCGTTTCTCGTTGAGCCACAAAGTCAGGTGGCACTGGGTGGAACAACAGCGTATGTTCAGCAACAAGAGGTCACTGAGAGTAGTGAAGATTGGCACCGTCCCGGTGAGGTCTGGACGTATGCACGCAGTCAAACAGTAACGAACTTGATGAGTGAGTTTTCTTATGCTGGGGCGACATATTCAGATTGTATTGTCTCTTCTGTATTGAGAGGACAAAGTGAGACCAGTACCTTACGTGCTTATTGCGCAGGCATAGGGATGGTAATGGACTTTAACTCAAACGGGAATTACCACTTAGTGAGCTATGAATCGGCCAGTTCAAAACGGACTTCCAGTAAGGATACAGATGCAAACTATCTTCATCTCGCGGATAAAAATCGTGAGATTTTGGTGAGACGAAGCAAAATCATTCGATAAGATAGCAGAGTGACATATAGAACTAATTAAGGCCAGAGTACTCTGGCCTTTTTCATATCAGGTTTACGATGAAGCTGAAGCGTCCTGCTTAGCTTTTTTCTTGCGCACATTCTTATGGCGTTGATTTTTCCCTACAGGCTTATTACCACGGCGCTTGCTTGATGAACGCTGGCCATCCGCATGTTCACCCTTACTCGGTATTTTCTCGCCAGCAGTCTTTGGTTTTCTAGGTTTCTTCGGCTTTTTAGCCTTGATAGGGCGAGTATCAAGCTTGCTTTCCGGCACGGCGTTGACCGCTTTGTACTCAGGGTGCTCTTTTCTTGGTAGCAGCTTCTGGATTAGACGCTCGATAGCAAACAACTCAGCGCTATCATCATTACACACCAGTGATACCGCCTCGCCAACTGCGCCAGCGCGGCCGGTACGGCCGATACGATGCACGTAGTCTGCTGCGACGTGTGGCAGGTCGTAATTGACAACAAAGGGTAGGTGGGAAATATCGATACCACGTGCGGCGATATCGGTCGCCACCAAGGTTTGGATGTCGCCGTTTTTGAAGCCTTCTAACGCTCTAGTTCGCGCGCCTTGGCTTTTGTTGCCATGGATTGCTGCTGAGGTGATGCCTTGTTTTTCCAGGTGGAAGCTCAGGCGGTTTGCGCCATGCTTGGTTTTAGTAAATACCAGTACCTGCTTCCAGTTGTTCTCTTTGATAAGGCTGACGAGCAGTGGCGCTTTCTTGCGTTTATCTGTGGTGTAGATGGACTGAGTCACGGTCTCTGCGGTGGTATTGCGCGGGGTGACCGAGATTTCAACTGGATCGTTGACTAGGCCTTTGGCCAAATCACGGATCTCATCAGAGAAGGTGGCAGAAAATAGCAGGTTTTGACGGTTTTTCGGCAGCAGAGCCAAAATCTTCTTAATATCGCGAATAAAGCCCATATCCAACATACGATCGGCTTCGTCGAGGACTAATACCTCAAGCTGATCGAACTTAACCGCATTTTGCTGATGTAGGTCCATCAAGCGTCCTGGTGTGGCTACCAATACATCCACCCCTTTACGCATTGCCATCATTTGAGGGTTGATTTTTACACCACCAAAGACAACGGTTGAGCTGAGATTGGTGTAGCGACTGTACTTATCAGCATTATCCTGTACCTGGGCCGCCAACTCTCGGGTGGGGGTGAGCACAAGTGCTCGCACCTGATTACTGCGCACTCGCGGTCCGCTAGCAAGCCTTTCTAGGATTGGCAAAACAAAGCCCGCTGTTTTGCCTGTGCCGGTTTGCGCAGCAGCCATCACATCCTTACCTTCGATAACAGCGGGAATGGCTTGAGCCTGAATTGGCGATGGCTCAGTGTAGCCTTGCTCATCGACTGCTTTGAGTAAGGGGGCGGATAATCCGAGAGAAGAAAAGCTCATATAAGGTGCTCTTAATAGGATAGGGCAGAGTCATTAAGCATACTCTACGATAATAAAGGCTGCGTATTGTGAAGACAGTCGACTGATTATGCAAATCTAACTGATGAATTTAGAAAGAAAAATAGCCAGCGCTATGGCTGGCTATTGGATAGGGCTTGTATAAACGCTTACTGAGCAATCAAACCGTACTCTTTATCAAGTACGTCAATGATTTCTTGCTTAGGGTTAGCACTTAGCACGATAGGCTGTCCGGTAATCTTCTCGGCGATGCCAGTGTAAGTCTCAGAGATCGCCATCAAGGCATCAACTGGCAACTCATTATCGCGCGCCAGTGCTTCACGCTCAGGCATGCGCTCTTTATTCAGCAGAATATCTGGGTCCGGGAAGTGGTTAAGCAAGAACTGACGGAAGCCTTCTTTTGAATTCTCAACGATATTGCCCTTGTGGTACTCCTTGGTATCCCAGATGCGTGATGAATCAGGCGTGCCAACTTCGTCCATATAAATCAGTTTCTCAACACCCTGAGAATCAGTCACATAACCAAACTCAAACTTGGTATCAACGAAGGTCTGCTCGACTTTCTCAAGTGCATCGCTGATCACGCCAAAGCCCTCTTTAAGCAGCTTTTCATACAGCGCGATGTCGTCCGCTTTAGAGAAGTTGAAAGCGGCAAAATTGTCGACGATATTGTCGCGCGTGATATTGACATCATCTGCTTCTGGTACGCCAGGGATGCCTTTTAGGATACCCTTAGTTGAAGGGGTCATTAGCAGTTCAGGCAGCTTCTTATCTTTTTCTAGACCTTCTGGCAGTTCGATACCACAGAATTCTCGTTCACCTTTAGCGTATGAACGCCACATTGAACCTGTGATGTATTGGCGACAAATCGCCTCGATCATCACAGGCTTGGCTTTTTGCACAATCCATACAAATGGGTGAGGGATATCAAGGATGTGGCTATCTGCTAGACCATTGTCTTTAAACAGTTTAAACCAGTGATTTGAGATCGCGTTCAGCGCTGCGCCCTTACCAGGAACACCCTTTAGGCCACCTTCTGCATGCCAGATGCAATCGAAGGCTGAGATACGATCGCTGATCACCATGATCGCCAGTGGCGCGTCTTCTGCAACGTCATAGCCTTTTTCCTTAATTAGGCGACGGCTGTCGGCTTCTGTTAGCCAGTAAACAGAACGCACCTTGCCACTGTGGACCGGTTTATCAGTGCGAATTGGAAGATCATCATTAACGGCTAGAACTTGATCAGCAAGGCTCATCTAAGGCATTCCTATCGTGATTTATTTCGCTCAAGCGAAATAAGATGGTTAATCTGATACCCCAAACTCTTGATTGGGATAGTTACAACGTGGGAATAATACCAGAACCAAAATGATGTTCCAGAGAAAAAGCAAACGTTTGCCTTTTTCTCAACTGATCTTTTCCTCAACCAGCCTTTTCCTCACCAATAATATTGTTGTCTGACTCTTTTAGCAGAGAAAAAGTGAGTCAATTATCACTGCATTAGTGCACAGTTTCACCCGTTATGGAGTAGCCATTCATGTCACTAAGAAACACCAACTGACAATTAGCATCTTGAGCTAGACGGATCAGGCAGTTTTTTTCCACTTGGCTAAAGTGCCCTGAGCAGACAATAGCACTGGCATTACCAGATTGGAGTGCGCGTGTAACGACTTCGAGCTCTGAATAGCGACACGAGTTCTTTAGCTGCATGACTTTATCGACATCCACGGCATGATGAAGGCACTCGCCATAGGTCGGGCGAGGGCATTGTGCGGTAAAAAATATCCACTGGTTAGATTGAGAGGCTGGAGACAGTCGAGCAAAAACAGGCTCAGGGATGTCACGTAGCGATTGGCGAGGTTCAGCGGTGTTTGAGTGATGCTGTGGTGCTTCCAAGTGATACATAATACTGTCTCCATATACATGCTGTATGTGTATACAGTAGTACTGTTTGCATAAGAGATCAACCCCTTATATCAATGCAGTTTCAAGATTCAGTTTCTATTCGACATTACTGCGGTGCCTTCCTCGCGCTCGGTAACCCAAAATACTGACGCTGAAACGAAAAAACGCCCGAAAACCGGACGTTTATAGTTCGTTTTATCAAGCGCAGGACTCGATTCTTGCAAACGAGCCAAAAGGGCGCAAATAGAAACCAAGCCAGCTTCGCTGCGAGTTTGTTCTTCTAGCTGGCTTTTTTTAGCATGCGCTCGCGGTAGGCTTGTTCGCCTTGGTTGAAGAGTTGTACATCTAGGCGAGCCAGATCCATGCACTCCTCACAAGAGTGATGATATTTACCATCTAGGTAATTGAGCTGCTTTAATCGGCGACGTTGTTTACACCAATCACAGGTGCCATAAGTCGTGGACATAAATGTCTCCTTTTGGGGTTGAGCTGGGTGGCTTACATAGAGCCACTCTTAGTTGGTTCGAGTATGGCACTAACACAAGTGAGTTTAGCGACAACTATGTGAACAAGATGTTAAATTTAAAATATTTGAAGTCAGTATAGATTAATCAGCGACTTAACAAGGTAGATATCAACTTTATGTGCACGTTTGTGCATAATTAAGACGCAGTTGCATATCTGGATTGGGTACGGCTAATAGCGCCTGTCGAAAGGGGCACACTAAGGTGTGCCTGTACACAAGCGGCTATTTTTCAAGCATCTTAGGTGCTTGGGCACCATTGATTGGGCGGTTAACCGAGACTGTACGGCCTTTTTTTAGCCCTTTCTCGTAGTCAGCAGTGATATTTTTCATCGCTTCCTTGAGCTGCTTTTTGAAGGTCTCACGGTCAATATTTTGAAACTCTTTATCGATGTAGTCATTGATTTTGTTGGCTGACTCTTCATCAGGGGTGATCACTGGGAGCTTTTCAAGCGCCCCCTCGACCCAGCCGGAGACGAAGCTATTCACGCGACGAGTCACTTCTTGGCTTGAGGTGCCGCTGCCTGAGAAACCATTACGAAACTGCCCAGTCTGCTCGTTCATCTCTCGGTAGATGATATCAAACGCAAAGGCTGCGAAAATCGCGCGGTCGGCCTCGCCAATAAACTCAACTTTTTTAAGGCCTTTGTGGTTGAGCAGCACCGCCTCAACACCAAACTTGGTATTGATCCCGCGAATGATGCGCAGCAGCGTCGAGCTGACGTTAGCAGGCAGCAAGTGAGAAGATAAGGTCTTACCCAGCTTGATAAACTCGATATCATCCTTGTCCAGACCATACTTCAACATCAAACGGTGAGCCATTTTGATCGCATTGGCTGCTTCATTGACGTTAGCAGAATTGCCAAGCTCTAAACACTTTGCAATTTTCTTTAGGGCTTTTTGTTTACTCATGGAGACTTTACGACAGACAAAAATGAAAGCCGCTAGTCTACCTTTTTTTGTCATTAAACGGAAATATTGCCAGCAAAAACCTCAACTGCATTGGTAGTTGCTTGGCAGATATTTCGAATAAGCTTCTGATAATTAGCTTATATTCCAAGCTCATCTAGAAGGTCAGCAGATTCTTCACGCACGTTGGACGCTACAGGCATTTCAACGGATTCACTCTGCGCTTGCTCGATGATAGCGTCAGGGCAGATCTCGTCGTCGGCCTCAAACTCTTCCATCTGGATAAATTCGGTTTTATCCATTGCCAACTCAAGATAGAAGATGTTGTTCTCTTCAGTAGAGAAGGTCACTCGACGAACTTGCGGGCGGTCGAGGTTAGTGTCGACAGAGAGAATGACTTGCTTATTGATGGCCAACATTTTTGGTTGGTTTTGGGTGATATTGGTGCGCAGTTCATTACGAATTTTAACCGTAAAATCACCCACCAGTTGGTTCATCAACTCACCAAGCACGTCGCCGACATCGTCTGAGGTATGCAGTACCGCGAGATCATCTGCTGGCATACCCATGTTGATCATATATTTGCGGTAAAGTTCGAGTGCCGCTTGAGAGGTAAAGTTGATCACGACTAAGCCGGAAAAACCACCATCAAATAGGACAAAACAGCCCAGATCGGGTTTAAGTGCCGTTTTATGGATTTTTTGTACCATTGCGGAATAAGAAACATCGGATGATGTGGCAGAGGTAAAGACTTGAGAGACTGATTGGCAGAGTTTGAGGAGGATGTCTTCAGTAGTTATAACTTTGTTTTTTCGCATTTTTCCGCTCATGTTCTACGGCAATGATTGCCGCTTTTATCCATTTTTCGTCGAGTTGACGTACATATTAATGAGAAGATGCATTTTGGCATCGTAATAGTGTTTTGAACACCTTTTTAAATGTTGTAAAGTGACGGAAATCAACATTTAAATACACATGGAAGCTTGGGCCGATGTGTGCCCAAGGAGCAGGAAGCCTATGTTACCCAGACTGGATACCCAAATTGATATCGACCCGTTCGTGGCGTCGTTTCTCGAACAACTACTACAGCATGGTTTTAGTGGTGATATCGAATCCCACTATTCTAGCCGCCTTGCCGTCGCCACCGACAATAGTGTGTATCAGCAACTCCCACAGGCCGTGTTGTTTCCGCGCACGACAACGGATGTTGCGCTGATCGGCAAGCTTGGTAGTCAACCTGAGTTTGAGCGTGTGACTTTTTCTCCACGAGGCGGAGGTACGGGTACCAATGGTCAGGCATTGACCAAGGGTGTGGTGGTGGATCTTTCTCGCCATATGAACAAGGTGTTAGAGATTAATCATGAGCAAGGCTGGGTTCGGGTACAGACCGGCCTGATTAAAGATCAGCTCAACGACGCCGTTAGACCCTACGGTTTCTTTTTCTCACCAGATTTATCAACCAGCAACCGAGCAACGATCGGCGGGATGATCAACACGGATGCATCGGGTCAGGGCTCGTTGAAATACGGCAAGACGTCCGATCATGTCTTATCGCTGCAAGCCGTTTTAGCCGATGGCTCTGTGATAGAGTCTGACGCTGTGTCCGGGCTTATCCCTGACCAAGATGGCTTTGCCTACCAAGCGGTTTCTGTCACGGAGTCCGTCTGTCGAGAGTATCGCCCACAAATCGAGGCTAAGTTCCCAGCGCTCAATCGCTTTCTGACCGGTTATGATCTTAAGAATGCCCTGAATGAGCACAATGACTTTAATCTGACTCGAGTGCTGTGTGGTGCAGAGGGATCACTGGCCTTTATCACCGAAGCTAAGCTCAACCTCACCCCAATACCGAAAGCACGTACACTGGTTAACGTTAAGTACGACAGTTTTGATTCTGCGCTACGTAACGCCTCGGTTATGGTGGAAGCCAATGCATTGTCGGTTGAAACCGTTGATTCCAAAGTCCTGAATCTCGCCAAGCAGGACATTGTCTGGCATACCGTGCGCGATCTATTTACAGAGGTACCGGGGCAGGAGATGCTTGGCATCAATATGGTGGAATACGCCAGTGACAGCATCGAGGATAACCAAGCGCAGGTTGCTAAGTTGTGCGCCAAGCTTGATGAGCTGATGGAGGCGAATCAGGCTGGTATCATTGGCTATCAGATCTGCGATGATTTGGCCGGGATAAATCGCATCTACAATATGCGCAAGAAAGCCGTCGGGCTGCTTGGTGCCACTAAGGGCAAGGCCAAACCGGTGCCGTTCGCCGAGGACACCTGTGTGCCACCTGAAAACTTGGCCGATTTTATTGCCGAGTTTCGCGACCTGTTAGACAGCCAGCAGCTCTACTATGGAATGTTTGGACACGTCGATGCTGGGGTATTGCATGTGCGGCCTGCATTGGACCTGTGTGACCCGCGTCAAGAGACCTTAATGCATGAAATCTCGGATCAAGTCGTTGCGCTGGTGGCGAAATATGGCGGTTTGATGTGGGGTGAGCACGGTAAAGGGTTCCGCTCTGAGTATGGGCCTGAGTTCTTTGGCGAAGAGCTATTCACCCAATTGCGCCGCGTTAAAGCAGCGTTTGATCCACAAAACAAAATGAACCCAGGCAAGATCTGTACGCCGCTCGATAGTCAAGCTGAGCTGGTCAAGGTCAGTGACACCAAGCGAGGGTATTTCGATCGCCAGATTGACGTCAAAGTACGTGATAGCTTTAAGGCGGCAATGGAATGTAACGGAAACGGGCTGTGCTTTAACTACGATGTGGCCTCACCGATGTGTCCTTCGATGAAGGTAATGGCCGATAGACGTCATTCGCCCAAAGGACGGGCTGGTTTGGTGCGCGAATGGCTGCGTCAGCTCTCTGAGCAGGGCGTGGATATTCTCGACATCGAGCAGCGCAGCCTAAAATCATCGGTTAGCATTAAGAAAATGCTCGACCGAGTGCGCAATACCCTCAATAAACGCCATGAGTATGACTTTTCACATGAAGTGTTTGAGGCGATGAACGGGTGTCTGGCGTGTAAAGCGTGTGCCAGCCAGTGTCCAATCAAGGTTGACGTACCGAGCTTTCGCGCGCGTTTCTTAAACGCCTACTACACGCGCTATCAACGCCCGGCCAAAGACTACCTCGTGGCGAACATCGAAACCTTGCTGCCAGTGATGGGGGCGATGCCCAAGGTCACTAATGCGGTGCTGCGTCAGCCATGGGTGCAAAAGCTTACCGAGAAGTCGATTGGTTATGTGGATACACCGCTGCTATCCGAGCCCAATTTGAAGCAGCGTAATCACGCTTATCAAGAGTTTGATCTGCAAGCAATTAGCAAAACGCCTGAGAGTGTGCGCGACAACTTTGTTTTGGTGGTACAAGACCCGTTCACCAGTTATTACGATGCTGATGTTGTCGAAGACTTCTGTCTGTTGATTAGGAAATTGGGTAAGCAACCGGTTCTATTGCCGTTCAAACCTAACGGCAAAGCCCAACATATCAAGGGATTTTTGCGTCAATTTGCTAAAGGCGCGCAGGACACGGCAAGCTTCTTACAAAGCTTGTCAGACCTTGGTATTCCAATGGTGGGTGTTGACCCTGCTTTGGTGCTTTGTTACCGCGATGAGTACCAGGAGATATTAGGCAGCGAACGTGGTGACTTTGAGGTCCTAACGGCCCATGAGTGGTTGCTGCCACGACTTGAGTCGTTCAGCCAGCATATTGCTGCTGAAGAGCCTTGGTATCTGTTTGCCCACTGTACCGAGAAGACCAAGCTACCTAACGCAGAGAAAGAGTGGGGGGCAATCTTCAGTCATTTTGGTGCGGCATTGATCTCAGTTCCGGTTGGCTGTTGTGGTATGGCAGGAACGTTTGGTCATGAGCTGGATAAACTGCAAGCCTCCAAAGATATCTTTGGCCTGAGTTGGCAGGGGCAACTAGAGCGCTTACCGAAGGATCGCTGTATGGCGACCGGCTACTCTTGTCGCAGTCAAGTCAAGCGACTGGCGCATGCTAAGTTACTTCACCCGGTACAGGCATTGCTGCAACACCTGACTTAAGAGGTTCATTCTCAAAAACAATAACGCAAGCCGCTATCCGTCTGTAGCGGCTTTTCTATACTTGGAAATAACTCGTATTTAGTTAGTTATCAAAAGGCCATTGGTACCTAACGCGGTCTGTCACCGAGCATCACAGCAATGGTAGTGACCTTTGTCGTGCCAGTGACTTATTTTCTAAGGATAGAATAATGAAGCAGCAATTTTATTGGCTACCCGCCTTTTTAGGCCTTGGTTTGACTGGTCCATTTGCTCTGGCGGAGAGCGTGCCATTCGAGGCTCCACAGGCTAGGATTATTAGCGGCGAGGACGCGCCGAATAATGCCTATCCCTACATCGGCGCCCTGATAGTCAACGGTCTTAGCGCTAACCGTGGCCTGCGTTGTGGCTCGAGTTATCTTGGTGGTCGATATGTGCTTACCGCGGCCCACTGTGTCGATGATGTCAGCGCCGATCAAGTCGATGTGCTTTTTGGTGTCAACGACTTAGATAGAGAGGCCGAGGGGACTCGTGTCTCGGTGGTCAACATTTATTTGCATGAGAGCTTTAACGCCAGTCGATTGTTGAATGACATCGCAGTACTTGAGTTAGAACGCAACCTCTTACCCAGCGAGGCCACACCAACCACACTCTCCAATCAAGGCCGTCTTAATGAGCTGTATATGAATGGTGATGTGACGCTGACGGTCGCTGGGTGGGGCACCACTACCCCTGAGGGGCCTTCCGTACTACCCGATACACTACAGCAAGTCGATGTCAAGCTAGTCAGCCTCCAAGAATGTCGCAACGTGTTTGGTAGTGTGCCGGAGCAAAATTTTTGCGCTGGTACACCCACAGAAGGAGATGATAGCTGCCGCGGAGACAGCGGTGGTCCGATTGTTGTCAAGGCAACGGGCGAGCAGTTAGGCTGGGTTAGCTGGGGTGATGAACGTTGTGGACGCGTGGGTACCTACGGCGTTTATGCCGATGTTGGTTATTTTGAAGACTGGTTGTCGCGATTTCGAACCGGTCTGAGCTATACCCAAAGTGAACATCTGGGCTTCCAGAGCTTATCGTCTCTCGGTCACACCTTTGAGTTTAGTAACATTGGCAGTAGTGTGGTTGAATTTGATCAGTTTAACTTAAGTAGTGATGGCGAGGGGCAAGCGAGCATTACAGAGAATACCTGTGATACCTTTGGGTCATTGCAAGTAGGTGAGAGCTGTCAGGTCGTCGCGCGTTTTGAAATCGATACTTTAAGGCAATATCAGAATGAGTTGACGATCAATTATCAAAGCAATGGAGAAAGCTTTAGTATCGCGAGTGCAGTGAGCTACGAAGGAGTCGTGGTTGCTGAGCAAGCGCTCAAAGATTCAGTCGGGCAACTTGGCGAGCAGGTCTACGTCAACGATAACCCATGGCAGGCGATTGAAAATGGTATGCGATCGGCTTTGATTGATGATGCTGAGGAGTCAGTGGTGGTGCTTGATGGGCTGCCGATGGGCTACTTGAGCTTCGATGTTGACATTTCGAGTGAGCTAAACGTCGACGAGTTGAGCATAGATGTGAACGATTTCGAGCAATCCCTTCTCTCCGGGACGCAACAAACCAGACTTGAGCTAGACCTGCCTCGAGAGAGCAACTCAGTACGTTTTGCGTATGTTAAGGATGCAAGCGGTGCGGTAGGGGACGATCGCGCGGCTGTGACCAATATAACTTGGAGCCGAACGTCATCAAGCAGTTCTGGTTCGTCTTCGGGTGGTGGAGGCGGAGGAGGTGCCATCAACTATTGGTGGGTTATGCTCCTCGGTTTCCCGGCGCTACGCAGAATACGCGACTGGCGAAACAAAAAATAAAACAAGGGCTCCGATTTGGAGCCCTTGTTGTGTGTATTAGGGGAGCGTTTAGTCAGTTTAGAAACAGCGACTTAGGCTGCGTCGTCAACCTGAGCTAAAAACGCAGCTTTACGCTGATTAAATCGCTCGACAAGCTCATCGACAGATTCGACGCAATAGGGCTTAAGTCCGCTTGCTACCATGCGTTTTTTCCCGCGACCAATGATCTGTTGATCTTCTTTAAAGGCAAAGTTCATAGTGACCACACCGCGTTTACCCTCAACGTCGAAGGTTGCACCTGTAAACTCTACCTCAGGGTGACTGATATCGAGGCGGTCAAATTCCACTTCCATGCTCTCGTAAATCACCAAGGGGCGCTGGCAGTTGATCATCATCTGCTGCTGCTCCATCAGCGGGACCATGATATGCGGAAAATTCATCCCAGAGAACTTCACATAGCTTTTAATCACGTGCTCGATTAGATCTTGGTTGTGAGAAACCTCGCCGCTGCGCGACATGTGCAGGTACTCTTTACCTTGCTTATCGACCAGTGATGCGTCATTGTCGCCCCTATCAACAACACTGAGCTCGACCCCGTCATTCACCATACCGGCAAAGTCGAAGCGCATCTTTTGGCTGATCCCCTCTTTTTGCAGCAACACCGAAAATAGTAGATCGCCCGGCACACAAAAGCGCTTGTTGTCCTCATCGTGGATAGGGTTAAAGTCCCCAGCGACGAGCTTGGCAAAGTGACTGGCTTGCTGGCGCGTGAAGACGACATTTTGGTCTTGCGTTGAAAAATAGGGTTCTAGAAACATAATCCGTTGGTATCGTTGTTTTGTGACAGGAAGATTATAACCAGATTATTGTTTTGAATGGTCTATCCAGTAAGAGCAGGTTCGAGGGGCGAGATCGGGCTTTGCCCTGCGAGAGGCGAGGGATTTGGTGTTGGCTAGGAGTTTATACGATCCTCGGTGTGTAGTGTGGGTTGAATATTTGGCGGGAAAAAAGGAGGCTGTTGCCTCCTTTGTGTGTTTTGTTTGGGGCGTTAGTCACGCTTCCAAAGCATGTGACAGAACTTGTTCTCTGGGTCACGACTGACAAGCATACGAGCAAAGACGTCATCGAGCTTATCGTCGGCTTCATTCACCAAGCCGATACGAACCTCGGCAAAGGTCTCATCGACTTCGAAGCCCACATGAGCAACCCAATCATCGCCGGTTTCGACGATTTCGGCGGCGCCGCGGTCATCGAACTGAGCGGTGAATAGGATCACGTCCGCTGGCTCGAGGTTATCAGGGGCCATCTCTAGGAAGATGTCGTAGGCGATGTCGATCACGTCATCGTAAGAAATCAGTTCGCTCATAAGATTAAGCTCGGCTCATGTATTTGCGTTCTGCTGTGTTGATCACGATGCGATCACCAGTAGCAATGTATTCAGGCACTTGTACAGTTAAACCCGTTGGTAGGCGAGCAGGTTTAGTACGTGCTGACGCTGACGCGCCTTTAATTGAAGGGTCAGTCTCTTCAATGACCATCTCAACTGAAGATGGCAGTTCAATTGCAACCGCATTACCATCCACTAGAACGATGTGTAGACCTTGGATCTCTTCGGTGATGAACAGGAGGTCATCAGCAATGTCTTCTTCTTTGAAGGTGTATTGAGTGTAATCTTCGTTGTCCATAAAGATGTACTCGTCGCCGTCAACGTATGAGAATGCCGACGCGCGCTTGTTCATCTCGACTGTATCAACCACGTCATCAGATTTAAAACGCTCGTCGACACGTGCACCCGTGTTTAGGTCAGTACAACGAAGCTTGTAGATTTTAGCACCGCCGCGGCCACCAGGAGTGGTGACTTCGATGTCTTTAATCAGTAGGGTTTTACCGTTAGATTCGATTGCGAATCCTTTTTTAAGTTCACTTGCCCTTGGCATGGATATTACCTCTTGTTATCGATTGGCTAAGTATAACCCTGAGTATCAGCAATAGGAAAGGCTTGAACAAATAGCCGTTCTGATTCACCATTAATTACTAGTATTATTAGTCTTTTAGTTTGTTCAATGCTTGCTCAATCCCAGTTTACATTTCAACCAGAATACCAATCGGCTGTTGAAGACGCGCTGCGTTTTTTTAAGGCCGGGCTTGGGACCAACTTGCATAGCTTCTATGTCTACGGCAGCGTCGCACGCCAGCAGGCCGTCGTGGGTCGATCCAATTTGGATATTGTGGTGATTACCCATCGCCCCTTTGATGATCAGCGCACGACCTTACTCAATACTATCCAGTGGCGCTTTCAGCGTAGCTTCGGTCATATCAAGGGGCTCAATGTGAAAACGGTGTTAGCCAAAGAGGTGGTGAGTTTAGATAGCATCTTCTCTTGGGGCTTTCTGTTGCGTCAATGCTGCCAGTGTCTGTACGGTGAAAACTTGGCAGAGTGCTTTGGTGATTATGTTCCTAGTTGGGAGATTGGCAAGTTCTGGAACAATGATGTCGCCAGCTGGGTAAAGGTGTATAGGCAAAAGATAGCTCAAGCCAATACTGGGGCGGCGCAAGCACAAGCGCAGATCATGATCGCCAAAAAGTTGCTGCGCGCAAGCTATAGCCTAGTTATGCATAAACACCAGCGTTGGATCGATTCACCCACCGAATGCGGCGAGGTATTCTTGAGCTACTATCCTGACAAGCAAGTTGAAATAGAGCGGTTAGGGATACTGCTCTCTGGCAGAGTGATCCCTAAGCGGTCAGTGGTCGGGTTGTTGGATAGTTTTGGTGACTGGCTAGTTAAAGCCTATCAGCGCACCGAGTTCAAAATAGGCTAGCCTTGAGAGCAGTGCTCGGAACCAGCCTTAGAACAAACCTAACTGTGGCTCGCTGAGCTGCTTAAAGTCATAACCGACAAACGGCAAAATGGCATCGGCAACCGGTTTTAACTGCTTGTCGATGTAGTGTTGGTAGTCAATCGCGCTTTCGAGATAATCCTTGGGCTCTGGGCCATTGACGGTAATGAGGTATTCAATGCGGCCACGGTTTTGATACTGGAGCGGACGGCCGAGTTGGGCATTTTTCTCGTCGGCAATGCGAGCGGCTCTCACCTGCGGCGGAATATTCTTTTCATAATCCCCAAGCTTACGTCTCAGGCGTTTTTGATATACCAGCTGGTGGTCAAATTCGCCAGCTTGGGTGCGCTCAACCATCTCTCTGACATAGTCTGACGGGTTCTGATCGTTAAACACCATCATATACAGTGTGTGTTGAAAATCTTGGGCTAGTGGCGTCCAGTCTGAGCGTGCGCTCTCTAACCCTTTAAAGACAATTTTGGCTTTGCCTTGCTTATCGATTAGTCCAGCGTAGCGCTTCTTCGAGCCAGTTTCTGATCCACGAATGGTGGGCATTAGAAATTTTCGGTAATGGGTCTCATACTCCAGCTCGAGATAGGAGGTAACACCGAAACGCTGTTTGAGCTCGGATTGCCACCAGGCATTGATCTCTTTTACCAAGCGCTGGCCAATTGCATCGGCTTCGGGCTGCGAATAGGCATGATTGAGCGCGACAAAGGTAGAGTCGGTATCCCCATAAATCACCTGATAGCCACGCTCCTCAATCAGGCGCTTGGTGGTTTTCATGATCTCATGTCCGCGCATGGTGATACTTGAAGCGAGCCTGGTGTCGAAAAATCGGCAGCCTGAGGAGCCGAGTACGCCGTAAAAGGAGTTCATGATGATCTTTAGCGCTTGTGAGAACGCCGGCTCATTATTGCGCTTGGCGACATCGCGTGCTTGCCAAATCTGTTCCACCATCTTAGGTAAAAAGTGCCTATCACGATGAAACTGACCACCCCGAAAGCCCTCGATTGCTGTATCGGGCTGATTGCCGGTGTCGAGTTTAAGCCCCTCGATAAGCCCAAGTGGGTCAATTAAAAATGAGCGAATGATGGACGGGTATAGGCTTTTATAATCGAGCACCAATACCGAGTCATACAAATTGGGCAGGGAGTCCATCACATAGCCACCAGGTGAGGCGATCCAATTCTCGGGATGAAGGTTAGGGGCCACATAGCCAGCGCGATGCAGTTGTGGCAGGTATAAATTGGTAAACGCCGCGACAGAGCCGCCGAAGCGCTCGAGTTCTAGGCCAGTGAGCCTTGCGCGTTCGATCGCAAATTCGAGCAGGTGTGTATGAGCAAAGATGCGATTAACCAGCACGCAATCTTGCAGATTGTATTTGGCCAGTGAGGGCTTGTCGTGGCGATACATGTGATTGATCTCTTCCATGCGGTCAAACACGTTGTGGATCGCCTTTCCTTCTCCCAGTAGCTCTTGAGAGACCGACTCCAGTGACCATGAGCGGAAGTGGTAGGTAGCGCTTTTGAGCATATCGATGCCATCGATCACGACCCGGCCCGGTATTGAGATAAAGCCTTGTTGATTGTTGCCAGAGCGGAAAAACGCATTCCGTCCACTGCGACCTAGTGACAGTGTCACTTTGTTCCACTGAGCGCGCCGATCAAGCAGGCGAAAGTCAAAATCAATCACGTTCCAACCGACGATAACATCAGGGTCAAACTGCGCAAACCAGCGATTAAGCGCCAGCAGAAGGGCTTTTTCGTCTTCGACCCACTCGATAGCCGTATCGGCAGGCTCGGGTGTACCGACCATGATCACTCGGCTATCGCGCTCGCAATCAAGCCCGATGGAGTACAAAAGCCCTTTCTCCGAGCACTCGATATCGAGTGATACTACACAAAGCTCAGGCTTATAATCGCCAGCGCGACATCGAGCTTTGGTGATCCTTTGATAGCCCTGACGTTGCTGCCCTTGGCCAGTAAACTCGATACTGCCCTTGATAAACCGTTCCATGAGGTAACGTTCGGCGAGGCGGATATCAGATTCAAAGGTAGGGATATCGTGACTTTCAAGCTGCTGAGCCGCTGCTTGCGCTTGAGAAATGGTGTTGAAATAACAAGCGCACAGGGAGTCATCATCAAACGTTCGCAATGCAAGTGGTTTGATTTCGCACTCGATGCCGTGCTCCGCAAATAGCGCATTGACATCAAAACGATGTGCTTGGGTGATAAAAAACGTCGGTTTTTCACCCTTAATCTCAAGCTGCACGGGACCGTTGGCAGTAGCGAGCCACAGCTCAATAATGGTTTGATTGCCGCGATCACGGGCTTGTCGGGTTAGCACGAAGCCTTGGTTGATGTTCAATCGTATCTCAAACTACACTTAGGATATTCTCTTGGTGGATGGTATCAAAAATAATTGATCAAAAGCGATTTTTTGTCGGTATAAACAGCCCATACAAAACGAGTTTGTCGACACTTTTGCGCAGTAAAGCTTGCTAAAAAGTGCATTTAGGAGCATAGTCGATGGAAGCAAATTCTTTCCAATGGGTTTATATGGCGAACCAAACTGCCAACCATTCTTTGCGGTTAGCGGTGCCAAACCAAAGTATTAGTGTGGAGATACAAGAGTGATTAGTGTTTTCCTTGTAGATGATCACGAGCTGGTTCGCACAGGGATACGACGTATTATTGAAGACGTCCGTGGAATGAACGTAGCAGGGGAAGCTGAAAGCGGTGAGGAAGCAGCAAAATGGTGTCGCAGCAATCATGCAGACGTCATTTTGATGGATATGAACATGCCAGGAATCGGCGGTTTAGAAGCAACGAAGAAGATTCTGCGCTTCAATCCAGATGTGAAAATCATTGTTCTTACCGTTCATACGGAAAACCCGTTTCCAACTAAGGTCATGCAAGCAGGTGCTGCAGGATACTTAACCAAGGGAGCGGGGCCAGACGAAATGGTCAATGCGATCCGAGTGGTGAATAGTGGTCAACGCTACATCTCGCCAGAGATCGCCCAACAGATGGCGCTGAGTCAGTTCTCACCGGCGTCTGAAAATCCATTTGAGGATCTGTCCGAGCGAGAGCTTCAGATCATGATGATGATCACCAAAGGGCAGAAGGTGACTGATATTTCGGAGCAGCTCAATCTGAGCCCGAAAACGGTCAACAGTTATCGCTATCGACTGTTTAGCAAGCTAAACATCGGTGGTGATGTTGAGCTGACCCACCTCGCCATCCGTCACGGCATACTGGATGCTGAGACGCTGTAGTATTAAATAACGACCGCTATTCCTAGCGGTCTTTTTTGTTAAACGACCCAACCAATGCCTGATTCTCAATCCTCACCTCAAGCCAATCTGCCATTTGACTCGACTGCGTTTTTAAAAACCGTCACCAGTCAGCCGGGAGTCTATCGTATGTATAACCTGGATGCTGAGGTGATTTATGTAGGTAAGGCGAAAGATCTCAAAAAACGCTTATCGAGTTATTTTCGCGCCAAGATCGACAGCGAAAAAACCCGCGCCTTGGTCAGTCATATCGCCAAAATTGATGTAACGATTACCCATACTGAAACCGAAGCGCTGATCCTCGAACATAATTACATCAAGCAGTATCTGCCCAAGTACAACGTACTTCTTCGGGACGATAAATCCTACCCATTTATTTTCTTAAGTGGACATAAGCATCCGCGGGTCTCGATTCACCGTGGCGCGAAAAAGAAGAAGGGTGAGTACTTTGGTCCTTATCCAGATTCTGGTGCGGTGCGAGAAACCCTCCATTTGGTACAAAAAATCTTCCCAGTTCGCCAATGCGAGGATACGGTTTACAGCAATCGCACTCGGCCCTGCCTGATGTATCAAATTGGTCGCTGCGCTGGGCCCTGTGTGTCATCAGTCATCTCTACAGAGGATTATCAGGAGCTGGTCAGCGATTTGCGGCTGTTTTTGCAGGGTAAAGATCAGCAGGTGCTGAGTTTGCTGGTGGACAAAATGGAGAAAGCCAGTCTCGCGTTGCGGTTTGAGGACGCCGCGCGCTATCGCGATCAAATCCAGGCCATTCGCCGCGTGCAGGAGCAGCAGTTTGTCTCCGAGGACTCGAGTGAGGATATGGATGTGCTGGGCTTTGCAATTGAGAGCGGTGTGGCGTGCGTGCATATCTTGATGATTAGACAAGGTAAGATCCTTGGTAGTCGCAGCCATTTTCCGAAGATCCCCGCCAACACCGATCGCAGTGAGGTGTTTGATAGCTTCCTAACTCAATACTATCTTGCTCATAATGAGGCGCGCACACTACCTACTCGAGTGCTGCTAACCTCAGGTTTGAGTGATGATATTGATTCCATTTCGCAAGCGGTGAGTGAGATTGCGGGCCGCCGGGTGTACTTCCAAGTCAACCCTACGGGAACTCGTGGCCGTTATTTAAAACTGGCCAATACCAATGCACTGACGGCTATTACCACTAAGATTAATCACAAAATGACGATTAATCAGCGTTTTACCGAGCTACAAGAGGTGTTAGGCACCGAATCACTCACTCGTATGGAGTGTTTTGATATTTCCCATACCATGGGAGAGAGCACGATTGCTTCGTGCGTGGTCTTCAATCGCGAGGGGCCATTGAAGCAGGAATACCGTCGCTACAACATCACCGGGATTACCGGTGGTGATGATTATGCCGCGATGGCGCAGGCACTTGAGCGTCGTTACTCAAAGCAGCTTGATGTCGATAAAATTCCTGACGTGATTTTTATTGATGGTGGTAAAGGTCAACTGAATGCGGCGCTGGATACGATTGAAAAGTTTTGGCAAGACTGGCCAAAACGACCAAGCCTGGTGGGTATTGCCAAAGGGGTGACGCGTAAGCCGGGGTTGGAAACCTTGATCACCGATCATGGCGATGAGTTCAATCTACCCTCTGATGCGCCCGCTTTGCACCTGATGCAACACATCCGCGATGAGAGCCACAACCATGCGATCGCAGGCCATCGAGCCAAGCGTGGAAAAACTCGCCGAACCAGTGCATTAGAGGGCATCGAAGGAATTGGCCCAAAACGTCGTCAAGCGTTGCTGAAATACATGGGCGGTTTGCAAGAGTTAAAACGTGCAACTGTCGAAGAAATCGCCAAAGTGCCGGGGATCAGTCATTCTTTGGCAGAAAACATCTATCAGGCATTGAAACAATAACGAAAATCTCGCACCATAACGCGAAGTCGATAAGAGCCCAAAAAAATTATGCGTTTAAATATTCCTAACATTCTGTCTTTACTGCGACTCTTTCTGATCCCAGTATTTATTGTCGCTTTTTATCTCCCATACAGCTGGGCGCCATTTGCCGCAGCGATGATCTTTCTAGTCGCGGGGATAACAGATTGGTTAGATGGCATGTTGGCAAGAAAACTGGGCCAAACCTCACGTTTTGGCGCTTTTATCGATCCAGTTGCTGATAAGGTCTTAGTCGCTGCCGCACTTATCTTGATCACTGAGCACTACCACTCAATCTGGGTGACCATTCCTGCTGTCACCATGATTGCGCGTGAAATCATTATCTCAGCACTACGTGAGTGGATGGCCGAAATCGGCAAACGCGCCAGCGTCGCGGTCTCATGGGTGGGTAAGGTTAAAACGGTCTCACAAATTGTAGCCCTGCTGTTCCTGATCTGGCGATTCGACGAGTGGATGGTTTGGATTGGCTATGTTGGACTCTATGTCGCTACCGTCCTCACTTACTGGTCGATGTTCCAGTACTTAGCGGCAGCGAAGGATGATTTGCTGAGCGAAGAGAATATGTAAAAAAGCGAGCCTTTGAGGCTCGCTTTTTTATTCCCCTTTGGGGAAGAGGCGAGAAGCGAGATCGCGTTGCTGCGAGAGGCGCAGGGTGCCAATCTCGATTCTCGACTCTCGCTTCTCGACTCTTAAAAGTGTTTTCTTCCCCACCTACAGCACCCGCTAACTGTAGGGAAATTAAACGAAATGTGTGATTTTTATCACTTTTGATTGGATATTGTTCAAACGGATAAAAAAAACAAAAAAACGTTTGACTCGAACCGCGGTTTCCGTAAAAATGCATCCCGTACCCAAGAGGAGCGGTTAAGTTTCTCGAAGCGGTTTGAAGGCGTGTTGGCAGAGTGGCTATGCAGCGGATTGCAAATCCGTGGACCTCGGTTCGACTCCGGGACGCGCCTCCATTTGCGACACTAGCTCAGTTGGTAGAGCGCAACCTTGCCAAGGTTGAGGTCACGAGTTCGAACCTCGTGTGTCGCTCCAATTTTGTATTGGAGTGGATAATACAGCACTTCAATAATGATAGCGGTTCCCATGAGGGTCGATATCAAGGATGGTGTCAACCATCGCAAGACAGAGTTTTGCGTGCCCTGGTGGTGGAATTGGTAGACACAAGGGATTTAAAATCCCTCGACGTTCGCGTTGTGCCGGTTCAAGTCCGGCCCGGGGCACCATCTTACAAATTGGATAACAATTTGTACCAAGCATTTATGCGACACTAGCTCAGTTGGTAGAGCGCAACCTTGCCAAGGTTGAGGTCACGAGTTCGAACCTCGTGTGTCGCTCCAAATCTTCAAAAAAGCCCACTCGTTAGAGTGGGCTTTTTTTGTTTCCTTTCGCAAAGAGGCGAGATCGTTGCACTGCGAGAGTCGAGAGGCGAGGGGGCAACTATTCCGTAGAACAATTAATTTCGATTTAACCCGCTCTATTGGTGCGGTTTTAATCGAAATGACATTGGATTTCTAGACGTCTTTCGCTACTATGTACAGCTACTTGAAAAACCGGAAATCCCTTCGGGGAAACGTGGGTCAGGGCACTCCTGACTGACGGACACTACCACTTATGCCTATTTGATGATGGGTATAGGTAGATGAGGAAACGATGCAACATCTAGAAGAGATCATTGCTAATGCGGGCGCAGCAATCGACGCTGCTGAATCGCTAGTCGCACTTGATGAAGTGCGTGTTCAGTATCTAGGTAAAAAAGGTGAGCTGACGGCTCAACTTCAAAGCCTAGGTAAACTACCACCAGAAGAGCGCCGCAGTGCTGGCCAAGAGATCAACAAAGCGAAAGGCGTGGTTCAACAAGCGATTGCAGCGCGCAAAGACGCATTGCAGCGTGCTGAGCTTGAAGCGAAACTGGCAGCAGAGACGATTGACGTGACGCTACCAGGTCGCCGTATCGAGAACGGTGGTCTTCACCCTGTGACTCGCACGGTTGAGCGTATTGAACAGTTCTTTGGTGAGCTAGGCTTTAACACCGAATCGGGCCCTGAGATTGAAGATGCATTCCATAACTTTGATGCACTGAACATCGCAGAGGATCACCCAGCGCGTACTGACCACGATACCTTCTTCTTTAACCCAGACTTGATGCTGCGTACTCACACGTCAGGCGTACAGATCCGAACGATGGAAAATGGCAAACCACCATTCCGCTTCATCGCACCGGGTCGTGTATACCGTAACGACTACGACCAAACGCACACGCCAATGTTCCACCAGGTGGAAGGCATGCTGGTTGACGAGAACGTTAACTTTGCTCAGCTAAAAGGCATCCTGCACGACTTCCTATGTAACTTCTTTGAAGAAGAGGTTGAGGTACGTTTCCGTCCTTCTTACTTCCCGTTCACTGAGCCTTCGGCTGAGGTTGACGTTAAGGGTAAGAACGGTAAATGGCTTGAGGTTCTAGGCTGCGGTATGGTTCACCCGAACGTATTGCGCGCTGTCGGCATCGACCCTGAGAAATACTCTGGCTTTGCATTTGGTATGGGCGTTGAGCGTCTAACCATGCTGCGTTACGGCGTAAACGACCTACGAGCGTTCTTCGAGAACGATCTTCGTTTCCTAAAACAGTTCAAGTAATCCAGAGGGTTCATCACAATGAAATTCAGCGAATCATGGCTTCGTGAGTGGGTAAACCCGTCTGTATCAACTGACGAGCTTACGCACCAAATTACAATGGCTGGCCTTGAGGTAGACGACGTTCTGCCTGTGGCGGGCTCTTTCACTGGCGTTAAAGTCGGTCAAGTGGTTGAGTGTGGTCAACACCCAGACGCAGACAAACTGCGCGTTACAAAAGTCGATGTTGGCGCAGAAGAGCTGCTAGACATCGTCTGTGGCGCTTCTAACTGCCGCCTAGGCCTAAAAGTTGCGGTTGCAACTGTTGGCGCAGTTCTGCCAGGCGATTTCAAAATCAAGAAAGCAAAACTGCGTGGTCAGCCATCACACGGTATGCTTTGTTCATTCTCTGAGCTTGGCATCGACGTAGAATCAGATGGCATCCTAGAGCTAGCAGAAGACGCGGTTATTGGTACTGATTTCCGTGAATTCCTAGGTCTTGACGATGTGACTGTCGACGTTGACCTTACGGCTAACCGTGCTGACTGTTTCAGCATCCGTGGTCTAGCTCGCGAAGTGGGCGTACTAAACCGCGCTGACGTAACTGAGCCAGCAGTGGCAGCCGTAGCGAGTACTATCGAAGACACGGTGTCTATTGATGTGAAAGCGCCAGCAGCGTGTCCACGTTACCTAGGTCGCGTGGTGAAGAACGTTAATGTTCAAGCCGAGACGCCGCTATGGATGCAAGAGAAACTGCGTCGCTGTGGTATCCGCTCGATTGACCCTGTGGTTGATATCACCAACTACGTGCTGCTAGAGCAAGGTCAACCAATGCACGCATTCGATCTAGCGAAGATTGAAGGCGGCATCGTGGTACGTATGGCAGAGCAAGGCGAGAAGCTGACGCTGCTAGACGGCAACGAAGCTGAGCTAAACGCAGATACTTTGGTTGTGGCTGACCACAACAAAGCCCTAGCTATCGCGGGTATTTTCGGCGGTGAAGAGTCTGGCGTAACCACTGAGACTAAAGACGTGCTGCTTGAGTGTGCGTTCTTCGCACCAGACCACATCCGTGGTCGCGCACGCAGCTACGGCCTGCACACAGATTCATCAATGCGTTTCGAGCGTGGTGTGGACTTCGCACTACAAGCAAGCGCTATGGAGCGTGCAACAGAGCTTCTAATCGAAATCTGTGGTGGTGAAGTGGCGCCAGTGGTTGGCGTTGAGTCTGATGCTGACCTACCAAAAGCGAACACGGTTTCTCTGCGTCGCACTAAGCTAGATAGCCTACTAGGTCACCACATTGCCGATAGCGACGTGGTTGAGATCCTAGAGCGTTTAGGTCTAACTGTTGAAACAACCGACATGGGCTGGAGCGCAACTGCACCAACATGGCGTTTCGATATCGCGATTGAGCAAGACCTGATTGAAGAAGTGGGTCGTATCTATGGTTACGACAACATTCCAAACCAGCACCCAGTAGCTGCACTTAAGATGCACAACCATGTTGAAGCGGACCTGCCACTTAAGCGTGTGCGTAACCTGCTTGTTGATCGTGGCTACCAAGAAGCGATTACTTATAGCTTCGTTGAGCCAGAGCAGCAGAAATTGGTTGTTCCAGAAGTTGAGCCATTGATCCTGCCTTTCCCAATCTCAGTGGAAATGTCAGCGATGCGCCTAGGTCTTATCCAAGGTCTGCTTAACACGGTTGTACACAACCAGAAGCGTCAGCAGCCACGTGTTCGCTTGTTCGAATACGGCCTACGTTTCATTCCTTGTGAGTCTGCAGAAAATGGCATGCGTCAAGAGCCGATGCTAGCCGGTGTGATTGCCGGTACGCGCAGCGAAGAGCACTGGGACATCGAGACCAACACGGTTGATTTCTTTGACCTTAAAGGCGACCTAGAAGCTGTTCTAGAGCTGTCTGCAAACGAAAAAGCCTACTCGTTCGCGGCGACTAAGCACCCAGCACTTCACCCAGGTCAATCAGCGGCAATCATCGTTGATGGCAAAGAAGTGGGCGTGATTGGTACGGTTCACCCTGAGCTTGAGCGCAAGTTTGGTCTTAATGGCCGCACTATCGTGTTCGAGATCGAGTGGTCAGCAATCAACACCAAGGTGATCCCTGAAGCAGTACAGCTTTCTAAGTTCCCTGCAAACCGTCGTGACATCGCGGTTGTGGTCGATGAAGCTGTTGCATCAGGTGATATCGTCAAAGCGTGTCTAGAGCAAGGCGGCGAGTTCCTAACCGACGCTAAGCTGTTTGACGTGTACGTAGGTAAAGGCATTGAAGAAGGCAAGAAGAGCCTAGCTATCGCCCTGACTCTGCAATCGCTTGAGCGCACGCTTGAAGACGCTGACATCGCAGGTGCGGTTGATGCTATCGTTGCACACGTTTCTGAGAAGTTTGGCGCGTCACTGCGTGACTAAGCTTGACTCATAATTTAGTGACTAAGCCCAGAAGACTCTTCTGGGCTTTTTTGTAGGTACTGAAAGGGAATAAACATGATTAGTGATAATCAAGACTATTTTGAACAGCAGTTCGCAGGTCAGGAGCTCTCGGAGCAAACATTTCGCAATATCGAGTTTGAAGATTGTCAGTTTACTGACTGTGACTTTTCCACTAGCGAGTTCACTAACTGTAAATTTCTTAACTGCGACTTTTCCCGTTGTAACCTGAGCTTGGTTAAGCTGACCAACAGCTCATTATTTGGGCTTAACTTCTACGATTGTAAGCTGATTGGGGTGGATTGGACACGTGCGGCGTGGGCAACCTATCACGTTGACTTTGAGCTAGCTTTCACGCGTTGTATCCTAAATGACAGTTCTTTCTTTGGTTTGACTCTTCAAGAGCTCAAACTCGAGGAGTGTAAGTTGCATGATGTTGATTTTCGAGAGGGAGATTTTGCTCAGTCACTGATGACGTATTGTGACTTTAGCCATAGTCAGTTTATGCGCACCAACCTTGGGAGTGTTGACTTTTCTGACTCTTACAGCTTTACGATTAATGTCTTAGAAAATAATGTCCGAGAAGCGAAATTCACACGCTATGAAGCGCTAAGCTTACTTGAGGGGTTAGGTATTGAGCTTGTTGACTAACTCTTCTGGAACTTTGTTTCGAAAGAGGGAGATAGTTCAGCCGCTAAAAAGCGCTTGACACTAAATGACCTATCATAGAGTTGATTCATAGTGTTTAATGACCTCTGCACTCTCGATAGCCCTGTGGTCGGGAACGGAAAAATTTTCACTTACTTGGGGCAGTCAATTTAGCTATGGCAGTAAAATACAACGTTTTAGAGTCCAAAACGCTGTCTAGACGGGCCAGGATTTTGCTTGGAGATGAGCAGTGTTGCGAGAGTGCCCTTTTCGAACTCACGCCCTTTAGCCAGGTACTGACAGGCAAAATTAGACAGGCTATTGAGCTTCGTGATTTAGATTTGACGTGGATATTGACAAAGTTACTACTCGAATTAGATCAGCTCAATGAATACTACCGAGTAGGGGAAGTGTAGTTGATGATGGCGCGATATCTTCAAAGGGAAATACTCACATCCACCGGTTTTTATCAGTAATTAATCATAACTAACTGATTAAAACACTCTGTACACAAACTCTATGCATTAGGGCATAGTCGTCGGCACTAAAGAGCTTGCCTTTTGCAAGCCAGTCGACATGGCTAAGGGTCTCTACTGTCACATCTTTACTCTCTCTAAAGCTTATCTAGCATGTTAATGCATATAAATGGCGGTGTGGTTTTCAAGTCAACTACATTTACACAACTTTATTAGACATAACTTAACGCTATAAACGCCTGTGGATTTAGGATAGTCGCCCTAATGATTCATTTATCATTATATTTGTAACATTATGTTACAAATATAATGTGTTAATTATTAATCACTAAGTAGCTCTGTTTTTTTACAGCTTACTTACTTATCGATTGATGTTAAAAAGAATTTAATTCTCTTTGATTTTACGGACAACGAATATGATCACTTTTCCGTACAGAGTACTAGCACGTCTTTTCAGGCGGTGCTGTTGCTTTAATTATCTTGAAGAGTAAAGTTAAGCACTGTTAAATATCACCATGGGTAAAGTAAAATACCTAGCTGATAATCTGGTAAATATAGGTATTTGTAATTATATCGTACGCTATAGTATTTAATTGCGAGCTTGTATGGCAGCATAGTGCGATTAGTATGATGGTGGTTACATTTTAAAGGCTTATAGGATTAAAGGGTATGGTATTCAGTTTTGATATGGAGCTTTTGATAATCATAGTATCGTTAGTGGTGTCGTCAGCGGTGATTATGTTGGGTGAGTTGTTTGGTGGTGTAGTTATATTTATCGTCATGCTTGTTTCTGGCCTGACGTTATTTGTATAGCACTGAGTGGTGTGGCAATAGGATGGTTAAGTATGCTTTATATTATGGGGTGGTTTTAATTTCTCTCTATTTTCTATATTCCAGCGGAAGTGGTTATGAAATGGTAGAGATTCCATACTCTATTAGCGCTCAATTGGACGAGACCAACTCTCTTCAAGGTATTATCACTAATGATGACGGGATAAGAGATGATATTTACCATATGATTTTGACATCAAAAATGACAGCTCAACAAAAATTACAAGCTAAAAAAGTCGCAGGTAACCTTCAATCAGCCTTGCTAGTCAATCTTGATGATGAGAAAGCAATTAGAAATTTAGATGACGTCATGATGGAATCTCTGGGATGTTTTGCACGCACATTTGATAATCCAGCTGATGGATTTAATACATTTCAATGGCTGCAAAAGAGCATTGCAAATACGGAATCGAGGGCGAAGGCCTATTTAAATTATAACAATGCTCAAGATGGTACAGTGATTAGACTACCTATGGTTTATCATTGTGATGAGGGTAGCTAGTGAAGTATAGATTACTATTACTATCGATTTTATTTTGCTCATGTCCGGCTTTTAGTGCTCGCTGTACAGACAGTGGTTACGTGATCGGTTTTTTTAATGGTGTATGGAACTCAAAAGCTGACGCAATATACTCCACAATAGCGTTACAGAGCAAATTTGGTTCAGTTTACAATGGCGAAAGTGTACGGTATGAGGTGTTCTATAATGTTACAGGCTCATCGATAGGATCGAATCCGTTTCTAGATATAGCCGAACTATTCAGACAAAGAGCAGAAGAAATTGGCGTTGATGGCTATTACGATATCGTCGACTTGAACAAGTTAAGTGATCCAGGCGACCTGTCAAAATTTGATAACTTTCCCTATGGAGTGAAACAAGCAAAAATACTACTAGGTAGCTTTAGTGAACTGTTTGTGTCTACCGCAGTATCTTTAGTATCAAAGTTGGTTTCTCTTCCTCCTACTAATACTACTTATGAAATACATAATACTAGATTGAAAACCCTTGTGTCTCATGGGTATAAAGTCCTATTTGTGGCTCACTCTCAAGGTAATTTATACGCCAATAGCGCATATAATGTTTTACTAGATAGCAACAATATTGATAGCAATAATTTTGGTATAGTCCATGTCGCACCAGCATCAGTAGTCACTCATGGGCCACATACACGAGCAGATTTAGACTTAGTCATCAGTGGGCTCGAGAAAACGGGATTGGTGCCAAAAGCCAATGTTACAATACCTCCTTCTCATCTCAGTATTGACCCTACTGGACACTACTTTGCAACAACGTATTTAAATTCAGATTTGCAGACTTCTCATAAAGTCCTGAAAGATATTGATAGGGAAATCTCGAGGCTCGATGATTACGCCAGTCAGGCCTATCCCGGTAAGTTTTCGGTGACATTGACATGGGATAGCGCATCAGATATCGACTTGCACATTATTGAGCCAACAGGTGAACATGTACATTTTGCGAATAAGAAGGGTACATCCGGAGAGTTAGATATTGATAATAGAACTGGGTTTGGGCCGGAGCACTACTCCGCAGGGTGTGAAAATCGGGGACTAGTAAACGGTCGATATCAGATTGGTCTAAATAACTACTCCCATGCTGAGGGAAGTAAAGCGACCATTCAAGTATCTACTCATAGTCAGGCTAACCTCAAAACAAAAACCGTCGTAATGGGCGCAGAAATGGGCCAAAGCGGCACCTCTGATCCGAAGATAGTTATGAATGTTGAGGTGAGCCAGGATGTTGATGGCCAATACACTATCGACGCTTACTAAATACGTTTATTCAGTCTGTGCTGGGAGACTAACAGATGTCTAGAATTGCCATCTACATGTGTACGCCTGCAATCAATACCGTTGAAGCCGCCATGATCGCATTTGAGATAAAGTGTACCCAATGCAGCTTAACAAAACTCTTCTCTATAAATGCCTGCGCGTAATAACGGCAGAATGAGAAGAGATAGCCTGCGGTTGAGATCAGCAACAGCCTATGAGCCCAATCCGCATGGTGGATGGCAAGGTCGAGTGATGCCCACGTCTGAAGGAAAAAGACCAAGGTATAGGCGCGCAGGAAATCCCTTCCTTCAGTGAAGTTCGGATAGACAATCATCCACACCAGCACACATATCGAAATGATAAACGCAGGTATGCTTAGCTCGATGCCATTGGTGACATCATGGTAGATCAATAGCCACAGCGCAGCACTGCGGCAGAAACTGGCAATGACCATTAGGTAAAACGTTGCCGAGATGATTGCTTTGCGGCGGCGGAAAAAAATAAAGAACTCACCGGCTGTGTTGAGTAGAAATGATATCTGAATTAACCGCTGATAGGTGCTAGGCTCGGCAAAGAGCTCGATGCCAATAACGAGCAGCAGCCAGCAGCAGGCACGAATGCTCGCTAACTTGATCAATGATCTCTCGCGCTGACCATATTGGCCAAAGCAGTAAAATAGCGAAAGCGTTGCGTATAAAAATGAGATAGCCAAACCCATGAGCTTCTTGTTACATCCTTGTTTGAGGCGCTAGTTCTAGATAATCACCTTTGCGCTGAGAGTGCAAGAGCCTTATTGGCAAACGAGAAATGGTTCTCAGAGGTGTTTAACGTGCTGTAATTACTGTGAAATGTTGCCGTATAATATGTTAATTGATTGTGTGGATTGCACTGTAATGGGTCAGGTTTCTTTTCACAACGAAAAAGGCTCAGCAAATGCTGAGCCTTGAATGCTATGCCTTGGAACCATACCTTGAAACCATACCTTGAAACTAGGTACGTAAGCGACAATTAGAAGTTAGCGCTACGAGGTGTACGTGGGAATGGGATCACGTCACGAACGTTGCCCATACCAGTTACATAAGACACAAGACGCTCGAAGCCCAGACCAAAGCCTGCATGAGGTACTGTGCCGTAGCGTCGTAGGTCGCGATACCAGCTCATGTGCTCAGGGTCGATACCCATATCACGCATGCGCGCATCAAGCACGTCTAGACGCTCTTCACGTTGCGAGCCACCGATGATCTCACCGATGCCTGGTGCAAGTACGTCCATCGCCGCAACCGTCTTACCATCGTCATTCATGCGCATGTAGAAAGCTTTGATGTCTTTCGGGTAGTTCTTAACGATAACTGGTGCCTTGAAGTGCTCTTCAGCTAGGTAACGCTCGTGCTCAGACGACATATCGATGCCCCATTCAACTGGGAATTCAAATTCACGACCTGAATCTAGTAGGATCTGAATCGCGTCGGTGTAGTCCACTTGAGCAAAATCAGACGCGACAAACTGCTCTAGGCGAGTGATTGCTTGCTTGTCGATGCGCTGGGCAAAGAACTCAAGGTCATCACGACGCTCTTCTAGAACCGCTTTGAAGACATACTTAAGCATGTCTTCTGATAGCTTAGCCACGTCATCAAGGTCAGCAAACGCAACCTCTGGCTCAACCATCCAGAATTCCGCTAGGTGGCGGCTGGTGTTTGAGTTTTCTGCACGGAATGTCGGACCAAAGGTGTAAACTTTGCTTAGCGCACACGCATAAGTCTCAGCATTCAGCTGGCCAGAAACGGTTAGGAAAGTCTCTTTACCGAAGAAATCTTCGTTGTAATCGACTTTACCTTCTTCTGTGCGCGGTAGGTTTTCCATATCCAGCGTTGATACGCGGAACATCTCACCAGCGCCTTCCGCATCTGATGCTGTGATCAGAGGTGCAGATACCCAGATGTAACCTTGCTCGTGGTAGAAGCGATGGATTGCTTGAGATAGGCAGTTACGTACGCGAGCCACGGCGCCAATCACGTTGGTGCGAGGGCGAAGGTGGGCCACTTCACGTAGGTACTCAATTGAGTGGCGTGTTTTCGCCATTGGGTAAGTGTCTGCATCTTCAACCCAGCCGACAACTTTAACGCCAGTCGCTGCAAGTTCGAAGTCTTGACCTTTAGCAGGAGATTCAACAATCTTACCAGTTACTTCAACAGAGCAGCCAGTGGTTAGCTTCAGCACTTCGTCTTCGTAATTATTAAGATTACTAGGGACCACGGCCTGAATCGGGTCGAAACAAGAGCCGTCATAAATGGCAAGGAAAGAGATTCCAGCTTTGGAATCACGACGTGAACGGATCCAGCCGCGTACAGTCACTTCACTGTCGACCGCGAGCTTGCCGCCAAGTACGTCTTTAACAGGCGCGTAAGTCATGTTGATTTCATTCTCCATTGAGGGATGCATATTAACCTGATGTCTTGCTACAAAAATCACCAGTTATTGGTTGATAAATAGGCAAAATATCAAGTTAGATTAAAATTTTGAATCAAACGACCATATTACCTAGCAAATCCTCAGCTTCAAGCCCTTATTGGCTTATCTGTTAGGATTTTTTTGTCTCATCGGGTAAGAGGCGGCTTGAGTTCCGATTTAGATTTAAGAATAGCAACAAATAAACCCAATGATGAACTTGTGCATAACTCAATAGGTGCATAGAATTGCCGTTTTTGAGCGTTTCTAGGTAAAACAATGAGAACCGAACTGTACAAAGAATTTATGTTCGAAGCCGCGCACCACTTACCGAACGTCCCCGAGGGGCACAAGTGTGGTCGTCTCCATGGGCATTCGTTTTTGGTTCGCCTTTATGTCGAGGGTGAGGTCGACCCACATACTGGCTGGGTGGTCGACTTTGCAGAAATAAAAGCCGCGTTTAAGCCAATCTATGATCGTTTGGACCACTACTATCTCAATGACATAGAAGGGCTTGAAAACCCGACTAGTGAGGTACTGGCAAAGTGGATTTGGGATCAACTGAAACCCTCACTACCACTACTGAGTAAAGTGGAAATCAAGGAAACCTGTACAGCTGGTTGTATCTATAAAGGCTAACCTTCGATTTTAGTTAATTCGATTAGATCTAAAGAGCTGACTTTATTCAGCTCTTTTTTATTTGAGATAGATTCAAGATTAGAGCGTCAAGCCAAAGCCTAGGGTAAAGTTAATCGAGGTATCACTGAAGGTATGGGTTGAACCACTGTCAAAGAAATCGAAGTCAGTGCCCGCGCGTACTGATAATGCGGGTGTTAACTTATACACGAATGCTGCCCCAATACTCAGCCCCATTGTCGTTTTATGTTCATCACGGTAGGTGCCATCATAATCGGCCAAACCTATGATTGCCTGAATCCCCATGTCGTCACGTCGACCGAGCGGCGACTGCAAGCCAACCCGATAGGTATCGATATTCTCGTCGTATCTGCCAGCCGTGTAGTGGCTTTTCGAGTAATGAAGGAAAAGGTTGTCAAAATCCCCTACCTGAGAGACGCCTAGCTGTAAACCAGCACCTCGGAAAGGGCCAATTTTCAGTTCCGGTGATACGTAAAGCCCAGACGCTTGAGCGCCAAGTGGGGCCAGTGCAATTGCAAGCCATATTAGTCGATGAGTCATGACAATCCTTAAGTAGGTCAATTAAATGATAACCAAGCAGGTGAGTAAAAATAGCCGTTCAAGACTCTTAGTGTTGAGAGAGACGAGCTTTACGTTGCATACCATTTTCTGGAAAGGTCATCAGAAGTTAGGGTGCCTAATGGTAATGATGGTCGTGGGATTTGGGCTAATTAGGTTTACTTATTGATGTGAAAAGCCTGACTTATTGATTTGGTTAGATAGGCATTGTTGGAGCAGGCGTAAAAGCCAGCGCATTAATGGGGTGTGGCGGTTTTTAATATGCATGTGAGCATATACCGGAGTCACATAGGGCTTTCCGTTGACGGTAAAGTCAATCGCACGTAGGTGTGGGAAGTCTTCGATCGGAAACAGATTGGAGTGCGGCAGGTACATATCGGTATGTTGCAGCACATTTAAGATGGCCATGACCAGCTCGGAGCGAAACCCAATACTGTGCTCAACACCCAGATCAGTCAGAAACTCAGATGCAAGGGTGACGTGATCATTCCAACCGGGGGTAATGATTGAAGCTATCGGATAGCCAGCGAAGTCATGTGGAGTGGCGTGAGATTTTGTGATGGGGTGATCTCGGCGCACGATGACTCGCCCGGTGAGCTCAATCAACTTAACGGAATAGATATTTTGGTTTGATTGGGGCAGAGCATAACTGACTCCCAATAATGTCTCACCAAATAAGATTTCTTCGACCGTGTTGTTAGACCAGCTTGTCAGTTCTAGCTGCGCACTGGGGGCGGAGGCTTGGACTTGATTGAAAAGGGGGCCAGACAAACAACTTAGGGTGATCGAGGATAGGGCGATACGCAGTGTGCTATCTAGCTCAGTCGGTTTAAACGGGCGCGTGTTATTAACTGCTTGAAGCAAACTGTCCCAGTGCGGAGTGATGTTCTCGGCGAGTGATTCAGCGAAGGGTGTTGGCTCGAGTCCACCAGTAACTTTGACAAACAGCTGATCGTTAAAATGCTCTCGCATCCGTTGTAAAGCCTGGCTAATCGCTGGCTGAGAGACAAACAGACGCGCGGACGCCTTGCGCGTGTTTTTCTCTTGCATCAGCACCAAAAAGGTTTTGAGTAAGTTTAGGTCCAAGTTGCTGACGAGGTCTTTTGCCATTGGTGAGAGCCTTGCTTAATGTCTATGGAAAGTGACAGGCGTATCGCGCAGGCCGCGCCCTATGCGGTTTGCCCATAGCGTGCCCAGAATAGCTCAACGGTCTGCTCGGCAAGTTTTCGCGCGGCTTGGTCGTCGAGCGGGTCACAGATACCCATCAGTTGTGGCCAATAAGCACTGCCTTTGAGTAGGCTGTAAAGTTGCTCAGCGACAAGGGCGATTTGGGTTTCTTCTAGTGCGATGCGCTTGTGTTTGCTCTGGTATTCGAGCCACTGATAGATGACGCTTTGCTGCTTGTCGAGCGCCGCGACCTGCTGTTTGAGCTCTTCAGGCCTGAATAGATAGTGCCCAAACGCGACGCGAGAAAGTTCAATATAGGCCGGATCGCTGATCTTCTTGATCTGTTGAAAGACCAAATCAGTCAGTTGCAGTTTTAAGTCATGCTCTTGACTCAAGTCGTCCTCAGACAGAGCATCGGGATTGCTCCATAAACAAGAGAGCAGCGCCAGTACCAAGGCTTCTTTCGAAGCGAAATGGTTGTATACCGTGCGCTTTGAAACGCCCGCCATTGCAGACACCTTATCCATGCTGGTGTTAGCGACGCCAAATTCGAGGAATGACGCTCTTGCAGCCTCCAGGATCGCTTCTCGTTTTAGTTCACTGCGACTTTTTTTTGTCACCGTCATGTCATTCGTCCGTCTCATAGGTTTGCGAAGATCCATTCTACACTAGCCGGTTTACTTTTGGTATGCTTGCTTGTAAACTGACCAGTGTAGTTTACTTGTATTGACAGTGATTACTTGTTTACCTCTTGCTACTAGGAGCGAAAATTATGGCGCTAACTCAAATGTCTTGTGCAACTGCCGAAGATGCGGTTTCAGCCCAATTACCGAAAAAATTCACAAATTCGGAAATGGTGTACAAGTCGGGCCTAAAGAATCTTTACGACATTACCAAGATGTATTTGACGGCGCAGCGTGACGAGCCAGAGCCAAGCTTTGATTTACCCGTGATGTCGATGAGTCGTGAGCAAGTAGAAGCCGAGCTGCAAAATAGTGTGTTTCGCCTTGGACATTCGAGCGTGTTGTTGAAGCTTGATCAACAGTTAGTGCTGACCGATCCGGTATTCAGTGATCGTGCCTCGCCAGTGCAATGGGCCGGACCAAAGCGCTTTCATCAAGCACCGATAACCATCGATGAACTGCCCAATATCGATGTGGTAGTAATAAGCCACGATCACTACGATCATCTTGATAAATCGGCAGTCAAGCAGTTGGCAGCTAAGGTCTCGCTATTTCTCGTACCGCTTCGGGTTGGCAAACATCTACGTAACTGGGGGATTGAAGAAGATAAAATTGTCGAGTTGAACTGGTGGGAGTCGCATGTATTCAACGGCATTGAGTATACGCTCACCCCAACTCAGCACTTCTCTGGACGAACTGGTTTGGATAGAGACCACACGTTATGGGGAAGCTGGGTAATCGCCGCCGCCAGCCAGCGTGTTTTCTTTAGTGGAGATTCGGGCTATTTCTCGGGTTTTAAGCAGATTGGTGACAAGTACGGCCCGTTTGATCTGACCCTGATTGAAACCGGTGCCTACAATGAAGCATGGTCACAAATCCATATGTTCCCTGAGCAGAGTGTCCAAGCCCACCTCGATCTCAAAGGCAAGGTGATGTTCCCCATCCACAACAGCACATTCGACCTAGCCATCCACGACTGGCAAGAACCAATCAACCGCGCCCTCGAGACAGCCAACCAGCGCGGTGTAACTATGGTACTCCCACAAATGGGCGAGCAGTTGGTGATAGGAGAGGCCAAACCGTTGAGCTTCTGGTGGCAACGAAAATAGGAGCGGGGAGCGGGTATCACTTCGTTCCGAGGAGCGAGGAGTTTAATACGCGCGATTGCTCCGCAGCGCGTCTCCACTCGTCTCTCGCTTCTCGAATCTCGGCTCTATTATTCGCTGACCAAAACCCACTTCAGCGCGCCATTGAGTTCAAAGTCATTGTCGGCTTGGCACTCGAGCAGGCGGTTAGCGGTCTCGATGATAGAGCCAAGCGAGTACTTTTGTCCCTCGTAGTAGCAAACGCGCTGGCTCATCTGAGCATTATCGACGACAACGACTGGGCGATTGGCGGAGTTTCCCACCGACGCTCGGGTCACTGTTGAGTTAGCAAGGGCAGAGCCCGAACATACGCACGCGGCAATCAGCGCCAGTGTTGCTGAGCGTTTAGATCCTACCATGTTGATTTAACTCCATATTCACGTTGATATCTAGGTAACATGCTCTCGTTTCCTAGAATACCACCTTGGTGAATATAGAGAAGCTCACGACCGTGATTTGCAGCCCACCATTGTTGTAAACATCGCCACATCAGTGGATCATACAGCAGATCGAACTCAACCCGAGTCTGCTCCTCGAGCTGGCACCAGATCTCATAATCATCAGGGTTCAAACGCCCAAAATGATGCTTTTGGTCCAATTCAAGAATGGTTGGATGATCATCCTCACCGAGCTGACGAAATTGCTCGGTCAGATACTTAGCATCACCAACACAAGCACAAGTGAGTACTTCGATACCAAAAGGTTTTAGGTGTTTATGCAGATAAAATGCCGTGGTTCCGGTCCCTGAGGGAAGGGCAACGACAAATGGCTTTCTTTGGCAGCAGGTGTATTCCAAGATCTCCTGCGCTAGCTGTCTCACGCCTTCTTCTGCCAGCGGAGAGTGCCCCCCTTCGGGGATCACTAGGCAGCGCTCATTGGGCTGGCGGATCTGACGAATATACTCGGCCGGATGCAGCGCATGCTCACTCTCATTGACTGGGATGATCGTCGCATCAAGCTCAAGTGCACCACGATAATTACCGATTGGTTGTTTTTTAAGCCAATTAGGAATGTTATGCACATAATACTCTAGCGACCAACCATGGATCTTGGCGAGTCCCGCAAGAGAGTAGAGTGAATTCGCCTGAGCTGAGCCATACGAGATAATAGTATCGATATTGGCTGGCGGATTACTAAGTAAGCGACTGAATTTACGCGCCTTGTTACCACTAAAAAGGGGGTGGAGCTTGTCATCTCGCTTGAGATGAAAAGACAGACCATCAAATTGATGCAGGGTAACCGGGCTGTGTTTTAGTTTCATAGTGCTGCACAGGGGCATATCCACCCCTCAGAAAATCGGCCGCACATCATAGCGATCAACCAAAAAGATCTCAAACCCCGATCAACAAAAAGTTATTTTCACCGATAGGCGCAGCGACCACAATCAACTCGCCTCTCGAGGGGCAAAGCCCCGTCCTCGCCTCTCGACTCTTTATTTCACACCAGGAGCTTTACTAAAGTGGCTCTCAATCAGCCGTTGAGTCACCGGATGTTGTGGATGAGCAAAAATCTCTTGCGTATCACCGGCTTCAACCACCTCACCGTCGTGCATCACCATCAGTTTATCGGTGATGTGTTTGACGATGCCGATATGCTGAGACACATAGACAAACGCCACGCCCATCTCTTCTTGCAATTCAAGAAACAGGTTAATGATCTGCGAGCGCATTGCCATATCCAGACCGTTGAGGGCCTCATCAGCAATGATCACTGAGGGCTGCAGTACCAGCGCACGGGCGAGACAGACACGCTGCTTTTGACCAGCGGCCAACATTTGTGGATAAAAATAGGCGTGCTCCGGTAGTAGTCCTACTTTAAGCAAAGTCGCCTTAACACGCGCCATCCTAGCCTCTGGTGACATGCTGGTGTTACGTTTTAGCGGCCCCTCTAGGATTCGACCAATCTGAATGCGTGGATTGAGTGAAGTATTCGGGTCCTGAAAGATCATCCGAATAAGCTTGCAGCGGGTAGAGAAGTCCTTGTGGGCCAACTCTTCGCCATTAACTGAGATGGTGCCAGATGATGGCTCAACCACACCGGCAAGCATTCGAGCTAGAGTGGATTTGCCTGAGCCGTTTTGACCGATAAAGCCAATGGTTTGGCCAGCTTCTAGAGTGAAGCTGACCGGCTTCACCGCATGCTTAACGGATTTGCGGAAAAAACCGGAGCGGTTGGTGAAGTGTTTGGTTAACTCTTGAACCTCAAGCAAAGCGCTCATGCTTTCTTCTCCATTTTCTTTTCGATATTGAGCGGGAAGTGACAAGCGAACTTGTGGTCACGCAGGTGAGTTGTGCGCGGCATCTCGACACAATCGCGCTGAGCATAAGGGCAGCGCGGCCCCAGCCGACAACCGATCGGTAAGTGCTTCAATGGCGGAATAGAGCCTGGCAGTGATTGCAGCTTTTGCTTGTGTGGCACCCACTGACTAAAGTCAGGGATCGCATTGAGCAAGGCAAACGTGTAAGGGTGCTTAGGCGCTTGCGTTAAGCGCTTGGTACTGGCGGACTCAACAGATTGACCACAATACATTACCGTGATGCGATGTGCCCACTGAGTAATAGTGGATAAGTCATGGCCAATCAACAAGATTGAGGTATTTTGTAACTGGTTCATCCGGCTCAGTAAGCGCAAGATCTGCGACTGAGTGATGGGATCAAGATCGTTGGTTGGTTCATCGGCAATCAGTAGCTTAGGCTTGTTGGCAATGGCCATCGCGATCATGATTTTTTGGCACTCCCCATCCGTGAGCTGATACGGATAGCTGTCCATGACGCGCTTGTGATCCTTGATACCCACTTTGTGTAACAGGGCGACCGCTTGCTTGCGTCGCCACTGAAAGCGCTCCCACCAGCGCCCCTCAAACATACGTGAAGGGATAGACTCAATTAACTGACGACCAATACCCTCGGATGGGTCCAAACAGGTGGAGGCCTCTTGAAAGATCATTGCGACTTCGCGCGCAATCACGCGACGACGCTCACGGGGCGTCAGTTGCAAAAGGTCGATATCACCCAGGCGCATTCTATCGGCGGTCACCCGCCAGTTTTCCTTACACACGCCAACAATGGCTTTGGCGACCAAGCTTTTACCTGAGCCTGATTCACCCACCAGCCCGCGGATCTCACCCTCGGAAAGGGTTAAACTCATGCGATCAACCGCGCGCACAATCCCTTGCGGTGTTTCGATCTCTATTGTTAGGTGTCGAATATCAAGTAACGGCATTATTCAACTCCAGCGTTGAGGGCCTGGCGAACGCCATCGCCCACCAAGTTAATCAAGATTACGGTAAACATGATCGCAAGCCCTGGTAGCGTCACTGTCCAGGGGGCGATAAAAATCAGCTCTACCGAGTCACCCAAGATTGCACCCCACTCAGAACTCGGTGCCTGAGCACCAAGCCCTAAAAAGCCCAGTGCAGTGATATCTAAAATGGCCGCAGACAAAGCAAAGGTAAACTCAGCGGCAAACACTGGCAGAATATTGGGCAGGATAGAGTTACCGAGCAGGTAGAAGTGATTAGCCCCATCGAGGCGCGCGGCCATCACATACTCTTTTTCCATCTCGTTATGTACCGAGATATAGACCGAGCGGATAAAGCGCGGGATCAGTGCCAGGCCTATGGCCAGCAGAATAGTGACCTCACCAAAGCCAAGAAACGCGCAGAAAATCACTGCTAGTAGCAGAGACGGGATAGACATCACGGTATCGAGCAAGTGGTTTAGGGTACTCGAGAGCAGGCCAGAGGTCATTCCGGCAAGCACACCAATCAGTGAGCCAGCAATGGCGGCGATAACTGTAATCGCGACTGCGCCGCCAAAGGTCAGTTGTGCCCCTTTGATCAGGCGCGACAAGATATCGCGGCCGAGATCGTCGGTGCCCAAGAAGTAGTCGATGGTGCCCTCAGGGCTCCAAGAGGGCGGTAGCAGCAAAAAGCCAGACTGAGCTTGTGGGTCATGTGGCGTCAGCCAGTTGGCACCTAGGGTGATAATGCTGATAAACAGCAAGCACCATAGGCTGAACATCGCCAGGTTGTTGGCGCGGTAACTTCGCCAAAAGCGCTCAAACTGGGTTGGGATCTTCTCTTCTTGATAGATATTACTGCTTAGCATCCCATTCCTTCCTTACCAGTGGATTGATCATCGCGCCAAACAGATCTGAGAGAATATTGGCACTGAGGACAAGGGTGGCAATGACGATCACACCGGCCTGAATGGCGACAAAATCTTGATTGTTCAGTGCCTCGAGGAGCCAACGTCCGATACCTGGCCAGTTAAAAATGGTCTCAGTGATGATGGCCAGGGTCAGCATGCTCGATAGGTGCACGCCGACTTTGGGGATAATCGGTGGAATAGCATTACGTAAGACGTGCTCGGTGATGATCTCATAAGCAGAAAGACCCTTGATCCGCGCTGCACGAATGTAGTTTTTCTTCATCACCTCTGCAACTGAAGCGCGCATCAATACGATGAGCTGCATAGTAGGGGAAAGGGATAAGACTAGACCCGGTAGGATCAAGTGGTCGACCACACTTTGCAAGGCATAGGCGCGATACTCGCTCTCCATCATAAATGCATCTAAGATGGCAAAGCCGGTCACGTGTGGGATCTCATACAACAGGTCATAGCGCCCAGAAACGGGAAACCATTGCATATTCAACGACAGTACCATGATGAGTAGCAACGCAACCCAAAAGACGGGCGCAGATTGGCCCGCCATGGCTGAAAACGAAATTGAGATATCCTGCCACTTTCCCTGACGCATGCCGGCCACAGTCCCAAGTGGGATCCCAACCACAAGCGCTAAGATAAATGCCATTAGGCACAGCTCGATAGTGGCCGGAAAAACGCTAGCCAGATCTTTAGTGACCGGCACGCCAGTCTTACTCACTCCAAAATTGAGCTGAATGAGCTCACCAAGATAGCTTTGCCAACCAGACCAAAAATCAACCTGGCTCCATGGCGAGAGTGGGTCTAGGCGTAAGATACTGAAACCCACCATGGTAATGATCATCATGGTGATCACAAACAGGTTAAAGCGGCGAATGGTGTAGATAAACATTACTTGACTCGCTCCACTGCATTGAAAGGTTGGACATTAAAAGGGCTCATACGAAAACCTTGCAGCGATTGATGGTGCGCTTGAAAGTGCATGCCGTGGGCGATTGGGATCACAGGTACCTCTTGATTGAGCAGGTTCTGCACCTGACGATAGATATTGGTACGATACCTCGGCTTATCGACCTCAAGTGCCAGGTTAATCAGAAAATCAAAATCCTGATTGCACCATGAAGATTGGTTCACCCCGGATTGTTTTGCATCACAAGAGAGTAGTGGGCGTAAAAAATTGTCCGGGTCGCCCGTATCGCCAATCCAGCCGGTAAGCATTAAATCGAAGCGGCCAGCTTGGGCGGCATCATTGCGGCCGTAGCGCTCATCGGTGATGATGTTTAGCTCAACCCCAATATCGGCAAAGTTAGCTTGGATAAGTTCTGCTGTTTTTCTCGGGCTTGGGTTATAGGCTTTGGGCTCAAGTGGTACCGACATAACCAGAGTCAGTCCACTCTCGTAGCCGGCATCGCGTAGCAAGCCAAGGGCATAGTTACGATCGTAACGCACCTGAACAGTGTCTTGTTGATACGCCCAAGAATTGGGCGGTAATAGGGTGTAGGCTTGGGTGCCCGTGCCGTAATAGACTGAATCGAGGATATTTTCCCGATTGATGGCTAGGCTCAAGGCCTTGCGTACACGCGGATCGCTGAGCGCTGGGTGCTGGGTATATACCGAGATGTAGGCCACATTCATCGCAGGCTTGGTTTCGAGAACCAACTCGTCTTGCTGCTCTATCACAGGTAGCTGGCTTGAGATGGGGGAGGTCAGCACATCGCACTCTTTCCTTAGCAATTTTGCCAAGGTACCGGTGCCGCGCACTGAGATATCAAACACCACTTGCTCCATCTTAGCCGGACCATTCCAATAGCCATCGTGACGTTTGAGGCGAACCAAGTCATTGATCTGGTGCTCGTCGAGATAAAATGGACCGGTGCCAATCGGATGGCTGTCCAGTTGATGTTTGTTATCGGTGATCTCAAGTGTCCGTGCGTACTCCTCGGAGTGTATCACCGCAAATGAGGTGGCGATATTAGACAAAAACGCATTATCCGGGCGGCTCAGGCGGAAGATGACCGTGTGCGAGTCGAGGGACTCAACCGAGTCAACTAGACCGGCAAAATTGATACTACTGAACCAAGGGTAGAGTCCACCCCCGGTGTAATGAAATGGGTGCTGACTATCAATGATACGCTCGAAACTAAACACCACATCATCGGCATTGAGCGGCCGACTTGGAGTGAACCATTGGGTGGTTTGAAACTCAACATCATCACGCAGATGGAAAACGTACTCGGTGCGTTCGGCGTTGGTGCTCCAGTGAGTGGCGATATTAGCCTGCGGTTGATAGGACTCCGTGTCTAGCACCAGTAAGGTATCAAACAGCTGCGGGCTGATTGCTTCGGCAGTGATGCCGTGATCAACCAGTTGTGGATTGAAGGTTTCAGGAACCCCTTGACCACAAAACGTAAACCCATGCTGGCGGATTTTTGTGTGTTCGATCGGCTTCCCGCATCCAGCGAGTGTGCTGGCCCCAACTAGGGCGAATGTCAAACGAGTCAGTGCTTTCATAGCGCAAACAGATAAAAATGAGATAAGTGATCGATTATGCCCTAATCATTTAAGGAAAGGCTAACAAATTTGTCACCTAACCTTAGTTTTTGGTTATGACACAAACAGTTGGACTATGACTGGCTGACTTTACTTAAGCCGTGCTTTCTTACCAAGCCACGTATTTGATCATAGCTTAAACCGAGAAGGCTTGCTGCTTGTCTTTGATTAAACTGGGATTTAACCAATGCTTGCTTGACCAATTGGAGCTCTTTTTCCAACAAGTGGGCCTTCAAGTCAATGGGCAGCACGGTGTCTGTAGTGTCAGTGACAACCACTGAGTGTTCTGCGGGGTGTAGATTACTTATGGGCGCTTGATCTGATGATTCCCGATCCGACAATTGCTTAGGCGTTTCCCACGGCGAGTTAAAAGGGTCAAGTACAAGATGGGAGACCGGCTCATTCGCATTACCATGCTGATAGATGGCGCGCTCAATGACATTTTTTAGCTCGCGCACGTTACCCGGCCAGGGATAGTCAAGTAATTGGCTTTGCGCGCTGGCAGAGAAACCGGTGAAATACGCCAGTCCTAACTCATGACACATCTTGATCGCAAAATGCTCGGCGAGCTCAAAGACATCATCTTGACGAACGCGCAGCGGCGGAAGGTGAATGACATCAAAGGCGAGCCGGTCGAGTAAATCAGGGCGAAAATCACCATTTTGGCATGCCTTGGGCAGATCGGCATTGGTCGCGCAAATCAAACGTACATCAGCTGTCATGAGGCTTGAGCCACCGACTCGCTCATACTGACCATACTCAATCACGCGCAGCAGCTTCTCCTGCACCGTCAGTGGCATCGTCCCCAGCTCGTCAAGAAATAGACTGCCTCGCTCTGCACGCTCAAAGCGACCCATATGACGTTTACTCGCACCAGTAAAGGCTCCAGCTTCATGGCCAAACAGCTCAGAGTCGATCAGCCCCTCAGAGAGGGCAGAGCAGTTCATTGACACCAGAGCTTGATCCCAGCGCTTGGAAAGATAATGCAGACGCTGAGCCACCAACTCTTTGCCGGTTCCGCGCTCGCCAACGATTAACACTGGGCGATCGATGGTTGCTAGGCGTGAAACCTGATCGAGCACCGCCAAAATAGCGCTAGAACTGCCGCGGATATTAGGAAGCATAAATTAACCTTTTTGTGGTGGTTTTAGCCAATAATAGGCCAAATTAACCATGCTAGGTAGGGAGTAAGAGTCTTTTTTCTAGTTAAGTTGCTGTATTAATGAGCATAAAAAAGTTGGCATACTTCTGGCTAAATCAACAACAGGTATCCAGGTTATCTATTTAGTGACCTAGAGGGTCAACAGCAACAAAAAGGGGAACCACTATGGGCATTTTTTCACGATTCACCGACATCATTAACTCAAACATTAGTGCCTTGCTTGATAAGGCGGAAGATCCAGAAAAGATGATCCGTCTGATCATCCAAGAGATGGAAGACACCTTGGTCGAGGTGCGCAGTAATTTGGTTAAAGCGATTGCCGACAAGAAAGAGCTCAGCCGCCGGATTGAGATGGTTGAGGCGCAGGTCCGTGATTGGCAGGCCAAAGCCACCTTGGCACTGACCAAGAACCGCGAGGATCTGGCTAGAGCAGCGCTGATGGAAAAACAGAAAGTCACCGAGGTACACAAAACGTTACTCGATGAGCAGCTGCTGGTTGATGAGAACATTGATAAATTGAAAACCGAGATTGATAAGCTTGAGAGCAAAATCGTCGAGACGCGGGCCAAACAACAGGCACTGATGATCCGAGTTAAAACGGCGGTCAATCGCAAAGACGTTCAGCAACACTTGAACTCGCGTAAAACCCGCGAGACGATGGACAAGTTCGAGCAATTCTCTCGTCGTATTGATGAGCTTGAAGCAGAAGCAGACTTGCACTTAGATACTCAGTCGTCACGCGATCTCGAGCAAGAGTTTATGGAGCTTGAAGTCGAGGATGAAATTGAGAAAGAGTTGGCCAAACTCAAACAAGAATTAAACGAGAAGGAGTCAAAATAATATGAGTTCATTTTTTATCTCAGCGCCACTGGTTCTGTTTATGATCTTTGTGGCTCCTTTGTGGCTGTTTCTTCACTACCGCAGTAAAAAACACACGGCGGAGGGGCTATCGAGTGATGACCTTGAGCAGCTGCAGCAGTTATCGCATAGGGCCGATAAACTCAAGCAACGTGTTTCTTACCTAGAGCGTGTACTCGACAGTGAGACGCCGGAATGGAGGCGACGTTATGATGCGTAAAGAGCTGTACCGTGACCCGATTAACGGCAAACTGACCGGCGTGTGTGCCGGTCTAGCCAATTACTTCAACGTTGAGGTTTGGTTGGTACGAATTGTTGTGATTACCATGGCTTTACTAGGCGCTGCCTTTTTAGTGTTAGTCGCGTATGTTGCCATGTCATTGATGATAGAGAAGCAGCCAAGCGGCTTTCAATCCCACTGGGAAGAGAAAAAAGACCACACACTAAAAAGCAAAGCCTGGCAGCGCGGCACCAACCCAAGCGACCTGTTGCGCACCGTCGCACGAGACTTAGACTCCGTCGAGCAGCGAGTCACTAAGATTGAGGGTTATGTGACGTCAGACCGATTTAAGTTTGATCGGGAGTTTTCCAAACTCTAACAGAACAGGGGCGGGGAGCGAGGACGCGTTGCTTCGAGGAGCGGGTTCTCGTCACCGATCCCTATTGTTGAATCCAGATACCGAAAACGTGCTTCCTACCATATGACCCCTTGTTTGTTCGTTAATATCGATTCGTGCGTAAGACTACTCGATTCTCGAAGGGCATCGCCCGTCCCCGAACCCCGCCCCTGTTTTTATAAGTATCGGAATATCTGAGAAAAGTAACAGCCTGTTAACTAGATAATCCCCATTTGCGCGTCTATCTTTGTTGGGACAAGGATTTAAACAAAGATTGGATCGGCCATGTTGAAAAAGTATTTTTTGCTGGTGGCGAGTTGCGCGGTTGCCACCGGTTGCGGTAAAGAGTTACCCCCCGTTCCCGAGCCAGAATCTCGTCCCGTCAAGATGACGGTGGTTTCAGTGGGAAATAGTCGTTTTGAGCGCAGCTTTCCGGCGGTGTCTGAGGCAGGGGATCGCGCGGTACTGGCTTTTCGTGTGCCGGGACTGCTGATGAGTATCGATGTGCTGGCAGGGCAAGAGGTGAAAAAAGGCGATATTCTCGCTCAGCTCAACCCCGATGAATACACCCTGATTGCTAAGCAAGCGCAGGCCAATTTCAACCTGGCGAATGTGCAGTTCCAGCGCAATGCCAAGCTACGCAAAGATAAAGTGGTCTCAGAGCAAGACTATGATGAGGCCAAAGCGAATCTCAACGTTGCGCGTGCCACTCTCAATCAAGCCAAGGCCAACGTCGGCTACACTATGCTGGTCGCGCCTTATGACGGCACGATATCAATCGTTCCTGCAGAAAATCATGAATTTGTTGCCGCCCAAGAGGGGGTGATGAATATCCAGACCAACCAGCTACTCAAAATTGTGTTCCAGCTACCGGACCAATTGCTTAGTCGCTATACCCAAGGCGCGAATATTGAGTCGACGATGCGCTTTGACGCGTTTCCCGATGCTAGTTTCCCGGTGACTTTTCAGGAGATTGATACTGAGGCTGACCCTACAACAGGCTCATACAAGGTCACCATGGTGATGGAGCGCCCGGATGACATTGGCGTTTTACCGGGTATGGCGGGTAGCGTCACCCTAGTCGCGCCGCAATCATCCGCCAGCCGAGTTCCTTTGACCTCCATCGAAGAGAGTAATGGTGAAAACTACGTATGGCGCGTTAATGACAATGGCATTGTAAAGCGTATCCCAGTGGAGTTGGATGCGCGCCGTCACGTGATATCAGGCCTCAATGATGGCGATCAGATAGTGGTCTCTGGCATTGCTGGCTTAGAAGATGGGATTAAGGTTCGCCCATGGGTGAAGGAGCGAGGGTTGTAATATGAACTACACGTCTATTTGCTCAGTCTTGGCGGCCTGCGCTGTACTGGTGGGGTGTGAGCGGCCTACAGTTGAACCACGCCCGTTTGTGCCTAAGGTCTCAGTGGTTGCCGTTGGGCTTAACCAAGAGATTGATAACTTATACTTTCCTGCGGTAGCGCATGCAGCGGACCGCTCCCATTTGAGTTTTCGAGTTGCGGGTGAAGTAAGCTCCCTTGCGGTCAAGGAGGGCGACTTAGTCAAGGCGGGTGATGTGATTGCCATGATTGACCCCACCGATTACAAGATTGATGTCGATAACGCCAAGGCACGCTTTGCGGTAATCGACAGTCAAGTACGCCGCTCAAAACCTCTCGTTGCTAAGGGCCTTTTGGCTCAGTCCCAGTTTGATGAAATCGCCGCAGAGCGCCAAATTGCCAAAGCTGAACTCGATTTGGCCGAATTGCGTCTGTCTTTCACCACGCTGCGCTCACCGATGGAAGGCATTGTGTCACGCGTGTCGGTCGATCAGTTTGAGAATATTCAGGTGGGTCAGTTTATTGTCAATGTCCACAGTATTGATACCGTTGAGGTGTTGATCCAACTGCCCGACCAGCTCTATCAGAAAAAGCCCACCACAGAAATGCTCAGTCGCATCCAAGCGCAGGTTCGAGTGCCAAGTGGCAACGAATACGATGCGCGAGTCAAGGAGTTCACCACCCAACCCGACCCCGACTCTGGCACCTTTTCTGTCACGCTCTCTTTGCCGATGCCAGACAATGAGGTGATCTTGGATGGGATGGCCGTTGAGGTAACGTCCGATGCCCAGGAGACCTCGCTTAACCTCAATGCTGGCTTAAAAGTGCCGATTGAAGCGGTGTTTAATGCCGATGGTGACAGCCTAGATCGCGCTAACAAGTTTGTTTGGGTGCTAGAGGGTGATAGCGTGGCCAAACGACAGGTGGTGGTAGGCAATGCCTCGCTAAATAATCTACAGATTTTGTCTGGTCTAACCCAGGGCGAGCAGATAGTGATAGCAGGGCTATCACGACTGCGTGATGGAATGAAAGTCGATGTGATCGAACCACACAAGCAGCGGGAGGCTGGTAATGAGTGAGGAGAGTTTGCCCAAGCAGGCGATGGAAGGGGATGATCAGGTTACTGGTATAGCGGCGTATTTTATTCGCAACCGTGTGATCAGTTGGATGATCTCATTGATTTTTCTAATTGGTGGTACGGCGGCGTTTTTCGGTCTTGGCCGACTAGAGGATCCAGCGTTCACCATTAAAGATGCCATGGTGGTAACCTCGTATCCCGGAGCAACACCTCAAGAAGTCGAAGAGGAGGTGACCTATCCGATAGAGAAAGCTATCCAGCAGCTCTCTTACGTGGATGAGGTCAACTCAATCTCCAGCCGAGGTCTGTCTCAGATCACCGTCACGATGAAGAACAACTACGGACCGGATGATTTACCCCAGATCTGGGATGAGCTGCGGCGTAAGGTCAACGACTTAGCCCCACAGCTCCCCCCTGGAGTTAATGATCCCCAAGTGATTGATGATTTCGGTGACGTGTTTGGTATCTTGCTGGCCATTACCGGTGAGGGCTACTCCTACAAAGAGCTGCTCGATTATATTGATTATTTGCGGCGAGAGCTGGAGCTGGTTGAGGGAGTGAGTAAAGTTTCGGTCTCGGGCGATCAGCAAGAGCAGGTGTTTATTGAGATCTCGATGAAGAAGATGAGCACCTTGGGCCTAGCACCAGACACAGTGTTTAATTTGCTTGCTACCCAAAACATTGTCTCTGATGCGGGGGCGGTGCGGATTGGCAGCGAGTATATACGCATTCACCCTACTGGTGAGTTTAAAGACGTTGATCAACTTGGGGACTTGATCTTAACCGGTGGGGGCTCGGATGGCCTGATTTACTTGCGCGACGTTGCGGATATCAAGCGCGGTTTTGTCGAAGTGCCCTCCAACATTATCAGTTTCAACGGGAAAACCGCGCTCAACGTTGGGATCTCTTTTGCTCAAGGGGTCAACGTGGTTGAGATTGGTAAAGCGTTCGACCGCAAATTGGCCGAGCTTAAGTTTCAACAGCCGGTGGGCATTGAGATTGATAGGGTCTATAGCCAGCCAACAGAAGTTGATAAATCAGTCAGTGGTTTTGTGATCAGCTTAGCGCAAGCCGTCGGTATCGTGATCGTGGTTCTGCTGTTCTTTATGGGACTACGCTCAGGGATCTTGATTGGGCTCATCTTGCTCCTCACAGTGCTGGGCACCTTTATCTTTATGCAATACCAGGGGATTGAGCTGCAAAGGATTTCATTGGGAGCGTTGGTTATCGCGCTGGGGATGCTGGTGGATAATGCGATTGTGGTGGTGGAGGGTATTTTGATCGGCACGCAAAAAGGCCGAACTCGGCTTCAAGCCGCGACCGATATCGTGACGCAAACTAAATGGCCTTTACTAGGCGCCACCATTATTGCCGTAACGGCATTTGCGCCAATCGGTCTTTCTCAAGACGCGACAGGCGAGTACTGTGGCACATTGTTCACGGTGCTGCTTATCTCCCTGATGTTGAGTTGGTTTACTGCTATTTCTTTAACACCATTTTTTGCCGATATGTTTTTTAAAGGACAGAAAGTGCCTGAAGCGTCAGAGGATCACGACCCTTACAATGGGATGATTTTTGTGGTGTACAAAAATTTCCTCGAGTTCTGCATGCGCCGAGCTTGGGTCACCGTGATTGTGTTATTTGCGGGATTAGCTGCGAGTATCTACGGCTTCACTTTCGTTAAGCAGTCCTTTTTCCCTTCTTCGACTACACCAATGTTCCAAGTAGATATCTGGATGCCTGAGGGCACAGACATCCGCGCCACCAATGAGCAACTGCAGGCGTTAGAGGAGTGGATTGCCAGCCAAGATCACGTTGAGCACATCACCACCACAGCAGGTAAGGGTTTGCAGCGATTTATGCTGACCTACGCGCCAGAGAAAAGCTATGCCGCTTATGGTGAGATCACGACGCGTGTGGATGACTATATCAACCTGGAACCCTTGATGGTGCGTTTCAGAGAGCACGTTGAACTTAACTACCCGCAAATCAACTATAAACTCAAGCAAATCGAGTTAGGGCCCGGTGGCGGTGCTAAGATTGAAGCGCGGATCATCGGCTCTGACCCAACAGAGCTGCGCCGCATTGCAGCGCAAGTCGCCGACATTATGCATGCTGATCCGGGTGCGACCAATATTCGCCATGACTGGCGAGAGCGCACCATGGTACTAGAGCCTCAGTTCAACGAGAGTCAGGCTCGTCGTTACGGTGTCACCAAGTCGGATGTCGATGACATTCTTAATATGTCGTTCTCGGGTAAGTCGGTCGGTATCTACCGTGATGGCACCACCTTGATGCCAATAGTGGCGAGGTTGCCAGAGAACGAGCGGGTTGATATTCGCAGTGTTGAGGGGATGAAGATCTGGAGTCCGGCTCAGTCGGAATATATCCCGCTACAGCAAGTGGCACTCGGCTATGACACCTATTGGGAAGATCCCATTATTGTGCGCAAGAATCGTAAGCGTATGCTAACCGTGATGGCAGACCCTGACTTACTCGGCGAAGAGACGGCCGCGACCTTACAGGCGCGTTTGCAACCGCAAATAGAGGCGATTGAGTTACCTCCGGGTTACTCGTTCGAGTGGGGAGGTGAGTATGAGTCCTCGGGTGACGCACAAGAGTCTCTATTCACCACTATGCCGCTCGGCTATCTGTTTATGTTCTTGATCACGGTGTTCTTATTTAACACGGTCAGAGAACCAATTATTGTGTGGTGTACGGTGCCGCTGGCCCTGATTGGGGTGACGACCGGCTTACTGGTGCTCAATACCCCGTTTGGCTTTATGGCGCTGCTTGGCTTTTTGAGCCTCTCAGGCATGATCTTGAAAAACGGCATCGTCCTGCTTGATCAGATCAATATTGAGATTGAGTCAGGCAAGGAGCCGTATAGTGCGGTGGTGGATGCGGCGCTAAGTCGTGTGCGTCCTGTGTGTATGGCGGCCATCACCACAATTCTCGGCATGGTACCGCTGCTGCCAGATATCTTCTTTAAGCCAATGGCGGTGACTATCATGTTTGGGTTGGGTTTTGCGACGGTGTTGACCTTGATTGTGGTGCCGGTTCTTTATCGCTTGATGCACAAGGTTAAGGTTCCTGTAACTGCGTGATACTATGCCGGCATCGTTGGCGCAATCAAGCGCTTAGGAGTAAGTAGGACAAAATAATGAAACGATGCCAGTGGGTAGATGAGAGTAAACCGGATTATGTGGCGTATCACGATAATGAGTGGGGGCGTCCGGTAACAGACGATCTACGTTTATTTGAGTTTCTTGTGCTTGAATCGGCGCAGGCTGGACTCAGTTGGTACACGATTCTCAAGCGTCGCGAAGGCTATCGCCAAGCCTTTGCGAACTTTGACCCGAGATTGGTGTCCAAATTTGATGAGCTTAAAGTAGAACAGCTGTTGCAAGATACAGGCATTATTCGTCATCGCGGTAAGATTGAAGCGGCCATCAACAACGCCAAACTATTTCTGTTGGTGCAGGAGGAGTTTGGCAGTTTTGCTCGCTACCTATGGGGATTTGTTGATCACCAAATCGTGGATAATCGCAGTAGTGAAAACTTCCCTCCAGCCACTACCGCCCTGTCAGATACCATCGCCAAAGACTTAAAGAAGCGCGGCTTTAAATTTGTCGGCAGCACCATAGTGTACGCCTATCTTCAGGCCGTTGGTGTGGTCAATGACCACGATCTTGACTGTTTTTGTCGCTCCTAGACTTTTGCTGACAGTTTCATGGCCATAGGCTGCTTTACTTAGCTCATAATTGCGTATGATTAAGTTAGTGAAATAAAATTAAGAGGTTGCGTGATGCTAAAATCACTCAAAAAAATGTCCATCGCTACTCTGGTGACGCTGGTCGTCGCAGGTTGCGCGTCAAGTGTTGCCACCGACTACAACGCGAGTGCCAACTTCGCCAGTTATCAGACCTACCAGTTTGAGGACGCTGGTGGCGAGCCGCTAGGCCTTGATGGCCGTCGCATTCAACAGGCGGTAGATAGAGAGCTGAGTCTCAAGGGTCTCGAGCGCACAGACGACAGTAACGATCTGATGGTGCGCTTTGATATTTTAGAAGCGTCAGAGCTGCGCGCTGATGGCCCGACGTTCAGTGTTGGTGTCGGTAGCGGTAGTCGTCGCAGCGGTTTTGGTTACGGCTTTGGCGCCAGTACACCAACGCGCGTGACTGAGATTAAATACGGTAAGATTGCCGTCGACCTTGTTGATAGCGAGAGCAATGAGGTGGTGTGGCGTTCAGTGTCGCAACGTCAACTCAGAGAAACCATGAAGCCCGCCGACCGAGAAAAGTTCATCGCCGAGCAAGTCCAAAAAATGTTTGAGCAATACCCTCGATAACAAAAGGGGCGAGGAGCGGGGGCGGGCTTTGCCCTTCGGGGCGCGAGGGGTTCTGCGTTGTTGGTTAGGTGCGCAGACCTGACAACCACCACCAAACTCCTCGAAACTCGTAGCGCAGCGTACCCGCCCCTCGAACCTGTGTTTTACACTGCAGCCAGGTCTTCGAGAATTACTGCGTTGTAACGCTCTAACCCCTTTTCTAGGTCACGCAGCAAGTCTTCTACATCTTCAAGGCCGATGTGGAGGCGGATTAGGGTGCCGGAGAAATTTGGGTTGGCGATGGTGCGTAGGCTGTTAAAGCTATTTGGCTCGTTAGCTAAGATCAAGCTCTCGAAGCCGCCCCATGAGTAACCCATGCTAAAGTGTTCCATGCCATCGAGAAGGGCGGTAGTGGCTTTGCTATTTGATGTTTTGAGGACGAACGAGAACAAGCCGTTGCCGCCGGTGAAATCACGTTTAAAGAACTCGTGACCAGGACACGTCTCTAGCGCGGGGTGACGAACATGGTCTACTTCTGGGCGAGATGCCAACCACTGGGCGACTTTCAGGCTGCTTTCAGCATGCTGCTTAAGGCGTACGTCCATGGTGCGCAGGCCGCGCAGACCAAGGTAGGCATCATCTGGTGATACGCACTGTCCTAACAGATAGCTTTGCTCGCGCAGTTGGTCCCAGTATTTCTCTGACGCCACAGCCGTGCCGAGCATCACATCTGAGTGACCAACAATGTATTTGGTCGCGGCTTGGATAGAGATGTCCACGCCGTGCTCAAATGGTTTGAAGTTCACACCCGCAGCCCACGTATTGTCAAGCATAACGATAATGTCGTGCTCATGCGCAATGCTTGCTAGGGTTGGTACGTCTTGCACTTCCATGGTGATTGAACCAGGGGATTCAGTAAACAGGACCTTGGTGTTTGGCTTGATGTAGTCACGGATGCCAGCGCCCACCTCAGGTGGGTAATAGCTGGTCTCAACTCCCATCTTTTTGAGCATGACTTCACAAAAGTCGCGCGTAGGCTCGTAACAGGTATCAACCATCAAGATGTGGTCACCACTCTCAACAAAAGACAGAATCGCAGAGGTGATTGCCGCCGTGCCACAAGGGTAGAGGGCACAGCCAGCACCGCCTTCAATCTTGACCATTGCATCTTGCAGAGCGAAGTGAGTCTCGGTGCCACGGCGTCCATAGAATAATGTCTTATCAGTGCGCTTGAGTGCGGCCTGTTGCTTCTCTGCAACCGAATCAAACACAATGGTCGAAGCACGCTGAACCGGTGGGTTGACTACACCATGAGTCCATTTTTTGTCTCTTCCTGCGGTGACGAGTATAGTTTTTTTGCCTTCAGACATTGAAATTCCTTTATTCACTTGAGGTTACTTATAGTCAGCACCTTCTCATAAAACCAAAATAATGCAAGCCCTGGCTACAGAAGTGGATTGAACAGATAAAAGAACCTTTCAAGGAAGCGATGCATGATTGGGCGCTTTTGCCACTGCATCAAGTCCACTTGGTAAGATTGCTCAACGTAACTGTCTTGTAGCTGATGCATCTTTTCGGTGAACTCACGGTCTTCAATCGCAAGTGATACCTCGAAATTGAGCCATAGGCTGCGCATATCCATATTGACGGTGCCCACGATACAGAACTGATCATCCACCACGACCGATTTGGTGTGCAGTAGACCACCATCGAATTTGTGGATTTTGACCCCGGCGGCGAGCAGTTCAGTGTAAAAGGCTCGCGAGGCCCACTGCACCATGATGGAGTCATTCTTATGTGGAATGATCAGCTCGACATCAATGCCACGCTGGGCGGTCATCTTTAGTGTGTCAGTGAGATCGGCGCTGGGGACAAAATAAGGCGTGGTGATACGCACTCTTTGCCTAGCCTGGTGGATTGCCAGGGTTAAGACTTGAGAAATCAGGGTATCTGGCATCCCTGGGCCTGAGGGGACAACCTGAATTGGCAGAGGCCTCTCAGGCTCAATTAACGGGCACTCAGGAATATTCGGCATTGAGCGATCGCCCGTTTCGACTTCCCAGTCCCAACTGTGAATAGCTGAGAGCACGTTGACCGTTGGGCCACTGACGCGCACCATCATATCAATCCACTGTCCGACCCCAGAATTTTGCTTAAAATAGCGTGGGTCGACGAGATTCATGGAGCCTGTGTAGGCGATCTCATCATCAATCACAATGATTTTGCGATGCTGGCGCAAATCAAGCCGACGTAGGAACATACGCCAAGGCTTGACGCCTAGCGCTTGCTTTACCTCTATGCCAGCATCCTTCATCATTCGATACCAAGAACTGCGGAAAAAGCGCGGACTGCCAGCAGAGTCGAGCATGACTTTGATGTCGACCCCCCGTTTTTTGGCTTGAATTAGGGCACTAGCGACCGCATCCGCCATCCCGCCTGGGTGCCAGATATAAAACACCATCTTGATGGAGGTCTTGGCTTGGTGAATGTCATCAATGATCGCTTTTAAGATCACGTCAGGGTCGGTTTTCAGCTGTAGACTGTTGCCACATAGGGCTGGGATCCCCATACGGTGGTTACACAACTTATCAATTGAGGTGATATGATCATTCATTTGCTCGGGGACATGCGCCTGACATTCATTGAGCAATTTAAACCACTGCTCAAAGGGCGTGAACATCTCGCGTGTACGCTCAGCACGCTTACGACCGAGGTTGAGCTCGCCAAACATGAAGTAGGCAATCACACCGACAACCGGCACGATGTAAATGATCATCAACCAGGCGAGTGAAACACTAACGGCTCGGCGCTTGAGTACAACGCGTAAGGTGACACCGGCGACAAGAAACCAATAGATGCCAATCAGTGAAAAGGTAAAAAAACTGTAGAAAGTGCTCATGAATCCCTGCAAGCCAAAACGCGACCCTCATAATATACTCTATTCAGCCAAGATAAGAATGACTTTTACGTGCTCATTCAGCGGTATATCTATATACTCCACAACCCAGTTCGAGAGGGTTTATGTTTGATATAGTTTCTGAGACAGCGGATTTCGTTGTTATCAATAAGCATCCCAATGTATCGGTGCACAAAGATGACGGGGAGACCATGTTGGTAGAGTCCGTTGCGACCGCAATTGGGTGCCCTAAGTTATTCCTTGTCCATCGGTTGGATAAGATGACCTCTGGTCTGTTGCTGTTGGCCAAAACCAGTACGTCAGCCGCAGCACTGGCTGAGCTGTTTGCCAAGCGTAAGGTAGACAAGTTCTATCTTGCAATCGGTGATAAAAAACCCAAGAAAAAGCAGGGGTTGGTGTGTGGTGATATGAGCCGCTCAAGGCGTTCGGCGTGGAAGCTCAACACCAGTCAAGAAAACCCAGCGGTGACGCAGTTCTTTTCAAAGCCAGGCGAGCCTGGCCAGCGAGTGTTTTTGTGTAAGCCGTATACGGGCAAGACTCATCAAATACGCGTGGCACTCAAGTCCGTTGGCTCTGCGATTGTCGGTGACCCTATCTACGCGCCAAGTAGTCAGGCTGATAGAGGCTATTTGCATGCGTACAGCTTGGGGTTTGAATACCTTGGTGAGCAGCACCGCTTTTGCGTTGACCCAACTCAATATTCACTCGGTGAATTGTGGCGAGCCGAGCCAGTAAAAATCGCGATTACACAGTGGCACCAGCCATGGCAACTTCCTTGGCCAACACTCCCTCAATCCATAACAGGTTAAAATTATATGCAACAACAGAGTATCACTACTTTTATTGACGTCACCCTGCAAGCGCTGGCGAGTGCGCCTAATGAAGTGCGCCGCCTGTTTCATGGTCGCGGCAAACGATTCGAGGGGCTTGAACAAATCACCTGTGATTGGTTGGCAGGTCAGTTGGTTATCAGCCTTTTCAAAGCCGTTGATGAGGACTTTCTTTCTGAGCTACGTCGTCAGTTGTTGACCTTGTCTGAGAGTAAGGTGTGGCAAAGCCAGCAAGGGCGCTGCATCCTTGTTCAGCATCGCTACGAATCGGGTGCACCGGCAGAGGTAGTCTGGGGTGAGCTTGAGGCTAACCCAGTTGTAGAAGAGGCGGGTTTAAAATACCAACTGCACCTTGGTGCGAACCAAAACTCAGGGCTGTTTTACGATATGCGCCTTGGGCGTGAGTGGGTTGGTGCCAACGCAAAACAAGCCAACGTGTTGAATTTATTTTCTTACACTTGCGGTTTTTCCGTGGCGGCGATTGAAGGTGGCGCAGACCAGGTGGTGAATGTCGATATGGCACGCTCATCGCTTAATAAGGGGCGCGAAAACCACAAGCTTAATGGACATAACCTGCAGCAAGTGAAGTTTATGGCGCACGATATCTTTAAATCGTGGGGTAAAATCAAAAAGAGTGGGCCTTATGACTTGGTGATCATCGACCCGCCTTCGTTTCAAAAGGGCAGTTTTGCCCTGACGAAGGATTATAAGAAGATCCTTCGCCGTCTGCCGGATCTATTGACTGAGTCTGGCAAAGTGATGGCATGTGTCAACTCACCAGTGGTTGGCAGTGACTTTATTATCGAGTCGATGCAAGAAGAAGCGCCACAGATCACGTTTGTTGAGCGCCTTGAAAACCCGCCAGAATTTGCCGACATTGACCCAGAGGCAAGCCTAAAAGTGATGCTGTTTGAGCGTGAACACGCTAAATAGGTCAGGCATAGAAAACTCGCTGCAGTTGTTAAAAAAACGAAGCAGCGAGTTGTTATAAAGCGCAGTGCTAATTAGTTTACCCAATCGCGCAGGTTGAAGGTCAGGGTGTGAATACCGTTGGTCAGTGTCAGTTGCGTGTCAGTCAGAGTCACATCGCTCCATTCCATAAGCGTGTTTGCCATTGCTTGTTCGATTTCCATCTGTGCATCGGGACACATTTTCATTGTCATGCCCATCTTATCAATGCGCAGCTGATTATCTTTTAGCTCAGCCTGACCAAAGAAGTTGTTGCAGCCTGCGTAACCATTAGCCGTCATGTTTTCGCCAATCTCTAGGCGTGGGGCTTTCATATTATCGGTCAGTTCAATGTCTTGGCCATCGATCTGGGCAAGCTCCCAGTTGTGGTGCTGAAAGTCAGTAGCAGTCATTTCTTTTGTTTCCCCGTTAGATTGGCAAGCCGCTAGGAGCATAGGCAGCGTGATTGCAGTAAGTAGGCTTTTTGAACTAATCTTCATAATATAGGACTCCATTGGGGTGATAGTATCACACGGCTCGGAACTCGCATTCATCGCGAATAACCGCTAAGTAATAGATTGAATTATAAGTAATAAACGTGTCTTACTGTTAGTTTAGCGTCATAGGCGTTAAATACAGGGTAAATTTGTTGTCATCATTGCTAAGGAATAGAAGCGCTGTCATGATGAAAACCGAGGACACTAAACAGGATGGTGAACATGGAGCAGTTAGAGTTTTTTCGCATTCCCAACCCTTGCGTCGGTGTGTGTACTACCGATGAGCGTGGCTATTGCCAAGGGTGTATGCGAAAACGCGAAGAGCGTTTCCAGTGGCTCGAATTCACCCCCAAGGAGCAAAAGCACATCATCCAACTGTGCCGTCAACGCTATCGACGTAAAATCATGAAAAACCGTGCAAACCAATCCGGGCCAGAAGAGCCAACCAGCCCACAGCAATCTCTCTTTGACTAAAAGCAGGTTCGAGGTTCGAGGACGGGCGTTGCCCTACGGGGAGTGAGGGGTTCTGTGAGTGGTGTTAGTCATGAAGTACCAACAGTTTTCTTTGGATCAATAGAAAAAATATCTTGGCTTAGCCATAGCGCAGAAACGTCCAACACCAATGAAACTCCTCGATACCCGGAGCGTAGCGTCCTCGAACCTCGCCCCTAAAAACTCGCCCCTAAAACAACGAAACCCTCGTTTTTGGAGGGTTTCGTTGTTTTAACAAAATCAGATGGGATTATTTATTGCCATCCCACATATCACTAACCCAACCGCCTGCTTGCTCATCAAAGTGCAGGCCGTTGTAGCGGGAGGTATTCTCGGCGGCTTTGTCCACGTCGGGTCTTTCTTCCATCAGGTGGTGAATATAATTTGCCATCGGATCGTTTGGACGCACTCCTTGCGTTTTTAAAGCGGCTTCTTTAATTAACTGCAAACGATAAGCAGAACTCGCACGTCTCATAACCATCTCCTGAATGTTTTGGTGGACTGAAATTTAAACTTAGATGGCGGTTTTTTGACCGTCAAATGCGCTAGCACACAAAAATGACCTTAAGTTACATTTGTGTGAAAGTTAGGCGATAAATGGATGAATGTTAGATGAAATTTATTTTGTGAAATATTTATGAATCGAGAATAAGACGCCTCGGTGAAGCTGCTGAAAAACAACAAACTTTAGACCAATTGGGTATACTATGCGCCTCTCTAATCCCAAGGTAGTAGGCTTTGATGGCTATCAGTAAACATTACACAGATTTAGTGCAAACACGCCGCTCGGTACGAAAATACGATTCCAGTGCTGATTTTAACCACGATGACGTGCAGCATGCCCTAGAGTTGGCACTCATGAGCCCAAATAGCAGCAATATGCAGTTATGGCGTTTTCATCGCGTGATCGATAGTGAAAAGCGGGCACGTCTGGCTGAATATTGCATGGGTCAAAACGCCGCCAAAACGGCTAATGAGCTGGTGGTTGTCACGGTGACCCCTCAGTACTGGCAACAGCGTGCGAAGATGAACGCAGAGCAGGTTCGCCATGCCTTTGCCGGAAGAGAAGATGCCACGGCCAAGCGGGCACTCAAATACTACGAAAAGTTGATCCCTACTCTGTACAACAATGATCAGTTTGGCGTGCGTGGTTTGATACGTAAGGCGTTTACTTGGTGGATCGGGCGTAAAAAACCCATGGTCCGTGAAGTGAGTAAACAAGACTTGCGGGTCTGCTTGCACAAGAGTACGTCACTCGCCTCGATGACGTTTATGCTTGCGATGCGTGATATGGGTTATGACACCTGCGCGATGGAAGGGTTCGACTCAAAGCGGGTTAAGTCGCTGCTCAATCTGGACACCCAAGATGAGATCACCATGATTATCTCTTGCGGGGTGCGCGCTGAAGACGGCATCTATAGCGAGCGCCACCGCGTCGATAATCAAGCAGTGATCACGCGCCACTAATTCAATTGAATTGGTTGGGTAACCTCAGGTTGCGGCTCTGATGGGGCCGTAATTGAGCGTGCTAGGCGCTCAAGATAATTCATGCGATATTGCTTTTCGCACCACGATTTAGATAACCTTCGGCGGTTAAACTCGGCTCCAATTGCCGCTTTGGTTTGCGTCGTAGGGCGGCCAAAATAGAGCGTCTCACACAACTGCATGTTGCTCATGTTCTGTGGGTAAGCATAAATCACACTGCTGCGCATACCCATTTGTGCCGATTGGCTGTTTGAGCAGGCAGTAAGAAAAAGTAGGGCACCAGTGGCCAGAAGTTTGTGTTTTAGCATTGTGAGAATATCGAATAATTGACGCTGTAACCTAGTTTGGCAGTCATTCTACTACAGGAATGTGTCATTTGTTATTAGTGTCAGACCAATCTCAGCGCTAGTGCACAACAAAGTGGGTAAAAACACTTCAGCCCTAAAAATCTAGGGCTGAAGTAATTAACTCACTTTTACTCAGTGTGGAACTGCTCGCAAGCAATAATGGTATTCTCAATTAGGCTTGCCACCGTCATCGGACCCACCCCACCAGGCACTGGTGTAATAAAACTTGCGTGTTGCTTTGCAACATCATACTCAACATCACCCACCAGTGATCCGTCATCAAGACGGTTAATGCCAACATCGATCACGACTGCACCCGGTTTGATCCAGTCACCAGGGATAAAATTAGGTTTACCCACCGCTACAACCACGATATCCGCTTGGCGAACGTGATGCTCAAGGTTTTTAGTAAAACGGTGACACGTGGTGGTGGTGCTACCAGCTAATAGAAGCTCCAAGCTCATTGGACGACCGACGATGTTCGATGCACCCACCATCACGGCATGCTTGCCGCGCGTTTCAATGTTGTAACGTTCGAGTAGGGTAATAATGCCTTTTGGCGTACAAGAGCGCAGCTTAGGAATACGTTGAGCAAGTCGACCAATGTTATAAGGATGGAAGCCATCAACATCTTTTTCAGGCGTGATGCTCTCAAGCACCTTAGTGCTGTCGATGCCGGCCGGAAGCGGTAACTGAACCAAAATTCCATCGATTTCCGGATCGTGATTTAGCTGCTCAACAAGTGTGAGCAGGTCTTGCTCGCTGGTGGTGACAGGCAGGTCAAAAGATTTAGACACAAAACCCACTTCTTCGCACGCGCGGCGCTTACTACCGACGTAAACCTGTGAAGCTGGATCTTCACCGACCAACACGACCGCCAGTCCAGGCGCACGCAGTCCCGCATCCAAACGTGCCTTCACACGGGCGGCAACTTCTGAGCGAACCGTTTGAGAAATCAGTTTTCCATCAATATTTTGAGCAGACATGGCATTCCTTTCGATTATGGTCACATTTCGCGGCGTATTGTGGCAGATCTAAATGTTAAACTCTATAGGCAAACGTTTGCGTTGTGCTGAAATTAAGCAACCAAAGCAAACGTGATTTAAAAGTAAGCACTTGAATCCTAAAGTTGAATAAATCCATTGATTTACTGATTTATCGCCTTATACTACTGCCCTGTAACGCGCCCTTAGCTCAGTTGGATAGAGCACGTGCCTTCTAAGCATGTGGTCGCAGGTTCGAATCCTGCAGGGCGTGCCATATTTATGAAAGCCCCGATAACTTAATCAGTTGTCGGGGCTTTTGCGTTTTATTTATACACTAGTGATGCGAGTAGTACCATTTGAAGTTCTTGCTTAGCTTCCTCGGTTAGAAATCCCTTCCTCTATACTTATTGTAGTGATTAAGAGTTTTACTCCATCGCAGCTCTCAACGCCCTGACTAGCGGGTCAACAACATCATTGTCCGACCAGTACTCACCATGACTGAGCGGATTCCATGATGATAATAATCCCCCTGAATTGATAGCGCGATCGTTTACTATCTCAAAGTTAGGTCCAAGTTGTGCCAAAGGCCAGCCAAGTACATCGTCTGGGTCATAATAGTTATCCCAGGTGAACTGGTCGTTGGGCTTATCAAAGCACTGCCGATGTTCGAGGCCGCAAATAAATAGAGGGATATTACAACCTGTAGTGACAAGTTTTTGCAGAGTCCCCAACTTCATAAACTGCGCTTTTTCATTGTCTTCAGTGTATTGGGTTTCGAAAATTTGCTTGTTGTGGAGCGCATCCCAGATGAAGTTTGAGATCACTTGGCCACCTAGTGATTGTGCGATGATAATAAGTGGCTTGGTTTCATTTTGCTCAAGGTCAAGGTACACATGCTCAAGTTGCTTGAGTATCTCTCTTTGTACCTCTAGATACTTAACACCACTATGGCCACCGCTGTACTCGAGGGAGCCAGCATCACCGAACCCATAAAGTAGGAACTTTCTCAACTTAGTGTTATCTAGGTCGTTGTCTGTTTCGGTCGTCATCTCCCTCCAAAGCTTGTCCTGTGGTTCCTGCAAATAAGGTGCGTACTGCACGTTGTGGAAAGAGACCTTGTGCCAGTCATCACCAAGTTCGTTTTTTAGCTTTTTCTCTAATGTCGCATAGTAGTTGGGTTTGATTTTGCCCATGCCGTGTAGAGTGATTAATCCTACTTGTTTCATATTCTTCTCCTTTATTGCGCGATTCTGTGCTCTAAAAGGACAAATACTTTGATATCTCTTTTAAATGAGCTTAGTAGGCGATTTGCAATCCTATTATGGGTATTGCTCAAGCTTGCTCGTCTGCCCACGCTGGGAAACTAGCATGGGCATTTGTATGCATAATCTAGTTCACGATTGGCTATTGATGTGTGATTTCACTCACGCTTTTGGGGCCAGCGTTGGGAGGAGAATACTAGGGTTAGATGAGCTTTTGATAACACGAGTCTGTCGCAATTTAGTTTGTTACAGTTGGCATAAAAGAAAGCACTATCACAAATTAACACTCCTAAGTACTACAGCATCATAGTCAGTGTTAGTGTTTGGATGGTTATTTATATTATTGTAGTAATATATTGGTAAAGGACTGTCCAAATTATGTTTCTGATTGCATTGAGAAAAGCAGCAAGTCGTAGCCGGCCCTGGCTTCCCCATTACCTTTTTCGATTATTATTGCTCAGTGTTAGTACAGCTCTTTTAGTTGCCTGCAGCACGAAAGGGGTGACTGTGATTGGCAGCGATGAATTTGGCCAGATGATATTTAAGCAAAAACTCGATGCGAATGAACTGATTCCCGGTACAAACCCCTATCCGTTATTTGTTCAAGCTTTAGGTCCGCGCCCGATTGAAGCGCCGGATCTGTATCCCGGGGATAACCAAGCAGTGCGCCATATCCAAGTAAGTCATGATCCACAGGTGGGCAATTACTTTGAGTTTACCTTGTATCGTGACCTTGATGGTGATCGCGGTCGGCATCTTGACCGCCAGCGCAATGAAATCAAGGTCTACAACCAATCTAAGGCAGGGTTGAAGGGTTTTGAACACAGCTATTTTGTCTACGAGTGGCAATTTAAAATGCCTACAGACATGCAATTTAGTAAGCGGTTTACTCATTTGTTCCAGTTGAAGGCTGTCGGCGGTAACGACAAAAGCCCGATACTGACCTTTACTGCCAACGAGCGTCGTGAGCAACCGGGGTTTGAGATTCGACATAATCCAGAGCACGGCCACCAGGTACTTGAACGAGTGGATTGGAATACAGTTGCTGGCCACTGGCTTAATGCTCGCGTACAAACGCGATATGGCGAGCAAGGTTGGCTAAAAGTAGAAATAACACGCGCAGACACCGGCCAAAGCATTATCGAGCTTGAAAGAGAGAATATCCGGTTGTGGCGGGGAGAGCACTCGAGTCATTTTGTCCGCCCTAAGTGGGGGATCTATCGCTCATTGGTTGAAAAGCACCGATTAAATGAGCAAGACAGTGTTGGTTTTGCCAATTTTAGCATTCGTCAGTATCGGTATTAGACTCTATTGATACGAGAGTTAGTCCAAACTGAGCATCGAGGGTAGTTGTGACCGGTTGGTAGGTTTTACAAAGAAAAAAGGAGCGATAGTTCGCTCCTTTTGCTGTTATTAAGAAGTATCAGTTATTACTACACTTTAGGATCTACATGAGGTACATCGATCTTCTTATCGTCAGAGCCGGCAGCAAAGTCAGAAACGACGACTTCACCTTGTTCACCCCATTTGCCCCATTTCACCTCAACGCGTCCATTACCAAGAACAATGTTCTGGATTTTATCGCGCATTGCATCAACCACTGGTCGATAGTGAGGATCATGAGCGACGTTGTTCACTTCTTTAGGGTCAACACGAAGGTCAAATAGCATTGGCTGAATCTCTTCGAAGCCAGCAGTGAGCGCCCATTCGATATTTTCATTGTTCGGGCGGTGTCCAGGACGGATCTTCATGGCGAATTTGTAATCGTGCGTACGGATCACGGCGGTAGGGCCGGTCACCCAAGTAGGCTCGGCAATCACGTAGTCGCGAGGTTCGATTGTTTTCGCTGCAACCCGTGCCAAGTCATAACCATCGAGGTAGTCATATTTTGGCTGAGTGATGTCGATGCCAGCAGCGCTTAGGAAGGTCGGTGCCATATCAACGAACTCAGTAAAGTCAGTCACTACCTTGCCTGCAGGGAACTTGTCTTTGTCTGAAGCCGTAACAATGATCGGGTTTTGCAGGTCGATATCGTATGGGCCAAACTTGGCAATCATGCCATGCTCATTGAGGCGCCATCCGTGATCGCCACAGACGTACAGCACCATCCAAGGGCGGTTATTACTCTCTGAATACTCAACGAACGAGTCGACCGCTTTACCCACTAGATAGTCAGCGTAGGCGGCGAATGCGTAGTAGTCAGCAATCATTTGCTGCTTATCTTCGTCGCTGTAGTGATTACTTCTTTTAGCGTTGTAAAGATTCTTGATTTGCGGTGGGAAGCTATCCAACTCTTCTTGCGTAAACTCAGGTACATTGTACTTGATGCCTTGGAACTGCTTACGAAACTCTTCTGGCGGCAGAACAGGCGTGTGCGGTGCATCTAGACCGAGGTAAGCAAACAGCGGTTTGCTCGGATCTAAGCCTTGTACTCTCTGGCCATGGTTGGTTTTGTATAAGCGACCAGGGTTCTGAAGGTAGTTAACAAGCTCTTCCGTGTACCAGCCATCTTTGGTCGTGTCCTTGCCTTGAGGACTGACACCGCCAAGAACAAGTTTACCGTAGTCATACTCTTTCTTCTCACCTGGGTATTCAGTCAAGATATCGAGTGTGTCCCAGACCTCCTTGGTATCCATCATATCGGACGAGTTTCTCTTCGGCACATCGAGCATTCGGCCATCGGCCATATGGTAGCGTAGACCCACATCGCCTTTTTCTTTCCAGTGCGGTGGGCAGGTATCACACAGACCGGCGTACCAGAACTCCTTATAGCCGAGATCAACATCATAGATGGTGTCTTGAGCCTTGTATCTCAGGCCGCGTTTACCAACAGAAACGGTCTGATAGCCAGCTTCACGAGAAAGAACTTGAGTGGTGTATGGACGCCAGTGATCCATGCCGGTAGGGTCATAATACTCAAAGCCATAAATCGACGTATGGTGAGAGTAGCGACCTGTGATCATGCTGGTACGCGAGGGCGCACATGCTGGGTTTTGATTGTAGGTGTTAATAAAGGTGGTGCCGCGCTCGGCGAGTTTGTCAACGTTGGGTGACAGTACTTTGCCCAGTTCACTGTCGTTTTGGCCTAGCACCGCGCGGTTAAACGCAGCAATTGAGTCCATGCGTTGGTCGTCGGTGATAATCCACAAAATGTTGGGTTGTACATCGGCGGGCTCAAAAGTATATGCCGCACCCGCATTGCTTACACTTGTCTGGCCTTCATTAACACCACTACAGCCGGCAATAATCGCGGCTGATATTAGCGTTAAGCCAGCCACTTTTGATGCTTTTGATAGAGGAAACTCCATTTCTATTACCTTATCGTTATTGATTTCATGATCAGTGAGCTATCTGCTATACCAATTTTACGAGATGGTCGAACTCAACGTTGCTGCATTACTTAGCCGCGGATAGATCGTACCTTGATGATTGCAGTTGTTGATCACAGTTGATGATCGGTTTCTTCAATCAGATCTTGGTATTAGCGGATATTAGTCGCTACCAATTGGTGTGATACCTGGTTATTGTTGTACCAATTGTCACCAATTGGTTAACACTATATTGAGGTTTTAGCTAAATATCAGTTTTTGTGTCTAAGAATGTGGACTAAAGCCCGAATTCTTAGACAAAGTGATAGGCGTAGGTTTCCTGAGCAAGTGGTTACTGCATGCTTGTAAAGCGTGCTGCATCTATGTGTTACAAAGGTTTGGCTGGAACGTTTGGCGCTTCAACGTTATCAATCCACTCGGGATGATGGACTAAGGAAAAGGAGGTGTCGGCCAACATAAGAGAAGATAGCGTCCTTGCTAAAACTAACCAAGGGTAATTCAATTAGTATCTTTAACTCTGAATTATTTGCACAAAGAACCATCTGTATTTCTTATCGCAGTGATGCAATGCAACAAGAGTGCAATAATTGATTAAGCGATGAGAGGTGCATCTAATCATTTTATTTCTAGACTCTCTTGTTTATTGGGCCTGCATATAGTTAGTACATGTTTAGTGTTCAGTGACTGTGGTCTATGAGTAAATGCTTGGTGGGTTTGATTAGTGGAATAGTGTATGCGTACTCATATCGATTGGGGCTATTAGGACCGGCTATTCTACTCGCATCTTTAATCTTATTGTTTGCTATAGGAATGTATAACACACGAATAAAATGTGCTATTTCCGTATGGCTAAGTTTTGGTCTGGGCTTCTATCTGATGTCACTGTACTGGGTGAAGGAATACATTCTCGATGAATATAATACTAGTTGGGTTAATCAGTTAACGTTAATTTTACTCGTTCTTTTGATACTGTCATTTAGCTACGCATTAGTTCCTTTATTATTGGCTTTAGTTAGAGGTGAACAGCAGTTTATCCTCTTGCCTGTTGCATTAGTTTGCATAGATATTGTTCGCGAATATAGTTTACTATCCTTTCCGTGGCTTCAACCAGGTTACATCGCGTTAAATCTAGGTTTAAAAGGATGGTATCAAACATTTGGTTCACATAGTATTAGTCTTATATTTTATGTATTGGCAAGTTATATTGCTTGGCTGATTTATTCTAAGCGTTGTAATCTCAGAGTTTGGCTATATCTTAGTACGGTTTTGTGTTTTTTTCCTTTATCTAGTCTAGCACTTGGCACTTTATCTAAGACACAGCCTATCGATACTGCCAAGGTACGTGTTATCCATGGTTATTTTGATGATGCAAGTAAACTGTCTAAAAATGATGTGATTCAACGTGTCGATAAATATGTCTCTTTATCATTGCAAAAACCCACACCAGATCTGGTTGTATGGCCAGAAAGTAGTGTGTCATTTCCGGCGCAAGAGATGCGTCCGTTCTTAGGTGATCACTTTGTCAGGTTAAGTCATAAGCAAGTCTCAACACTTTGGGGTGGTTTCTATCGACAGGCAGACGACATTCAGAATGCCATTTTTAGCGCCCCCGATAGTACCCCAATCTACTTCAAAACAAAGTTAGTTCCTTTTGGGGAGTATGTGCCACGTTGGTTTGCTGCTTGGTTTAATGATCTGAGCCTGTCGAGAGAATTCTGGTTTAGCTTGAAGACCGAAAAACAGTCCAGTTATGCCGTCAATAACATCGTTGCGATTTTTGGCGTGTGTTATGAGGCTCTGTTCTCGGATGTGTTTCGTAAGCAAATTGATGGCTCCAATATTAATCTAGCGGTATTGATCAGCGATATGGCTTGGACTGATGCCAGCTGGCTGAAGAAAGTGATGCTTAATGTGGCGCAAGCCAGGGCAATAGAAATTGGTAAAAGTACTATTCATGCAACCAACGCCGGGATCACTGCAGTTATATCTCCTGATGGCAAGGTGCTCTCTAAACGCGATGCCAGTCAAACACAAGTATTAGATTATAACATTCCGTTAATGACTGGAGAGACAATTTTTTCTAAGTTTGGTGGTGTGCTTTTTCAAATTGTCTTGAGTGTAATATTACTTTTGACTGTGTTGCGCGGTGCAACCTTTAAGTTAATTAATGCAATGAAAAACTAATAGTGGTTCAGATATGAAGATTACATTGTGTTTGGCTGTGGCTATTACTTTTGGGGTTGTTATTCTAGTGGCTATGAATGCTAGGGTAATAAGCGAGGTTGAACGGGTTTCTATTATATCTTCTGACGGAAATGACACTTCAACAGATATAGGTATTACAAAGTATACAGATAGTAACGACAGCGTTTATAAAGAGGGGGCGCCAGTTTCGAAAGAAGTTTATCAAGATCTTGGTCAGATTGCGGCTTTTGAAGAACTCAATGATATTGATAGGAATATACATAAAGCTCAGCTTAAAATTGAAAGAGAATTTGTTGACGAGATAAAGAACCTACCTAAAGCAGAAATTATTTTAGCAGAGGCAAGTTACGTACTGTCAGGGCTTGAGCAACAGGGTATAGAGGTTACTTATGAACCAGCGCTACTTAAATCACCAGTATTAAGTACTGATAGGGTTGAAATAGATCAGGAGATAATAGAAATAGAAGAGCAACTTATCAGTATCGAAAATAAATTTAGATCTTTGAGTGACGAGTAATTGGGGAGATCCAATCATGAACTTCATCAAGCTTATTATCCAAAGTGGCCTCTTGGTTGGGGCGTTGTTGGCACATTTTGATCTCTCTGCACGCTCGGTTGGTGAACTTAACTCTGTTGCCAGTGTGGTTCAGGGCAAGGCGAACTATCACGTCAGTATTGAGTTACCCGAGGGGGTGAATGGCTTAACGCCAGAGCTAGGGATTAGATATACCCAAGGAGGTGCTAACACAACCCTGGGCCTAGCATTTGAACTCTCTGGATTATCCGTCATCACCCGCTGTACTCAGACTAAGCAAGTGGACGGAGTTCGAGGTGGTATAGGGTTGAATGAAAAGGACGTCTACTGCCTTGATGGTAAGAGGCTGCATCTGATTTCAGGCAAGTTGGGCAAAGGAGGTAGTCACTATCTTGTTGATGATCAGTGGCAGACTAAAGTCGTTGCCATCGGCAACCAAGATTCTGGCCCACAGAGTTGGACAGTTTACTCCTCTAGCGGCTTTATCACCCACTATGGTACCTCATTACATTCTAAGCAAGATGTTGAAGGCCACGGACTAGTTTGGAAAATCTCAACTCAAAAGGATCGGTTTAACAATCAAATAAACTATAGCTATGAGGAACGTGAGGGGTTTTTATACCTCAAAGCACTGGAGTATTCGGATGTGAAGATAGCGTTTCTCTATGTCTCACGCCCGGATGTGATGACGAATCATTACTTTGGTAAGTCATCGACGCTGGGAAGGCTGCTTGAGGCTGTCGTAGTCAAGCGGGCAGGTCGCAAGTTCCGTGAGTTTAAACTCAGTTACGATACGGTCAAATTGCAGGGAAAACCATGGAGCCGCCTTGCCTCAATAAAGGCATGCAGTCAATTAGATTGCACGCGACCACATTTGTTTGAGTGGGCAGAGTCGGAAAGCTATTTCTCTGAGCCAGTTGAAAAAACGCTGTTTTTACTCGATGAGTTCAGAGGCTTCATAACTGGGGATCTAAACCGTGATGGTATGAACGATATTTGCTATCTCACCGATGAGCTGTATTGTTCGCTGAATCAAGCCGATGCAAGTTTCTCAGCGCCAAAACGCTGGAGTCGTGACTTTTTTGGCGGCGATTGGAACAAACCTGAGGATATCGCTTCCCTGGCCCTGATCGACATCAACAACGATTCCTATGTGGATGTTTGCGGAGCTAACCAACATGGGTATTACTGTGCGTTGAACGCCAAAGGTGTAAGGTTTCTACCCGGTCGATACTGGACCGAACAGTTCAGTATTTCCGACTATTTAAGACTTGTCGATATTAACACCGATGGACTGATTGACCTTTGCACCCTAGACAGCGAGCAATTGACCTGCTTATACAATACTGGAGACAAATTTAGTCAACGAGCTGTATTGTCGCGAGCGGGATTTACCTTAGAGAAAGTATATTCAAGCGCCAGTTTTCTAACGGTCACTAAGGATTTTGATCCAGTAAAGATGCCGCAAGTACCATTGGTTGATATTAATAAGGATGGCTACCCTGACTTTTGTGGCGTTGAACTAACCGGTGACTTTAATTGCTTATTGGGCCATAGAAATGCACAAGGTCAACTAATGCTGTCTGATAAAGTCACTTGGGCAGAAGGATTACCAATTGGGCTGATACTCGATGCTGACATTTATGTGACCGAGGATCAGTACCGGTCCGATAAGGCCAAAATAGAAGCCTTGCAACGTACACTCAAGGTTATCGATATCACAGGCGATGCCTTACCCGATCTTTGTTATCGCCTTGGGCAAGAATACCTTTGCCGCGTTAATCACGGCGATCGCTTTGGTGCGGCACAAGTATGGCTGCGTTTTAACTCCCAGCATTGGAACTCAAATCACTTGAATTCGGCCCGCGAAGGAAGCCTACGTTTGGTGGACAAAAATCATGATGGTCTGGCGGATTTGTGCTACATCGTTGCGGACAAAGTATTTTGTGGCTACGGCAATGGAGAGCGATTTAATCGGGTGAGCGAATATACGACGATTACGCCTGACTTAGATAAGCTACACGAAAAGGTCAAATATTCGGAAAACTATATAAAAAAAATCTTTGGGATCAAGACGACGGTCCACGCATTGGCTGTTAACAATGTCTATGGTCCATACAAACAAGGTGTTGATTTAACGAAAGACGGTGTGGCAGGAGATTGCTATCGCTCGATTAAGGGGCTGGCTTGCATAGACCAAGAAATCACACCGCTTGCCTTATTGACTCAGGTGAGCACTGCGTTTGGAAAGTTGACCAAGTTTCGTTATCAATCGACAAATGAAGGGAATGTATTTCAACCAAAAGACTTTGTTGCCCCACTTTTTGGTGTAAAGCCAAGCATTACGGTTGTTTCCGAGTTAGAGCAAAGTGATGGTGTAGGGGGATTGAATCGTTCAGCGTACTCTTATTTCGGGTTTGCTGCTCACCCTGAACTCGGGATGCTAGGTTTTAACGAGATCCATGTTGATGACGTTCTCCACCAGAAAAAACAGATATCTCTAAATGGCTATGATCATAATTGGTCGCCTTATTTATCTAAAACGGAGACATGGATACAAGGGGTTAAAGTCGGTCAAATCGAATTTCATTATCAATCGGCGCCCTCTCCGGTACTTGGCCGATTATGGTTTCAGCTAAAAGAAAAGCAACAAATCAATTGGGGTCTGGGCGGTGAGCTTTTGACTCGCAAGAAAACCCAGTATAAAGATTATGATCGCTACGGCTATCCGAAAGTCACCAAGGTGAAAATAGAAGACCAAAACGGGGGCGTGTTTCTAGAAACAACCAATACCGAATACCGGCATCTGCCTTATCGATGGTTGTTGGGTAAACCAAGCAAAATCTCTGTGACAAAGTCGAACGGCTATAACACCCAAACAAGACATACCGAGTTTGAATATGATCCTAAGACCGGGGCGCTATTAACTCAAACTATTGCCCCCAATCATCCGTTGGCTCTTAGAACTAATTATACCTACAACTCTCGAGGTTTTAGGGTCACAGAAGTCACCTCTGGAGCTGGGGGTGAGAGAGGGTCAAAGACTCAATACGATGACCAGGGCCGGATCATCAAGCACACCAACCCACTCGGTCATTCAGTGGTGACTAAATACCATCCATTATGTGCTAAGCCGAGCGCAGTCACCGATGCCAATGGTTTAACTACTCGGTTTAAATACGACGATTACTGCCGCGAGACCAAACAGTTGCTCCCTGATGGAAGCTGGCTAGAGACCTGGTTTGAATGGTCTGATGGTGCTGATGTAGGCATCGACCCCTATGGATTAGCCTTAAGCGATCGAAGTATTACCATGGTCACCAAACAGACATCGAACGGAAGCTCTGCGCGCAGCTATTTCGATAGGTTTGGCAGAGAGGTACGCAAGGTGACAGTAAACGATGAAGGCAATGACCTCGTTGTTGACAAGGTATTTGACAGCCAAGGACAGCTAGTCGCTGAGACGCTGCCGTATATTCGTCATTTATCCTACCATGAGCCCCAATACTGGATTAAGCATACCTTTGACGGTTTGGGGCGTCCGATAAGTCACTCAAGACCGACCATCAAAGGCGACGAGATAGTCACTGAGCTTGCTTACCATGGGCTAGAGGTACGTATTGTTGAGCCTGGCGGTCGAGAGCGGCGCGAGAGAGCCAATGGGCTTGGTCAGCGTGTTGAAGTGGTCGAGAATGAAACCTCAGTTATTGAGTATCAATATGATGCATTCAGTAACCTAATTAGAACCAATGTTAATGGACTAGTCACGCAAATGACCTACGACAGTCTCGGTAATAAGGTTGAAACCGCTGATCCGGCAATGGGCACCTGGCGTTATGGTTACAATGCTTGGGGTGAGCTAACTTGGCAATTGGATGCTAAGCAGCAGCGGGTGGAGTTCCATTACGATCAAATTGGTCGAAAAATACAAGAAAAGCGCGCTGATCGAGTATCAGCTTGGCAATATGACCAGGCATTCAAGGGTAAATTAGACAAGCGTTATACAAAGGGTAATGCGCAAGGTTACCGTTATGACGAGCTGGGGCGGATGTCATCGATGACACTGACTATCGATGGCAAAGACTACTTAACACAATACCAATACGGGGAAGGCAGTCGTTTGAATCGCGTGACTTACCCATCGGGTATGAAGGTCGATAGGCAGTACGACGTGAATGGGAACCTGAAAAGGTTGAGCATTCCCAAGTCAGATATCTGGGATAGTCAATATGTGCAATTAGAGCTGGCCCTAGAGGAGACTTCAGCTCGCATTGCCCGGCTCGAAATGCGTGCGTATGAGTTAGAAAACAAGGCGCAGTTCTATATTCAAGAGTCTGAACGGCTGCGTCAGGCCGCACAGCAGCTGGTTAAGCAAAGCGACAAGTATGAAAAGCAGGCGATAGAACTAAACAATCATGCTCGTTCACTGTTTAAGCTTGCCTCAGTAAACTTGGATAAAGCTTCCAGCTACCGCGAGAGTGCTAACTATTTTTGGCAAACCTTCGGCAATCGTGTATTTAAACTTTACAAAACCAAGGGAGGTTACGCTCACTACAAATATGAAAAGTGTAAGAAAAAAGACTTTAAGGGAAATTGTAAGAAGAAGGATGTCTTCACCTCACAAGTACCGGTCTGGATGGTTAAGGTGGGGTATTGCATTCAGTGGAAGGGAAATACTCATTGTTATAGTGGCCCGCGTCGCAGTGTCAATCTAACCCATGTCTATAATCAGTGGGCTGACCATTATCAAGTGCTGGCGGACACACAGCAGGCCGAAGCGCGTATAGAGAAAGCCAAAGCAAAGACAAAAACTCAGCAGGCTAACCTTGCCTCAGAAAAAGCCGCGAAGATGACTGAGAAAGCCAAACAATTTGCGAAGCTGGCCAAAAATCAAACTCAACTATTAGCCAAGTTAACCGACGAGCTTGATAGTTTGATTAAGACAGAAAGTGAGTTGCAGCAAATCCTTGATGATCGTTTAAAAGATGAAACTGAGCAGGTGATCTGGCTGGCAACCAAGCGTGATAATTTTGGCCGGGTGTCTGGCGAGTTATTTGGTAATGGTTTTGTCACGTTAAAAGAGGTGGATCATGCGCAAGGTAGAGTAGCTCGTATTACAGCAAGCTTAGGGAAGAACAAGCGCTATGATGTTCGATATACATACGACCAGAGAGGGAACGTAATCAGTAAGTCTAATCTCTCATTACAGCGCGAACAACATTATCAATACGACGCTTTCAACCGCTTAGTCAACTGGGAGTTCGCTGATGCCAAGCAAAATACCTATTATTCCAGAGGCTATCAGTACGATGTGTATGGCAATTTGTTATCTAAAACGGGTCAAGAGCGATTTGAAGTTGAACCAAGTGGGTTGCTAAAAGGGAGTATGACCTATGATGCCAATGGAAATTTAATTTCAGGTAAGGGAAGAAAGATCAAGTGGAGCTCATTTAACAAAGCAACCCAGATTAATGATAATGGCGATGTAGTCCGGTTCGAGTATGGGAGTGAGCAAGAACGTGTAAAACAACGCACAGGTCAAGCAACCACGATTTACGTCAGTTCGGAGTATCAAGTCGTAACCTCAGTCGATGCCAAAGGTAAAGAGGTAATATCGATGCATCATCGTTTCTTGGCTGATAATCAGATGGTTGCAGAGCATGTTAAAACGCTTTTGTCTGGTCAGAAGCAGATTGACAAGACCGCTTATTTTCATACCGACGCCTTGGGGAGTGCGGAGCTTATCTCTGATACCAATGGTGTTATTCAAATTGAGCGAGGGTATACACCGTTTGGTGAGAAATTAGCTGAGCTCGAGCTGAGTTCTCCACCGCTGTTTTCTAGTCGTCAGATGCGTGGGTTTACCGGGCATGAGTATGTTGCTGGTGGCACACTGGTTAACATGAATGCGCGGCTATATGATCCGCAGCTAGGGCGATTCCTGAGTGCCGATAGCTTTGTTCAAGACCCAAGCATGAGCCAAAGCTATAACCGATATTCGTATGTGTTGAATAATCCGGTCAAGTATACCGATCCCACAGGGCACTTCTGGGAGTTAGCTGCGATAGGCTTTGCGATATTTGTTGGCTCTCAGACGTTTGGTGACCCGGCTATACAACAGATAGGCGCAATTGTTGGCACGACGCTGATGTCATTTGGGGCTGCAGGTATCTTCAGTGGACTTGGAGAGGTGGCCCAATATGCAGCGAGTGGCGCCTCGACGTCATTTGTCTCCAATATTGTGGTCACCGGGGATCTGGAGAGTGCAGCGAGTGCAGCCGCGATTGGGGGGGCATCCGCCATGATTACGCACGCATTGGCCCACAATACCTCGCTAAGCCCTTTCGCTGATGGACAACAATGGCATGCCGCTTTACCACTCGCTCATGGTGTCGCGCAAGGTGGCATTCATGAACTTCAGGGTGGAGAGTTCAAGCAAGGCTTCATTAGCGGTGTCGTCGGTAAATTCGGTGGTCGGGTAGTACATAGTACGTTTAACGAATCTCAGGTATATGAACAGATGGCTGGGATGGCAGTGGTTTCCAGTGTCGCTGCAGTCGCCAGTGGGGCGAATAGTCGTGATGCGGTAATGAGGTCTGCTGTGAGTTCTTTGACTATATATCTATACAATGATATTGCCCGTATGAGGATAATGAACAAGAGAGCTGAGAATGATGTAGGATTATTAGAGTCTATAGAATGGAAAAAGACAATGGTATTCATCTCAAAAACGTCCGCCGATATCGCGACAGTTTGCGTTGTGACAGCCAGGCTACACTGCGTAGCAGTATCAAGCGCGATTAGCATAAGCACTGCAGGCATAGCTCTAGCCATCGACACAATAGATGGTGGAGGTGTTGATGAGGGATCTGTAGCAGGATATGCTAACTCTGTTTCTACGATGATAATATCAAAGAGAGCAATAGACTCTTTACCAATTCAATATGAAGTTCCTGCATTGATTATATTTGACTCGTACGGTCGGATATCCACATTTCTTTTTAATGAGGCCTCGGAAAATGCAAAAAAACAAGACAAGTAAAGGTAATATTTCCCCTGATAAATTTGTTTGCACATCTACACTTGGAATCTATGCACCAATGTTTTTTGCAGCCAAGGAAAGCGGCGAGTTTATGGTCTATATAGTCGCAGCGCTATGTGCTTTTGCATGTTTTGGCCAAGGGTACATATGGGATATATTTAGGAGTAATAAAAAGTTTAGGGATTACTTAATCATTCACCAAGCAGCTCTCTGGTCTCTAAGTCTGGTGATTCACCCGGCTTTGGCAATAGGGATTATGTTTTTACCAACTTTTGCATTGTCATGGTATGCAATTAAATTATCTGATAAACAAAGGTGATTTAATTACAAAGCTGTATGCTGTTTGCTACTCGTCGATCTTGTTTGTAATCTAATAGTGCACTTACGCTAGTCTATAATTGCCTGGCTACATGGTTTTTAAATTTAAGACAGCTATAGTGTATTATGATTGAGTATTTTCTATTGTAAACCTAGTGTGAGTTGACTTTAACTGCCTAGTAATGTAGGTAGGGTGGGTTATATATACAAAATGTCATCTGTCTCATTTTTTAAATATGCACTTCCAAGCGTAGTCATCTATTAATATCCAAAAGGTGGAAAATTACACCTTTAGTTTAATTTCCTCAGGCACAAGGATGATAAAGATGGATATACGTTGGATAGCTGCGATTGTTGCGACCGGATTGTTGGCGGGATGTCCGCTAGAGGATAGCGACTCTGGTAGCTCGAGTAATGGCTTCACAAATAGAACACTGAACGGTACAGCGGTAAAAGGAACACTGGAAAACGCTCGCGTTGCGGCGTGTCAGGCAACCTCTGATCGCTGTCGAACTGCGATTCTTGCCGACTTTTTGAATGCCCCAGTTCCTGGGCAACTTGGCGATTTTGCCACTACGGATGAAAACGGTGACTATGAGATCACTATCTCAAGCGAATACGATGGTCACCCGATTTTTATCAGAACCTTTGCGACTAGTGAAACAAAGGTCGTGAATTGTGACTTTTCGTCTTGTGAAGATTACGAGGGCGCACTAGAGGGGCTGGAGTTAAATACGGTCACTCGAATGGGAGGTTCGGCCCCGGTAACAGCAAACGCTAATTCACTAACTACAATGGCCGCGAATTTGTTTATCGAGTCTGTGGTAAAAGCGGATGACTTCCCTGAGGGGGAAGTCGATGAAGCGTCGTTTTACTCGGCGATGCAAACGACTAGCGATAGCATTGCTCAGTTGCTTGATCTCGACCTGTCTTCCGGTGTGGGGACGGAGAAATTTAGCTTATTCACTATGGATCTTCCTAGTGCAACCAGTGAAAAATTGAGCGAGATGGAACCGCAAGTAGTCGATGGTTTAACCATACCCCAAAGTTTGATCGAACAGCTTTCACTTGTGAATGCATCGTTTGGTGAGCTATGTGCTGAGTGCCGCGATACGTTGCACGATTTGTCCAATGAGATTATTGAGATTGTTCAGGATAAAGCGGCAGGCAATGATCTAGACACTGCTGTTTTGGCTTCTATTCAAAACCGATTGGACACAGCTAAGCAAGAGATCGATACCAATGCCAATACAATCAAAGAAGTTATTGAAGATCTCTCGATACCGAGTATCACGGAAGATATTCATGCAATACTAGATGGCGTCATTTACGAATTTCCCAAAGTAGTGTCTCCAGGTGATGACAATTCTAATGATGACACACCTAGTGAAGGCGGAACAGGTGGTACAGGTGGTACAGGTAGTGGCGGCACGTCTGGTGGTGGTACCGGCAACTAATCAATATATAAAAATGGCTCCCTGTTGTTGGGAGCCTTTGTTTATTGAATCCTAACTGGCAAAACGGAGACTGTTAACGCGTTTTACCAACTTTAAGCTACTAGCTGGAAGCCGATTAAGATGGGTTGTTAGGCATCGGCAGGATCTCAAAATCGACACTGAAATCATCAAGTGCTGAGGTCAGCTTTTGCAAGATATCAGCGTCCCCCTCGATAGTCGCTTGTTCAAACTTAATCATATCGGCAAACGAGAGGCGGCCTTGGAGCACGCGGGTCAAGTCGGCACGTTCAATCGTCACCGTCATATCAACATCTTGCATTGGCTTGTCTACTTTGACTGATGACAGGTTGGCGTTAGCAATCGTCGCGTAATACACCTCATCAATATCCGGATGAATAACTTGGAAGCTGGCATTGAGGTTAAGTGCTTCTGCTTTAGGTGCGTTTAGGCGCACGGCAAGCAAATCAAGTACCGCCGATGTGGGCGTATTGGCTAATACATCAGGAGAGGTGGTCTTGATAGGCTCTTTGATCTCATTAGTACGAAGCTCATACGCGCCCTGCAAATAGCTGTTACGCCAAGCCATCGTCTCCGATTGATAGCCTTGTTGCTCTAGTGAGTCTGCCATTGCCAAGCGATAAGTGACATTGTCTGGCTGACAAAGAACTAGGTCGTTATACAGCATCGTTGCATGCTGATAATCGCCTTTGGCGAAATATTGATTGGCGGCCTCAAACATTGCTTTAGCACCCGCGACTTCGACATAGGTACAGGACTTGTCCTGAGTCAGCAACGGATTGAGTGTTGCCGGGTTGGAATCGTAGTAGCCTAGGTATAAGTTCAATACAGCACGTGCATTATGCGAGTAGGATCCATGGTAGCCGTTTGTATACCAAGCCTGCTCTTGCGATTTAGGTACGATTTGTTCTAGCTTGCGACCGACATCATTAATGTTCACGCCGTGGTTAGCTAAACGCAATGATTGGTTATGAATAAAGCCGTAGTTATCGCGCTGCAGGGCAAGGTACTCCCCGACATATTCATTGCCAATCACGGGTGCTGAGTGAGCGGCAACAATGTGATCAACGCGATCGCCATATTGCACTAACATATTGGCAAGGTATTTTGACCACAATAGACCGTCGCGCACTTTGGCGCCGCGCAGAGTATAAAGGTTGTGCATGCCGTCATAAGTGAGCTCACCGGTATTAAGGGACTTATACTTTTCAACCCAAACAATAAGACCTGCCGGTGCCTCAGCATACGGTACATTAGTGATCTCAAAATCAACACCATCGATATTGATCACCTTGGTGTCTTCCTGAACCTCTTCGGTTGGCAGAATCAATGACATGCGTCCACCATAAGCCCCCAGACCAATCGCACTGTCAACAATCCCGGTTTCTGATGGGGTCAGTGTGGTGCCATATTGATACTGTGAGCGACGATTCATCGCATTGCCCGCAAGGATGCCCTCATCAATCAGCTCTTTGAGGAATCCTCGTGGACCGATCACTGGTACGTCTTCAGGGAGTGTGTTGTCTTGCCACAATCCGCGTACCCCACCGAAGTGATCAATGTGGTTGTGCGAGTAAATTACCCCCGTTACTTTAACCTCACCATTGATCTTTGGTAAGTGAGCACGAGCGAAGTCCATCGCATGCTCGACCGCTTCGACGGTCAGTGCTGGGTCGTGCACGACATAGCCATTGTCTGTGCGGTAGAAGGTTAAGTTAGTCACGTCTGCCCCGCGAAGCTGGTAGACCCCTTCAGCAACTTTATACAAACCGTTAGCGAGGAAGTTCTGTGCGGCTTGATGGTAGATAGATGGGTTAACCGTCTCAGGTACGGCATCAGCGGAAACATCAATCGCGCCTTCGAGAAAGGCATAGCGTCTTAAGATCTCGCCGGCAGGATGGTCACCAAAACTGGCAATAAGGCCATGCTTTTGACGCTCGATAACGCTGCGATCATGCCAAGGGAGCTTGGTTGAAAATGCTTGGTTGGCAGCAATGGTATGCTCGGAAGCAGGCTTACCCTGATAATTTAATAGGTTATCGTAATTGATGGCGTGCTCATCACCGCCGTGATCACCGTGTGCTGCAACAACACAAGAGAGGGTAGAGAGAACCGCAATGGCGGTCAGATGTTTTTTCATGATTAATACTTAGTTATTTTAGTCGGAGCAAAAGTATCCATCACAATGATTTTTAAATATAATCACCTGGCGAAAATAAGATATATGAAATTCTAATATCATCTTGATCAAGTAGGGACAGTGATGGAAAAGCAATTGGATCTAAATCTGTTAAGAGTGTTTTGTGCAGTCGTAGAAACGGGCAGCATGTCTGAAGCTGCACAGAGCCTAGATATGAATCAGTCGGCAGTCAGTCTCGCAATGCAAAAACTGAAAGTAACGTTAGATACCGAATTGTTTGTGCGCAAGAGTCGTGGCGTTGAGCCCACCACAACGGCCAAGGCGCTTTATCACAAAGTCTCGACCGATCTATTGAGTATCAATCGTGCGGTTTCCAGTTTGGTGACGTTTGAGCCAATGCAATCAAAACGGACTTTTTCAGTCTCTTGCCCTGAATTTAGCCATACGGTATTACTCAAACAGCTTTTTTACCCTGCAAACCCAGAATTACAGATCCATCTTTATAATCAACCCGAGAGTAGTGAGTCGTTGATACAGCAGCTTCTTGATCGAGAGCACGATGTGTTTATTGACGTTGATGTGCCCGATCACCCAAGCATCGTTGCTCAGCAACTCAGTCAGGATCGCTCTTGTGTTATCGCGCGCAAGGAGCACCCTCGATTGACTGGTGACAGGATCAGCCTAGAGCAATTTCTTAACGAGCCATACGTTAAGCTCGCTCGCACACGCAATAAACTGGCAGGGATCAGTTGGCTGACTAAGGCCCAGATGCACCAATTGAATGTTGTCTCGCATACCAATTCATTGTTCGAATCCATGGTCACCGTGTCGCAATCTGATTTGATCTCGACGCTGCCTATAACGATGGCGCAGCACTATCAACAATTGCTTGGTTTACAGACCTATGAGCTCCCGTTTAGTGGCGACAACATCAACATTTATATGCTCTGGCACAAGGCCAACAGTGCCGATCCCGGCCACCAATGGCTCCGAGAGCGGATTGCATTGATTTATCAAAATTGATTGACTGTTAGATATAAAAAAGCCATAGGTTTCAATCCTATGGCTTTTGATTAGAGCAGTGAGTGGGATAAAACAAAGCACCTGGGATACAGATCCCAGTCGGTTTTGCACTAGCAGACGGGTTCCGCTTCTGGTTGTGGTTTTGTCGCTTGTGCAGTTTCTTGGCAGTTGCATGTCAGCCCAATCACGCTGTTGCAAGCTGCGCACATCGCAATCTCACCATCATCGGTGAAGTCGCATTTTCTTCTTTCCATCCAGCGATAGTCAGTTTGGGCGCCACCGCAGTAGGTAAACTTTTCACTCATAATGTGTTCTCCTTTTCACCTGTAGCTTTGACCGATGATATCGCCTGTTCATCGAGCCTTAATCTTGCTTAATGAATTCATTGTATATGGCAAAGGCGGAGAAAAACGGGGGCAAAGGCAGCGTTTGACTAAAGTCTAATACCTTTTTGTACCAGAGTTTGAACGTGCCAGAGTATGGTGTATCCAATAAAAAGAGAGGCATCACGCCTCTCTTTGCTTGATTGATTCCCTTCTCTTGCTGTGTAAGTAGTACAGGTATCCTACCTGCAACACTTTGAGAGTTAACCAGATCATCGAATCAACTATAGTGTATTTAGAGTTGGTTGATGTATCAATTGACAGTTTCAAACGAACACTCTAGAGAAAATAGGTCAGAGTTGGTCTATATCAAACCTAACTAATATCCCAGTAACACAAATTCTCATCCGTTGTGCTGCGATACTTTTCCGCCAGAAAATCAATCACAACCCGAACCTTAGACGCAAGATGATCGGTCTCAAGGTAAAAGGCACTGATTAATTGTTGCTCTGAGCTTGTTGAAACATGATAGCCTTCCAGCACCGGCACCAAACGCCCGCTACTGAGCTCTTCGCCAATCAACCAAGTGGGAAACAGGACGATCCCACCGCCACCCACCGCGCTCGCGACCAAGGTTTCAGCATTATTGCTAAACAGTGAGCCAGAGACGTCATAAGGTTTGAGTTGCTCATTGCCGATAAACCAACGTTGCAAACCTTTGGTGCCTTTAAATACCAGGCAGTTGTGCTGCTTCAGTTCTTCTGGGGTTTTAGGAGCGCCATAAGATCGAAGATAAGAAGGGCTTGCGGCCATCACATAACGCTGCTGAGCAAATCGCTTCATGCGCAGGGAGGAGTCCTGAGGAACTCCAATACGTATCATCAAATCAATGGCTTGTGCAGCTGGGTCAACAAAGTCATCGGTTTGCTGCAGCTCGATTTTGAGCAAAGGGTAACGCTCGAGTAACTCAGGGAGATAAGGCGCTATATGCAAGCGGCCAAAGGCGACAGGGGCGCTAATTTTGACAGTGCCTCGAGGCATGCCATTGCGCTGCTCGATGCGCTCAACCACTTGTTCATAATGATGAATAATTTCGCTACAGTGCTTGCTAAAAGCAATCCCCTCATCGGTGAGAGAGATGGCGCGGGTATGACGATGCAAAAGCTTAGTGCCGACTTTTTCTTCCAACTGGGCCATTTTGCGCGAGACCGACGAAGGCGTCATATCCTGCTTGCGGGCGACCTCAGAAAAGCTACCAAACTGGATGGTGAGTAAGAACAGCTTTATCTCTAACAGCGACACATCATAATTCACATGCACTTCCCATATCGTTTTTATCACACTCTCTTTTTCACTATTGCTGATATATAAAAAAAGGCAAGCGAATAACCCGCTTGCCACTGACTCGACAACGCTTAAATGATGTTCTCTGTCAGGATAAATTGTGCGCTTTCTGTGAACTGCTCAAACTGCGCAACAATTTTCTGCATTTCCTCGGTCTGGATATCGCTTAAAAAAGCCTCTTCAGAGTGAATGTGGATCACTTCAAAGTAGTCCCATGGTGATGGCGTACTCTGGCCAAACAGACTAAGCCCCTTAAACACCTCAAAGGAGGACACACTGCTGAGTTTATTCACCGTTGGCAGATCAGATTCTTTGGCCCACGTTAAGTACTCAGATTTGTTGGTTGTTTGTTTGAGATTGAAGAAAACAATCAGTGTTTTAGTCGACATTTATATCCCCTCGAGAGCAGTTTCGTTAGTTTGATTTGTTGTGCGTGTTTGACGGTTGGCTAAGTAGGTGCAAGCGAGTGCACAGGCGATACACACCATCGCGGCGACTCGCCAGTAATTGAGCTCAATCGGCGCGTTTCCAAGCCAGCCTTGAGTATCAATCACCAGGCTCATCAGCATTTGTCCAAGAATGGTCGCGACCGTGGTAATCACAACGCCAATTTTTGGAATGGCTGCTACCATTACCACCATATAGACGATACCGAACAGCGCCCCAGACAGCTGCCACTTAGGTACCGTGAGTAGCGTCGCTTCATAACTGGGCTCAAAGAAAAAGATCAGCAGACCTGTGATCACACTGCCCATACTAAAGGTCAGCAGGGCGCTTTCGATAACACCTACCTTGGCGCCAAGTTGACCGTTAATCGCAGCTTGAGCGCTGAGCGCCATACCCGCAGCAATAGCGAATAAGATAATTAGGCTCATGACATTGCTCCTATATAAACACAGCAAAGGGCGAGAAAGATATACACTAAGCCCAGCACTCGCAGCGGGTTAGTCGGTTGCTTAGGTAATCCAAACCAACCAAAGTAATCAATCGCAAAACTCTTGGTGACTTGGCCAAATAAGACACAAATCATCGTCATCGCCACACCCAAGATAGGGGTTGAAAGCGTTAACACCACCACATAAATCGGACCAAGCAGGCCACCAATCAGTTGCCAGCGAGGAATCGAGTTCCAATCGGTAAATTTACCCTGTGGCATAAAGTGTCGGATCATCCACAGTAGGGCAGTACCCACACCAAAAATGCTCAGAGTTGCCCATAAGTGGCCGACTTGTTCACCTAGTGGGCCAAGAAGGCCGGCTTCAAAAGACAGCCCCATTCCCGCCATGACGACGAGTAAAATCAAGATAATGTTCATCGTGGATCAAACAGCCCTACAGAAGAGTGACGCGTATAGGCCTTGCCGTTAGGGTAAGAGACCAGTTCCAGTTGCATACCCCAAGGGGCCACAAAGTAGACCCAAGATTCGCCTGCAGTAGGGCCGTCTGTCATCACGCTTGGCGCTCCAAGGACTTTGATACCCTGCTGCTTGAGATAAGTCACAGCAGCATCGATATCGTCTACATAAAACGCCAAGTGGTGCCCACCAATGTCTGCGTTGTTCGGCGCGGTTTTGTTGCGCGGAGCAGTATCGGCGTACTCGAAAATCTCAAGGTTGATGCCCTTCGCGTTCATCACCGCAATCTTGGTAATTTGCGCTCGTGGGTCGACGTTTAGATGCTCTTGCATCCAGTTATCATCAGAAGCAAAAGGTCCAAACTGATAGGCGAGCTCGAACTCGAAGTGATCACGGAAAAACGCAATCGCTTGGTCGAGATCAGGCACAGTAAAGCCGATGTGGTCAGGTTTTTTTAAGCCAGGAATTGCCATTAGAGTTCTCCTCGTTCGTGACGAATACGCCTGTTAACATTAGGCAGTACGACAAGTCGCCTGCCGTAATCAGTGGCAGGCATTATAGAGATTGGAGATCGATGAAAAACCGGCTGTGAGGAATAGGACTTTTGCAGATTCTGCACAAATGCAGTTTGATCTGTGTGCGATTGAGCAGTATTTAAAGCGCAAAGCTTAAAGTGCTATTTTTAGTGTTGAGCAGGCTAGGTCAGATAGAGTGACCAATAGAGTAAATCTGTCATACATCTATCAATTGATTTCTGTTAATAATGGCTATTTAGGCGGGTTATTAGACTTACCGATCATTCAATATAGATAATTGGTCATTAGAATTGCTGATAAATCAGCTGATTCAGAAATCCAATTTAACTTCCGATGTGATGCATGTTTTGTTTTGGTGATGATTTCACAAGCGAACAAAGACCCCGGTCAAGAATGAGATTTTTTGGTTAAACAGTCGATTGTTTGGCTTAGATGATAGCGGTATATTGGCCCTGGGGCTTAGGATCTTTGCTTTGAAAAAAGCCAATGTGACACAGATTGAGCCCTGAATATCGGGTTATGGTTTGTGGCAAGGAACCCAGCATGTGGTGTGATATTGACAGAGTCCCGGGACGTGTAATCCCCAGTAATACAATTTATCGGTTGACTCAAACATGGGTGGAGCACAGTGCTCGCTCGTTCATGTCTTACTTATTGAGTGCTCTCATACTGGTTATTTCCTCTCTTATTCATGCACGCAGCTTCATTGAGTACATTCATGCCTTGCTAAGCGCATTCACTACACGCCCAAACCTTGCGTTTCTCCGCGCGATCGACCCGATAAGAAAAAAGTACACAGTAACAGTTTTAAAGTAGCCCGCTGCAATTGAGCGTTCTGCTGTAAGGATTAGTTTTGATCAACGAATACCAACAATAGTCAAAAATCTACCCTACAAAACATGGAGTACTACCATGAGAAAATTGAAATTACTGACACTGTCGACAGTTATCGCTATGGGTTTTTCTACGGTTGTTAATGCCGCAACTGAGATCCGAGCCGCATTCAACCAATCAGACAAACACCCTCAATATCGCGCACTGCAAGAGTTTGGCCAGCAGTTCACCGAGGCAACGCAAGGTCGCTACAAGCTCAATATCTTCCCCAACGAACTGCTTGGTGACCAACGCGCCTCCCTTGAATTGGTGCAAAACGGGGCGATTCAAATGGCGGTCGTGGCCAACCCTCTGGTCGAGAACTACAACACTAACTTTAGTGTGATTGGTTTGCCTTATATATACAGCGGCTATGATCACCAGCAGCAAGTGTTCACTTCGGGCGCGTTAGACAGCCTATTTAAAGAGACATCACGGCTAGGGTTTGAAGTCGTCGCAGCCTACACAGGCGGCGCGCGCAGTATGTATAACAAGGCCGGACCGATTACCTCGATGACGGATATGCAAGGCAAGAAAATCCGCGTGATGCAATCCGATACCATGCTCAAAACCCTGTCTTGCATGGGCGGACAAGGGGTGCCAATGGGGCAGGGCGAGGTTTATTCGGCTATCCAGCAAGGAGTGCTTGATGGTGCGGAGAATAGTGAGATCACCTATTACGATTTGAAGCAGTATGAAGTGGCGCCATATTATTCAGCTACGCGTCACCTAATGGTGCCAGACTTGGTGGTCGCGAGCAGCATGTTCCTTGATTCGATGTCCAAAGATGACCGAGCCGCGTTCGAGAGATTAATTAAAGACAGCACCAATAACCAGTTTGAGCTATGGAAGAATCAAATCGAAGTGTCAAAGCAAGCCGCTATTTCTGAGGGTGCTCAGTTTAACGAGGTTGATATTGAGCCTTTCCGTCAAGCGTGTATACCACTGCAAGAGCAGTTGATCAAATCTCCTGTGCAAAAAGAGCTTTACAACAAGATTGTCTCTCTTCAATAGAGACCCTATTGAGACCAACGCATTGTTGGTCTCTTTTTTTATTGGATTAAGGGTAGGGGATCAGGATGTTCAGAAAGCTTGTTTCAGGTATCGAATTTTGCAAAAGGGTGGTCGACAAACTCTTGTCGCTGCTGCTCATTACCATCGTTGGTTTGATGACAATCCTCGTCACCTACCAAGTTGTTACCCGCTATGTATTTGAAAGCCCAAGTGCGATTAGCGAAGTCTTGTCTCGCTACTTGTTTGTTTGGCTAGTGCTGTTTGGCAGCGCCTATGTGTTTGGTTCGCGCGAGCATATGGCGATCGCGTTTGTTAAGGACAAATTCAGCCCCAAGATCCGGTTGCTGATTGATATGTTGATTGAGCTGATCACCGTGGCATTTGCACTAACGGTAATGATTGCTGGTGGATACAATAGCGCATTGCGTCAAATGTGGCAGATGGACTCAGCGCTGCAAATTCCCATGGGTTTGATCTATGCCGCGATCCCGATTTCCGGCGTCTTGATGTTGTTCTATTTCCTGTGCAACGAAATTAGGCTCATCGATCACTTTACCAACCCTGAAAAATTAACCGAAGAGCAAGGAGGCGACTAATGGATATGGCAGTCACCGCAGCACTGATCATGCTAGTTGGCATCGTTGTGCTGCTGATTCTTGGTACACCGATAGCGATCAGTGTTGGTATCTCTTCGTTTGCCGCAATGACGGTAATTTTGCCCTATCAAGGGGCGATCACGACCTCAGCTCAGCGAATGTTTGTCGGTTTAGATTCGTTTGCGCTATTAGCGATCCCGTTTTTTATCCTCGCTGGTAACATTATGAACAATGGTGGCATCGCGATACGGCTGATTAATTTTTCTAAAATAATCAGTGGCTTTTTCCCCGCGCCTCTGGCTCAGACCAATGTTGTGTCTAATATGCTTTTTGGCTCCATCAGTGGTTCGGGCGTCGCGTCTTGTGCGGCGGTAGGCGGGATTATGAGCCCAATCCAGAAAAAAGAGGGCTATGATCCTAAGTTCTCCACCGCGGTGAACATCGCCTCGGCGCCAACAGGGATGCTGATCCCACCCAGTAACGCCTTGATTGTCTATGCGACTGTCGCAGGCAGCGTGTCAGTATCGGCGCTGTTTATGGGCGGCTATGTCCCAGGGATCTTATGGGGGCTTGGGGTGATGATAATGGCGGCCATCATGGGCAAGCGACGTGGCTATATCGGCAAGCACTCAATGACCCTAAAACAGTGCCTGCAAGTGACCTTTGAAGCGATTCCGAGTATGTCGCTGATCGTGGTGGTGATTGGCGGGATTTTAGCGGGGATATTTACCGCCACTGAGGCCTCAGCCATTGCGGTGGTTTACTCGATGATACTGGGCTTTTGCTACCGCCAACTCAAGATAAAGGACCTACCGGGTATCTTCCTCAACACCGCCAAGATGGCATCTATCGTCATTTTTATGATTGGTGCTTCTTCGATCATGTCTTGGGTGATGGCTTTTACGCAATTGCCAGGCATGATAGCCGACACCTTGCTATCACTGACTAGTAACCCAATCATGATCTTGCTGATCATTAATATTGTGTTGCTATTCATCGGTACCTTTATGGACCCAACGCCCGCAGTGTTGATATTTACGCCAATATTCTTGCCAATTTGTGTTGGGCTAGGCATGCATCCAGTGCAGTTTGGTATTTTAATGGTGTTTAACTTATCACTTGGGACGATCACTCCACCCGTCGGGCCAATTCTATTCACTGGCTGTAAAGTGAGTGGGATCAGTATCGACTCAATCGTGAAGACGCTGTTGCCGTTTTTCTTTGTGATATTTTGTGTGTTGCTTTTGGTGACATATATTCCGCAGGTGTCGATGATGCTGCCGACGTTTGCGGGTTTGGTTCGTTAAGCGATAGGTTGGCTTTAAGCAATCTGCCAGAGCGAGGCTCTGGCAGAGATTGCATTACTCTGTGGGATGATTACAGGTAACGATTGTTTAAATGCGCTTGGAAGAACTGTGCATTGAGCGTCTCGCCCGTCGCCTGTTTGACTAACTCGTCAGTAGTAAGCAAGCTGCCCTTGGTCCAAATATTATCAGAAAGCCAGGTGAAAATAGGTGAGAGATCGGCATTGGGGATAGCCGCATCAACATCAACCTGCTGACGCATCGCAGCCATAAACTGCGCCGCGTACATAGCACCTAGTGTATAAGACGGGAAGTAGCCAAACGCACCATCTGTCCAGTGAATATCCTGCATACAACCATTGGTGTAGTTGTCCTTGGTTGAAAGCCCCAAGTAGGTATGCATTTTTTGATCCCACAGCTCTGGCACATCGGTGTGTTTGATATCGCCGTTTATTAAATCGCGCTCAATTTCGTAGCGTAGGATCACGTGCGCAGGGTAGGTGAGCTCATCCGCATCGACTCGGATAAAGTCTTTCTTAACGCGGGTGTAGAGCTTTTGGAAGTTGTCGAAGCTAAATAGGCTTGGGTCATGGTGGGTGAAGGTGTTGCCTGCCATTTGCGCCAGATGTTTGATGAAGGCGTCGCTGCGACCTACTTGCATCTCAAAGAACAATGATTGTGACTCGTGGATGCCCATTGAGCGCGCTTCACCAGCTGGCAACCCTGCGAGCGCTTTTGGTAAGCCTTGCTCATATCGGGCATGTCCAGTTTCATGGACAATGCCCATCAAAGACTGAACAAACTCGCTTTCGTCATAGCGCGTCGTGATACGTACATCACTGGGAACGCCGCCACAGAAAGGGTGCACACTCTCATCAAGACGGCCGTGGTTGAAGTCGAACTGGAGTAGTTTCATGACTTCAAGGCCTAATGCCTTTTGCTGCTCAGTAGTGAAGCTGCCTTGGGGCTGGATAAATTGATCGCTGCGCTGCTTATCAATCGCCTCATCAATCATCTCAGGGAGCCAGCTTTTGACATCGGCAAAAAGCGTATCGAGCGCGCTCGATTTTGTGCCTGGCTCATAGATGTCGAGCATGGCATCGTAAGGGGTTAGTCCAGTGGCCTCAGCGCGGATCTGTGCCTCTTGTTGAGACAGGCTCACCACCTCTGCCCAGTTTTTCTCAAATCCTTGCCAGTCGTTCTCACCGCGCTGGGTACGCCAGGCATGCTCACACTTAGAGCCTGCTAAGGATTTAGCTTGAACGAGATCTTCTGGCAACACATTACTTTGCTGCCACGAGCGTTTTAGCTCGCGCAGCACCGCGCTATCGTTTGGTGCTAACTGCTGCTCTTCGGCTTGAGCAAACCAGTCGCCAAGCTGTGGTTGGGTCATTAACTTATGAATATGGACAGACAGCTCGGCCATGGCAGCAGAGCGGGCCTGATTACCGCCACTTGGCATCATGGATGCGGCATCCCAACCGCAGATAGCAGACAGGTGATTAAAATTGGAAACGGTTTGAAAATGGGATTTTAATTGGTCAAATGCACTCACTAAGGCAATCTCCATGCAGTGGGTCTAGCGTCATATCTCAATGATAGCAGGGTCTTTTTTACAGACAACATATCTAAATAGTTGTTTGTCCTGACATCATTGTAAAAGGGCTGCGAAGTGGAGATGAGTGCTTTGGCAACACGACAAAGTTTTTAGATTTTTTGCACTATGGCACCTGTGTTATCTGTCGATGTCTTGACTCACAGTGCTTTCTGATTTTTCCATTTTGTCATACTGGGTATTCTGTGTGTGAAAGTTGGTCATGGTCTACACTGAACTTATCTTTTTAAGTAGTAGAGTTCCAGTCATGACCTCGGAAACACCTGCTGTCAGTGATGTTGCGTCACCAAAGTTACAGCTGCCCAAGCTCAATAATGATGTTTACCGATTTCACGCCGTTTCTAAGCCTTCAGCATCACGGTGCAATTTAGATTGCAGTTATTGCTTCTATCTGCACAAAGAGTCTCTTCTGGAGCAACCATCCCATGCAGGTATGAGCGACGAAACGCTTGCACTCTACATCAGGCAGTATATCGAAGCGCAAACCGGCGATGAGGTAGTCTTTACCTGGCAAGGTGGTGAGCCAACGTTGATGGGCTTATCCTTCTTTGAAAAAGTCATAGCGCTACAAAAACAGTACAAGAAGTCAGAACAAACCATCCTTAATGACTTGCAAACTAACGGTATTTTGCTCAACGACAATTGGTGCCAATTCCTAAAAGAAAATCATTTTTTAGTTGGTATTTCTATTGATGGACCAAAGCACCTTCACGATATTCACCGTGTTAATCGAGTCGGGAAGTCATCATTTGATAAGGTGATGGCAGCTATAGCTTTGCTGAAAAAATACCAAATTACTTTCAACGCCTTGTGTGTTGTAAACCAAGACAACGGTGCTTTTCCACTTGAAGTCTACCGTTTTTTGCGTGACGAAGTTCAACCTCAGGTTATTCAGTTCATCCCTTGTGTTGAGCCAAAAGACTTTACTCAGGTAGCCCCAAATAAGTGGCCTTCTCAAGAACTTATCCAAATTGGTAACAACAAGCTCTCTCCGAATGAAGATGAAACTTACCTGACCCACTGGTCTGTTGGTGCTACGCAATGGGGGACTTTCCTTACTGCTGTCTGGGATGAATGGTTGAAGAAGGATTTTGGTCAGGTTTTTGTTGATCAATTCGAGAACGTTATCTCTCAGATGTTTGGTTATGGTGCTCAAAAATGTGTCTCCGCTGAGTTTTGTGGCAAGGCGCTTGCCGTTGAACACAACGGAGACTTGTATTCTTGTGACCACTTCGTTTATCCGGAGTATAAGCTCGGAAATATTGCTGAAACTCATATGGGAGACCTGGTGTTTTCAACCAAGCAAGAAACCTTCGGCAGGTCTAAAAGCAAAAACTTACCATCGGATTGCCGCCAGTGTTTTTTCCTTTCGCTTTGTTACGGTGAATGCCCTAAAAATCGGTTCACTAAAACAGCAGCAGGCGAGGAAGGGCTCAATTATTTGTGTCCTGGACTTAAAAGATTCTACAGTAAAGTTGTTAATAGTCAGACAGCTCTACAACAACGTTTATTTACTTGAGGAGCTGAAATGAAAACCAAAGTAAAACCAATAGTTGCCATCACCAGTATGCTACTTGCATCAGCAAGCTACGCTGCGCCTAGCCATTCTGTTGATAGAACCGTTTTACCGATTCAGCAGGCTGCAGAATTTGGTGGAAAAATCGGTAAAACTTATGATCAGTCTAAGCCAGATTACCCTCAACCGATTAAAGCACCCAAAGGTGCGCCAAACGTTGTAGTGATTCTTCTAGATGATTTAGGTTTTGGTCAGGCAGGTCGTTTTGGTGGCTTAATCCCGACACCGAATATGGATAAGATGGCAGCGCGTGGGGTGACTTACAATAACTTCCATACTACCGGTATCAGCTCGCCAACTCGCGCTGCATTGCTAACGGGTCGTAATCATCACCAAGTTGGCTTTGGTACTATCTCTGAGCTTTCAACGGGCTTCCCCGGTTATAATTCTATCTGGCCAAAATCTGTCGCAAGTGTCGCTGAAGTGTTGACTCACAATGGTTACAGCACCAGTGCCTTTGGTAAGTGGCATAACACTCCAGACTGGGAAACATCGCCATCAGGACCATTTCATCAGTGGCCTACTGGACTGGGTTTCCAACACTTTTATGGTTTCCAAGGTGGTGAGACGAGTCAATGGGAGCCACAGTTGTTTAATGACACGACGCCGATTGAACCAGCAACAACGCCTGAGGAAGGTTATCACCTGAATAAAGACTTAGTGGATAAAGCGATAGGTTGGATTGACCAACAGAAATCACTGAATCCAGATAAGCCCTATTTTACCTATTTTGCCCCAGGTGCAGTCCATGCACCTTTGCATGTGCCTCAAGAGTGGATTGATAAGTTCAAAGGTCAATTCGATATGGGCTGGGATAAATATCGGCAAGAAGTCTTTGCTCGACAGAAAGAGATGGGGATTATTCCGGAGAATACTAAACTGACGCCTCGTCCGAAGGAGATTCGAGCGTGGGACAGCTTAAGCGCAGATGAGAAAAAACTGTATGCCCGTCATATGGAAGTGTTCGCGGGATTCTTAGCTTATACCGATTACGAAATAGGACGTTTGATCGATAAAATCGAAAGTATGCCAGATGCAGATAACACAATGATCATGTATATCGCCGGTGATAACGGCGGTAGTGCAGAGGGGACTCCTACCGGCACCACCAATAATATAATGACACAAAACGGTATACCCGATACCGTCGAGTCTCAGCTCAAGTACATTGATGAGTTGGGTAATGAGTTACATGAAAACCACTATCCAGTCGGTTGGGCTTGGGCGAGCTCTACCCCTTTCCAATGGATGAAACGTGTGCCTTCCCACTTTGGCGGTACGCGTAATGGGATGATCGTTTCGTGGCCAGCGAGAATTAAAAATACTGGTGCGATTCAGAGTCAATTCCACCATGTGGTCGATATTACGCCAACCATTCTTGAAGCCGCTAATCTTCCGGCACCGAGAATAGTCAATGGGATAGAACAGAAGGAAATGGCGGGTACGAGCATGATGTACTCGTTTAATAATCCAACAGCCAAGTCACATCGTACCGTTCAGTATTTTGAAACAGGTGGTCACCGCGCGATTTATAAAGACGGCTGGGTAGCGGCTGCATTCCATGGTGTACCTTGGCAGTTAAGTGGTTCGCGTGGTTTTGAAAACTCGAAGTGGGAATTGTATAACGTCGAACAAGACTTCTCTCAAGCAGATGATTTATCTGAGCAAATGCCAGACAAATTAGCAGAAATGGTGGCTGAATTTGATCTTCAAGCGGAAATCAACGAAGTGTATCCACTGGATGACCGGTTCGTAGAGCGAGCGGCGACCCCAGACCGCCCCTCTTTAACCAGCGGTAAAACCAAGTTTAGCTACACAGCCAGCGTTACTCGGGTACCTGAAGGTTCTGCGCCACCTGTTTATCAGCGTGATCACCGAATTGATGCATATGTTAGTGTCACCGAAGGCAAGAAAGCGGATGGTATCTTAATGGCAATGGGAGGGAGTGCCGCTGGCCTCTCGTTCTATGTCGATAACGGTACATTGGTGTATGGCTACAACTTCTTCGGCAAGGGTTACTATACCGTCGAATCCGACTCCGCTATTCCGTCTGGAGACGTAAAATTGTCGGCTGTGTATAAGCAAGAGCCATTTAAATTCTTGCAGGAATTTAATGGTGGTAGCGTAGATTTATACATCAATGATAAAAAAGTCGGCTCAGGGAGAGTTGAACAAGCTGTGCCTGTTCGATTCTCAGCAACAGAAACCTTGGATATTGGCGTAGATCTAGGTGCACCAGTGATGCCCGTATACCGTGATAAACTGCCGTACAAGTTCAATGGTCAAATCAAGAAAGTTGATTTAGAAGTTGCTCCAACGCAACCGATTATCCAGTAACTCCTATCAAAACGAAAAATGCCAACCGTTTCTGTTGGCATTTTTGTACATATGCCTAATTCGGGCGGTCAGTCGCTGGATGAGAGACGATAAACAAGCAAAAGGTTGATTAAACTAATTTATTATTTTCCAAGTGTTCCCATGTAAGCGGTATTTGCTATATTGCTCCCTCATTGGATTAAATAGGCAGCTGCCGTGATTGAAAACTTTAGCGCATTTCTGATTGCGATTACCATCTTAACCATGACGCCCGGCTTGGACACAGCGCTGGTGATCCGCAATACCACCCGAGGGGGGCTCAATGATGGGGTGCTGACTAGCCTTGGAATTTGTCTTGGGCTTTATGTGCATGCCACGCTCTCTGCGCTGGGTATCTCGGTGGTGTTGACTCAGTCTGCGCAGTTGTTTTACCTAATCAAAACCTTGGGGGCGGGGTATTTGATTTATCTTGGGATCACGAGTCTACGCTCGATGACCAGGTCGCATACCGTCAAAGTGGATAGTGTCGGCAGTCAAAGTCTGAGTGTGAAGCGCTCACTACGCGAGGGCTTTTTGTCCAACGTGCTCAACCCTAAAACTGGGGTCTTCTATCTGGCCTTTTTGCCGCAGTTTATCAATCCCGAGTACTCAGCCTTTAGCCAGTCATTGCTGATGGCTTCAATCCACTTCGTGATTGCCATGGTATGGCAATGCGGATTATCTGCGATGCTGACCTCAGCTAAGTCACTACTGAGTAACGCCAAGTTTATTGCTTGGATGGAGGGCACAACAGGAGCCGTGCTGGTGGTGCTTGGGATTAAACTGTTGCTGGAAAAGGCGCCTGTTTAATCAGTCTGCAAAAGCTGATCCTGTAGGCTGTTCTGTCCAACTAAGAAGGTGTGCCGTCAGCGCCTCAGGTTCAGCTAAAGGTAAGTCATGGGCGTTAGACTCAAATGTCTTTAAGGGGACTTGCCATGCTGTGGCAATGCGCTTACCTGCAAGACTGAAAACCAGTTGATCGTCAACACTCACAATGACTTGGCACGGACAATTTGGCGCACTAGCGAAACCTCTAAAGCGGGCGGCGGCCAGAAGTTGATAGATGGCATTACGCATGCTCACAGGGTGACGCTCGGCCAGTGCAATATGATTGGCCAAGACAGTCGGTTTTGTCCTGTGCTCAGGGTAGGTGTAGTCAAGTAGTTTGGTTTGAAAGGACTCTTGACCCTTGAGTCTAGAGGCTAAAATGGCGACCAATTTAGTCAGGTTAATCCGCTCCCAAGGAGGGCTAAATCGGGCAAAACTAGGATTAATCAAAGTCAGACTTGCCACGCAGTGCGGATAGCGCTTCGCCCAAACACTGGCAAGCATCGAGCCCATTGAAATTGCCACCAGATGATAGCGCTGACAATCACTCGGTAACTGCTCTAATACACTAGGCAGCATCGCCTCTACACTTGATGGGCTGCGCTCTTGATAAAGAGCGCCATTGCCCTTGACATCTGGAGTGATGAGATCGATGTATGGGTTGTGCGTTTTCATCTCAGTAACCAGTTCACTCCAATGCCCGCTCTCTCTGAGCAAGCCGCGTAACAACACTATTGGTACCATAGTTTGATCGCCTTTTCGGTTAGCTTGGCTTTACTGGTTTTATCATGTTGATCAATTAAATCATTGGCTAAGACCTGAATCAGGTAGTTGAGTAAGGTGGTATGGCGACGCTGTACACGCTTGATCCGATGGGGTTTGGTTGGGTGAAATAGCTGACTAAAGCTCAATAGCTGCAGCGGATTTTTTCGCACCCACAACCATGAACCAAGCTCTAGCGTCAGTGGGACAAAGTGATGGTTTGATTGCCCATAGTGCTGCTGGTACATCCAATCCCAGAAATCGCCGTGGGTGGTGTATTGGTGCCATTGGGGCTCAAATTGATATAGCTCGTAGTGGGGGTAGCTTTTGCGAAACTGGCGATAGAGCAGATAAAAATGGTGCAGGTTATCTGGCGGCTTAGCGTGATGAGCAAAGGGAAACCATAGTCTGTCGCGCGCGCCAAAGCCGCTATGAAGATCAAGCACGATGGTGGTTGGCGACTGCTGAGTATGCTTAAGAATATAGGCCGAAAGTGATTGCAGCTCCTGCTCCATATTGTTGGGATTACCGCGATACCAGGGGAGTTTGGAGCTGATAGTCTGCCCAGCATAAAGATGATGCGCGGGATTATTGGCGCTTATCGGGGCATTACGCATCAAATCGACGCCGTTGTGGTTAGCGCGACGTCTGTTGGCGACTCCCCATGGGTTAACAACAGGTACTGCTAAGATTTTAATGTTTTCGAGCGTTTGTGCCAGTTGCTTATCCCATACCACACGGCGAAGCAGGCTTTTGATAAACGCAAGGATGATCTGGCTACCAATCCGCTCAACCCCATGAATCGCCCCGGTGAGAACTAAGCAAGGGGCACTAGGATCGGGGCTGCCGAACGACAATGAATGGATCGGCAGGCTATCCCCTTTATGTGTTACTTGGGTCAAGGTATTCAGTGTCAGCCGTGACTCTTGTTGAGCGATACGCTCTATATGCTTGATCTCTTTCGGCACCAATGGCTCCATATCGCCTAAACCGTTGTTAAATTGTTAGTTTAATCTATACGTAAGCCGATAGGATGAATCCTTTGTTGCATTTTTAACCATGGCTGCTTTTTCGCTTACTCAGCTAGAGCATAGGTAAAGTTGAGCCGAGCAGCAGCGCGCCCATAGCGTAGTTGAACAGTGACATGCGCCGTGGTGTATTCAGGAAACGGCTAATTTCGCGTCCCATTAGGGTCCAAATCGTTCCTGAAGGAATATTGGCCAGCGCGAATGCACCACTGATGATCACCACCCCGGTGAAATCTTGACTGGTGTTGTACACGGTAATCGAGGTCAGCGCCATGCTCCACCCCTTGGGATTGACCCACTGAAATAGACAGGCACCGATAAACGACATAGGTTGGAAATTGCTTGCTTTTAACTCGGTGCGACTAGTTACTATCTTGTAGGTCAAGTAAACAAGATAGCCAAGACACAACCACTTCAAAACTTCCTGCGCCAAGGGGAAGGTGTCAAACAAACTGCCCAGCCCAACGCCAACGATGAGTACCATTAAAGAGAAACCACACAGTATTCCCGCCTTATGGGGCAAGGTGTGAATAAAGCCCACATTCGCACCAGAGGTAAGCAACATGATGTTGTTAGGGCCGGGTGTGAAGGTTGAAACAAGAGCAAACAAAGCCAGTGCGGAGATAACGCTAATATCCATAATGAGCAATCCAAAAGTCGATTTGGTGGTATTTTATATAGATAAGCGGGCAATTTTGTGCCTAAAATGGCGTAATAAAGACCAATTAAGCAATAAATTAGCGCTATGGATAACTTTGAGCAAAAAATATTGCGTGAGCTGCGCTCAAATGGGCGAATTTCTAATGTTGAGCTTGCAGAGCGAGTGGGACTATCACCCTCAGCAACTCTACGCCGAGTACAAGAACTGGAGCGCAGTGGCGTCATCACCGGTTACAGCGCCAATATCAGCCGCGACAAACTCGGCGTCGGTTTTATTGCCTATGTTTCGGTGGGACTATCAAGCCATCGCAAGCGCGATCAGCTAGAGTTCGAGCAGCATGTGGCTTTTGAGGAGGAAGTGGTAGAGTGCCATAACATCACTGGCGCGAGTGAGTATTTGCTGCGCGTTGAAACCCAAGATCTTGCAAGCTACAAGCGCTTTCATTCCGATGTACTAGGGGAGTGCCAGCAGGTCAATTCGATTACGACCATGGTGGTGATGGATACACCTAAAGACCTAAGATGATTGAAGAGGCGAGAATCGAGAGGCGAGAAGCGAGATAGACAGTGCGCGAGGGGAGTGACTTTCTCGACTGTGCAAAAGCGTACGCTGTGTTTTGCTTTGGATAAGGGGGCGGGGCTCGAGGACGGGCTTTGCCCTACGGGGAGCGAGGAGTCTGTTTAATGTATCAAACTCCTCGCTCCCCGAAACGAAGTGTACTCGCTCCTCGCCCCTAACCCCCTAGGGGGTTAGATCAGTGCGTAGCGGGCTTTGGCTGAGATCCACTCTGAGATCACGACAGTCGCTAAGATAGAGCAGAAGATCACGGTGACCTGTGGCCAAGCCAGGATTGACATAGACTCTTGCAGTTTAAGGCCGATGCCGCCTGCGCCGACTAGGCCGAGCACGGTTGACTCACGGATGTTGATGTCCCAGCGGAACAGGCTCGTGCCGATAAAGCTCGGTAGAATTTGCGGCAGGACGCCGTAATTCAGTACTTGTAGCTCAGAGGCACCCGTCGCGCGGATGGCGGCGACTTGAGTCTCATTGACCTCTTCAATCGCTTCATAAACCAGCTTCGATACAAAACCAATTGAACGCAGCGCAATCGCGATGATACCAGCCAGAAGGCCAGGGCCCATGATTGCTACCAATAGCAATGCCCAGATCAATGAGTTGATTGAGCGGCTTGATGCAATGATCAGCAGCGCAATTGGGCGCGCGATGGTTTGGCTTGGCGTGGTATTACGCGCAGCCAAAAACGCAATAGGAAAGGCGATGGCGACGCCAAGCGCAGTGCCTAACGTGGCAATGTTGATGGTGTCCCACAAAGGGATCCACAGCTGCTCAAGATAGCTCCAACGCGGCGGCCACATACGCGATGAAATATCAGCGACCTGATTGGGCGCATCCACCACGAAGAACCACATGGTGTCTTTATTCATCACTTGCCAGCAGTAGACGGTCAGTGCCACAAACAAGAACCAACCAATAAAGTGTTGCAGTGACTCTATTTGTGAGTATTTGCTCCAGTGAGCTGGGGTTGAGGTCGTAGTGTTCATTAACGAATTCTCTTTCGGATCTGCGTTGAGATAAACTCAGCGGCCATAACAATACCGATGATGATCAGCAAGATAGCGGCGGCTGCGCCATATTCGTAGCGATCCATGGCGGTGTTGAGTGTTGCGCCGATACCACCGGCACCGACGATACCAATCACTGCAGACTCGCGGAAGTTGATATCAAAGCGGTACAGGCACAGGCCAGCAATGCGCGGCATCACTTGCGGTTGAATCGCGTAGTTGACCTGCTGTAGCCAGCTTGCGCCAGCGGCTTTCATGGCTGTCAGTGGCGCAGGATCAAGCGCCTCAATCTCTTCGGCGAACAGCTTGGCTAAGAAGCCAATCGTGGCGAAAGTCAGGGTCACAAAGCCGGCAAAGGTACCGAAACCAAACAACGCCACACACAAGATAGCGATGATGATCTCTTGCAAGCTACGGGCGATGGCCACGAAGCTGCGGCAGAAGTAGTAAACCGGCTTTGGCGCTAGGTTTTTTGCTGCGCCCAAGCCAAACGGGATTGACAGGATGATACCAGCCACCGTTGAGGTCATGGTCATGGTCAAGCTTTCAATCAGACCCGCGGATATGTTGTTCCAGCGACCTGAGAAATCAGGACTCATGAAGGCTTTAACAAAATTGAGACCACGCTCAGAGCCTTCATAAATTCGCACCCAGTTGACTTCAATCGATTGGGTGGCCAGATAAAGATAAATAGCAACCGCAAGCCACAGACCGTTTCTCACCCAAGGATTTTGGATCAGCGGTGGCTTTTGCCAAGTGGTAGGGTAGTGACTCATACTGCCAACTCCAATTCTACACCGGATTCTTGTTGCTCTTCATTTGAGCTTGCATTCCAATCTTCTTCACCGTAGATCAGTGTCAGCGCCTCATCATCAAGCTGGTCTGGCGCGCCATCGAATACCACTTCACCACTGTTCAGACCGACAATGCGATCGACAAACATCTTGGCCAGATTGACATCGTGAATGTTGATAATCGCTGGCAGTTGGCTCTCACGGCAGATATCGGTGATCAGGCGCATGATTTGACGCGCGGTTTTAGGGTCAAGCGCAGCGGTTGGCTCATCAATCAGCAGCAGTGATGGCTGCTGAGCAAGTGCGCGCGCAATCCCGACACGTTGTCTCTGACCACCCGATAGGGCATCGGCACGCTTGTCGGCGTGGCTGATAAGGCCAACGCGATCAAGCAGGGCAAAGGCATTTTGAATATCGGTACTTGGATACTTGCGAAGCAAGCTGCGCCAGAATGGGACATAGCCAAGACGGCCAGAGAGCACGTTTTCCATCACGGTTAGACGCTCAATCAGGGCGTACTCTTGGAAAATCATGCCGATTTGGCGGCGAGCTTGTTTTAGTTGACCTTTAGACAGTGTGGTTAGGTCACTGCCTTGAAATAGAACTTCACCTGATGTCGGCTCAGTGAGACGGTTGATGCAGCGAATCAGGGTTGATTTACCGGCGCCAGAGGGGCCGATAAGTCCCACAACTTCACCAGCTTGAATCGATAGGTTGACGTCAGTCAGCGCCTTATCGGTGTTGGAGTAATGCTTAGTTAAGCCTTTAAGTGTTAGTGTGGACATGGTTTACCTTGGGTAATAACGTTGTGATCGAATAAAGCAGATGCAGCCATCAAGCTGCACCTGCGATTCGTATAAAGAAGGGGCGATAGATTAGCTACAAGTGTAAGAAACTTGGTTTGCTGTATCGATAGTACGGATCACTTCCCAGTGCTCTTGGTAAGTGATTGGGATGAATTGAGATTCACCGTTACGCTCAAACTCTTCTTTTAGCTTGGTGCCTTCCCAGTCGAAGCTAAAGAACGCATCTTGGATTTGCTCTTGTAGATCTGGGTGTAGGTTGTGGGCAAAGCCGTATGCTGTAGTTGGGAACGTCTGAGACTTGTAGATAGACTTGATTGCGTCAGCCTTTACTACTTCACGAGAAAGCATGCGGTTAAGTACTGAGTTAGCCACTGCCGCTGCATCGTAGTCTTGGTACGCGACACCCAGGATCGAGTTGTCGTGCGCGCCAGAGAATGCAGGGTTGAAGTCGACTTCAGGTTTTAGGCCGTATTCTGCATCTAGGATAGCTGAAGGGGCTTTAAAGCCAGAGTTCGACGTTTGCGAGGTAAACGCAAGCTGCTTACCTTTTAGCTCTTCAGGAGTGTTGATGCCAGACTCTGGGTGAGTGATGATTTCCATTTCGTAACCGAAAGAGCCATCTTCGCCCGCCATGATAGTGAACGGGTTAAAGCCCGCGCAGTTTACCGCAAGAGGAGTTGCACCTGTGTTAAAGCCGGCAATGTGTAGGCGGCCTGAGCGCATCGCTTCGATTTGCGCCGCGTTGTTTTGCACAGGGAAGAAGCGTACGTTTTTACCCGTTTTTGCTTCTAGGTGCTCTAGGAACTCGCTCCACACGTCAGCGTAGACTGCAGGATCTTCAACCGGAGTGTAAGCAAAGATAAGAGTTGATGGGTTAGACCACTCTGATTCGCTTGCAGGAAGGTCAGCAACAAGGTTGCCAGTACGGTCTTCGTAGCGTGCATCCATCGCTACTGTATTGAAAGACATTACTAGAGCTGCAGCTACAGCTGATTGAATAAGTTTCATCGTGAATACTCATATAGATTACTGAAAAGTCGAGCTTAAGGTAGAGCTGCTATATGACACTAAAGGCGCAGAAAAATGACAGAACGAAGACAGGAAGTAACTAAATGTATCAATAAAGGCGACTTTTCAACCACTGAAAACCAAACACCCTCCGGCGCACAAGGCGTGGGAGGGTGTTTGGCTACAGGTCACATTTTACTCATGTAACCTATGAAAAAGTATGAAGAATTTATTACGCGGCGCTCATTTGCGCTTTGGCCGGCTTCGCCGCTGCGAAAAAGAGCTTGGTTTCTTCGATAACCACTTGGCGAAGTAGGATCAAGCCAATCAGGTTTGGAATTGCCATCAGACCATTAACGATATCAGCGATCAGCCAGATCATATCTAGGTGCAGGAAAGCGCCAGACGCGACTAAGCATAGGAAGATAATCTTATATGGCAGCACTCCTTTGGTACCGAACAAGAACACCACGCAGCGCTCACCGTAGTAGTTCCAACCCAAAATGGTGGTGAAGGCGAAGAAGATCAGACCGACTGAGACCAACATTGGACCAAGTACGTTGGCATTAAGACCTGTGGCAAAGGCGTGAGTAGTCATTGCTGCACCAGCAAAGTCGCTCTGCCATGCTCCAGTTAGGATCAAAGCAAGACCCGTCATAGTACAGATAATGATGGTATCAAAGAAGGTACCGGTCATTGAGATCAGGCCTTGACGTACGCAAGAGTCAGTTTTCGCCGACGCCGCCGCAATCGGCGCGCTACCCAGACCTGCCTCGTTTGAGAATACGCCACGGGCAATACCCGACTGGATCGCAAGCATAATACTGGCGCCAAGGAAGCCACCGGTGGCTGCCGTTGGAGTAAAGGCTGAGGTGATCACCAGCATCACGGCGTCAGCCAAGTGTTCAATGTTGACGATGATGACCGTTGAACAAGCCACGATGTAAAGCACGGCCATTGTCGGTACGATTTTACCCGCCACTTTAGCGATCGATTGAATACCACCGAGGGTGACACAAGCAACCAAGATAGTAAGAACCACCGCTGTCATTTCGCGCGGAACGCCAAACGAGATTTGCGTGGCGTCTAGAATGGCATTCACTTGCGGGAAGGTACCAATACCAAGTAGGGCAACACCGAGTGCGAATACAGCAAAGATCACCGCTAGCACATTAGAGCCCACTCCGTACTTAAGGTAGTACATAGGGCCGCCGACCATCTGACCCTTTGCGTCAACTTGGCGGTATTTTACTGCGAGCAAACACTCGGCATACTTGGTCGCCATGCCAAATAGAGCAGCAAGCCACATCCAAAACAGCGCGCCAGGGCCGCCAAGCTTAATTGCAGTCGCAACACCGACGATATTACCGGTACCAATCGTGGCTGATAGGGCAGTACACAGCGCGGCAAAGGGTGAGACATCGCCTTGGGTGCCGCTTGATTTGCTAAAGACATATTTCAGCGCGGTTGGCAGATGACGAAATTGAAGCAAGCCAAGGCGGAAGGTGAAGTAAATACCTGTGCCGACAAGCAGGATAAGTAGTGGTGGTCCCCAGACAAGGTTATCGATGGACTCAAGAATAGATTGAATGGTGGTCATGTGAATTCCCCTTAATAGATACAACGTAACTAAGGAGAAGAGTGAAAGGTCTGACGCCTCAATGAAGAGGTAAACACTATCGCTATCCCTGCGTCTAACCGAGATCGAATGATCGCAGCTAGGCTAATGGATAGATTTAAATTGTTCGCATTTTCACTCCTCTGTCCTTTTGCCTGAGAGTTTCACTATCGTGTGATAGCTTGCTCCTTCGGCGACCGCTTGCTACAACAAAGTAGTACGGTTCTCTCCAGAGGTTCCTCCAACTAACAGTCCTTTTGCCTGAAATAGTTAATTCTTCGGCGGGTATACTCGCGGTATACCTCTCTCCTGAAAGTCTTCATAGGAACGTTTGCTCATTGGTTGAACAAACATAGCTTGCTGTTGGCCAGCAAGGTGGCGTTAATTTAACAAAAAAATTGAAAGATTCAACTTGATTTGTACAAATTGGTGCATAGTAATCGTGCGTTTGCTTAGTTTATGTACAGACCCTGCTAATTTTGCCGTGATGAACAACAGATCTGAGTGCAAGTGATAGTAAAGCTCGATTAGTTCGTATTGTGGATTAAGCTGTTGTAACAAAAAACTATGGTAAGTCGTCAAGTTATAGTTATTAACCCACTGAAAAGGCTTGCTTATTAGGTTAATATCCGTATAAGTAACCGTAAATTTTCGCAGGCATTGCACTGCTGGTGCGTGATTGGGTGTTTGCCCAGTGTGCTGCTGAGGCGAGACTTGGAGCAGATTATTATGATTAGGCTGATAACGATTGCCGTGTTAATCGCGGTTGCGTATGTGTTGATCCGCTACCGTACCAACGAAAAATTACAAAAGATTGTCGTAATTGGCGTGGTAGGTGCTTTCCTCCTGTATGCCGCAAGCATTATGATAACCGAATTAGCCCGCTAAGCGCTTGGAGACTGTCGTGGACGTACGACCTGAACAAAACGAACAAGAAGACATCGTTGTTATTGAGCAAAAAGATCGTAAAACACGACTTTATATCATCATTGCCGCCGTGTTAGGCGCGGCTCTAGGTGGGGTGATAGGCTCCGCCCACACTGCTGATCGTTGGCAATCGACCTATGATGAATTAGAAGTGCGCTACCAAGAGCTGGTGGAAGAGAAGCAAGAGCTCGCTATGACGGTTGAGCGTCGAGTCGCAGAACTGGATACCCAGTTGGAGCAGCAGCTAGAGGCGAACATGCAAGTGCAAGTCGCCGACTTCCAAACCCAATTAGAGGAGCGCGATGGACAGATTGCCAGTCTTGAGCGTGACAACAGTGAGTTGAACGATCAGCTTAAGCAAAACGAGAAAAACTTGGCGAACTCCACCCAAGCTAATGTCGAGCTTATCCATAAGGCTGAGAAGCAAGTGATCATGCTAGAGCGCTCACGTGAACTTTTCCAGCGTGAGATGGGGATAAAAACGGAGTTGGCTAAGCTTGAAGACCAACGAGATGATTTGATCCCAACCATAGAGAAACTCAAACAAGACTGTGAGCTGTTTTTGCAGGGCACGACGTGGGATGCTAAATCTGATGCGTGCAGCAAACAAGATGAGGCCAACAACCGTTTAAGCCAGATCAACCAGTTGATCCAGGTTCATCGCATGGACCTTAAGGAAATTGAAGCGATCGCCAAGGAGATCGGTGTCAATTAACTCGACATTTTATCGATAGTTAAAGGGGCTTTATGGCCCCTTTGTTGTTTGTGCTTAATTGATTGTCGAACACCTTTAACCCCCTCTATCTCTTAAATAAGTCACTTCAATTCAAAATTGGCAGTTGATTTTATCTATGCTTTAGGTTGACTGCGAAGTGAGTGAGCAGTAGCTAATTCAGTGTCGCAGTGTGCGAGAGGCAAAACGATGCCGATTGATGAACTTGCCACGAGACAAGACAATCAGTCCAGTGCAAATGGGGAAATGAAATGGAATGGTACTTCGCAGTTTTAAAAAAATATGCCGTGTTTACGGGTAGGGCGAGACGACAAGAGTATTGGATGTTCGTGCTTTTCAACGTGATTATCTCTATCGCCATCGCTTTAATCGAGCGTGTGATAGGCACTAATTTTATCGGCGGACTGTACTCGCTTGCCGTGTTTATTCCTAGTCTTGCCGTGGCTGTGCGTCGTCTGCATGATACTGGGCGCACTGGTTGGTGGGTGTTAATAGGCTTCATCCCTTTGATTGGTTTGATCGTGCTGATTGTATTTACTATTAAGGACAGTGATGAAGGGGATAATGAATATGGGCCTAATCCAAAAGGTTTGGATGCACAGTTAACCTAATAGCACTGCAGCCTTGAGTGTGTGGCTTTTTTAATCAATAAGATACTTAAATGCGAGGCCTAAGGTAGTCGTGCTCACTTGGGCATATCTCAATGTAAAAGAATCGATGTACGTTGAAGGAAAATATGGTTCAATCTCTAAAATGAAGTTTTAGAGGAAATTTGGGCCATGACAGCATTTACGGTCCTTGATGGTGGAATGGGCAGAGAGCTCAAGCGAATTGGTGCGCCGTTCTCACAACCACTTTGGAGCGCTCAAGCGTTAATTGAAGCGCCGCATTTTGTCGAGCAAGCGCATCAGAATTTTGTTGCGGCAGGCGCAGAGATCATCATAGTCAACAGTTATGCTTGTGTGCCTTTCCATCTAGGTGAAGATGGTTATCAGCGCGATGGTGTTCGACTTGCACAGTTGGCAGCAAAGATTGCTCATGCAGTCGTCGGTTCCAATAACTCAGTGTCAGTTGCGGGAAGCCTTGCTCCACCCTTTGGCAGTTATCGCCCAGACCTTTTTCAGGCGCTAAGCGCGCAGCAGATTTATCAGCAACTTTATGCTGCGCAGGACTCTTATGTCGACCTTTGGATTGCAGAAACAATATCTAGCGTTGCAGAGCTTGAGGTCGTTCAATCGGTATTGCGACAATCGGAGAAGCCATGTCACTACGCGTTTACATTGCAAGACGAACTAGATAATGAAAAGGTCTGTTTGCGCTCCGGTGAACCATTGTCAGAGGCGCTGAAGTCAATCAGCTTAGATAAGGCCGCTGGGGTGATGTTTAACTGCAGTGTGCCTGAGGTAATGGAGGCAGCAGTCCTTGAAGTCAAACAGTGGCAAGAGCACAGCGGTGCTTCGCTTAAGGGAGCAGTGTTGGAAATAGGGGTTTATGCCAATAACTTCGCACCCATCGAATCGGACCACCAGGCGAACGGTACGCTGCAACAGACGCGCACGTTAACGCCTGAGGACTACTTAGCGTTAGCTCGACGCTGGCATAAGGCGGGGGCGACGATTATTGGTGGCTGCTGCGGGATCTCGCCAGAGCATATCAAGGCGCTTGCGGACTGGTCGCGAGAGCTTAGATAGCAAATCCGGTTGAGCACATTCTAGCGACTCAATTAGCGGAAAATGTAAAAATACCCAGCCTGCGAGCTGGGTATTTTTATCAAGGCTACAAACCTCGGGTAACGAGAGCGAGCTACCGGATATCAGAACTCCCGATTCATTTGAGCCAAAATTTGTACTAAGCGATCGCTGTCTTCGGCACTGATTCCACTGGTGAGATCTTTGACTAGATTAAGGTGTAGCTGATTATGATGCGTGTGGATCTGTTTGCCCGCACTGGTTAAGGCAACCACGATAGCGCGCCTGTCGTCAGGGTGGCGGAGACGCTCAATTAACTGCGCAGAAACCAACTTGTCTACTTGAACGGTGAGGGTGCCAGTGGTGATGCCTAATTTATCCGCCAGCTCCTTCATTCGCATTGGCCCATGGCTGCCCAACACTTCAATGGTGTGGACTTGAGCCAGACTATACCCGGTTTCTTTGACCACCGACTGCTCCCAAGACGACATCTTGTCGTAAAACTCGGTCAGCAGTTGATTTAGCATCTCTATTTTTTGCATTATTTTTCATGTACTTCTAACGTCAGGTGTTTGATTTTATCAAACTCGGCTAGCTTTTTCTTGTAGTCCACTATCGATAAGTCACTGCGTGAATCAATGGTGATGGCGGCACTGTAGTGGTGTCCGGTGATTTTCCAGATATGTAAGTCGGTAATATCACCGTACGGTGACAAGGTATCGCGAATGCGTTGACAATAGGCCTCATCGATATTTTCGTCGAGCAGAATGGGACTGGTTTGTGCGAGCAGATTGAATGTCCATTTTCCAATGACTACAGCACCAACCATACCCATGATGGCATCAAGCCAGTTCCAACCAAAATATTTGCCAAAACACAGAGCAACAATGGCCAGTAGTGAGGTCAAGGTGTCAGCCAATACATGTAGGTAAGCGGCGCGAAGATTATGATCGTGGTGGTGATGGTGATGGTCATGGCCATGTGAATGGTTGTGATCATGATGATGATCACCGAGCAGTAGCATACTCACCAGATTGACCACAAGCCCAACAATCGCAACCAAGATAGCTTCATTAAATTGAATGGTTTGCGGGTTGAACAGCCGGTTCACCGACTCGACGAACATGAGTAAGGCAACAATACCCAGTGCGATGGCACTGGTGTAACCACCAAGCACACTGACTTTACCCGTGCCAAAAGAGAATCGCGTGCTATCGCGATGCTTTCTGGCATACCGATAGGCGAACAGGGTAATGCAAAAGGCAGCGGCATGCGTGCCCATATGCCAACCATCGGCGAGTAGGGCCATTGAACCATAGACGGTACCCGCGGTGATCTCTATCACCATGGTGACAAGGGTCAGTATTAGCACGTAAACCGTGCGTCTTTCCCCGTGGTGGTTGTGCTCTGAGAAGTTGTGATGATGTTTGAGAGAACGTTCCATATTTACTTTGATAATCAAACTATTTGATAGTTAATTTAGTTTGATTATCAAGCTAAGTCAATATTCAAATTAATATGAGCAGAGAGTATTAGCTCCAGTTAAATACACAAAAAAGGCAAGCCAATTTCAATATCGAAAAGTCACAAATCACTAACATCTCAAATCAACAATTAACATAATAATCAATACTCTGAACGTGATAGTCCTCCCAGAAGTATACTTGACATTTTGTCAGCATTATCATGTGACCTTACTAAATGTATGGTTATTAGTTGTCTGTTTTCAATAGTTTTTACTGTTAGCTAGGAAGATAAAGGCGGGTAGATATGGAGATCAAAAAAATTGCAATCTCGGTCGCTTTAGCGCTGGCGACAACATCGTGCTTTAACGATGACTCTAGCTCTTCGTCCGACCGTTCAGGAAGCTATACGCTATCTGGAAGTGTTATTGATGGTTACATTTACAACGCGTTGGTTTGGATAGATGCGAATAGAAATGGAGAATTAGATGAAAGCGATCCACAAGCCGTAACGGACATCAACGGAACGTATTCGCTTAACTTGACTAAGGCGCAAGCCGATGGGCTGATAGGCTTACCTATTCTCGCCAAGTTAACCAATGAATCGGTCGATGTGGGTTCAGTGCCACCGGAGTCAGAAGAGGCTCTTTTACAGCTTATAGAAGATGGTGAGTTAGACTACTTCTTCAGTAGCGATCAAACAGCCCACTCTGTAACATTAAGCATGCCTCCGATAGGACCAGAGGCACTCGACTCGCTTTTAAACGGCGAGCTCGAAGGCCAGGTAATCAATCCATTTACTACTGAGGTGTATGAAGACATTGCGGATGTACTAGATGGTTTTGTTGCAGATGCTATCGACAGTGAAGAAGCGTCCTTTATAGCCTCGCAAATTGCCACCTTAGTTGAGCGTACAGAGCGTCAGCGTATGGAATGGCTCAAGACTCAGATGAGTAATACCGGTGATTACGATGATGAAGAGCTTCTGGATTTAATGAAGGGAGATTTCATCGACAGCAACCATAATTTGACCAATGCCATGCTAGAGATGGCGGCAATAATGGTTGAAAGCAAAAAACAAGATGAAGAAAAGGCCCAAGAGCTGGCCAGCGAGGCAGGCGACGGAGCCACCGTTATCTATCGCACGGTTAATGGGACCGATTACTTTACGCCTTATAACACTACCTCTCCGATTGCCGTTACAGAAAAAGGCTATAAACAATCGGTTACTCAAGGCAATAACATCGATTTTGAAAGTAAAGTTGATCAGTTTAGAGAAGTTGATGATGAGGACATATTGTATAGTACATCTACGACGACGGGGGCTGAGAACACAGAGACTGGTGACTACTGGGCAATGGCAAGTTATAGCTCAGACCTAAACCGTGACGGTAGCTTGAATTTTTCCTCATTTGTCTATGATATCGGTACCCATACTGTTGAAGATGGGGTCAGTACCTATTCAACCACCAAGTACATCGATGAAGACGACCCATATACTGCCGCATATCCATACTCTGTGTGGGAACAGGATAGTGGCAGAGTATTGACCTATGGTTCTGTTGAAGAGTTTGTGGACGCAATCAAAGATGATGATCTTTCAGGTGTGGATGCATTGCAAAAAATGGAGCAAGTGTCGTGGGTGACTTCTGAGTATGAGTTTGAATCGAGGGAATTTACTGAATACGACCATACAGGCGCAGAGCCATTTGATTTGCCTACTTACCGTCAGATTAACAGTTATTGGAATTACTTTGATGGATCAAAAAAAGAGGTCATTTCAAGTGATTGGGGGGCCGATGGTCATATAAATAATACCCAAGTTAATGAGTATGATGCGACTACCGACATTGACTATAACTCTTGGGAAGAAATTACCAGGGGTGAGCTGTATGGTGGGGATTTCATCGATTACTGGAAAGATTTTACGGTCTTTGAGTATATTGATGATGAAGGAAGTGAGATCCACAGAAGTATTGGTGGTAAGTACATCTTAGACTCAGATACAAATACTAAGTTACTAGACGATTCTGATGAGGGCTACTTATTCAACAGTTGGGATTATACCTTAATAAGCTACTCAGAGTCTGATCAGCGCGATCATGTAATTTGGCACAACTATAAGCTCGAGGGTTATGATTTCACCTATAGTGGCAGTGGTCAAAAATATACGACCGAAATTGATGGCAAATATACAGCTTATATAGAAGACTGGGGGCCATTTATTACGGGCTTACCTTCATTTGTCGATGGTCTTATCGATGACGGTTTCACTGAGCAGGAAATCTGGCTAAGAGTGATAAACGAGTCCTTAAGTAGTGCTCGGGCTCAAGAGCCTTATGATGAATGTGAAATTGATATAGTGGGAGAGGGAGCGACCAAAGCAGTGTTTGAATCTCACCTTGCATCCTGTGGTGGCAAAATCGAACTGGAAGAAGAGAATATTAGTGGCATTACAATCGCTCGAAGAAGAAGTGGTGGTAGTGCTGTTCGGTTGTGGTACTTAGATCCAGATGGCACTGCGATTCGAGGTGACTGGGAAGACAGTGGAGAAACCTATAAGTATGATTATAACTGGTCAGTTAATAGTGATGGCCACTTAGTCATTGAGCGTGATACGTTCAAGCGAGAGATAGCAGCTTACTATCTGTTCTCTGGTGAGAATGATGTCTACGGCGGAGCAATGATCGTCCTAGACCAAGATACAGAGTTCCCAGATGAAGACACAGTCTGGAATACCTATTTTGTCGATGTGAGCGATGTTTGGATTCCATACGACGTTTCAGAAATACAATAGTCGGCCGTATTAAACCTAAAGCCTCAACGTAGTGTTGGGGCTTTGTTATTTCAAACCTAGTTTAATTGGACAAGAAGGTATTTTTATCTTCTCACGCAACTATCGATTACGTTAATTTTGATGATTTTTGCACAGGTAATTCATCTTGCCAGAGCTGCTGGCTGACCAATCGGCTAAAGTTGATGGTGACATGGCGTTTTTGGATATTCCTGGATAGATCACTGAAGAATTTGATCCTCTATTTGACCTAGTGCCAATGAACTAAGCCCGTCCAAATATACTAGCGAAATAAAAAGGTCGCCTAGCGAAAGCTAGTGCGACCTTTTTTTGATACCTACAGATTGGGTAATGTTATTTTTTCAACTGAGATTGCGCTTGCTCGACTTTAGAGAAGTCCAAACCTAACTCCTCAACGGCTTCTTTGATCAGCGCTGGGTTTTGCATTACTTGGCCCATCAATAGTTGCAGTTGCTCTTGTGGCAGGCCGAGTTGGCTGATTGTTGCCATGGCTGCGAGTGGGTTCTGGGTTAGGGTCTCAAAAAGCTCGTGGATCTGCTGCTCACTGACTTGATGTTGTTTCAAGATCGCTAGGATTGGGTTCATGATTTGCTGTACCTTTCTGAACGCGAATAGATTATCGCGCAGTCTATCACTTGTTCTAATTGGCGGGTAGCCCAAGTAACCGCCTTTCTAATTCAAACATTTTACGTTTATCGGCAGGGACAGCACGAAAAGGGGCAATGCCAAGTCGATAACACATTCGGTAAGACCTGTTGGTTAGCAAAGTTTGATTTAGCCAACATAATCAGAAGGTTAATGGCAATTTCGTCGGTGTTTAGTGATTCGCTTTCCTATACTATTTTCAAAAGATGACAAAGGAACTGACTCAATGAAAATCAAGCCCTCACTTTATGTGGCCCTGTTTATCGCAGGTGCCACTGTGAACGCTAATGCCAGTGAATGCGGTGAGTTTACCATTGCCGATATGAACTGGAATTCGGCCAGTGTCATGGCGCACGTGGACCAATTTATTCTCAACAATGGCTTTGACTGCCAAGCACAACTGATCCCGGGTGACACGGTTCCGACGGGCACGTCAATGATTGAAAAAGCCCAGCCAGATGTCGCGCCGGAGCTATGGACCAATGGCATAAAAGAGGCTTTGGATAGGGGGGTGGCTGAGAAACGTTTGCGTTATGCGGGCAATTCGTTGACCGATGGCGGCCAAGAAGGCTTTTGGGTGCCAGCCTATATGGTTGAGCGTTACCCGGAGCTGGCGACGATAGAGGGCGTGATCAAACACAAGGCACTATTCAAACATCCTGAAAGCGATGACAAGTTTGCGTTCTATACCTGCCCATCAGGTTGGACGTGTCAAATTACCGCTGGGCACTTATTTGATGCCTTAGGTCTTGAGGCGCACGACTTCGATATTATTGACCCAGGATCTGGCGCGGCTTTAGCGGGTATCTTGGCCAAAAATTATGAGCGCGAGCAAGCTTGGTTTGGCTACTACTGGTCACCCACGCCCATACTCGGTAAGTATGAGATGGTCATGGTTGATTTTGGCTCGGGTGCTGATATTGACGAGTATCGAAATTGTACCACCCAGCCAGATTGCCAGTCGCCCAAGGTAACCATGTATCCACCATCGCCGGTACACACGGTCACGACGGAGAAATTTGCCCAGCAAGAGCCAGCCGCATTTGAGTATCTCAGCAACCGGGGATTTACCAATCAGCAAATGAGCAAAATACTCGCTTGGATGGAAGACGAGCATGCGGATGCTGAAGATGCTATGTACTACTTTTTAGAAAACTATCCCGAGGTGTGGAGATCATGGATCTCTTCAGAGATTGCAAGCAAAGTTGAAAGCGCTATCTAGAAATCGTGTCGAGGTTTGCGCACTAGCGCAAACCTCTCTGCATCAGGGCTGTGTTTTAAGATCCGAAAAGTACTCTTTCCAACCAATATGAGGTCGGCCTGCCGCTTTTTCATAATCGCTCGGGTTGTTCGCCTTACCTTCTAAGATGCCTTGATAGATACCCGCGATCACGGTACCAAGAAACTCACCGAGCTCTGCTATTCGGTCTTGGCGGTATTCCTCCACCGTCATTGAGCGATAGTTTATCGAACTGTCAAAGGCCATGCTCATCAACTCGGCTAACTGAGCCTGAGTGATCGCCTCGCCATTCAAGTTGTAGGTGTGACCATTGTGCTCATCCTGAGTGAGTAGGCGTGCGTAGGCATAGGCAAGCTCAGGGCGAGTCGTATAGCCACATTTTCCCTCTCCGGCACAGTTGACAATTTCGCCTGCCTGAATGTAGTTATCGATATACTCAATATCGGGTTCAATATAGATACCATTGCGGCCCACGACCCAACTGAGGCCGCTGTTTCGCACATCCTGTTCTGTCTGTCGGTTACTTTGCACCACCGGCGAAAAGGCGGTGTTCTCTTCAGCGCCTTGCACGCTGGTATAGACAATTTTGCTCACTCCGGCTTTTTTGGCCGCTTCTATCACGTTTCTGTGCTGTTGAATGCGTTTTTCAGGTGCGTCCATACCTGAGACGAGTAACAAGGTATCCACACCTTTGAGCGAGGTTTCAAGCTCGCTTGGGTTATTGTAATCCCCGGGTCTAATCTCCACCCCCAAGTGAGCTGCCTTGCTCGGTGTACGGGCCAAGCCGATTACGTTATTGCTTGACAGTAATTCCGCAGTGGCTTTGAGTATCGCTGATCCCAGGGCTCCGCTGGCAGTGGTGACGGCTATTTTCATTTTTGCTGCTCCGTAAACAATGGTTGATTACACCTAATGGTAGTTAATTCTCAGGCAACGGGAGATAAATGAAACGATATGAGTGGCTTACATATAAAATTTAGATTCTAAATGAGGGTAACTAGTGAAAGTCTCCGGAGCCCGATAGCACGACTATCGCTGTGCCCCTAGATATCTTTGCAGCGCTTAGTTGTGTGGCATGAATGAGGCGGCAGACAAAATTGCGAGCTTCGTACTCAAACACAGTCTTTCTTAGTTACGCTTACGTTGGTGATCACTCCTATCCCAGAGTTGTAGACATCAATAGATATCCAATTGTTATTCGATAACCAGTCTTTTAGTACCGTGCTACTGCAAATTTTCTGAGGGAGGATCTTCCTGGATTGTTTGGCTAGCGTACTTTTGTCTTTTTTCATTAGGTGTATATTCACGATACGGACATCTAGGGCGATAACACTATCTTCAACTCTTATTTCAGTGATTTGCACTCGATTATCGTCTTCAAAGAGGAAGTCGTGAAACTCTGACTTGAGTTTTTCTAATTGTTGGTCCTGTTGATAATTAGGGTAATACACATGAACGACAAGAAGAAATATGGATAGAGTAATTGGTACGATTATTTTCATCTCACCCTCCGTGTGAAAGTGATTCATTATCTTGCCATGTTCCCAAGTAACCCATTATCACATCAAGTATCTAAGCAAAAACCTTACTCGCTGTCGTCTTAATGATTTCTAGCATGCATCTCGTGAGCGGGTCGAGTGTCGCTCTCTCATGGAACAAAAGCTTAACAGTCTGCTCTGCAATGAAGGGGGCTGGCTGCGTGATGACATTATAGTTGTCAAAAAAGCCATCGTTGGTATCAGCGGCAAACATTAAGCGGTCGGTGCCTTCTAAGGCCATTGTAGTGAACTCCATGGAGGTTGACGTAAACTCAACCGAGCGCGGTTTGTTTTGTCTGTCGGCTAGGTAGTCCAACCATCGCTCGACCGCCTCATTGGTACTGACTACCGCATGTGGGTAGTCAAAAACGGTTTGTTTGCCGATCACTTTCTCCGCCATTGGATGTGCATGGGACATAACGATCTGATAGCCAACCTCGACCAGAGGAATAGATTGCAGTTGCGATAACTTATCGCCCTCAAAGCCAATAGCAAAATCAATTTTGCCCTCCTTGATCATCGAAGGTACTTGCTCAGTCCAGTCAACAATCTCCATGCGAACAAGTGGCAGTTGGTACTTTATCTCACCTAGAAGTTGACCGATAAAATTGCGCGAGCCGTTTCTATGACATGCTAATCTCAAGGTTCCTGTCGCGGTCTTTTTATCGAAGTGATCATTAAACAGTAAGCGCTCGATAGCGTTAAAATGCGCGGTTAAACCAGAGTGAATTTGCTTTGCGTAAGTGGATGGCTCAAACCCCCGCCCTGAACGAACCAGAAGCGGATCGTTTAATACCTGCCGAAGTTTTCCCAGTTGATAACTGACCGTGCTTTGTTGAAGACCTAGGAGCTCTGCTGCTTGCGAAACATTTCTTGTCTCGATAAGCACTAACAGTGTACGCAACATCTTTAAGTCGAGTGTCGTCAACTTATCGAATTGTACCGTCATTTTCTTACTCCTCCTCATTACCTGTTAGATGTTATCGCAATAGCAACTATCGAAGATTTCGATAGTTGCTATTGATGCTATCACATTGTTCGATGTAACTCGAAGGCCCACAATGCACTCAAACCAAACGAGGATTCGAATATGAAAAACGCAACAGCAAGTATTGCTATCGCAACCGCGCTTATCTCACACGCCGCGACTGCTGAAATCGTCGCAGAGCACTATACCGCTCAACTTGATGTACCCTATGCCAAAGGCTTGGTAACAGTGGAGGGAGAAGTGGCTGAGCGTGATTTGGTTATGGATATCATCCAACCTAACACTCCCAAAGCAGAGCACAATCCAGTCGTCGTAATGACGTTTGGCGGTAACTTTATTCGCGGTGGTCGTGATGATATCTACTCGGTATCAGGTGCTCAAACGACCACCATGAGAGACTACTGCGAGCAATTTGCCCAAGTAGGCTATACCTGTGTGGCGATTGATTACCGACTCTCAAGAGAAGAGCCCGTACCGACGAACATCGGCTATTCGGATAAGATGCTAGTTGATCAAGAGTTGCGTAGCAAAGCGCTGCACGATCGCCACAATTTGCTGCGTGTCAACAAAGGCCTGGAGCCAATCCCTTATGGGTCGGATATCCTGCGCAATAGCATAATCGCTGCTGCAGAAGACCTGTATCAGGCGATTGGCTATCTACAAGACAATGCCGAAACCCTGGGTATTGACCCCGATCGAATTGCTTTGGGCGGCTTTTCTGCAGGGGCTATCACCAGCTTTAACGTTGCGTATGGTATGAACGCACCGGTTAAAGCTGTTATGGCTAACTCAGGTATGCTACTTGGTTTTGATCTAAACCCACAAAACCAAACTGAGCTGCCTCCTGCAATAATCCACTTCGGTCAGTACGACCTAGACGCTTTATTTGATGTAGCAGAACATTCGTTGCCAAAATACTCGCAAGCGGGCATTCATGTCGATACGGCATGGGTGGCAGGCTTTGGTCATTTCTATCCATCAGGTGCCATTACACTGGATGATAATGCTACGAGAGCCCCCTTGATTGAGCGTATGGTTAGCTTCTTGGACAAGAGTCTGTAATACGAGAGTTCACTTAAGTGGACTAATTGTGCACTCAGCGGATTGCTAAGCAAGATGTGGTGAATCAAAAACTCTGCCAATGGCGCCACTGAAAAGTGGCGCCATTGTGATTGGCTATCTCAACAGTTTTCCTTGGCAACCCGAATTGCTAGGGTGATGGTGCTTTAAAAAACTGGCGCGTTAACGTCGGTTTGAGCGTCCGCGAGATGAGCGCTGTTTGAAGGCGGATGCGGCTTTCGCTTGCGACTTCAGAATAGAGTCAACGGTTAGCTCCATAGGCTCTTTAGGTTTCAGGCCATCGGGGAAGGTACGGGCTCTTGGGGATAAATTGAACTCTTCTGCACTTGCGCGTGGCATGCGCTTGAAACGATAAAGGTAAAAGTTCTCTAATTTTTCTCGCGCCCAATCGGTCTTCTTCAAATATTTCACACTGCTGGCAATCGAAGGATTGGTGTTAAAACAGTTAAAGCGCATTGCGGTATCAAGAATATCCCAACCATAGAAATCCACTAGCTCTTGCAGCATAGTCTCTAGCTTTAGTCCATGCAGTGGATTGTTTTGTTGCAGCTTGATTCTTTCTTCGTCAGTCATCATTTGCGGGGTATCAGCCGTTGTTGTGGTGCTTTTGACAAAGTATACAGTACAGCGGTATAGACAGCTATGATGCATTGTGTGTGAGGCCGGTGATGGAGCAGAGGCTAAGTCTATGCAGGCCTGGTCGATTCATTTAGCATGTTTGAGCCGTCTTGTTCACATTCTGTAGCACAATTTATTGCAAAATAATCATTACAAATATCGATAGTTTGAAGCCTACTCGATCTTTGGTCTTGCACACTGGGTAAAATAGCGCTCTCTTTTTGCTTCTTGTAACCGTTTTCGTCAGCAATGAAAAAATACGCGCTTATCGCCGGTGTCACCGCTCTCGCGGGCTTCACGGCATTTTCACTCCATACTTCTGAAAATGAACAGCCTTCAGTATCCACTGCCTTAACCGTTGATACGACCTTTAGTCATCAACAGACCCTGCAACGCAGTGTCCATATGTTGGGAAATACGTTCGCCCATCAGTCGATTGAAATAAAACCACAAGAAAAGGGCCGCATTACTCAAGTTTTGGTGAGTTCTGGTCAGCAGGTTGCGAAGGGTGAGCTTCTATTTAGCATCGATGATCGCCATCAACGTGCGGTTGTTCAGCGTGAGAAAGCAAATCTCAAAGAAATCGAGAGACAATATAATAGCCTAGTTCGTTTGTTACCCAATGGTGCCGTTACACAAGCAGATGTTGATGCAGCGCAAGCACTGGTCGAAATTCAGCAGGCTGAAGTCGATATTGCAACGGCAAATCTGCAAGATAAGCAAGTAATAGCGCCATTTAGCGGTCGTCTAGGTCTGGTGGATGTCAGTGTTGGTCAAAATATCGATTCAGATACGGTGCTAACCACACTGGATGACCCAAGCAAGCTAAGATTGAATGTCGCTATACCAGCTTCTCATTTACGTCAGCTATCCATAGGCCAGTCTACGGAGCTTTCCAGTGTTGAAGGCAGTGCTAAAGTCACAGCAACCCTAACCAGTTTAGATGGGCGAGTGAGTGATCAAACTCAGAGTATTCAAGCCCAGTTCTTAATCGACAACCACAAAGCGGGGTTAACACCAGGAAGCTTAGTGATGGGTGAGTTGACTTTGCCTTCTCAAGTTGAAGTGACCATTCCACTGCAGTCTGTGGTCTATCGTGGTGATCAGCGCTATGTCTATGTGGTTCATGATTCTGTCGTTGAACAAAGGTCGGTTAGCTTAGGAGAACGGACTGGCGAGCTGGTTCAAGTCTTGTCTGGGTTAAAACTTGGAGAAGAAATCGTTTATCGCGGAACAGTGAAGCTACGTGATGGGGCGGAAATTGAAGTGATTGAAACCATCGTACTGAATCAACACAAGGTAAGCGGTAATAATGAAGCTGTCTGATTTTGCTATGTACCGCCCAACTTCGGCGGTTGTCCTTAATATACTCTTTGTTGTTTTTGGATTGGTAGGCGCAAGCATGCTTGCCGTTCGCGAGATGCCAGATGTCGAAAGTAGTGTTGTTTCGGTAGGCACGTCCTATCGAGGTAGTGCGTCATCGATTGTTGAAAGTCAGATCACTAAACCGATCGAAGATCAGTTAAGCGGCATTGATGGCATCGATTATATTTGGTCATCTTCTTGGGATGGTTGGTCGGGTGTCAATATCACCTTTAAACCGGGTACCGACATGATTCAGGCGGTCAGTGATGTTCGGGATGCCGTTGGGCGTGCCAGGGGACGACTACCCGACGATGTCGATGAGCCTGTCGTACGTAAGAACAGTAGTGAAGGTGACCCCTTCATGTGGCTCAATTTAACCAGTAACAAACACGACCGTGTTGAACTTAGCGACTATGCGCAACGTATTTTGATTGAGCGTCTCAGCCTGTTACCCGGTGTGAGTTCGATTAACACATCAGGTGTTATCGAACGTGTGCTCTATGTTGAAATCGATCCAATCGAACTTGCAGCCCGAGAACTCACAACGACAGACGTGACCCGTGCACTAAGAGCTGAGAACTTGCAGCTTCCTGCTGGATACGTCAGAAATGAGTCACTTAATATTGTCGTTCGACTCGAGCGAATGTATCAAAAAGTCGATGACTTTGAACACCTACAGATCGTTGAGAAAGACGGCGAGTCTGTTCTGCTCAAGGATATTGCGAGTGTTTACGTTGGAGCAAAGAAAGAGACAACGACCTTCAAGGCAAACAATGTCGACAGTATGGGGCTGGGTATCGTTGCGATGTCACAAGCTAACCCGTTAACCGTTTCTGATGCGGTTCAACGTGAACTTGAGCAGTTGCAACATTTTCTCCCTGAGGGTGTTCGGCTTGAAGTCGATTACGACAGCACCGTATTTATCAGAGAAGCGATTAAAGAGGTTTACATAACGCTAGCGATAACCGCGGTGTTGGTGATCTCCGTTTTGTATCTGTTCCTCGGTCGACTCTCGACGACTATCGTACCCGCTATTACGGTACCCGTGTCACTCATCTCAGCATTCTCAGTCGCGTATTTATGTGGTTATTCAATAAACCTGGTTACTTTGATGGCACTTATCCTAGCTATTGGCTTAGTGGTTGATGATGCGATTGTGGTGGTTGAGAACATTGTGCGCCATCGACGAAACGGTTTGCCTGCAATGGTGGCAGCTTTTAAAGGGACGAAAGAGCTCAACTTTGCCGTTATCGCAACCACACTTGTACTCATCATGACTTTCCTTCCTTTGATCTTTTTGCAAGGAAAACTTGGCAACATGTTTGCAGAGTTTGCGGTTATCTTGTCAGCGGCCGTTGGGTTCTCATCAATCGCCGCGCTAACCCTTGGGCCAGTAATAAGTGAACGCCTATTTAGAAATGAGTTGGAAACCCCAAGCAAAGTGTGCCAATGGGTAGATTCTAAGGTGGCACGCACTCAAATGGGTTACCGACAGACGCTAGAGGGTGTTCTCAAATGGAAAACCTTTTCACTGTTTGTATTGGCGCTATGTTCGGTTGGACTTTACTTTGCGTACGGCGCACAACAACGAGCGTTTGCACCGGTGGAAGATCGAGGTGCTGTCAACGTGTATGTCAGTGGTATTGAGGCGACCAGTTATGAGCGCATGGTTCGTAGTATGGAGCAAATCAATGAGCGCTTAATGCCGCTTGCTGATGAAGATGGGCCTGTTGCCTATCTTAACTATTCAACACCGGCTTTCGGAACGTGGGCTGATCACCAAGGTTTCTTTATTATCCGCCTGAAACACTGGGACGAGCGTGACATGAACGCCACTCAAGTCGTCAGTCTGATTAAAGAGTTGACGCGAGATGTGACCGATGCACAAGTATTTCCGTATCAACCGGGGTTTGGAGGCGGAATGGGGGAGCCTGTTCAGTTTGTACTCCAAGGGGAAGACTATGATGTCATTTATGAGATTGCTAAAGAGTTAGAACAGCTTGCTGAAGCAAGCGGCAAGATGGATGGTGCAAAGCTTGATTACAACCCAACAACACCGGAAATGCTGCTCACCGTCAATCGCGAGGTGGCGAGAAACTTAGGAGTGAGTGTCAGCGATATTGCTTCAACACTTGAAGTTCTCTTGGGTGGTGCGTCTGAGACACGCTTTGAACAGTCTGGTGAAGAGTATGATGTCTATTTGAAAGCCAATGAAGCGCATTTCAACTCTGCAGCAGACTTAAGTAAAGTCTACTTGCGTTCAAACGGCGGTGCGCTGATTTCGTTAGATACTTTGGTGTCGGTAAATGATGTCGCCTCAGCACGTGGCTTGTTCCACTATCAGCGTAAGAAGTCGATTAACCTCAAAGCGAATCTGGTTGAAGGCGTAACGCTTGGAGAGGCGTTGACCTATTTAGAAGAGACGGTTCAGCCGATGTTACCGCCAGGCTACACTTATGATTATGCAGGTGAATCAAAAGACTACTACGACAATCAGCGTGAGGTTTGGTTGATCTTTGTTCTCGCTCTTTTTGTCTCATATCTTGTATTAGCCGCGCAGTTCGAGAGTTTTGTTAGTCCAACGATTGTCATGTTGACGGTTCCTATTGGTTTACTCGGTGGTTTGTTAGGCATTCTAATTGCTGGAGAAAGTTTCAATCTCTACTCACAGCTCGGTATGCTAATGCTAATCGGTATGGCGACTAAGAATGGTATTTTGATTGTTGAGTTTGCCAATCAACTACGCGATCAAGGACAAGAGGTTAAGCAAGCTATTGTGAACGCTTCCGAGCAGCGCTTGCGCCCAATCGTGATGACTGCCATGACAACTTTGCTTGGCTCGATTCCGATGTTAATCGCGACCGGTGCAGGCTCAGAAACGCGTTTTGCGGTGGGTGTTGTGATATTCAGCGGCATGCTATTAACCACAGTAGTGACGCTGTATGTGATACCCAGTCTTTATCTGTTGATTGGTGGTCATAGTCGCTCACCGGAAGCGAGAGTTAGCGAGTTAAATGATGTGTTGACACAACATGCAGAGTTATAACAGTCGCTAGGCTATTACTTTGTTGATAGGTCACTTTATCTCTGTGCGAGGTAGGGGGAGAGTAGGCTGATAAGTTATGAGGGACCTGAGTTTGAATCAGGTCCCTTTTTTATTCTTTTAATCTCAGTGCTTTAGTTTTAGGCAGATACGAACGAAATCGTAGGGTGATGTGAAAGAATATAATTATTACAATACCTTACGTCATTAACTCGAATTTTATAACTACAAATAGTTCTTCCAATGAGTCAGAATGCAGTCTTTCACCTTTGATTCCTCGATATGTCGGGAACTGACAGATTGCTCTAAACAGTTTTTGCCCCTTTCCTTGCCAGTGTTACTCAGCTCCTCAACTATAGCGATGCGCTTTGCCTTACCTTTCCTCATACCTAACGAGGTCGAGTGGAATCTAGGACGCTGACTAATTTATAGGCGGCAATATGCATCATACTGCGACACATGTTTGACTTAATCGGTTGATAATTTACTGAAATGTAGGGATTATGTTGATGTAGGTTTGTTTTTGGTGGTGGGTTAGGTGGCAGTGCTGAAGGGAATTATGTGGCACGTTGCCGCATAGTAAGCATTATGTGTCAATCAGTTACGAGGTATAATTTTGTAGCATGAGTAATTTCATAAAAGAAGTAGTTAACAGTAAAGTTAACTACCTTAAGTCTTCGTTTGAAGCAAATAACCTTGTGCATCATCAAGGTGTTAAGGGAAGTCTGAATGAAATATTACTTAAGGAAATTATAAAGGATGTAATCCCTAGTAAATATAAGTTTGCTAATGGAGTAATACAAGACAGGGCAGGAAAGCAATCCAATGAAAGTGATTTAATTATATATGATGATGAGATTCTTCCTTCTATTTTATTTGGTGGTGAATTAGGGTTTGTACCAGCTGAATCAGTAAAATACAATATCGAGGTGAAAACAACATTAAATGCTGCGGAGATAAAAAGTACAGTATCAAAGTTTACTAATGCTAACGAGCGCCTCGGCTACAAAGGTGTCAATTCTCTGTTTGGTTTTTCCAGTGATCTAGCGAAAAAACATGAGTTAGCTAGGTATCAAGAATTGTCAGGAGCAGATTTCTTTTTCTCGCCACCAATTAAAGTTCTAACTATCTTAGATAAAGGATACTATTTCTTAAATACTCAGAGAGTTTACATAAAAGAGCTAATGTCCAAAAATGAATTTGTCAAGATTTATAGAGAGAACTCTGAAGCTCCTCTGGTAGTTGATGGCGTTGAGTTAAATCTTGCTAAAGATACTAACATCGATCTAAAAGGCGATTTTATTGTTAACGAGATTAATTTTAATGAACTGTATGTTGATAGACACTTTTGGGTCGGTACTGACGTAGATAGATTTGAAAATACCTTTATGCTTTGTTTTTTGTCGGGCGTATCGAACACCTTATCTCAAGGAGTGTTTGGTAAGTACCTCATTGAGTCTGGTTCAGATATGACAGTTTATTCGGAGTGTATAGTTGATATGTGGGGAAATGTCAGTCACAAAAAGTTCGACATAGATGGAATCGAAAAGTCAATATTTGAGGGGCGCTTTAACTTTTCCTTCTCACTAAATCAGAATGGTAAGGGCAATGCACTAAAATTCTTTGAAAAAAACACATAACCGCACCTTAGCGGCGTTTTTCAAGGCGTTAGCCTTCAAGCAATATCTTCAACATTTGGGAATAATGATGAAATGTGAGAAATGTTCTGAATTTCGTGAGTTGCCATTACATCTACATGAACTGTATATGTTTTGCGATCTACTGAGAAATAAGTCAGATGTGTATAAGCTTTCAAAGAAAGAACTAAAACAAGAAACAGAGGCTCATACCGAAAGTATTGCCAAGTGGTTAAAATTAGCTAGTCAGTTGGATAATGTTCAACTGAACCCATTTCGTTATGAAGAAGCGCATTATTGGTGTGAGTCAGCTGGAGATGAGCTGGATTCTGATGCCTCTCATAATAGTTCAATCATTACACCGCTCACGCGCTTCTTGTTCATTTCAAATGCGCTTGAGGAGACGTACCGTTTTACTAACTCACAATATGAGTTCCATTATGCTCGGGCTCAACTAAAGAATAACTCACTCGAACGAAAAAGGAATTACTCAGCTCAAGCTGCATGGTTACTTGATGAAGTTTATAGTGATTTGGAAGTCCCGTTGCACTATGGTCACAAAGTCGATGGTTACCTAACTCAAGTTAAGGAATATCAAAAAAGGTTCGATAATAGTTTTGATATTCAGTTGGAGAACAATGGAAAAATTTCATTTGGTCTTTCGCTTGTAAGAAATATTAGAAACCACATAGCACATGGCGTTTTTCCAATAGTAGATAACCCAGAATATAGCCATGAGTGTTTTAACCCAAAAACGAATAATCTTATTTTGAACATCTTAGGTTTTTCATCTCGTATAGCCACTATGAATATACAAATAATTCTAAATGCTACTCACAATGGATTTGAATCAGAGGTTTATAGTTATCTATGCGGAGACCCTGACTTTGGACATAAGTTAGAGCAATACATTACTCCAGAATACCTCCGGCGTTTACATCTAAAGCAGGATTTTGGGTTAAATGAGAGCTTACAATGGGCAATACGTTCGACATGGGAAGAGGAAGGCTAGCAAAGCATTTAAGAGTGATTCCCAACGCTTGGCATTTTTCGTTCCATCGTTGGGTTTTGTGTTTACGGTGGTATGGTAAAGGTTTGGTGGTAGCGTTGCTCACACCTTTATGCGGCGTTAGGCTTACGTTAAAAAGGGGTCACCATGCAGGAATTAGAAAATGTGTCTGGATTACCGGTAGGTTCTTACTTTAAAGCCAGAATTACCCGAATCGAAAAATTGCTTCAAGCTGCATTTGTTGACTACGGGGCCGAAAGACATGGATTTATGCCAATTGATGATGCTTTACTATCTTCATTAAAAGAAGGTATGGAAGTTACAGTGCGATTGGATAAAAAGGAAACTGGTAATAAAGGTGCGGCTGTTAGTTATGTAACAGATAATAGCAATTTGACAAACGTATATCGCTCTATACCTGAGGTGGGAAGCGACGCACCAGCATCATCGATTGTGCCGTTAAAATTTATTCTTTTGGTTCTGGTTATTGGTTTGGCAGCTTACGTGGGTCTTGTAGTGGATTAGTAGCTTTGGCCAGTCGATAAGAGGCTTTGCAATACCTTAGATTATCCGTCAAATGCTAATTTAGCAAAAGCTGTAACTCACATTTGTCCAGAGGCTTGCTGACGGGGCATGAAACACGAAAATGCCCCAAACTTTGTCAGCAACGCAAAAGCAATCAGATTATCGGCTATCGGTTTGAGCTACTTTTTGTAATGCCGCCAGTCGCGATTTCGGCGGCAGACAAGATTTAGGGCATTGCTTTCATCACAGAACACTATTAAATGTTACAAAGCTCGGATGTCTGATATTTCTTCATCCGATATACCGAGCGATTTTAGGAATTTCTGAGCTCCTCTGGTTCTAGTTCCTCAAATTTTTGATGCCATTTCACCATATCTGCCTCAGTAAACCCGGCTTCAACCATTATTTGTACCCAGCGTTCCTTTTTCACAATATTCTCCTCTAAA